>JANMBU010000059.1:0-46592 GCA_031360575.1 Gemmatimonadaceae bacterium
CCGGCGCGTCAATTCAAGACGGTAGGGTACGGAGAACAAAAGGTTCGGCAGGTCGAGCCGGGGGCCAGAAAGAACGACGTGGGCGCGCTGTCGAACCGCCGCGTTGTGTTCACCATCGACGCGACGCAGCGCTTCTAACGCGGCCCGTGTTCGTTGCCGCGGGGGGTTAAGCGTGAGCTACACCCCGCTTCGTGCATCCGTGCTTACCTGGCGAAGCCTGTGCGCCAAGGCCGCGATAAACGCTCTTAGAGACGAGTGGGTGCAGGACCCAGACTTCTCGAACGCTGGCACGCGGTGAATCGCACGTTGCCGTGAGCCCCCCGGCCCGATAAATTTTCTAGGCTCATCCCTGAAACGCGTTTGGAGCTCTTGTGAACATTACAGTGGTTGGCACCGGCTACGTTGGCTTGGTCGTCGGCGCGTGCCTCGCCGAGACTGGCAACGCCGTCATTTGCGCGGATCTCGACAAGAAAAAGATCGACGGGTTGAAGCAGAACATCCTGCCGATCTACGAGCCGGGGCTCGACACGTATGTCGAGCGCAATCAGGCGCAGGGACGCATCACCTTCACCACCGACGTTGGCGGGGCGATCGAGACGGCTGACGTCATCTTCATCGCGGTCGGGACGCCGCCCGACGAGGACGGGTCGGCGGACCTCCGCCACGTGCTCGCCGTCGCCGACGAAATCGGCAAACACGCGAAGCGCGAAGTTGTCGTGGTCACCAAGTCGACGGTGCCGGTCGGGACGGCGGGCAAAGTCGCCGCCGCGGTCTCGAAGAACGCGAAGCGCCCCTTCCACATGTGCAGCAATCCCGAGTTCCTCAAGGAGGGCGCCGCTGTCGACGACTTCATGAAGCCGGATCGCGTCGTGCTCGGCGTCGACAGCGACTTTGCCCGATCGACGATGGCCGAGCTCTACGCGCCGTTCGTTCGCACGGGCAAGCCGATCATCTTCATGGATATCCCGTCGGCGGAGATGACGAAGTACGCCGCGAATGCGATGCTGGCGACGCGAATCTCCTTCATGTACGAGATTGCCAACTTGTGTGAGAAGGTTGGGGCAAACGTCGATCTCGTTCGGCGCGGTATCGGGAGCGACGCCCGGATCGGACCGTCGTTCCTCTTTCCGGGCCCAGGCTACGGTGGCTCGTGTTTCCCGAAGGATGTGAAGGCACTGGTGCGCACGGCGAAGGAGCAGGGAGCCGCACTCGCCGTGCTCGAAGCGGTCGAGAATGCGAACGAGCGGCAGAAGCACCGGTTGTTCGAAAAGGTGGAGAAGGCGGTTGGCGGATCGGTGAAGGGAAAGCGGATCGCCCTCTGGGGGCTTGCCTTCAAGCCGCAGACCGATGACATGCGCGAGGCTCCGGCATTGACGCTGATCGAATCGTTGAACAAGGCGGGGGCAAAGGTCGTCGCGCATGATCCAGCCGCGATGCACGAGACGCAGCGAAAGATCGGCGACGCGATCGAGTACGCCGAGAGCAATTACGGCGCTCTCGAGGGCGCCGACGCTCTCGTCGTCGTGACCGACTGGAACGAGTACCGGCATCCAGACTTCGCGAAGATCAAGAGTACGCTGAAGCAGCCGGTTGTCGTCGATGGGCGAAACCTCTACGACCCGCAGAAGATGCGCGCGTTAGGCTTCACCTACCTGTCGATTGGGCGGGGACGGGAATGAGGGTCCTGATCACCGGTGCCGCTGGCTTCTTGGGGTCACACCTGACGGACCGGTTCATCGCGGAAGGCCATGAGGTCGTCGGGCTCGACAACTTCATCACCGGGCACCCGGATAACCTCGCGCACCTGGTTGGCAATCCGAAGTTCGAGCTGATCCGCCATGACATCTCGACATTCACGTACGTGCCCGGGAAGTTCGACGGCGTCCTCCACCTCGCGTCGCTCGCCAGCCCGGTCGAATACCTGAACTTCCCGATCGAGACGCTGAAGGTCGGGTCGATCGGGACGCTCAACACATTAGGCATCGCCAGGGCGAACAAGGCGCGCTTCTTCCTCGCGTCGACGTCCGAGGTGTACGGCGACCCGGCGGTGCATCCGCAGCCCGAGGGCTATTGGGGAAACGTCAATCCGATCGGCCCGCGCAGCTGTTACGACGAGTCGAAGCGATTCGCGGAAGCCGTCACGATGTCGTATCATCGCGAGCACAAGCTCGACACGCGAATCGTGCGGATCTTCAACACCTACGGTCCGCGCATGCAACCGCACGACGGCCGCGTAGTCACGAACTTCGTGGTACAGGCGCTCACAGGAGAACCGATCACGCTCTACGGGGACGGCTGCCAGACACGCAGCTTCTGCTACGTCGACGACGAGATCGACGGGCTGTATCGGCTGTTCATGCGCGGCGATGCGCAGCCGACGAACATCGGCAATCCGAACGAGTTCACGATGCGGGAACTGGCGGATCTCGTCATCGAGCTCACCGGGAGCAGGTCGGAAGTCGTTACCCGGCCGCTGCCTGCAGACGACCCGAAACAGCGCCAGCCGGACATCACGAAGGCACGGACGCAGCTCGGTTGGGAACCGGAGATCCAGCTGCGCGAAGGCCTGACGCGCACGATCGAGTACTTCCGTCCGCTCATCGGGTCGCCGAGAATGAAAGCGCGCGCGCAGAGGCTCGTTGGATAGCGCGCCCGACCTGGTTGCGCGAGCCAGGGAACGCTTCGCTGTCCGCGACTATCATGGGGCGGTGCTCCTGTTGCGTGAGGCGGTTGTCGAGGGAATGGCGTATGCCGACGCCCAGAACATGCTCGGCCTGTCGCTCGCGCTGGTCGGCCGCCAGGACGAAGCCATAACGGCGTTCGATGCCGCACTGGCACTGAACGCACGTTATGTCGAGGCGCACCTGAATCGCGCCGTGCTCCTCAATGACATGGGTCGGCTCGCGGAAGCACGGGTCGCGTTCGAGACGGCCGAGCATCTGGGAAAGCCCGACGAGACGGGATTTCCAGTGATGGTCGCGAACCGGTTGGCGAATGCACACGCCGCGCTCGCGGGCGATTACCGCGCGGCGGGTGCACTCGATGACGCAGTGGCGCAATACGAGCGCGCCCTGCAGCTCCGACCGGGCTACGCGGACGTCCGGCTCGCGCTGGCCCGAGCGCTCACCGAGCGCGGTCGCCACCGTGAGGCGGGCGAACAGCTGGACGAGGTTCTTCGGATACGGCCGGAATGGCTCGATGCCATGCTTCTCCGCGGGTTGACCGCTTATCTTCAGGGGGACTTGGCAAGCGCGGACCAAGTCTGGACCGCGGCGGCGGCACGTCACCCGGAAGAACCGCGCATCGAGATCTACCGCTCGATGCTGGCTCGCCGACGCGACGCCGCACGCTAGACATTTCTCCCCCGAGATCGAACCGCCACCCGGCTTCCGGGTAGCAATCCAGTCATGCCACCTGTGACCCGAACAGCAGTCCTTCTCCTTGCCGTACTCTCGGCCGCCGCTTGCAGCTCCAAGGCGTGGAGCCCGAAGACCTATACTTCCAGCGAAGCGCTTTACACCGCGTCAAAGCAGCGACTGGATCACGGCAAGCTTGATGACGCGATCGCCGGTTTCGAGAAGTTGACGCTCGACCTGCCGGCGAGAGACACGCTGCTCTCGCGGTCGCACTACTGGCTGGGCCTCGCGCACGAGCGGAAGGGTGAGCACATCCTTGCGGCCCAGAGCTACAGCCGGTTAATGGAGGCGTTTCCGGACGACACCCTTGCCGATGACGCGCTGCTCCTCGCCGGCAAGTCGTATCGCAAGCTGTGGCGAAAGAGCTCGCTCGACGCGACCTACGGCGAGTCCGCACTGAGCACCTTCAACACGCTCCTCGCGCTCTATCCGAATTCTGACAAGCGCGCCGAAGCTCAGAAGAACGTCTCTGATCTCGAGTCAGACTTCGCGCGCAAGGACTACGATACGGCGATTCACTATTTCCGCCGCAAGGCGTACGACTCGGCGATTCTGTACTTCAAGGATCTGGTGAAGAAATATCCGGCGACAGATTACGCGAGGAAGGCGCAGCTGCGCCTCGTTCAGTCGTACGACGCCATAGCATATCGCGCTGACCGCGACGACACGTGCACTGCACTTCGCGAGCGTTATCCCGCTGACGGCGAGGTGCGCGCCCGTTGCGGCAACGCCCCCGTTGCCAGTACGGCACCGACTCCGCCAACGCCCTGAGGGCGTGCGCCTCGGAATCCTGGGGGGAACATTCGATCCGCCGCACTTTGGGCACCTGCTCGCGGCGGTGGACGCGGTCGAGCGCCTGACGCTCGACCGCATCGTGCTTGTTCCGGCGGCGGTTCAACCGCTGAAGTTGTCGTCGATGGGTGCGCCGGCGGAGGATCGACTGGCGATGACCCGGCTACTGGTTGCCGGGGACGCGCGCTTCGATGTCGATGCGATGGAAATCGAGCGGGCTGGGTTATCTTTCAGTGTCGAAACGCTCGACGTGTTCGCCGAGCGGTACCCGTCGGCCGAACGATTCTTCCTGATCGGCGCTGACGTGCTCCGAACCTTCGACCAGTGGCGTGAGCCGGAGCGCGTACGCGCGCTGGCAACGCTGGCCGTGATGACGCGCGACGACGGAATCCACCAACCTCCGATTCCCGCGGGCGCTGTTACGGTCGCGTCGCGGAGGATCGACATATCGTCGACGGAAATTCGTGCACGCGTTGCAGCCGGTCGCTCGTTGCGCGGCTTCGTGCCTGAGTCGGTCGCCGCGTATGTTGCGGCGCACGGACTGTATCGATAAAGGAGAGAAATGTTAAAGCGGCTGATCACATCGGTCATGGGTACGCGTCACGAGCGCGAGCGAAAGCGCATCCAGCCGATTGTCGATGAGATCAACGAGCACTACGCGCGGCTGCAGACTGTGTCCGAGGGAGAACTTCGGGCACAGACGGACAAGCTTCGCGCGATCATTCGCGAGCGCACCGCCGAGATCGAAGCGCAGATTGCCGCACGTCGGGAAGCGAAGCGCATCGCTGCCGAGCCCGCGGAACGCGAGCGCATCGACAACGAGCTCTCCGGCGCGGATGGACGCAGCGGACTCGAAGGCGAGCTGCGCGCGACAACGGCTGAAGTGCTCGACGAAATCCTGCCAGAGGCCTTTGCGACCGTCCGCGAGGCCGCTCGCCGGCTCCTCGGCACGAACGCCAGCGTGACGGGGCACGAGCAGCTGTGGGACATGGTGCCTTACGACGTCCAGCTCATGGGTGGAATCCAGCTGCACCTCGGGAAGATCGCCGAGATGGCGACTGGAGAGGGCAAGACGCTCGTCGCGACGCTGCCACTGTACCTGAACGCGCTGCCGGGAAAGGGCGCGCACCTCGTCACGGTCAACTCATACCTGGCCCGGCGCGACTCGCAGTGGATGGGGCACCTCTACCGCTACGTCGGCCTGACGGTCGCCTGCCTCGACGACACCGAACCGGGGACGCCGGAGCGCCGCGCGGCGTACGGCAGCGACATCACGTACGGAACGAACAACGAGTTCGGCTTCGATTACCTGCGCGACAACATGGTGCCGTCACTCGATCAGCGGGTGCAGCGCGGGCACAGTTACGCGATCGTCGATGAAGTGGATTCGGTGCTGATCGACGAGGCGCGAACGCCGCTGATCATCTCGGGGCCGGTGGGCGGTGAGAGCGACATTCAGTATCGGGAGCACAACGCGGCGGTGTCGCGGCTCGTCCGGAAGCAGACGGAGCTCGTCAACAATCTGGTGGCCGAGGGGGAACGCGCGCTCGAGAAGGGCGACCAATCGGCGGCCGCGATGGCGTTCTACCAGGCCCGACTTGGTGCGCCGCGGAACAAGCGCCTCCTCAAGGTCATGCAGGAGACCGGCGTCAAGTCGTTGATCCAGAAGATGGAATTGGATCACATTGCCGACCGCAAGATGTCGGCGAGCAAGCAGGAGTTCGGTGATCTCGAGGAAGACATGCTGTTCGTGCTCGACGAGCGCGGACACAGCGTGCACCTGACCGATCGCGGCGCCGACTTCATGTCGCCTGACGATCCGGAGGCGTTCATCCTGCCGGACATCTCGGATGCGGTGCACAAGCTCGAACGCGACACGACGCTTGCCGCGGCCGAGCGGCTGCAGCGGAAGCGCGAGATCGAGTTGGAGTATGCGACGAAGAGTGAGACGCTCAACATCGTGCACCAGCTGCTGCGCGCGCATGCGCTGTACGAGAAGGATGTGAACTACGTCGTGCAGGAAGGCCAGGTCTTGATCGTCGACGAGTTCACGGGTCGGACGATGCCTGGTCGCCGTTGGTCGGAAGGACTGCACCAGGCGGTTGAGGCGAAGGAAGGCGTGCAGGTGAAGGGCGAGACGCAGACGCTCGCCACGGTCACGATCCAGAACTACTTCCGGATGTACGACAAGCTCGCCGGGATGACCGGCACGGCGGAGACGGAAGAGTCGGAGTTCTTCCAGATCTACGGCCTCGATGTCGCGGTCGTCCCGACGAACAAGCCGATCATCCGCGACGACCGGCACGACCTCGTGTTCAAGACGCGGCGCGAGAAGTACAACGCGATCATTGACGAAGCAAAGAGGCTGAACGGGCTTGGTTATCCGGTGCTGATCGGAACGGTGAGTGTCGAAGTCTCGGAAACGCTCGACCGGCTGTTCAAGCGCGAGGGTCTCAAGCCTAACGTTCTCAACGCGAAGTATCACCAGCGCGAGGCCGAGATCGTCGCCGAGGCCGGACAGAAGGGCGGGATCACGATCGCGACGAACATGGCGGGCCGCGGGACGGACATCAAACTCGGGGAAGGCGTGCGCGCGTCGGCGCCGTCAGTCGTGAAGGACGCCGAAGGGAAGGAAGTCGAGATCGAGGAGATGGGCGGGCTGCACATCATCGGGTCGGAGCGCCATGAATCGCGCCGCATCGACCGACAGCTGCGTGGGCGCGCCGGCCGGCAGGGAGATCCCGGGGCGTCGCAATTCTTCCTCTCGCTCGAGGACGACCTGATGCGGCTGTTCGGGTCCGAGCGCATCGCGCGACTGATGGACCGGATGGGAGCTCAGGATGGCGATGTCCTGACACATCCGTTGATCACGCGCTCGATCGAGCAGGCGCAGAAGCGAGTCGAACTCCAGAATTTCCAGAGCCGGAAGCGGCTGCTCGAGTACGACGATGTGATGAACCAGCAGCGCGAAGTGATTTATTCGCTTCGCTCGTTCGCGCTGGAGGGCGGCGAGGAGATGAAGGGCGAGGCGCTGGCGATGTTCGAGAAGGCGCTCCGCAAGCGAGTGGAAGACGCAGTCGGATTGGCGGGCGACGACGGTGTGTGGGACGTCGAACTGCTGAATCAGGATCTCCTGATGCACTACATGCTCGTCGTTCCCGAGTTCGCGGAGCCTGACAGGGCGCCGGGCGACAAGGCGGGGGCGGTCGAGGCGGTGCAGGCTGCGGGGCGCCGGGCATTCGACGACAAGATTGCGAGCGTGGTCGCTGTTGGCGACGATTTCCTGCGCTTCGTGATGCTCAGCGTCCTCGACGAAAAGTGGAAGGACCACCTCCACGACCTCGACCAGCTGCGGAACGCGATCGGATATCGCTCCTGGGGGCAGAAGGATCCGCTCGTCGAGTACAAGCAGGAGGCGTATTCGATGTTCGTCGACCTCATGGCGGATATTTACCACACCTTCACCGAACGCTTCCTGAAGATGCAGATCGTCTTCCAGGACGCCCCGCCGCTGGCGGCACCAGAGCTGCCACGACCGGCCAAGCGTTATGACGCGATGGGAATCCTCCGTGACGTGAACGACGTCGACACGCCGAAAGGCGTCGACGAGACGCTGGACGTCGGGCCTGGCGAAGCCCCGTCGACGGATGTCGTCACGCGGCACGATCCACTGATCGTCGGGTCAGGGAAGGCACGCCCACTCAGCTCGTTAGGCACCGGGATGACCGGCGGCGTCGACGGGAGCGGTGGTGGGGCGGGCAACGGCACGGGGAGTGACTGGGAGTCGGTGGGTCGGAATGATCCCTGTCCCTGCGGGTCGGGGAAGAAATTCAAGAAGTGCCACGGGGCGCGCGTGTAACGCGTACGACCAGCGGTTTCGACGAGTGACGGCGATCCGGAACTCCGGGTCGCCGTCGCCCGTTTTGTAGTGAGCGACCGATTGACATGATCGATGTCGCGCGGTTGGAGTGTTGGCGCGGCCGGACGCGGAGAATCGATGATGGATCTAGTCGCCGCGTGAACGAGGGTGGGGGCGATGGATTGCGGGTTTGTATCAACTTTGTGATATGCCCCGATCACCCCAGTCTTGAGGGCACGTGGCCGATTCATTATCAATCCGTGAGTTACCCCAGGTTGATCGCCCCCGGGAGCGCCTGAAGCACCTCGGTGCGCAGGCGTTGAGCTCCGCGGAATTGCTTGCGATCACGATCGGAAGCGGTCCTCGTGGCCGATCGGCACTGCGGGTGGCGCAGGACGTGCTCGCCTCAGCCGGGGGATCGCTGCGACGGATCAGCGCGCAACCGGTCGCTGCGCTGACGACACACGGCGGGATTGGTACGGCGAAGGCGGTCGCCGTGCATGCCGCACTGGAACTAGGGCGTCGAATGGCGAGCGAGCTGCGCGACGAGGGCGCGCCGGTCAGGTCGCCGGCCGATGTCTACGCCGTATTCTCGCCGAGGCTGGAGGATCTGCCGGTGGAGGAGTTTCATGTGGCCGTGCTGGACGCGCAACACCGCATGGAGCGTGACGTCACCGTCACGCGCGGCATCCTGAACTCCTCGCTGGTGCATCCGCGCGAGGTTTTCCGGGAAGCCATCGCGGAGCGTGCGGCGGCGATCATCCTTGTCCACAACCATCCGAGCGGCGACCCGACGCCGTCGAGCGACGACCGCATGGTCACCGAGCAGCTCGTTGCGGCCGGCCGGCTACTCGACATTCCGGTGCACGATCACGTGATCATCGGGCGTGGGCGGTATACCAGCTTCGCGCAGGCCGGGTTGCTGTGACGGCACCGGCAAAGGATCTCAGCATCCCCGGCTGGGGCCCGGCAGCCGAGCTGCCGGATCGGCTCGATCGCGAACTGCTCGCGCGCGCCTATCGGTTCAGCGAGAAGGCGCATTCGGGCCAGACGCGTCGCTCCGGCGAGCCGTACGTGTCGCACTGCGTCGAAGTCGCGAAGATTCTCGCCGAGCTGCAGCTCGATACGGTGACCGTGGCGAGTGGGCTGATTCACGACGTTGTCGAGGACACGAGCGTCACCGTCGCCGACGTCGAGCGGGAATTCGGCAGCGAAGTCGCTGCCATCGTGGACGGGCTGACGAAGATTGCAAGCCTGCCGTTCGGCACGTCACAGGAGCGGCAGGTCGAGAACTACCGCAAGCTGCTGCTGTCGATCGCGAAGGATGCTCGCGTCATCCTGATCAAGCTCGCCGACCGCCTGCACAATATGCGGACGCTCGAGCACCTCGCGCCGGAGAAGCGCGCGCGCATAGCGATGGAAACGCGCGACCTCTACGCACCGCTCGCCCACCGCTTCGGCATGGCGCGTGTGCGGTGGGAGCTCGAAGATCTCGCATTCAAGCATATCGAGTCGGAGGAATACAAGAAGCTGGCGAAGCTCGTCGCCCAGAAGCGCGGCGAGCGCGAAACCCTGATTGCGCGGCTGCGCGAGCCACTCGAGACGGAACTGCGGCGCGCCGGGATCAAGAACGTCGAAGTCACCGGCCGGCCGAAGCACCTCTGGTCGATCTACAAGAAGATGAAGCAGCGCGAAAAGCCGTACGAGGAGATCTTCGACCTCCTGGCGATTCGCGTGCTGGTCGATTCGGTGCCCGACTGCTACCACGCGTTAGGCGTGATCCACGATGGGTGGACGGCGGTGCAGGAGCGCATCAAGGACTACATCGCGCAGCCGAAGTCGAATGGGTATCAGTCGCTGCACACGACGATTTTCGGACCGGGCCGCCACCTGTTCGAGATCCAGATTCGCACGCGTGGCATGCACCGCACCGCGGAATACGGCATCGCTGCGCACTGGCTGTACAAGGGAACCGACAAGAGCTCCGAGGAGCTCGACAAGCACCTCGTCTGGTTCCGCCAGGTGCTCGAGCTGCAGCTCGATGCGAAGACGCCCGATGAATTTCTCGAGTTCCTCAAGCTCGATCTCTATCAGGATGAGATCTTCGTCTTCACGCCGACGGGCGACGTCATTCAGTTGCCGAAGGGGGCGACGTCGATTGACTTTGCCTTCGCGGTGCACACCGAGCTCGGGCTGCACATCGCCGGTTCGAAGATCAATGGGCGCATCGCGCCGCTATCGAAGGAGCTGAAAAACTCGGACACGGTCGAGATCCTCCGTAGCCCGCTGAAGAAGGCGAGTCGCGACTGGCTCGCACACGTGCATACCGGGCGCGCACGCCACAAGATCAGGCAGTGGCTGCGGCACGAGGAGCACACGTCGTCGACGAAGCTCGGTCGTGACATGCTCGATCGCGAGGTGCGTCGCCGGCGGCTCGACAAGCCCGACGACATGGCGCTGGTTCGTGTGGCCAAGGAGCTCGGGTTGACCGATGCCCTGCACCTGCTGGCGTCGGTCGGGCAGGGCGACGTCGATCTCGCGCGTGTGCTTCGGCTGCTTTATCCCGACGTCGCCGCGGCGCATGAAACACCGCCTGCGCAGGGGGTCATCGAAAAGATCGTCGACCGCGTGCGCGGCGTCCCCCGCGGCGTCCGCATTCAGGGCGTGGACGGGCTCATGGTCCGCTACGCGCAGTGTTGCCAGCCAGTGCCGGGCGACGCCGTCACCGGCTACGTCACGCGCGGGCGTGGGGTGAGCATCCACCGCGCGGACTGTCCCAACCTGCTGCTGCTCGAGCACGAACCGGAGCGCAGGCTGGAGATCGAGTGGAAGGAGCGGGAGGGGGAGCGATTCACCGTCCGTCTCATGCTCGAAGGCAACGATCGCCGCGGGCTCTATGCCGACGTCGCGTCGGCGGTCAGTGCGACCGGGACCGACATCCGGGCGATGGAGCTCAAGGCGATCGATGCGAAGGCGGTCGGCTACATGCTGGTGGAGGTCGAGAACCTCAGCCACCTCGAGAAGATCATGCGGTCCGTTCGGCGGGTGAAGGGGATCAGCGAGATCGCGCGGCGGGACAACGTCACCGCGGAAGAGTGATCGCAGCTGGCGCGCGATCGCCGCTCCGGGCGCTGGGTCGCCGCATCGACCGAACAAAGGCCGACCGATCGGGTTATATTGCTCCACCATGCCTCGCGCCGTCTTCGACCTTCGCGCTCCCTTCTCGCCGGCGGGCGACCAGCCCCGCGCGATCGCTGAGCTGACCGCTGGCCTCGCCCGTGGCGACCGTTTTCAGACGCTCCTCGGCGTAACGGGCTCGGGCAAGACCATGACGATGGCCAACGTCATCGTGAATCACGGCCGGCCGACGCTCGTTCTCTCGCACAACAAGACGCTTGCGGCACAGCTCTACGGCGAGATCAAGAGCTTCTTCCCGCATAACGCGGTCGAGTACTTCATCTCGTACTACGACTACTACCAGCCGGAAGCGTACGTCCCGTCGAGCGACACGTATATCGAGAAGGACGCGTCGATCAACGAGGACATCGACCGCCTGCGGCTGCGGGCGACATCGTCGCTGATGGAGCGCGAGGACGTGATCATCGTCGCCACCGTGTCGGCGATCTACGGACTCGGCGATCCGGTGAGCTATCGCGAGCAGATGGTGACGCTGACGCAGGGGCAGCGCATCGCCCGCGATGACATCCTCCGCGCCCTCGTGCGGATCCAGTACACGCGCAATGACGTCGCCTTCGACCGCGGCTCGTTCCGCGTGCGCGGTGATACGGTGGAGATCTTTCCCGCCTACGAGGAGCAGGGGGTACGCGTCGAGATGTGGGGAGACGAGATCGAGCGTGTATCGAAGATCGACCTGCTCACCGGCGAGACGATCGCCACGCTCGATCGGGCGGCGATCTATCCGGCCAAGCACTTCGTGACGACGCGTCCGACCCTCGAGCGGGCGGTCGGGCTGATTCGCACCGAGTTGGCGGAGCGCCTAACGGTACTGAAGACGGCGGGCAAGCTGCTCGAGGCGCAGCGGCTGGAATCGCGCACGAACTTCGACATCGAGATGATGCTGGAGATCGGTACCTGCGCTGGCATCGAGAATTACTCGCGACATCTCTCTGGTCGCGGCGCCGGCGAACGTCCGGCGTGCCTGCTCGACTACTTTCCCGAGGACTATCTCGTCGTCGTCGACGAGTCGCACGCCACGCTGCCGCAGATCGGTGGGATGTTCAACGGCGATCGCGCCCGCAAGCTGACCCTGGTGGACTACGGCTTCCGCCTGCCGAGCGCGCTCGACAACCGGCCGCTGATGTTCGACGAGTTTCTTTCGCTGACGCCGCGGGCGGTCTTCGTGTCGGCAACGCCGGGTGAGCTCGACCTGCAACTGAGTGAGGGCGTGGTCGCCGAGCAGATCATCCGGCCGACCGGCCTGGTCGATCCCGAGATCGAGATCCGTCCGGTGCGTGGGCAGGTCGATGACCTGCTGAACGAGATTCGCATTCGCGAGCGGAAGGGCGAGCGCGTGCTGGTCACGACGCTCACCAAGCGCATGTCGGAGGACCTCACCGACTACATGCAGCAGATGGGCGTGCGCGTGCGCTACATGCATTCGGACATCGACGCCATCGAACGGATGGAAATCATCCGCGGCCTGCGGCTCGGCGAGTTCGATGTTCTCATTGGCATCAACCTGCTGCGGGAAGGACTGGACATGCCCGAGGTGTCGCTGGTGGCGATCCTCGACGCCGACCAGGAAGGATTTCTCCGCAGTGAACGGTCGCTTATCCAGACTGTCGGCCGTGCCGCGCGGCATATCGAAGGTCGCGCAATTTTCTACGCGAACCGCATCACCGGCTCGATGCAGCGCTGCCTCGACGAAACCAACCGTCGCCGGGTCATCCAGGTGCAGCACAATCTCGACAACGGAATTACGCCGATGAGCGTGAAGAAAAGCATTGACCAGGTGCGGTTCATCACGCGAGTCGCCGACGCACGCATGGAGCGGGACGAGGAGAAGGGCAAGCCGAAGCGCGTAGCGGAAAAGATCCGGCAGTTCGCTGCCGGTGACGAGGCCGAATCGATCGACATTCCGGCGGCGATCGCCTCTGTGGAAAAGGCGATGCGCGAGGCGGCGGCAGGTCTCGACTTCGAGGGTGCGGCGCGGTTACGCGACCAGCTATTCGACCTGAGAGCTCGTGCGGCGGGCAACTCGAAGCCCAGGCCAGCGGGGAGCGACGCGCCGCGTCGCGCTGCGCGCTGAGCGATCATGCCTGACGGTCACGCCCCGCACCCGCTGCCGCCGCTGGCCACGCGCGGGCGCCTCGCGGTGACGCTCGAGGAGCTCACCGCATGGGGCGAGCGATTCGGCCGCACGGCGCGCGCGCCACTGGTCGTGACGCTCGCCGGCGATCTCGGTGCGGGGAAGACGACGCTCGCGCAGGCGATCTGCCGCGGTTACGGTGTCGCCGAGGCGGTGACCAGCCCGACGTTCGCGCTGGTGCACCGTTATGACGCAGCGCGATCGCCCGTCTATCATCTTGACCTGTATCGGTTGAGCGGACCGGCCGAGCTGACGAACATCGGTTGGGACGAGATCGTCTTCGGACAAGCGTTGGTCCTGGTCGAGTGGCCTGAGCGCGCGGAAGGGGCGTTGCCGCCGCATGTCGCGATCGACCTCGAGCACGTCGCGGGCGACGATAGCCGGCGCGTGCTGCTGGCTGGATGAGCGGTCAACTGACGCTGGCGATCGATGCCAGCACGTATCGGGGAACCGTTGCGGTGCTGGACGGCGACAAGCTGCTCGCGACCGCTGAAGTCGCGATGCGCGGCGAGCGAGAGGAGCGACTGATGCCCGCCGTCGCCGCAGCGTTAGGCGCGGCCGGCGCCGCGGTGAGCGACCTGGTCCGCGTCGTCGCTGGGGGCGGGCCGGGCAGCTTCACCTCGCTGCGAATCGGCGGCGCGATCGCGAAGGGGATTTGCACGGCGCGCGGGGTTCCGCTCTTCGCGATGCCGTCGCTCGCATTGCTCGTGGCGGGCGCGAACAAGCCAGTCGGCGACGGGGTGTACATCGCGATCCTCGACGCCATGCGTGGCGACGTTCACGCGGCGCCGCTCGATGTGCGGGGTGGTCGGGTCGTATCGATCGGCGAGCTGCAGCTGGTTGGACGTTCGTCAGTGGCCGCGCTCGCCGTGCAACATGCGGGGCGTGTGATCGGGTTGGGAGAAGCGGTCGACGCGATGCCGCACGCGAGGGGGCTCGCGCTGCTCGACGTACCGCTCGTCAGCGAGGTCTCACTCGCAGCCTGGGAACCGATGTATGGCCGGCTTGCCGAAGCGCAGGTGAAGTGGGAAGCAGAGCACGGCCGGTCGCTCACGACCGGATGATCGAGCCGATATCAATCCGGTCGGCAACCGACGCCGATCTGGCGAGGGTTGTCGAGATCGAGCGCGCAAGCTTCTCGGATCCATGGAGCGCGACGGCATTCCGGTCGGCACTGGATCAGGATCGCCTCAATTTCCACGTTGCGATTCAGGAAGGCGGCGTCGTCGGATACGCGGTCTCGTGGTGCGTGGTGGACGAGGCTGAGTTGGCGAATCTGGCGGTTGCCTCCGCGATGCGGGGCAGGAGGGTGGGTTCGGCGCTGCTCGGCCGGGCGATGGCCGACGCGGTCCTGGCCGGATGCGTCGTGATGCATCTCGAGGTACGGGAATCGAATACGGCGGCGCGTGCGCTCTATGCATCGCACGGCTTCGGGATGGTAGGGCGGAGAAAGCGATACTATCGCGAGCCGGTCGAGGATGCGCTCATCCTGCGCGCGACGTTGAGCGCTTGACGCGAGTGGGGTACAACGGGCGCCGCGGGGCCTCGGCCTGCACGAGCGGCTTTGGCACCATGCGAAGTGAATCGTTTGCGCCCTCGTTCGGGGGCGGTCATATTATGCGCGGCGAGAAAATTCATTCGCCCAGGAGGATTTTGTGAGCCGGAGCTTGAATAAGGTGACGCTGATCGGAAACCTCGGGAACGATCCGGAGGTTCGCGCGACCAGCGGTGGAAATCGCGTGGCGACGTTCTCTCTCGCGACGAGCCGTTCCTGGAATGGGCCCGCGGGGGATCGTCAGGAGAAGACCGAGTGGCACCGCTGTGTCGTCTGGAACACGAAGACCTCACAGCTGGCCGACATCGTCGAGAAGTACGTGAAGAAGGGCGACAAGCTGTTCGTCGAAGGCCGGATCGAGTATCGGCAGTGGCAGGACAAGGAAGGACAGACCCGCTACAGCACGGAGATCAACGTCCGTGAGCTGATCATGCTGAGCGGGCGCCCCGGTGGCGCCGACTTCGACGGCGACGGCGCGGCAGCGCCGCGCGCTCGCTCGGCGCCGGCCGCAGCAAAAACGGCGGCCGCGAAGCCCGGCGGAGAGGATTTCGAGGACTTCCCGGGCGCGCTGACCGACGAGGACGACGACCTGCCGTTCTGAGGCCGCTCGAAGGCGATGTCGTTGACAGACCGCCAGCCGCCTCGGCGCGGCTGGCGGTCGTCGTTAGGGCGAGTTACATGGGCGGCCAGCGTTACCTTGTGCCGCGAACGGCGTCATCCCGATAGCGAGCTTCGGCCCTTGGCCGATCCGTCTGCACGGCCCCATGGTTCGGGGGCCTTCACCTGCCGGCAATCGTTCATGACGTCACAGCCTTCGCGCAGTCTGAGCCGAGCGACTTTTCGCGCTCCCTGGTGGTCGATTGCACTCGTTCTCGCGCTCTGCGCGCCGGGCTCAGTCCGCGCGCAGCAGTCCGACTCGACTGCGCGACCGGGCACCCACACGGTCAAGACCGGGGACACGCTCTGGGATCTGGCGCGCGTCTATCTCGGCGACCCGTTCCTCTGGCCGGAGATCTACCGGATCAACACCGACGTCGTCGAGGATCCGCATTGGATCTATCCTGGCGAGGTGCTGCGCATCCCCGGTGGCAATGCGACGGAACCAGGCGTCGTCGCGGAGATTGCGCCTTCGGACAGCGGGATGGCTGAGGAACCGGTCGAGGCCAGCGGGCCGACGATGTTCCGCCGCCTTCCGCGCCGTGGCACGATCGGTTCGCAACGTTCGAATGGAATGCTCATCGATCCCGCACCGGCTGTGCGCGCGGGCGAGTACTACTCGGCCCCGTTCGTGATCGCCGACTTCCCGCGCAAGCGCTCCGGCCGGATCATCGGCAGCACCGAAATACCGGGGGTGGCAGTCACGCACGAGCGCACGTACATGCAGAACCAGGAGCGCATCTATATCCGGATCCCCGCCGAGAGCATTCCGGCGGCCGGCGATCGCTACCTGACGTACAAGCTGGGGCCTGATGTTCCGGGTGTCGGCCAGATCGTCGTCCCGACAGGAATCATCGTTGTCGAACAGCCAAGCAACGGCGACGCGACGATCGCGCGCATCGTTCGGCAGTTCGAGGACGTGCAAATCGGCCAGAACGTGATCCCGCTCGATAATTTCGTGTCGCCACCGAGCGCGCCCCTGACGCCGATCGAGCTCGGGCCATCGGCGAAGATTGCGTGGATCCAGAACAATCCGGCCCTCGCCTCGCTGCAGAGCTTCTTCATCGTCGCGGTCGGGATGCGGGAGGGGGTGAAGCCAGGCGACGAGTTTCACGTCTACCGTGAACGCACCAAGGCGGACGACGGCGACCATCTCCCGGCAGAGCTCATCGCCGTTGCGCACGCGGTGCGCGTCGGCGAGGGCACGACTACGCTCGTAGTGAGCGGTCAGCGGAATCCCGCGATCCAAGAAGGTGCGCAGACGCAGTTGTCGGCTAGGATGCCGTAGCCGCAGGGGTTAGATTCCGGGCGAGCGCTATGACCGCGATCGCCCACTTTATCGCTACCACGTGCTATCTCGGCGCCGCGGCTCTTGCCGCGGCGCCGTTCGCGCGTCCCGTACGCGCGCCGCTCCGCGGCGTGCTGGCGATACTCGCGCTCGGGATCGTCGCCCACGCGATCGCATTGATCGACCTGGCGCGCGCCGTCGGCCAAGCGCCCGTCACTGGTCTCGGCCCGGCGCTCTCGTGTGCGGCGCTCGCGCTGGCGGTGACGTTGCTCGTCGTCGAACTGCTGGCCCGTGAAGTGAGCCTGACACTGGTCGCCGCGCCGCTGGCTGCGCTCCTGACGGTCGCCGCGAACATGGCCGGTCTGGTCACCGAAGCCGACCCGCCGGGGGGGCGCGGCGCCTGGTTCGTGGCGCACATCGCACTCTCGTTCACGGGACTCGCGGCGATGGCGACGGCGGCGGCGGCCGGGACAATGTACCTCATCCAGCGGCATGAGCTGCGGTCACGCCGCTTCGGCCCGCTGTTCCGACTATTCCCTCCGCTGCAGACACTCGATCGAGTCAACCAGGTCGCGGTGATCGCCGGGTGGATCGGCTTGACGTTAGGCATCCTGATGGGGTTGGCCTATTCGGTCAGCTTTCACCAGAGTGACGTGCCGCAGGTGATCTGGGCGTTAGGCGCCTGGGCAGGGGTGACCGCACTGGCGCTCGGCCGCGTGGTCCGCGGCTGGGAGGCTCGCCGCGCGGCGGTGGCGGCAAACGCCGCATTCGCCGGCGTGATCATCCTCTGGATCGCGATGCGCGTATTCGCCAGCCAACCGGGCCGCTTCTTGTGACCGGCGACCGCGCGCAGATTGGCGCCGACGGGCGAATCGCGATCGTCGTCCATGCGCCGCAGACGCGAGTGCTGGTCGTCGGCGGCGGGAAGGTAGGTGAGCGCAAGGCCCTGGCGTTCGCCGCTGCCGGTGCGCGTGTGCGAGTCGTGGCGCCAAAGGCAGAAGCCGCGCTGCGCGACGCGGCCGCCGCTGGCACGCTTGACCTCATGCTGCGCGGCTATGCCGCGAGCGATATTGACGACGCGGATCTCGTGATCGCCGCGACTGATGACCGGGGCACCAATGCTCGCGTCGCGGCCGATGCCCGGGCCGCACACCGCCTCTGCAACGTCGCCGACGTCCCCGAAGAAGGAAACTTCTCTTCGATCGCGCAGCAGACGTCAGGTGCGTTGCTGGTTGCGATCGGCGCCGATGGCGTGCCGGCAGCCGCGACGCGAATTCTCCGTAGTGTGAGCGACCGTGTCGACGCGCGATACGCGAACGCGTTGACGGCACTCCGCGCGCTCCGCGGCCGGCTGCTTGCTCGCGGAAGCCGCGCTGACTGGGAACGGGCATCCGAACAGTTGATCGGTGACGATTTCATCGCCCGCGTCGAAGATGGCAGCACCGTTCGCGACGCGGCGGGTTGGGAATGACCCTGAGAGCCCGATGACACTAACGGTAATCGGCGTCAGCCACCGAACCGCGGCGCTCGACGTGCGCGAGCGACTGATGGTCCTCGCATCCGATCTCTCGTCCACGCTGGCCGAAGTCGCTGCGGCGACCGGCGCCCGCGAGGCGGTGATCGTCTCCACGTGCAACCGGACGGAGGTTTATCTCGCCGGCGCCGACGATCCGCTGCCGGGGGCGGTCGAGCTGTTCTCGCGGCGCATCGGCGAGGATGCCGAGGCATTTGCGTACGTTCGACGCGATCGCGAGGCGGCGGCGCATCTCTTCCGCGTTGCGTCCGGGCTCGACTCGATGATTCTCGGTGAGGCGCAAATACAGGGGCAGGTGCGCGACGCGTGGGAGCTCGGGCGCGCCGCCTCCGGCGTCGTGCTCAATCGCCTGTTCCAGTCTGCGTTAGGCGTGGCGTCGCGAGTCCGCACGGAGACCGCGCTTGGCCGCGGTGCCGCCAGCGTCAGCTCGGCCTCAGTGCAGCTGGCCAAGCAGATCTTCGGCTCGCTCGCTGGCCGGCGGGCGATGGTGCTCGGTGCAGGTGAGATGGCGGAGCTGGCGCTCGAGTGTCTGGTCAACGAGGGCGTCCGCACCGCGGTCGTCGCGAACCGGACGTTCGAGCGGGCAACCGTGCTCGCGGCGAAATACGGTGCGACGGCGATGCACGTTGACGAGTGCTGGGCGCAGCTAGCCGACGTCGACGTGCTGCTCTGCTCGACGTCCGCCCCGCACCCGGTCGTGCGCGTCTCGCATCTCGAAGCTGCGCTGGCTCGTCGTGGCGATCGGCCGTTGTGTGTGATCGACATCGCGTTTCCGCGCGACGTCGACCCGGCGGTGCGCGAGATGGAGAACGTCTATCTCTACGACCTCGATGATCTGCGCGCCGTCGTCGCGGCGAACATCGAACGTCGCCGAGAGGAGCTGCCCAGCGCCGAGCATGTCATCGCCGATGAAGTCGAGCGATACTGGCAGTGGCTGGCCGGACTGCACGCGGTTCCGGTCGTCACCGAACTGCGCGCGGCGGCCGAGCAGATGCGAGCGCGGGAGGTCGCGCAGGTTCTGCGGAGAATGCCGGAGCTGGCCGCAGCGGATCGTGAGGCGATCGAACAGCTCTCGCGCGTGTTGATGAACAAGTTTCTCCACGAGCCGTCCGTGCGGCTCAAGGCCGCGGCCGCGAACGGGCGCGGACTCGCGATCGTCGATGCGGCGCGCTATCTGTTCGGGGTCGGTCAGGAGACCGGCAATGCGCCACCGGCACCGGCAGACCAACCGCCCGAGTCGCGACCGATTCCGGGCGAACAAGCAGGCGACAGCTAACGGAGCAGCGATGGCACAGCGGGTATTGATCACGGGAGGCGCTGGTTTCATCGGCTCACACGTCGCCGACCTCTTCCTGCGCGAAGGGTGGACCGTCGAGATCATCGACAATCTCATAACCGGAAAGAAGAAGAACGTCCCGGCGGCGGCGCGTTATCACGAGCTCGATATCCGCTCGGACGAAGCGGCGCGCCTGCTGCGCGACGGCCACTTCGACGTGCTGGTCCACCTTGCGGCACAGATGGACGTGCGGAAGAGTGTGGCCGATCCTGTGTTCGACGCCGGGACGAACATCGTCGGCACGCTCAACCTGCTCGAGGCGATCCGCGCTGCGGGGATGAAGACTCGCGTCGTGTTCTCGTCCACCGGCGGGGCGATCTACGGCGATTTTGTCACGCCGCCTAACGATGAGAGTTTCGCCAAGGATCCGGAGTCGCCGTACGCGATCGCCAAGTTCAGCGTCGAGCTGTACCTTGCGTATTACGCGCGCGTGCACGGGCTCGACGCGGTGTCGCTGCGGTACGGCAACGTGTACGGTCCGCGGCAGGATCCGCATGGCGAGGCCGGCGTCGTCGCGATCTTCAGCGCGCGCATCATCGACGAGCAGCCACTCACCGTCTTTGGTGACGGCGAGCAGACACGCGACTACGTCTTCGTCGGCGACGTTGCCCGGGCGACCTGGCTCGCGGCCACCGCGACGCTTCCGCCGCAGGACAAGCTCGACTCCCGCGCGTTCAACGTCGGTACGGGTACTGGAACGAGCGTCCTCGCACTCGCCGACAGTCTCAAGCGGGGCGCGCGGAGCAAGGTACCGGTGCAACACGCGCCACGCCGGCCCGGTGAGCAGCAGACCTCCTTCCTTTCCGTCGCAAAAATCCAGCGCGCGTTAGGCTGGAAGCCAGAGGTGAACCTCGACGACGGCCTGCGGCAGACCTTCGAGTGGTTTGCAGCACAGCGGAAAGCAGCGGCAGGGGCGCAGCGATGACCGTGGTAATCGCGATGCAGGTCTCGCAGGCGATTCCGACGACGCCGATGGAGCTGGTCACGCACGCGACGCGCATGACCCAGTTCGTGCTCGTCGTGCTTGCGGTGCTCTCGCTCGTCAGCTGGGGGATCATGCTCGCGAAATGGTGGGAGCTGCGCGGTGCGTCGCGCGCCTCGCGCGCGTTCGAGAATGAATTCACTCGTGCGACGCGGCTCGATCAGGTGCGGACACTGGCCAAGCGCTCGCCACCGAGCCCGTTCACGCGCGTCTTCGGTCGCGCGGCGGATTTTCTGCACGACCTCCGCGCCGGCGCGAACCGCAACGCCGAAGGCGGTGCGATCGCCGCGGCGTCCACTGAACGGCTGAGCGGTTCGCAGGTCGAAGCACTTCGCCTGCTGCTCGATTCGGAGAGCGCTGCCGAGCGCGATCGGCTCTCACGAGCGATCCCCGTCCTCGCGATGATCGGGTCGGTCAGTCCGCTCATCGGGCTGCTCGGCACGGTGCTCGGCGTGATCGACGCATTCATCGGGATCGCGACGAAGGGTTCGGGCAACATCGGCGCGATCGCGCCCGGTGTCGCCGAAGCACTGATCGCGACTGCGGCGGCACTTGCAGTCGCGATTCCCGCGGTGTTCGGCTACAACCTGTTCGCGAATCGCGTCAATCGCATCGATGGCGAGCTCGAAGCGTTCGGCACCGAGATCATCGCGATGATGGTTCGCGAAGGGCAGATCTAGCGTGGCGCGTCGGCGGCGCGAGGGAATGGCGCTGAATGCGGAGATCAACGTCGTCAGCCTGATCGACGTCATGCTGCTGCTACTCGTCGTGTTCATGATCACCGCACCGCTGATGCAGGGCGGCGTCGACGTCGCGCTGCCCAAGGCGCAGGCGCGGCCTCTCGAGCAGAAGAGCGGCTTGGTGGTCAGCGTGAATCGCGCCGGTGAGATCTTCGTCGATGACGCGCGTCTGAGCTACGACGAATTCCGGGCCAGCTTCCGCGCGCTCGCCCAGCAGCGATCGAGTCAGGGCGTGTACCTCCGCGCCGACCAGGGGGTAGCGTACGGCACGGTCGTCCGCGTGCTCGCTGTAATGCGCGCGGCGGGGGTGGGCGACGTCGGGCTCGTCGCGGAGCCCGAAGAGGTGAAGTGAGAGAGCGCCCGCCGCGGCGCGGACTGGGGCTGCCGATCGCGATCTCGGCGGTACTTCACCTCGCAGTCGCGGCGACATTCATCGCGGCGAGGCCAGCACCCGCGCCGGGCCGCCCCCCGATCTACAAGGTGAACATCGTCGCGGCGCCGCCCGGCCCGCGGCAGGTCGGCGCGGTGACGCCGACACCGCCGTCGGTGCAGCCGCCCGACGCCAAGCCGCCCGCGCGCGCCGATGTCACCCCCGCGACTCCCGTTCTGCCGCCGAAGACCGACGTCGCGACGAGAAAGCGTACGCCTCCGCCGCCAGCGACTCCGCTGCCGATCCCGCCGAAGACACCGGCGCCGACCGCGCCCGTGCAGCGCGCCGGCGGCGGTGCGACCGGGGGACGCGGTACTGACGTCGCCACCGTGCGGACCGAGGGGATCGAGTTCCCCTATCCTGGGTACCTCAACAACATCGTCAGGCAGATCGCGTTGAACTTCCGCCCGTCCACGCGCAACACGGCGCTCCGCGCCGAGGTGACCTTCCTGATTCATCGCGATGGTTCGGTGTCGAACGTGCGATTCCTCACGAAGTCCGGTGTGTACGCCTTCGATTTCGAAGCTATGGGCGCCGTCGAAGCGGCGGCCGGCGCGACGGGATTCGGCCCCCTTCCCGCCGGTTTTTCCGATGACGTCCTCCCCGTCATCTTCAGCTTTGACCCGTCGCTCCTCCATTGATGCGTTTGTTCTCCACGATGTTCCGGACGGCACTGTCCTCCGTCTCAATATTCACGACACTCGCGGCATTCGCGCTCGTCGTCTCCGCTCAGGATACGACGGGGCAGCGCGGTGTCCGAATCGGACTGAGTTATGCGCGCGGCTCAAAGCCCGGCGTCTATGTCGCTCCGGTCAGCGGCGCCGGTGGGGATTCGGTGCGCGCCATTCTCCAACGCGATCTCGACTTCGGCGACCGCGTCACGCTCATCGGGATCGACAGCGCCGGCATCGCGCTCGCGCCGCTCCTCGGCAACGGACGCCCGAGCTATGACGTCTTCACGCGGCTCGGCGCCGCGGCGCTCGTCGTCCCGGTGATCAGTCCGACCGGGGTGCGGATCATCCTCCACGACGTCGGCGCGAAGAAAGTGGCCGAGAGCCGCGAGTTTCGGTTGAGTGGGGCTCCCTCGTCGCGGCAGTGGCGCGCCGCGCTCCATGCAGTGAGCGATGCCGTCGAGGAATGGATCACCGGGGTGCGAGGGATTTCTGCGACGCGCGTCGCATTCGTGCGCGCCAGCCGCATTTATGTAGTCGACACCGACGGCGCGGTAGAAAACATTGCCAGCCAGATCACGCCGGCACTCTCCCCGGCGTGGAACCCTAACGGTGAACAGCTCGCCTACTCCGAGCTGGCCAACACCGGGTCGCGTATCGGCGTGATCGACCTCGCGACAGGATCGAATCGAACCCTCGTCGCGCGCGGTGGGCTGAACATCACGCCCGCGTTTTCGCCGGACGGCCAGTCGATCATCTTTTCCAGCGGAGCCGATGACGGCACGGATCTCTGGACCGTCCCGCCAACTGGCGGGGGGGTGCATCGTGTGACGGTCGGGCGGGGGACTGACAACGTTTCGCCGTCCTACAGCCCCGATGGCCGTCGAGTCGCGTTCACGTCGGGTCGCTCCGGCCATCCCGAGGTATATATTATGGACGCCGACGGTACGGGCGCAGAATTGTTGACGCCCTTCGCCTTCGGTGATCAGTATTACCGGTCGAATCCCGATTGGTCGCCCGACGGACGCAACGTCGCCTTCCAATCGCAGATCGCCGGGCAGTTCCAGATCATGACCATCTCGCTCCGTGATCGAGGCGTGAAGCAGCACACGAGTGAATCGACGAATGAAGATCCATCGTGGGCGCCGGATGGACGGCACATTGTGTTCACGTCGTCGCGGACGGGAGTAAAGCAGCTTTGGGTGCTGGACACCGAGTCGGGGCGCGTCAGGCAGCTGACGCGCAGCGGAGGGACGCGGCTTGCCGCGTGGTCGCCGCGACTCGTGACTCGGTAAGCGTTTCCTGTCACGCTGTTCCACTCCACTGGAGAACTACATGAGAGTTTCGTCCCGCATCGTGCTGATCGCCGTCGCAGCGACTGCGACGTTCGCCGCCGGCGCTTGCAAGAAGAAGCCGGTTGTCGCACCCGCACCCGTCGTCAACCAGGATAGCATCAACGCCGACAACGCACGCCGCGAGTCGATGGCGCGCGCCGACCAGATGCGCCGCGACTCCCTCGCCCGTGAGCAGTCGCGCGCCGACAGCATCGCCCGCGATCGCCAGCGTATGGACCAGATGATGGCTGATGCACGGACCACGATCACGAATCCGGTGTACTTCGAGTTCGACCGCGCCGACCTCACGACCGACGACATTGCCAAGCTCGATGCGAAGATCCCGTTGCTGAACGCGAACGCCGACATGCGTCTTCGCGTCTCCGGTCATACCGACAGCAAGGGTTCGGATGAATACAACATGGCCCTCGGCCAGCGCCGAGCCGCGGCGGCGAAGCGCTATCTGACGCAGCACGGGATCGCCGCGACGCGCGTCGAGACCGTCAGCTTCGGCGAAGAGCACCCGGCCGCAACCGGCACCGACGAAGCGTCGATGGGGCAGAACCGCCGCAGCGAATTCGAGATCATCGCGGGTGGCGACATGATCAAGACCCCGCAGGGGCAGTGAGCAGAGAAATTCGAATCGCAGCACCGAGCTGGCCGCGCCTCAGGGCGCGGCCGCTCGCAGCGTTCCGTGCGGCGGTGTGTGCATTGCTCGCCGCCGCCGGCGCCTGCGCCACCCGGAGCGACGTTCGCCTGCTGCAGAATGATCTCCGTGTGATGCACATCGAGTCGATGCAGGCTGATTCGGCTCGTCACGCACAGATCGACGCGATCATCGCGGCGATCGGGCGGACGCAGGACTCAATGCGCGTGATGCACGCCCAGGTCGTGAAGTTTCAGGGTGATTCGCGCGGCGAGATGTACGCGCTTGGCCAGCAGCTCATCCAGATCCAGGAGCTGACCGGACAGAGCCAGCGGCGCCTGCAGGAGCTCCGCGGATCGCTCGAGCAACGCGCGGCCGAAGTGCCGTCCCCCGCGGTCGCCCAGCCGGGGGCGCCACCGATCCAGCAGCCAGCAGCGCCGGCGGCCGTGGTTCCATCCAGCAGTCAGGCGCCCACCAGCAGTTCAGCGGCGGCCGGCGCGAGCAATGCGACGATTCCCGCCGGCTCGGCCGCGCTGCCTAACGCTGCGGCGGCGGCGCCGGTGGCCGCCACGCCGGCCGGTCCAGGCCCGAACCAGCTGTTCCAGCTTTCACTGGATCAGCTGCGACGCGGCAGCGCCGGCGTCGCGCGGTCAGGGTTCCAGGACCTGCTTCGCCAGTATCCGAATTCCGACGTCGCGCCCGAAGCGCAGTTCTACATCGCGCAGTCGTTCGAGACGGAAGGAAGCGTTGCCGCGGCCGACTCGGCCTACGCGCTCGTGGTCTCGCGGTACCCGCAGTCGTCACGCGCGCCGTCGGCCCTCTACAAGCGCGCGCTCGCGCTTCAGGCGCAGGGGAAAGTGCAGGCTGCCCGTGGCGCTCTCGATCAGGTCATTCGCCAATATCCGCGCTCGGACGAGGCGGTACTCGCGCGCGATCGACTCCGGACGCTGAAGTAGCGCAGTGGAGGCTCGCAGCGGCTCAGATATGCCGTTCCTCGATCACCTCGAGGAACTGCGTTGGCGTATTCTCTGGTCGCTCCTCGGCCTGGTCATCGGGGTCGTGGTCGCGTTCTTCATCGTGGTCAAGCTCGACCTGCTGAACGTGCTGCAGCACCCGATCGCTCCACTGCTCGGCGGCCACAAGCTGGTCTACACGCACCCGGGCGACCCATTCAGCATCGTGATGAGCGCGTCGATGTGGCTGGGCATCGTCTTCTCGTTTCCGGTGATCGGCTACAACATCTGGTCGTTCGTCGCGCCCGCACTGTACTCGCACGAAAAGAAAGTCGTCCTTCCGATCCTTATCGGCGCGGTACTGCTGTTTCTCTCCGGTGCGGCGATGGCGTACTTCGTCGTCATCCCGCTCACGCTCGACTTCCTGCTGACCTTTCAGACGGCGTCGCTCGACCCGATGATCACGGTGCAGGAGTATTTCGGCTTCGTGATCTCCCTCGTCGTGTCGTTCGGGCTCGCCTTCGAGCTGCCGATCGCAGTCGTGCTGCTGACGATGCTCGGCATCGTGACGCCGTCGTTCCTCCAGAAGTTCCGGCGACATGCCGCTGTAGTGTGCGTGCTGATCGGCGCGTTCCTGTCGCCCGGTGACGCTGTCACGTCGACCATTGCGATGGCGGTGCCGCTCTACATCTTGTACGAGATGAGCGTTTTCCTCTCGTACTTCGTCAAGCGGAAGCGCGACAAGCGAATCGCCGCGAAAGAAGCAGCCGAGGCGGCCGCTGCGGCGACCGAGGTAGTGTGAGGCTCCGTCGCCGCGGAATGGTCCTCGCGGCCGCGTTGATCGCGGTGCTGCCCGCGGCCGGTCTCGCGCAGGGGCGCCCCCCGTATCGCCCGCCAAACCGTCCGGTCTCCACTCCGCGCGACGCGGGGCGCCGCGCGCCCGAGGACAGTGCGCGGATCGGGGCCGACACCGCGGCCAAGCGCGACCTGGTGAAGTGGGTGGAGGAGGATTCGGTCACCCGCGCACTTCTCGCTCGCGACAGCATCACCGCCACGCGCTACCAGGGCGACGAGGTGGTGTTCCAGGCGAACGGCCGCCAGATCATCCTCAACGGAAACGCCGCCGTCCAGCGCGACCAGAGCATCATCGTCTCCGACACGATCCTCTACAACGACTCGACCAAGGTCGTGCTTGCGTTAGGCGACACGGCGATCCTCCGCGATCCGGCGCAGGGCCCGGCCGATGTCGTCGCCCTCGGTCGCATTGCCTACGACATCCAGAATCGGCGCGGCGCGGTGACCAACGTCTCGACGTCGGTCGAGAGCGGACAGACCTGGTTCCTCAGCGCGCGCCGTTCGTACTTCCAGGGCGACAGCAGCGCGACGGCCGAGCAGAAGTTCTTCGCGCGCAACGGCACGATCACCAGCTGCAGCGATCCGCATCCCGACTACTACTTCAAGGCGAAAGAGATCAAGCTCATTCAGGGCAAGATTCTCGTCGCGCGGCCGGCGATCCTCTACATCGAGGATGTGCCAGTCGCCTGGCTTCCATTCATGTTCGACAACCTCGCGCACGGAACGAAGAGCGGAATCATCCCGCCGCGCGTCGGGGTAGCCGACATCGTCCGCAACAATCCGTACTACCAGCGGCGCATCGAGGACTTCGGGTACTACTGGGCGGCGAGTGACTACTTCGACGCGCAGGTGCTCTTCGACTGGTGGAGCGGCGCCCGGCAGGATCCGAATCGCTACAACAGCGGAGGCCAGTTCAATAGCCGGTTCGATTTCCGCTACAACTGGCTCGACCGATTCACGTCGGGGACCTTCGGAATCGAGCGCCGGGTCTCGAGCAGCTACGGAAAGAGCACCAACATCAGCTGGCAGCACCAGCAGAGCTTTTCCCAGAAGACCTCGTTCAACGCGAACATCCAGTACGCGACGAATGCGACCGCGACGCGGCGGACGCAGACCAACCCATACTCGGCCCTGTCGTCGATCAGCTCGAATGCCAACTTCGCGACCGCATTCGGCCCGACCCGGGTGAGCCTCGGCGGCAACCGCCAGGAAACGTTAGGCGGACTGATCTCGACCACGATCCCGTCGCTGTCGCTGACCACGCCGACGGTCAGTATCACGGACTGGCTGTCCTGGACCCCGTCGTTTAATGCGACCAACTCACTTCGATCACGGATCACCCAGGGGCTCCCGCAGCCGGCGGCATTCTTCACGCAGAGCGACAGCATCATCCGCAAGGGATCGAGTCGGACGAGTGACGTCACGCTCGGCAGCCCGATCACGATCCACAACTACTCCATCGCGCTCGACTTCGCCGCGCACGACCTGGAGAACAACTTCCCGAAGCTCGAGCGGGTCTACCGCGGCGCCGACACGTCGTCGCGCGTGTTCGCCAAGACGTACGAGACGGGCGTCGCCTTCAACTTCGGATTCGGGCTCCCACAACTGTCACGTGGAAAGTGGAATCTGTCGCCCGGGGTGAACTTCGTGAACTCGGACGGCAGCCAGTACTTCTTCCTCCGGAACGAGCAAACGGGCGGCAACTGGGTGCATCAGACGAAGCGCCCGCAATACTCGCTGTCTTCGACGCCAACGTTCTTTGGACTATTCCCCGGCTTCGGTCCCTTCGCTCGGTTTCGCCAGGCGGTCACTCCGACGCTGACCTACAGTTTCGCGCCCGCCGGTCATCCGAACGAAGTGTTCCTCAATGCGCAGGGCCGATCGGGCAAAGGCGACCTCGGTTCGCTGCGACAGAACCAGATCTCGCTCGGATTCTCGACGAACTTCGAGGCCAAGTTTCGCGCGCCCAAGGACAGCGCGACGGACGGCAGCGAGACCGAGGGGGCGGGCGAGAAGATCAAGCTGCTGTCGATCAACACCGACGGTGTCGGGTACAATTTCGAGCAGTATCGCTACCTGAAGCAGCACGGACTCAGCCCGAAATGGTACGCCGGCATCACCAGCAGCAACTGGGGCTTCCGGCTGAGCAGCGACCTCCTGCCTAACGCGTCGTTCGGCGCTCACTATTCGCTGTTCAGCGGCGACGTCCGGAGCGACACCGCTCGATTCAGCCCGTTTTTTGAAGGCATGGATGCGAGCTTCTCGATCAATCGCCGGTCGAGCATTTTCGCGGCGCTGAACCGCGTCTTCGGCGGCGCGGTGAAGAACGGTACGCCGGTGCTCCCAACGGCGAACCAGACGACGAGCGACCGAGATGCGCAGCGAGTCGCCGACAATCCGATGTTCGGAAACAACGCGCGGCGCTCTGCGCTCCCGATCCCGGATACCCGTGGCGGCTGGAATGCGAGCTTCACCTTCAGCTCGAGTCGTTCGCGCCCCGTCAGTGGTGCGACCGTTATCGATCCCCGCGCGGTTTGCTCGACGCTGCTCGATCTCCGCTCGCGTGAGCTCTGCCTCGTCGAAGCCGCAACGCTTCGGCCGGACTCCATCGAGCAGTCGAGTGCCAGTCGCACCCTCTATGTCTCGCCGCCCCGGGCGAACCTCAACGCCAACACGTCGTTCAACCTGACCAACAAGTGGGCCGCGCAGTGGACGACCGACTACGACGTCGAGGCGAAGCGATTCAACTCGCAACTCGTGTCACTGCGACGCGAGCTGCACGACTGGGATCTGGTGTTCGGCTTCACGAAGACACCGTACGGGTCGTTCAGCTTCAACGCGTTCATTTCCCTCCGCGCGCAGCCGGCCCTGAAGTTCGATTACAGGAAATCCGACAGCTCGCGCTGAGATCGAACGTGCACCGAATGGTGCACTGGGGCGTCCACGACGGTGGACGCCCCAGTTTCTTGTCGGGGCTAACCGCTGTGGAATCAACAGCTTCACGCGAGAGTGCGGTCGGCTCGGGCGATGCAACCATGGCTCCTCGACTACCCACCGGAGTCCATCATGCGTCGCTTCGTTTTCGCTCTACTCGTTGCCGCTGTCGCCTGTGGTGGCGATCGCACCAACGCGCCGTACGCGAGCCTCCCCACGCCCACAGGCCTGACGTATCAGCTCGTGCCGAGCGGCGTCCCCGACAGCCCCGATGGCGTGCTGCTGTCATGGGATGACGTTGCCGACGCGAACACCAGCGCCTACGTCGTCTATTCACGCAACTCGGCAAGCGGCAGCTGGAGCCGTCGTGCCGAGACGACGTCGCCGACGTTTCACGACGCGGGGCTTCCGGCGTATTCGTACGACGTAGCGACGCGCGATGAGGCGGGGCACGAGAGTCGCCCGTCGAATTCCGTCACGATCGACGTCAGGCTCCACCTGCCGGCGCCGGCAAGCCTCAACTCGATCACGCTCCATCGCGCAGTGCAGCTTTCATGGGCGAGCAATTCACGCACCGCCGATCCCAACGCGTTCGACTATTATCGCGTCTACTCGACAGTTTGGTCGGCCACGGCATCGCGGTGCGATGACAGCCTCTGGATCCTCGAGGGGACTACCATCTCCGAGGATTTCATCTCGACGGGGCTGACTAACGGTGTGCGCTATTGCTTCGCCGTCAGCGCGGTCTCGCGCGATGGGCACGAAAGCCTGTTCAGCGTTCCGCGCGACGACACTCCGCGCTACGACTCGCGCAACGTCATCGTCGATGCATTCCAGGTTGCGCCGGCGACCAGCGGATTCGACTTCTACAACCCGACCGCGAGCTCGCGCTTCGGCATCGTCTCCAGTGGCAGCGCGAGCGGCATCGACTTCCGCCTCGAGCGGCGCGCTGACAATCGCCTGTACTTCGTGCCAATGCGCACCGACGTGTCGATCGCCCTCTACTCGACCAGTCCAGTCACCGACCTCACTTCGATCGACATAGCACCGCTCGACAACAGCTTCAGTTCCGTCGCGATTTCGGCCGAACCTGGCTACGCGTACGTCTTCCGTATCGGGCCGGTTGGCAGCGCGAATTACGCCGCGGTGCGTGTCTCGCACGTCGGTGCAGACTACGTGATCTTCGACTGGTCGTACCAGAGTGCGATGAACAATCCGGAGCTGAGCATTGCGAGAAGCCATTAGCTCGTAGCCGTTAGCGTCGAGCGACTGCGTAGACGCCGTCGCTCGACGCTAACGGCTGCAGCTTGCTTTTCCCCTGCGAGCGCGGCGACATTTGCGCTCATGGATCGCACGATCGAGATCGATGGACAGTCACTCACTGTCGAACAGGTAGCGCGCGTCGCCGCACGCGGTGCGCGCGTCGAGATGACGGCGCCGGCGCGGGTGCGCATGGGGTCGACTCGGCGCGTCGTGGACGGGATCGTTGCCCGCCACGAAGTCGTCTACGGCGTGACGACCGGGTTTGGCAAGCTTTCGGAGTTTGCGATCCCGCCAGAACGCCTCGCCGAGCTGCAGGTCAATCTCGTCCGGTCGCACGCAGCGGGAATTGGTGCGCTGCTCCCCGAGCGCGAGACGCGCGCGATGATGTTGCTCCGCGCAAACGTCATCGCAAAGGGATACTCCGGGGCGCGTCCGGTGCTCGTCGACCTGCTGCTCGACATGCTGAACGCGGGGATCTGGGCGCCGATCCCGGAGCAGGGAAGCGTCGGTGCGAGCGGTGATCTCGCCCCGCTCGCCCACCTCGCACTCGGTCTCATTGGCGAAGGTCCGCTCATCCGCGATGGTACTGCCGGCCAGGCAGCCGATGTCCTGCGCGATGCCGGGCTCGCGCCGGTCATCCTCGCGCCCAAGGAGGGAATCACCCTCATCAACGGCACACAGGCGCATACCGCGATCGCGTCGCTCGCACTCGTCGACGCCCACACGCTCTGGCAGACGGCCCACGTCGCCGGCGCGATGTCGCTCGAGGCACTGTTAGGCACACCGGTCGCCTTCGATGCCCGTATTCATGACGCGCGTGGTCAACTCGGGCAAGCGGCATCGGCCGCGCTCCTCCGCTCGCTGCTCCAGGACAGCGAGATCCGTGAATCGCATCGTGCCGGCGATCTTCGCGTCCAGGACGCGTACGCACTGCGGTGCATGCCGCAGGTTCACGGCCCGGTGCTCGATGCGATCGACTTCGCCGCCGGCGTAATCGGCCGCGAACTGAACGCGGCGACCGACAATCCGCTCGTCTTCGAGAACGGCGAGATTCTCAGTGGCGGCAACTTCCACGGGCAGTCGGTAGCGATGGTGCTCGACTTCCTCGCGATCGCACTGACGAACCTGGCGACGATTTCCGAGCGACGCATCGATCGTCTGGTGCATCCGGATTTCAATCAGGGACTTCCGCCCTTCCTCACCCGTGAAGCAGGGGTGAACTCGGGATTCATGATGGCGCAGGTGACCGCCGCCTCGCTGGCCAGCGAGTGCAAGGTGCTGTCGCACCCCGCCAGCGTCGACACGATTCCGACCGACGGGAGCAAGGAAGACGTCGTCCCGATGGCGATGGGCGCGGCGTGGAAGCTGCGGCGGATCGTCCACAACGTGCAGCATGTGCTCGCGATCGAGTTGATGTGCGCCGCGCAGGGCATCGACTATCGCGCCCCGCTGCGCCCGGGCCGCGGCGTCGCCCGCGGACACGCCGCGGTGCGTGCGCTCATCGAACCGTTAGGCAGCGACCGGGTGCTCTCCGGCGACATCACCCTGCTCGCCGCGGCAGTCGCGGCCGGCCGCTTCACCGCGTCAGGCGATCGATGAGCGGGCCGCGACCGGTTCGTGCGGCGCGCGGATCGACGATGTCATGCCGCGGCTGGCAGCAGGAAGCGGCGCTCCGCATGCTCTGCAACAACCTCGATCCAGACGTCGCCGAGCGTCCGGACGACCTGGTGGTGTACGGCGGGACGGGGAAGGCCGCGCGCGACTGGCCCTCGTTCGACGCGATCGTCGCCACGCTGCAGACGCTTGCCGACGACGAGACCCTCCTTGTGCAGAGCGGAAAGCCGGTCGCCGTCTTCCGGACGCACCGCTGGTCACCCCGCGTGCTCATCGCCAACAGCAATCTTGTCGGTCGCTTCGCTACGTGGGACGTATTCCGCGAGCTGGAAAAGAAAGGGCTGATCATGTACGGGCAGATGACCGCCGGCTCGTGGATCTATATCGGCTCGCAGGGCATCGTCCAGGGCACCTACGAGACGTTCGGTGCGGTCGCCCGCCAGCACTTCGGCGGGACCCTCGCCGGCCGCTTTGTCCTCTCTGCCGGTCTCGGTGGGATGGGTGGCGCCCAGCCGCTGGCGGCGACAATGAACGGCGCCGCATTCCTCGGCATCGACGTCGACGAATCGCGCATCGACAAGCGGATCGCCACCGGATACTGCGACCGCAAGTCGCGCCACGTCGGCGAAGCGTTAGGCTGGATCCGCCAGGCGGTCGCTGAAAAGCGCGCGCTGTCGGTCGGACTCGTCGGCAACGCGGCCGAGGTACTGCCCGCCTTCGTCCGCGACGGCATCACCCCCGATGTCGTCACCGACCAGACGAGCGCGCACGACCCGCTGCACGGATACCTCCCCGCGGGGATGTCGCTCGCCGCCGGCGCCGAGCTTCGGCAGCGCGACCCGAAGGCGTACGTCGCGCGCGCCATCGCGTCGATCTCCGATCACGTGCGAGCGATGCTCGCACTGCAGGCGCGCGGCGCGGTGACCTTCGATTACGGAAACAACATTCGAACGGTCGCGTTCGACGCCGGCGTAGAAAACGCGTTCGACTTCCCGGGCTTCGTCCCGGCGTACGTGCGCCCGCTCTTCTGCGAAGGGAAGGGACCGTTTCGGTGGGTGGCGTTGTCCGGCGACCCGCGTGACATCGCTCGCACCGACGCCTTGGTGCTCGAGCTGTTTCCTGATGACCAGCATCTGCGCCGCTGGATCGAAGCCGCGCAAGAGCACATCCAGTTCCAGGGTCTGCCGGCGCGTATCTGCTGGCTGGGTCAGGGAGCGCGGGCGAAGTTCGGGGTGGCGCTCAACGACCTCGTGGCGCGCGGCGAGGTTTCAGCGCCGATCGTCATCGGGCGGGATCATCTCGATACGGGGAGCGTGGCGTCGCCATTCCGGGAAACCGAGGCGATGCTCGACGGAAGCGATGCCATCGCCGACTGGGCGGTGCTCAATGCACTGCTCAACGTCGCATCAGGCGCGTCGTGGGTGTCGTTCCACCACGGGGGCGGCGTCGGCATGGGCAACTCGCTCCACGCCGGCCAGGTGCTCGTCGCCGACGGAACCTCCGAAATGCGCCTGCGCATCGAGCGCGTGCTCACCAACGATCCTGGGATCGGCGTAGCGCGCCACGCCGACGCGGGCTACGATTCCGCACGTGCAACCGCGCGCGCGCAGGGGATTTCCCTGCCGATGCTCGGCTGACGATCGATGAGACGCTGATGCTTTCCGCGCGGTTCAAGCCATGGGATGTACCGATCTTCCTCGCGAAATACGCCTGGTTGACCGCGACGCGGAAGCCGATCTCGGTTCAGTTCGAGGTGACGCTGCGCTGCAACGCAAAGTGCGGCTTCTGCGACTACTGGAAAACCCCCGCTGAGGCAAAAGAGCACGAACTGAAAAGCTTCGCCGACGCGGCGCGCTTCTTCAACCCGATGCTCATAACGTTCACCGGCGGAGAGCCCACCCTGCGCAAGGACCTCGAGGATGTGGTCCGTGCGGTGAGCGATGCCGTGCGCGTGAAGTACATCTCGATCATCACTCACGGCGCGATGCTCACCCCCGAGCGCGCCCAGTCGCTGTGGGACGCCGGCATCAATCAGTTCAACATTTCGCTCGACTATCTCGACGGCCGCCACGACGTCGCGCGCGGCATTCCCGGACTCACCGACAAGTTGATGCGCGTCGTGCCGGTGCTCCGCGATCGTGGCATCGATAACGTGCGCTTCAACACGGTGATCAAGGACGATAACCTCGACCAGATCATCCCGATCGTGACGCGCGCGCGGCAGATCGGTGCCGGCGTGAACTTCAGCGTCTACACCGATTCGAAGAACGGAAATCAGGAGCACCTGCTACGTCCCGAGCAGATGCGCGAGCTCGATGATGTCATCGCCCAGCTGCTCGCCATCAAGCGCAAGCAGCGCGGCGTCATCGTCAACTCGGACTTCTACCTCGAGCAGATTCCGAAATACGCGCGTCGCGAGCTGACCGATCCCTGTCACGCCGGCATACGCACCGTGCACATCAGCCCGACGGGCCACGTGAAACGGTGCCCGGATTTTCCGACCGATTTTCACTGGACGGACTTCAAGCCCTACGCGCCGATCGACTGCAACGCCTGCTACTACGCGTGCCGCGGCGAAGCGCAGGCTCCGCTCCGCCTCGTGTCGCGCGTCCGCGACGTGATGGCGTGACGCCAGCGACTACGACTGCGACCGATCAACTCCTGTTCGTCAATGCGCGACAGGTTGTCACCTGTGCCGGCCCGCCGCGCGCTCGCCGCGGCCGCGAGATGTCAGACCTCGGCGTGCGCGACCACTGTGCGGTTGTGGCAGCCAACGGCCGGATCGCCGCGTTAGGCAGCGATCGCGACCTCCGCGCGGCGTATCCAGATGCCACTGTCATCGACTGCCGAAGCGGAGTGCTCACCCCGGGCTTCGTCGATTCGCATACGCACGCGATCTTTGGACGCCCGCGGTCCGACGAGCAGGAGCTCCGCGCCGCCGGCGTTGGTTACATGGAGATCGCCCGGCGGGGCGGAGGGATCCATGCGTCCGTGCGCGACCTGCGGTCGCGCAGCGAGGAGGAACTCGTCGCGCTGGCAATCCCTCGACTGAAGCGCCTCGCCGCGAGCGGGGTGACCACGGTCGAGGTGAAGTCAGGCTATGGCCTCACCGTGGACGACGAGATCAAGACACTCCGCGCGATCCGGCGGCTCTCCACTGAACTCCCACTCCGACTCGTGCCCACCTTTCTCGGCGCCCACGAGATCCCGCTCGAGTACCGCGAGAGCGCCGCGCGCCGGGAGGAGTACATCCGGCTGATCATCGGCGAGATGCTCCCCGTCATCGCGACCGAAAAACTCGCGCGCTTCGCCGACGTCTTCTGCGAGCCGGGTGTGTACACCGTTGCCGAGACGCGGCGCATCCTCGATGCGGCGCGCCGTCACGGCCTGCTGCTCAAGCTGCACGCCGACGAATTCGAAGCCGGAGGAGGCGCCGAGCTTGCGGCGGAGTTGGGCGCGACATCAGCGGACCACCTCGCCGCGATCTCCGATCGCGGCGTCGAGGCGCTCGCGCGGGCATCGACCGTCGCCACCCTGCTGCCGGCCACCATGGTCTTCCTCGGCAAGACCCGTCAGGCGCCAGCCCGCGCGCTCGTTGACGGTGGCGCCGCCGTCGCGCTGGCGACCGATTTCAATCCCGGTACGTCGCCGACCGTGAACTTTCCGCTGCTCCTGACGTTAGGTGTCAGCCAGCTCCATCTCAGCGTCGCAGAGGCGATGATCGCCGCAACCGTCAATGGCGCCGCGGCGCTCGCGCTGGCCGAGGAAACGGGGCAGATCGCCGTCGGGTTTTCGGCTGACCTGGCGCTCCACGATGCCGAGGATTTTCGCGAGTTGCCGTACTGGTTTGGTGACCGGCGCTGCACTGGGTCGTGGATACGAGGCAAAGCTTGTCACCCGTACGACTTACCGGTAACTTAGAACGAATACGCCGGACACCCGGCGTTTCCTGCCTTGCCATCGCTCCCGCCGCTTTCCCCGCGCTGATGTCCAACGTCGCGAAGCTCAAGAAAAAAGCAGCCGAGCTGGAGCAAAAAAAGCAGTTCGACAAGGCGCTTGCCGTCTATGTCGAGCTTCTCGGCCAGATCAGTGGCGAGGAGGAGGACGCGGACGTCGCGCTCTACAATCGCGTCGGCGACCTCATGATCCGGCAGGGCGACGTCACCCAGGCCGTCGAGTATTACGAGAAGGCGGTCGACCTCTACGCTGAGGGCGGGTTCTTCAACAACGCCATCGCGCTCTGCAACAAGATTCTCCGCACCTCGCCTGGTCGCGCCTCGATCTACTACAAGCTCGGTCGCATCAGCGCGAAGAAGGGATTTTCGAGCGATGCGAAGCAGAACTATCTCGAGTACGCCGACCGGATGCAGAAGGCCGGCAAGCTCGATGAGGCGTTTCGCGCCCTCAAGGAATTCGCTGATCTCTGTCCGGACCAGGACGACATCCGCCTGATGCTCGCCGAGCAGCTCGCCAAGAAGCAGCGCAATGGCGAGGCACTCGAACAGCTCCAGGTGCTGTACGAGAAGTTCGAGCACGAGGGACGGGCCGCTGAGGCGCGGGCGACGATCGACCGGATGAAGGCGATCGATCCGACCGCCGAACCGAAGAGCGGAACGGGCGGGCCGAAGCACAAGGCGGGCGACCTCGTCTTCCTCGATGTCACCTTCGACGAGAAGCCGCGGCCGGGCGCGCCGCGGAAGAGCGTCGGGGCGAAGATGGTCCCGGACAAGCCGGCCGCCGCGCCGCCGCCGCCGGCGCCTAACGTTTCGCCCCCCGCGCCGCCGGCCGCCGCGGCCCCGCCACCCTCGGCCGATCTACCGTTTCTCGATCTCGACGAGCCGGCGGCGACCGAACCGCCGCGCCGCGCTCCAGAGCCTGCCGACGAGTCGTTCATCCAGCGCGGCGGCATCGAGCCATCCGACGTCGGGACGTTAGGCGGCGGGGAGCCGGTGCCGAATTTCGGCTCGTCGCTCGACAACTCGTTCGGCAGCGAGTCGCTGCTTGGCCTCGAGCCGACCGGCATGTCCGCTGACGTCGAGCCGGAAGCGCCGCCGAGCGCGTTCCTCGACCTCGAGCCGGCGCTCGGCTCGGACATCGGCATCACCCACGACGCCTACGGCGACTTTGGCGGGATCTCGCCGCTCGAGGATGATGCCGGCGCCGGCGAGCTGTCGCTGGTGGAGCTCGAGCTGAGCGACACCGAGGCAGAAGCGCCGGAGCCGCCGGAACACGACCTCGCACTGCCCGGCCAGCTGCCGACGCTCGAACTCCCTGAGCTGCGCGCCTCGTCAGCGACCAGCGACATGAGCCACGATCTCGAGCTGATCATGCCGGACGATGCTGACGATGCGCGGGGATCGCGCCGTCCGTCCAGCGCGCTCGAGGAGCTCGATCCGCCGATCGTTCGCGGCGAGGACGAGGGGCGCGAGGACAACGTCTCGTTCGATATCCCGCTGCTCGATGTCGACGACCCGATTGGCTCGGATAACGGCGTCGGTGCCGGCTACCCGGGCAGCAGTTTTAATGGCGGCGGCTCGGCGGCGACGTCATCTGGCGCGCGCTCACATTTCGAGCCGACCGCGCCTAACGATGCGCTCGACGACCTCCGCCGGCGGGTCAATGCTGATACCGCCAATGCCGGGCTTCGCCGCGCGCTCGCCGAAGCGCTGTTCGAGCGCGGTGCACGCGAGGAGGGGCTATCCGAGCTCGAGCTGGCGATGATTGGGTTCGAGCGGGCGAGCGATCTCGATGGTGCATCGTCTGTCGCGGACGAGATCATCCGCCTCAACCCGAACTCGGTCCGGCACCACCAGAAGCGCGTCGAGTACGCGTTCCGGACCAACGATCGCTCCCGCCTCGTCGACGCCTACCTCGAACTCGCCGACGCGCTCTTCCGCAGCGGTCAGGCCGACAAGGCGCGCACGGTTTATCAGCGGGTGCTCGAACTGGCCCCGGACGAGATCCGCGCACAGGCGGCGCTGACCGCCTTCATCGATCCGAGCGCGTCGCCTAACGTTCGCAAGGCCCCGGCTGCGCCCGACCGCAAGGCAGCCGGTACGCCCGAGCGTTCCGGTGTTTTTCGCCGGTACACCGGCGAGAGCAAGCGGACCGAGCCCGAGCCGGAGCCGGCCAAGGTCGAGCCAAAGATACCGACCGACCCGGCTGGCTTCGTCAACCTCGGTGAATGGCTCCGGGACGATGATCAGCCCAAGTCGACGCGCATGGTCGTGCAGGAGCAGGCTCCGACCGGGAACGAACAGGCCGACTTCGCCGACATGCTGCGCGCCTTCAAGCAGGGCGTCGCCCAGAACGTCGAGGACGAGGACCATCAGGCGCACTACGACCTCGGCGTCGCCTACAAGGAGATGGGGCTGGTCGACGAAGCGATCGCCGAATTCCAGAAGGCGCTGCGTGGACCGAACGACCGCGTCCGTGCGTACGAGTCGCTCGGGCAGTGCTTCCTCGAGAAGTCGCAATTCCAGGTGGCTGCAACGCTGCTCTCCCGTGCGCTCGTCGAACCACGCCAGACCGACGAACAGCTCGTCGGCGTGCTCTATCTCCTCGGCTACTGTAACGAAGCCCTGCAGCAGTGGGCCGAGGCGCTCGTCTACTACCAGCGCGTGTTCGCCGTCGACATCGAGTTCCGCGATGTGAGCGATCGCATCTCCGCGCTGGAGCGCGTCGCGACGTGAGCGCTGCCGTGCCCCGTCAGTCGGCGCCGCCCGCCCTCAGCGACATCCAGGCACCGGTGCGCGAGGCGCTCGATCGGGTGGCGGAGGAGCTTCGCCGAATTGTCGCCGCCGACTTCGGGCTGATCACCGAGGTCAACGAACACCTGCTTCGAATGCGCGGCAAGATGTTTCGCCCGACGCTGACCCTGCTCGCCAGCCAGGTCGAGGATCGCCCGCAGCCTCGGGTGACGACGCTGGCCGCGGTGATCGAGCTGATGCACCTCGCGACCCTCGTGCACGACGACGCCGTGGACCATTCGACGCTGCGGCGAGGAATGCCGACGATCAACTCGGTGTTCAGCCACCAGGTCTCGGTGATCATGGGCGACTACCTCTACTCGCGGGCGCTGGGGACGCTGGTGAAGGGAGGCGACATCGAGCCGCTGCGGATCCTCACCGATGTCTCGACGCAGATGACCATCGGCGAGATGCGGCAACTCGCGTCGTTCGACCGGCTGGCCTTCTCCGAGGAGGACTACTACGCGCTCAACCGCGCCAAGACTGCCTCGCTACTGTCCGGGGCGTGCGAGATTGGCGCGATCAGCGGCGCCGAGCGCCATCGCCCGGCGCTGCGGCGCTACGGCGAGCTGCTCGGAATGGCTTTTCAGGTCGCCGACGACCTGCTCGACTATACCGCCGACGCGGCGGTGACCGGCAAGCCGACTGGTTTGGACCTGCGGGAACGGAAAGTGACTCTACCGCTCATTGCCGCGCTTCGCGAGATGGCGCCCGGTGCCCGTGCGACGGTGGACGCGTTGTTCGCACAGGAAACCCCGGACGACGCCGGCATTGCGGAGGTCGTGGCGATCGTCGCGGATTCGGGCGGCATCGAGTACGCGCGGCGCAAGGGCGAGTCCTTCGCTGATGAAGCGGACGCCACGCTGCGCGGCCTGCCTGAGACGGCAGCGAGGGCGGCCCTGTCCGATGCGATCACGTACGTCATGGAGCGACGATGGTAATCAGTTCGAGGCAGGGATCATCGAGGCATCGGCCGGGGTTCCACATGGCGGTGCTCACCATCGGTTTCATCGTTGGTGGATTCATGACCCACTTCTGCCGGAAATTTCTTCCGGCGGGAGCAGTCAAGGAGTTCCTGACGACGGCGGTGACGCCGTCATTCGGTCCTGTCAGCATTGACCTTGTCATTCTGAAGTTCGCGTTAGGGCCGGTCGCCCTCGATGTTTCGCTGCTGAGCCTCGCCGGAGTGCTCGTGGCTTATCTGATCGCCCGGTCACTTTTTTAGAACAGCGTCGCGAGGAGGCACAATGTTGGGAAATATCGGCGTCACCGAAATCATGCTGCTGATGGTCGTCGTGCTGTTGCTGTTCGGCGCCAAGCGCATCCCCGAGATTGCCGGGTCGTTCGGCAAGGGAATCAAGGAGTTCAAGAAGAACATGACTGACGTGCAGCGCGACATCAGCGACTCCGTTCGCGACGAGCGCGTCGGTCCGGCGCGGGATCCGCAGTCGCTGGCCGCGGGCGAACGCCCGGTCGCCAGTGATTCGGTCTCGACCGAGGATCGCCCGGAACCGAAGCGCCTGCTCAGCTGACCTCATCGCCGGCGCTGACGGCGAGTGAACAAAAGCCCCCGGAGCATCGCTCCGGGGGCTTTGTCGTGAGGCCTAACGGTCAGCTCTCGGTGCGCCGGCTGGCCTGTTCGATCTTTTTCTGGTTGTTCACGATCTTCGCTTCGGAGCGGAGGTTCGTGACGAAATCCTGCACGCGCTTCCGCCGCAGCAGATCCGACAGTTGCGAGCGCTGCGTCAGCTTCTGGGCATCGAAGGCCGCGCGGTCGGCGAGCTTCCGCCAGTCTACCCGCTCGACGACCACCGCGTCCGGCGTCCGCATCGGCGCGCTGACCACTCCGAGCGGCAGCGCGAATGCACCGCCAATTGCCTGGTTGTAGCGGCCCAGTTCCGGGATGCTGCTGTTCCGCGTGAACGGATGGGTCTCGACCGCTGTCATCCCATGCTTCTTCGCGGCCGCTTCGAGCGACGTCGCCGCTGCGTCGCGGGCAAACGTGTCGGCCTGCGCGACCAGCATATCCAGCTTTTTCTCTCGGCGCACTGCCGCGGTGAGCTCGGGGCGGGCCGATTCGACTGTGGCCGCGCCCCCGTGATCGATCGTGTCGAGACGCGCCAGATAGTACGCATTATCGGCGTCGACGAGGTCGCTCGTCTCGCCGGGCTGCGCTCCCTTGAATGCCCATGCGCTGACGTCGGGGACGTAGGCGCCGTTCATCAGGGCTGGCTGCCCCTCAACGACCGTCGAGTGCACGATCGTCAGGCCGAGCGCCTTGGCGGCGCTGTCGAACGCCTGCGGCCGAGTCTTCGTCGCCGCCGCGCGGCCCAGCTGATCGGCGAGGCGGTCGGTGGCCTTCGCCGCCGAATCGCGCTGCTGGATCGGAACCAGGATGTGGCTGACCGCAAGGGTATCGCCTTTCCGGTCGGTGACCTTGATGATGTGGAATCCGAACTGGGTCTTCACCGGCTGCGAGATCTCGCCGGGCTTGAGCGCGAACGCGGCATCCTCGAATTCCTTGACGAATCGGCCACGCGCGCCGCGACCGAGTGCGCCGCCCTGTGACGCCGACGCAGTGTCCGATGATTCGGCGTGCGCGACGTCTTCGAACTTCGAGGTGCCGCTCGCAATCTCTGCGCGTAACCGCGCCGCCTTGTCGCGCGCCGCTGCGGAATCCGCGGCGGTGATCGTCCGCGGGATCGTCACGATGGAAACGACTGCACGTCCCGGGCGCTGCAGGTCGGTCTGGTGTGCCTTGAGGTACGCGTCGAGATCCGCATCGGCGACGGCAACGTTGGCGTCCGGGATCCGGTCGGGCGCGAACGTCACGGCGGTCACGCGGGCCGAGTCATTCGTGTCCTGCCACGCCGACCAGAGGCGCGTGTCGGTGAGATACGCGCCGGTGGCGATCTGGTCGAACAGCTTCTGACGCCGGATCGCGTCGCGGTAGTACTGCTCGAGGTACAGGTTGAGCCCCGACTGCCGAGCCGCCGCGCTGTTGCGATAGCGCCGGTACTTCTCAATGTCGAACTGACCATTCGTCTGCAGCTCGGGCGCCTGCTGGATTGCCGGGGGTGGGGAAAACTCGGCGGCGTCCTGCAGCTCACGGTTCGTCACCGTGATACTGCGGCGCTTGTATTCCTGCTCGAGCAGCACGCTGTTGATCATTTCGTCCAGCACACGCTGCTCGAGCTGGTGCATCTCGTCACCGTTCAGCGAGCGCCCGCGACGGGTACGCTCCTGCTCGGCCGACTGCGCCACCTGCTGCTGCCACTGCGTGTAGAGGATTTCCTGCCCATTGACTTCGGCGACCGCCGTTGTCGTCGTAACGGCGCTCGTGTTGAGAATTCCCGAGGTCTGGAGCAGGAGAAATCCGACGACGAACGAGATCGCCATCAGGATGAAAATGAGCTTCGACGCGCTCCGCATCTGTTGCAGCACGGAACGATACTCCTGGAGAGCTGTAGGGGGGCCGAACGATACCTCGAGCGAGCCCGCAAACTACGGCGCCGCAAGGGGTAAAATCAAGTCAGAGTGCAACTTCTGATTGACTTGAATCGTCTGCAATATGTACATTGACCCTTCCCGACGGCCTTGGCCGAAGGCACCCCTCCGAGGCGTAATGGTAAGCTCTCCTCGCATCGACGAGCTGAAGAAGAAGTTCGACGAGAACCCCCGCCGCTACTTCGCTCCGCTCGCGAACGAGTACCGGAAGGCAGGGGATCTCGAGCAGGCCATTCAGCTCTGCCGCGCCTACCTCCCGCAGCAGCCCGGCCACATGAGTGGCCATATCGTTTTCGGGCAGGCGCTCTTCGAATCGGGACAGTTCGAGGAATCGAAGGGGGTATTCGAGACCGCGCTGACCCTCGATCCGGAAAACCTGATTGCGTTACGCCACCTGGGTGACGTAGCAAACCACGCTGGAGACGCATCGACCGCGCGCCAGTGGTATCAGCGTGTTCTCGACGCCGACCCGCGCAACGAGGAAATCGCCGCGCAGATCGCCGCCCTCGACGCGGCCGGCGCCGTAGACGCTGGCGCTGCTCCTGGCGCTTCGGCTTCAGCCACAGAAGGTGGGCTGGCGGGTTGGGGCGACATCAACCCCGAGCAAGCCGCTGCCGCGCCTATTGCGGCGACGCAGCCTTCTGCCGCAGCCCCGCCCACCGTGCCGCGCGCCGCTTCCAGCGTCGAGCTGCGAGACAGCATCTCGATGCCCTCCATCCCCGCGATTCCGGCACCGCTACCGCCGATGACCGCGGCCTCGCCGGAACGAGACGAATCGCAGCTCGAGCTCGAGCGCGATGGGGAAGGCGCGTTCGCACCGCCAAATCCGGAAGCAGCGACGAAGCCGATCGAAGGGGTCGAACGCAGCGAGGAAATCGATCTTCGCCCGCGCACATCGCCGTCGATCGAAACGTCAGGCATGACCGACTCGCTTGCCGACGCGGCGTCAGAGGCTGCCGCGAACGCCGCACGCGCGCGTGACGATGCCGAGCGACAGAACATGCAGTCGTACGGATCGTCGAACGCCTTTGGCTTCGAGACGATGGAGTTCGTCCCGCCCGCACGGGACGATGACGCGCCGGCAACGGGCAACAAATCGCCGACCGGCTTCGGTGTTCCGTTCACCGGTGAGACCGCGCCCTCCGAGGAGACTCCGGCGGCGTTCGTGACCGAGACGATGGCGGAGCTCTACCTGCAGCAGGGCTTCATGCAGGAGGCGCTCGCGGTGTATCGCCAGCTGCTCGCGAAGAGCCCGTCCGATCGCGGGCTGCGTGAGCGTATTGCCTCGCTCGAGGGTGGCTCCCGCTCGAGCGTCGCCGCGGCCTCGGTCTCTGACGAGGTGTTCGAACAGGCGCACCGCCGTCAGGCACGGGAGCCGGAGACGATCCGCTCGTTCTTCGCGGGGCTCATGCGGCGCCGGGTGCTACAGCGTTACGAGGACAGCGACGAGGGCCGCGCCGCGGGCGAGCGCGCCGACGCCGCCGAAGAGGCGGCCTACGGCGACGCGTTAGGCGCGTCGAATGCCGCGGCCGCGGGCGCCGCGTACGAGGAGCCGCCGCCGGAGACCTGGCAGAGTCGCGCCGAGGCCCCCGAGTACCACGTCATGGAGCCGATCGTCGACGACGAACTCACCGGCGACGAGGCACACACGCTCGACGATGCATTCATCGTCCCCGAGGGCGTGCCGCTGCCCCCTGGGGTGCTTCCCCATGGCCACGAGGGCGAGTCGGCAGCTTTTGAGACGACCCCCGAATCGATGCCGGTCTACGAGCCTGAACCGGCGCCGGAGCCGGAGAGCGGGACGATCGACCTGCTGTTCGGTGGGACGAACGCCGCGACGAGCGAAGACCAACGCGCGGCCAGTGTGCTGTCGGGCGCGTTTCCCGTCGTCGAGAGTCAGGCGTTAGGCGGCCGGCCGGCCGAGCGCGCAACCACCGAGCTGTCACTCGATCACGTGTTCCGTGAAGCGGACCGCAAGACCGGGCGCCAGACCGGCAGCTTCTCCTTCGACCAGTTCTTCTCCGAGAGCGGCAACTCCTCGCTGAAGCAGCCGCCGCGCTCGACCGACCCCAGTGGCACCGCGGTCGGCGGGCCCGACCTGCCGACTGACGATGACGTCGCGCAGTTCAACGACTGGCTGACGGGGCTGAAGAAGAAGTGAGGATTGCAGTCCTCAACGGACCAAACCTCAACCTGCTCGGTACTCGCGAACCGGCGATCTACGGGAAGGAAACGCTCGCCGATGTCGAGAAGCGCATGCGCGAGGTCGGCCGCGAACTGGGCGTTGAACTGACCTTCGTTCAGGAAAATGGCGAAGGCGCGCTGATCGACCGCGTGCACGCGCTCCGCGGCGTCGCGGACGGCGCGATCATCAATGCCGGCGCGTACTCGCACAGCAGTCTCGCGCTGCGCGACGCATTCGTCGGCGTGTCCGTGCCCTTCGTTGAGCTCCACGTCAGCAACGTCTACGCGCGGGAGCCTGAGCGCCATCATTCGATGCTCGCCTCGGGCGCCGTGGCGGTGCTCTGCGGCTTCGGTGCCTACGGGTACGAGCTCGCGCTGCGCGGCCTGATAGCCAAACTCGCCGCCCGAGGCTGACGGTGGTTGCGTCGGCGCCGCACGATTCGCGGCCAGCCAGGCTGGAGGCGCTGCGCGTCGCCCTGGAGAAGGCCCATCTTGACGGCATGCTGCTCAGTGGGCTCGCCAACATCCGCTACCTCACCGGCTTCTCCGGTTCGAGCGCGCTGCTGTTCGTGTCGCAGCGCGACGCGATCGTCCTCACTGACTTTCGCTACGAGACGCAGGCGGCCACAGAAGTGGGCACGGTCGCCCAGGTACACATCGAGACGCAAAGTCTCTGGACCCGCCTCTGGACGCTGCTCCCGCAGCTGGCGAATCTCGAGGTGCTCGGCTTCGAATCGGCGCACATCGAGCATCGCGATTTCCAGAGGCTCCTCGAGGCCGGCGCGCGGTGGCAGTGGCGCCCATCGGTGGACCTGGTCGAGACGCTCCGCGAGCGGAAGGACAGCGGTGAAATCGCGCTGATCCAGCGCGCTGCCGATGCGGCCTGCGCCGCGCTCGAGGCGACTGTCCCGCAACTGCACGCCGGGATGTCCGAGCTCCAGGTGGCCGGCGTGCTCGAACGCGAGCTCCGCGAGGCGGGCAGTGAAGGCTTTCCCTTTCCGACCATCGTCGCCAGCGGCGAGCGCTCGGCGTTGCCTCACGCGCGGTCGTCGCGACGGGAACTCCGCAGCGGAGATTTTCTCCTGCTGGACTTCGGCGCCGAAGTGGAGGGATATTGTTCGGACATCACCCGCACTTTCGTCGTCGGCAAGGCGAGCGCGGAGCAGCGCGGTGTGTACGATATCGTTCACCAGGCGAATCGGCTGGCGTCGTCGGCGGTCCGGGTAGGAATGCTCGGCCGGGATGCCGACGCACTCGCTCGTGACTACATTGAGCGGTGCGGATTTGGCCCGCTGTTCGGGCACAGCCTCGGTCATGGCATTGGGCTGGAAGTGCACGAAGCACCGCGGTTGGCGCGTACCGCGGCTGCAGCATTGTCGCCGGGCTCGGTGGTAACCATCGAGCCCGGGATATATCGTCCGGGTTGGGGCGGAGTACGCGTCGAAGACGACGTGCATCTCGAGACTCGCGGCCCGTCATTGCTCACACGCTTTCCACGCGAGCTGATCGAGCTTGGGTGAAACGGGGCGTCTCCGACACGCTATGATCGACCTCCGCTACGTCAAAAAGCTGATCGAAATCGTGGATGATTCCACGGTTGACTCCATCGAGATCACCTCCGACAAGGGGTTGAAGATCCGAATCTCGAAGAGTCCCACGCAGCGCGGCGCCGTGCAAATGGCCGCGCCGCTTCCCGCGCTGATCGCGGCGCCCGCGCCGGTGCCCCGCCTGACGCCGACGGAAGGCATCGCGGCGGTGGGGGACGGCGACGCACCGAAGGCCGCACCTTCCACCCTGCTCGTGGTGAAATCGCCGATGGTCGGAACGTTCTACGGCGCGCCCGAACCGGGCGCCAAGCAGTACGTTACCGTCGGGAGTCGAGTGGCGAAGGGACAGATCCTCTGCATCATCGAGGCGATGAAGATCATGAACGAGATCGAATCCGAGTACAGTGGCATCGTCAA
>JANMBU010000060.1:0-1611 GCA_031360575.1 Gemmatimonadaceae bacterium
GCACGAATGACGCGAAGCGCGATCTCGCCGCGGTTTGCAACCAGTACTTTCTTGAACATTCTCCGGCAGCCTTACGCGGTGGAGTCTTGTTCGAACCCGCTCCAGCTTGCGTCGCTGGTGCCGGCGACGCCCTGCACACGAAGCGCGAATTCGCTCGGGTTGGTCGCGTAGAAGACGGCGCTCTCGTATGAGATGACGCCCTTCGAATACCAGTGCATCAGCGACTGGTCGAAGCTCTGCATCCCGTACTGCACGGTGCCTTCCTTGATCAGGTCGGGGATGCTCAGCGTCTTCGTCATGTCGCGGATCTGGTCGCGCACGGCGGCGGTGTTGATCAGCACCTCCGCGGCGGGAATACGTCCCGGCTTGTCGGCGCGCGGCACGAGGCGGAGCGAAACGACTGCCTGCAACGCGCTCGAGAGCGCGAACCGCACCTCTGCCTGCTGGTGCGGCGGGTAGAACGACAGCACGCGGTTGATCGTCTGCGTCGCGTCGGTGGTGTGGAGGGTACTGAACACGAGGTGACCCGTGTCAGCGGCCTTGAGCGCGGTGTCCAGCGTGTCGATGTCGCGGATTTCGCCGATCAGGATGACGTCGGGATCCTGGCGAAGGACGCGGCGCAGCGCCTGAGTGAAGTTGGCAGTATCGGTGCCGACTTCGCGCTGGTTGATGTGGCAGTTGATGTCGCGGTGGAGGAATTCGATCGGATCCTCGACCGTTATGATGTTCGCGTGCCGCTTCTCGTTGATGTGCTGGATCATCGCGGCGAGCGCCGTCGACTTTCCCGAGCCGGTGATCCCCGTGACGAGCACGAGGCCACGCGGCCGCATCGATACTTCCTCGACGACCTTCGGGAGATTCAGCTCCTCGATGGTCTTTGCCTGATACGGAATCGCGCGCAGCGCGTAGGCGATCGTGCCGCGCTGTTGATAGACGTTCACGCGGAATCGGCCGATCCCCGGGACGCCGATCGCGAAATCCGCTTCCTTGTTATCAGCGAACTCCTTCACCTGCTTCGGCGTCATCACCTGCTCGGCCAGCGACTTGAGGTCTTCCGGCCGCATTGGCGGGAGCTGCAGCGGGCTCAGGTCGCCGTTGACGCGGAGCGTCGGCGGACGCCCGACCTTGAGGTGCAGGTCGGAGGCGTTCTGCTGGATCATCTGCTGGAGGATCGCCTTGAAATTGAAGGCGGCCCCCGTGGGCTGCGCCGCCGCGGGGGCAGCGGCTGGCTGGTTAGCCATTCGGATCGATGCGGAAGAGAACCTGCCCGTATTCGACCGGGTGTGCATCGCTCATCAGCGTTTCCTTGACGATGCCACTGTACTCGGATTCGATCTCGTTCATGATCTTCATCGCCTCGATGATGCAGAGGATCTGTCCCTTCGCCACTCGACTCCCGACGGTCACGTACTGCTTGGCGCCCGGTTCGGGCGCGCCGTAGAACGTTCCGACCATCGGCGATTTCACCTCGAGCAGGGTGGAAGGTGCGGCCTTCGGTGCGTCGCCGTCCCCCACTGCCGCGATGCCTTCCGACGGCGTCAGGCGGGGCACCGGCGCGGGCGCCGCGATCAGCGTGGGAAGCGGCGCGGCCATTTGCACGGCGCCGCGCTG
>JANMBU010000079.1:0-99662 GCA_031360575.1 Gemmatimonadaceae bacterium
AAACCGCGAAGGGCCCGATCGACATCGTCGATCGGGCCCTTGTACCGTTAGGCTTCCTCGTTCTTCCCAGGTTCCGCCGTCGCCGTCCCGCCGTCCCGCCGTCGCCCGCGGTAGCCGGGCGCTTCCACGTCCCTCGTCGCCGTGTCGATCGATGCTCGCCCCGCTTACATGCCAGCCAACTCCGCCCCACAGCGCTCACAGTACCACTCGGTCGGGAAGTTCATCGCGTCGCACTCGCCGCAGCGGAGGGTCTTGGTCTGCTCCTGAGGCACGTCGCGGAGGAAGGAGGGCACTGCGTCGGACATGTCGCGCTCCGGCACTGCCTTCGACGGTTCTTCCGACCCGTTGTTCGTCGCGCTGCCGGACTCGCTGCCGGAGAAGGTCGGCTCCGGCGCCGAGACCAGCCCAGCGTTAGGCGCGGCACCGTTGGTCGCCGGCGCGGATGCGATCGGGGCGTCGAAGAGGGTGGCCGCCCCCTTCGCTGGAGTGGCGGCTCGGGGGATGGCGGCGCTCGTCCGGACGGGCGGCGACGCCGCCGGCGTGCCGGTGCGCACGGCAGGCGCATCGCGGTTGGCCGACTTTCCGGCGGCGCCCCCGCGCTCCCCGTCGGTCACCGACTTCAGGAATTCGAGTTCGTCGAATGACGCCGACCGCGGTGGTTCGGCGCCCTTGTCGGAGCGGCTCGCCTCGGGCTTGGACGATCCCGCCTCAGACGCACCCGCGCGCCCTCCGGTCATCGAGAGGAGTTGCTGCAGGCGAGCAATTTCGCCGGTCACGCTGGCGCGTTCGCTGGTGAGCTTGGCAATTCGCTCGTCGCTCTCGCGCTCGATCGCGGTCCACTGGCTTGCGGTGACTTCGCCGACATGCGAGCGGAGCTCGGCCTCGTAGCGCTCGTCCCGAATCGCCGTCTCCTCGCTCTGCATCCGCGCCAGGCGCTCGGTCAACGCAGCGGCGGTGGCCTGAACCTCCGCGGTCCGCCCAGTCAACTGCTGCATGACTTCGCGCAACCGCGCTTCGTAGTCGCCCCGGACGCGCTCGAATACGTGCGGGGGCGTGATCGAGCGGCGGCTCTCCAGCTGCGCGATCCAGTCCTCATAGCGTTGGCGCTCGAGCATCAGCGCCGCAACCGCGTCCATCGGATTTCCAGCTTGAGTCGTCATCGCTTCTCTTGCCCGCTGCTCGTCGTCGAACAGCCAGGATATGGTCCGCCCAACCCGGCACGTTGCCGCGCCGCCATCAGTTCCGACACCTGCTCCGCACTCAGCCGGTTCACCCGGCCCAACTGGCGCGCCGCAAGCACGATTCGCGCGGCGTGCTCCAGACTTTCCATCCGCTGGTGCGCGAGCAGCAGCGAAGGTCCAACAGTCGTCGCCCCGTGGTTCGCGAGCAGGAATGCGTCGTGCGTTCGGACGTACGGCTCGAAGCTGTCAGCCAGTGCTGCCGTCCCGGGCGTGGCGTACTCGAGCAACGGGACCTGCCCGACCTGAAAGATAACCTCCGGCAGGACGCAATCGATGAAGCCCTCACCGGCCACCGCGAACGCTGTCGCCGTCGGCGGATGCGCATGGACCACCGCCTGGACGTCGGGACGCCGCTCATAGATCCGCAGGTGCATGAGCACCTCCGACGAGGCGCGCGGGCCGCTCGTCGACCGACCGTGAAGCCGGTGTGGCGACACGACCTCGCCGAGACGCAATTCGACCAGGTCGTTGGGCCCCACATCCACCTTCGACATCCCTGCTGGAGTGACGAGTACGCGGCCTCCGGGCAACCGCACCGAGACGTTGCCATCCTGCCCGGCGATCAGGCCCTGCTCGTACAGCCGGCGGCAGACGGCGACGATCTCGCGCCGGAGCGCTATGCTCACGGCAAGCCTACTGCGGGAGCCGGTGGATCACCCGTCCGCCGACGATGGTGGCGTGCACGCGGCCGTGCAGCGTGCGCCCGGCGTACGGGGTGTTGCGCCCTTTCGAACGGAAGGCTGACGGCTCGACTGTCCACTGGGCCGCGGGATCGAACACCGTCACGTCCGCGTCGGTGCCGGCGTGCAGCGTTCCGCCGGGCAGGTGGAAGAGCTTCGCCGGCGCAGTCGACATCCGCGTAATGAGCGTGACGACGTCGAGAATGCCGCTGGCGACGAGCCAGGTGATGTTGACCGCCAGCGCCGTTTCGAGGCCGACGATGCCGTTAGGCGCGTCGGCGAACTCGCGCTCCTTCTCGTCGTAATGGTGCGGCGCGTGATCGGTGGCGATCACGTCGATTGTCCCGTCCTTCACGCCTTCCTGCAACGCGGCCACATCGTCGGCCGTGCGGAGCGGCGGGTTCATCTTGGCGTTGGTGTTGTACCCCTCGACCTCCTGCTCAGTGAGCGACAGATGATGCGGGCAGACCTCGGCCGTCACGTTGATCTTCCGCTCCTTCCCCCAGCGAATGAGCTCGACCGAGCCGCGTGTGCTCATGTGGCACAGATGCACGTGGCCGCCAGTGCGTCGCGCGAGCAGGATGTCGCGGATCGCCATGATCTCCTCGGCCTCGCTCGGAATCCCCTTGAGGCCGAGCCGTGCACTGACGATGCCTTCGTTCATCGCGCCACCGTGCGCGAGCGTCGGTTCTTCGCAGTGATCGGCGACGGGAATGCCGAAGGTGCGCGCATATTCGAGCGCGCTCCGCATCAGTTGGGCGCTGACCACCGGCTTGCCGTCGTCGCTGACCGCCACCGCGCCGGCGCCGACCATCTCCCCGAACTCGGCGAGCGCCTCGCCTTTCTGCCCGACCGAGATGGCGCCGATCGGATAGACGCGCGCCGCGTTGGCGCGTTGCGCCTGCCTGACGATGAAGCCGACGGCCGCCTGATTGTCGGTCACGGGATCGGTATTCGGCATCGCGCAGACCGCGGTGAACCCGCCGGCCGCGGCGGCCCGCGCGGCGCTGGCGATCGTCTCGACGTCCTCGCGCCCCGGCTCGCGGAGGTGGCAGTGCACGTCGATGAAGCCCGGGGCCACGATCAGTCCCGCGCAGTCGATGATCTCCGCATCGTCAGGCGCGCCATCGTTGCGGCCGATGCCGGTGATCTTGCCCTTCTCGATCACGACGTCGCCGACGCCATCGCGGCCCGCACCCGGATCGATGACGCGACCGCCGCGGAGGACCAGCGGTCGTGTCATCGGTCGCTCCCTTTCGCCGCCTCGGCGAGATGCGCCTGGCCGCCGGACAACAGGTAGAGCACCGCCATGCGAACGGCCACGCCGTTAGTCACCTGGTTGAGGATCACGCTGTGCGGACCATCGGCCACGTCGCTGTCGATCTCGACGCCCCGATTCATCGGACCGGGATGGAGGATAAGGACGTCCTTCGGCGCACGCTCGAGTCGTTCCCGCGACACGCCGAAGACGCGATTGTACTCGCGAAGCGACGGGATGTACCCGGCGGTCATCCGCTCGAGCTGCAGGCGGAGGATGTTCAGCGCGTCGGCCCACTGGATCGCGTCCTCGATCCGGTCGAACACCGTGACCCCCATCTCGTCGATCGCGTTAGGCATGAGCGACCGCGGCCCGCAGACCGCGACCTCGGCACCGAGCTTCTTCAGGCCATGGATGTTCGAGCGGGCGACGCGCGAGTGGAGGACGTCACCGCAGATGCAGACCTTGAGACCGTCGATCCGCTTGAAGTGGTCGCGCAGCGTCAGCAGGTCGAGGAGACCCTGCGTCGGGTGCTCGTGCGTGCCGTCGCCGGCATTGATGACATTGCTCTCGATGCGGTCGGCGAGAAATTTCGCGGCGCCCGATGCGCCGTGGCGGATGACGACCATGTCGATCCGCATCGCCTCGAGATTGCGCGCGGTATCGACCAGCGTCTCGCCCTTGCTCACGCTCGACCCCGACGCGGCGACATTCACGGTGTCGGCCGACAGGCGCTTCTCGGCAAACTCGAAGGAAATGCGCGTCCGCGTCGACGACTCGAAGAAGAGGTTGACGATCGTTGCACCGCGCAGCGTGGGGACTTTCTTGATCGCGCGCTCGCTGATTTCCTTGAACGGCTCGGCGGTGTCGAGAATGAGATTGATCTGGTCCGACGACAGCGGCTCGAGCGCGAGCAGGTCCTTGCCGAGCGGACCGGTCACGCAGCGGCCTCGCGCGCCGCCTGGATGACCGCGTCGCGCCCATCGAGCTCGCTGACGAGGACGTCGATGCGGGAGCCGGCGGGGACGTCGACCGTCTTCCCGACGACGTCGGGCTGGATCGGCAGCTCCCGGCCCCCGCGGTCGATCAACACCGCCAGCGCGATGCGCGCCGGTCGGCCGAAGTCCGCCAGCTCGTCGAGCGCGGCGCGAATCGTCCGCCCCGTGTAGAGCACGTCGTCGACGATGACGAGACGCTTGCCATTGATGTCGGCGCTGAGATCCGTCGGGCCGACCACGGGGCGCGGTCCGACGGTCTGCAGGTCGTCGCGATAGAGCGTGATATCGAGGCACCCCGATGGCACCGTCACCCCCTCGCTGTCGGCGATGATCGCGACGATGCGGCGCGCGAGCTGCACTCCGCGGCGCTGGATGCCGACGATGACGAGGTTGTCGGTGCCGTCGTTCAGCTCGACGATCTCGTCGGCCATGCGCTTGAGGGTACGCTCGAGCGCACGTGCATCGAGCACCGGGGTGGGTTCCTTGGGGGCCATGGCGAGGGAATATGCCGCCGCCGTAGTGGAAAGAGAAGCGTGAAGAGCGTACTTTCGCGGCTCGTCCATTTTACCAAACCCTCTGTGAAGCCATTGATCGTCGCGGGCGCGATCGTGCTCGCCGCATGCCATGCCGCACACCGCACCGTGAGTCCAATGCCCGATCTCGGCGCGGACGTCGATCCCGTGATGCGTCCGTACGCACTGCCCGGGGTTCCGGGCGCCAGTGTGCTGATCGTTCGCGATGGCCACACGGTGCTCGCTCGTTCGTACGGCTTGTCGGATGTCGAGCGACACACCTCGGCCACCGCGCAGACGAACTATCGGCTCGCGTCGTTGACGAAGCAGTTCACCGCGACCGCAATCATGCTGCTCAAGGCGGACGGTCGGCTCAGCTACGACGATCCGGTCGCAATGTACCTGCCGACGCTTCCCTCGATTGCACGCACGGTGACCATTCGCATGCTGCTGACGCACACCTCCGGCCTGCCGGCGTACGAGGATTTCGTTCCGGATAGCCAGACGATGCAAGTGCACGACGCCGACGTGCCGTCGCTGATCGCGCACGCGGATACCGGCTACTTCGCGCCAGGCGCCGATTATCGCTACAGCAATACCGGCTATGCGCTGCTCGCGCTCGTCGTCGAGCGCGTATCAGGCGAATCATTCGCAAAGTTTCTCAGGGCGCGCATCTTTGGCCCGCTCGGGATGACGGGCACGGTCGCTCATGAAGGGGGAATCTCGACGGTGAGTCATCGCGCCGTCGGGTACACGATCGAGAGTGGCCGCGTCTCGCCTCGCGACCAGAGCGCAACGAGCGCGGTGCTCGGCGACGGCGGCGTCTATTCGTCGATTGACGATCTCGCAAAATGGGATGCGGCACTCGACGCGCACACGCTGGTGAGCGAGGCCGATCAGCGCGAGGCATGGACGTCGGCGACGACGACCGGCGGTGCGCACGTTGGTTACGGGTTCGGATGGTTCGTCGACAGCACGAGCGACGGCGTGCGGTTGCGACATCATGGTGAGACGAGCGGCTTCACCAACGCGATCCTGAAGATCCCCTCGCGGCGGCTGACGATCGTCATTCTCACCAACCGCGCCGGCGGTGCGCCGTGGGATCTCGCCTCGCGCATCGCCGGACTGTCGGCCCTTCGCTAGCGATCGCCGATCGGCGGTTTAAGCAGTAGCTTTGCGATAATTCAACGTTCGGGGTCAGCGGCATGCGCGGCATCGCATCATCTCGTCGTCGATTTCTCTTCCTGCTGGCGGTCGCGCTCGTGCCGCGGCGCGCGTGGACGCTCGGCTCTACCCGATCGCTCGGCCGCGGACCGGTCGTGCATCCGACGCCGCGTCCCGGCATCACCGCGGCGCGCGTTCGCCACGCGAAGCAGCTCGACATCCAGCGCGCCGCGCCGGTGTTCGACATGGTGCGCAAGATCCCCGCGGTGGTCGATGGGATTCACTGCTATTGCGGGTGCGCGTCGCAGAAGGGATTCTATTCGCTGCTGTCCTGCTACGAAGACGGGATGGCACAGCACTGCGAGATCTGCCAGGGCGAGGCACGGCTCGCGTACAAGCTTCACGCCGACGGCTGGTCGCTGAATGGCATCCGCGGCTCGATCGACGGCGCCTTCGGCGATCGTTAGGCAGGGCCCCCGGACCACCCTTCAGGGAGTTTTCCCCATGTCGCGACCAATTGTTAACCGTTGCGTAGCCGCAGCTGGCGCAATCGTCGCTCTGGCGCGCCCAGCGAGCGCCCAGTTGCGGGCGAGCGAGCGCGGGTCTGTCGCGCAGACGGTGGACGGAACCGTCATCACCGTCGACTACGGACGCGCGCAGGTGCGCGGGCGCGAGCAGGTGTTCGGGAAGCTGGTCACTCCCGGCGAGGTGTGGACGCCGGGTGCGAACTGGGCGACGACGCTCGAGGTCTCGCAGCCGGTCACGGTGCAGGGCCACGCGCTGCCCGCAGGAAAGTACTCGATGTGGCTCGTCACCGGGCCCGGAGAGTGGACGCTGTATCTCAACGCCAAGGCGCAGCTCTTTCACATGCAGCCGCCCAAGCTGCCGGACATGCTGGTGGCGATCGCGGTGCACCCAAGCGCGATCGAGCCGACCGAAGTCTTGACCTTCGATTTTCCGCGCGTTGCGCCAGATACCGCGACGCTGCGATTCCGCTGGGCAACGAGCTCGATCTCGGTCGATATCGTCACGCGGTCGTCGCGCTCAGGGACGGGCCTGACCGACGCGCAGATGGCGCCCTTCCTCGGCAGCTACCTGGTGACGATGATGGGACCGGGCGGTCCGTCCCCGGAGCGGCGTCTCGAGATTGTCAACGCCAAGGGCGTGATGCGGGCGATCGTCGATACGGGGAATGAGCCCTGGCAGTTCGAGCTCGTGCCCACCGATGATGCCAATCGCTTCATGCCGGCATTCCTCGACAAGGGGAAGGTGTTCGACGTCGAGGTGACGCCGGTGAATTTCGATATCAAAGCAGGTCGCGCGGTCGGGTTCCAGGTTCCAGGCGTGGGGTCTCCACTCTGGATGCGGGCGAGACGCAAGCCGTGATGCGCAGGCGCGCGTGGCAGGTCTGCGCGCTCGGGGTCGTGATCGTCAGCGCCGCAGGGGCGTGCCGTCACCAGCTCGACGACGGGCCGATCGCGTACGCTACGGTCGCGGCGATGCAAGTCCCACCCGCCGACGCGCGCGTCGCCTACGGACCCGGACCCCTGCAGTTCGGTGACCTGCGGCTGCCTAACGGCAGCGGCCCCTTCCCGGTGGTGGTCTTCATCCATGGCGGCTGCTGGCAGTCTGATTTCACCCTCGACCACGTCGGGCCCGCGACCGCCGCGCTGGCGCGAAGTGGCGTTGCGACCTGGACGATCGAGTACCGCCGGATCGGCGACGCCGGCGGAGGCTGGCCGGGCACCTTCGAAGACGTCGCGCGGGCGACCGCATACGTCGAGCAGCTTGCCACGAAGTATCCGCTCGATCTCGGGCGCGTCGTCCTCGCTGGTCATTCCGCGGGAGGCCAGCTCGCGCTCTGGGCCGCCGACCGCCAGCGAACGGCGATCGGCGATGCCCCGCCGGTCCCGGCATCGATGACGATCCGCGGCGTCGTCAGCCTCGCCGGGATCACCGACCTGCGCGCCTACGGCGCTGCGCCCGGCGGGTGCAACCAGTCGGTGCGCGAGCTGCTCAACGGTGTGGCCGGCGATCGACCGGATCGCTACGCGGCAGTCAGCCCGATCGAGCAGCTGCCGTTAGGCGTTGCCTCGCGGCTGATCCATGGCTCGATCGATCGGATCGTTCCGGTGGCCCAGAGCCGCTCGTTCGCCGAACGGGCGCGCGCCGCCGGTGATGACGCGCGCCTGGTGATCATCCCGCGCGCCGGGCACTTCGACCTCATCGCCCCGACGTCGGCCGCGTGGCCGAGCGTGGTGCGAGCGGTCGGCGAGCTCGTCGCGAACCACTGACCGCCGTCAGGCAGTCGCGCGCGGAGTTCGCGATGCGGCGGGCCGGTTCACGTGGACCCCTTACCGGCCATCTCGCTCGTCGCCTTCCCACCCAGCTCCGCGGCGGCCATGCCCAGTCCCTCGGCAACGCGGCGACCGTAATCAACGTCGCAACGCGTCAGGTGATCGATCATCCGAGCCCGGATGTCGTCGCCGCATGGCGTGAGCTGGCCGACGAGGTTGTGCACCAGCTCATCGCGGTCCCGATCGGTGAACGCGCGGTAACGATCGCCCGCCTGACCATAATTGTTCTCGCGGCTGATCGACTGCCTGACGATGTGGCCCGAGACGAACGGGCGGTGTCCAGGTCCGGTGGCTGTTGCCTCGACCGGCCCGCCGCGGGCCGTCGGCTCGTAGTTGACGTGCGGATTGCCGCCCGCTTCGACGCCGTCGACGTTGTAGGTCATCTGGCCATCACGCTGGTTCGTCGCAACGGCACTGTGCGGACGGTTGATCGGCAACTGCAAATAGTTCGGGCCGACGCGATGACGCTGCGTGTCGGAATATGAGAAGGTGCGTCCCTGAAGCAGCTTGTCGTCGGAGAAGTCCATCCCATCCACCATCACGCCGGTGCCGAAAGCGACCTGCTCGACTTCAGCGAAATAGTTCGTCGGATTGCGGTCGAGCACCATGCGGCCGACGGGCATCAGCGGGTATTGCTCGGGAGGCCACACCTTGGTCGCGTCGAGCGGATCGTAATCGAGTTCCGCGTGCTCGCCGTCCTCCATGATCTGCACCTGCAGCTCCCATTCGGGAAAGTCGCTGCGCTCGATCGCGTCGTGCAGGTCTTCCGTCGCGTGGTTGAAGTTCTTTCCCTGGATCTGCTCGGCCTCGGCTTGCAGGAGATTGCGCTCGCCCGCTTTCGGAATCCAGTGATACTTGACGAGCACCGCGTCGCCCTTGGCGTCGACCCACTTGTAGGCGTGCACGCCCGATCCGCGCATCTCGCGGTAGTTCGCCGGAATTCCCCACGGGCTGAAGAGGAAGGTGATCATGTGCATCGCCGACGGGCTGAGACTGATGAAGTCGAAGATGCGCCGTGAATCCTGGCGATTGGTCACCGGGTCGGGCTTGAACGCGTGCACGACGTCCGGGAACTTCATCGCATCGCGAATGAAGAACACCTGCAGGTTGTTGCCGACCAGGTCCCAGTTGCCATCCTCGGTATAGAACTTCACCGAGAATCCCCGCGGATCGCGCAGCGTCTCGGGCGAGTGGCCGCCATGGATCACGCTCGAAAAGCGGACGAAGACCGGCGTCTTTTTGCCCTTGCCCTGAAACAGCTTGGCCCGCGTGAAGCGCGACACCGGCGCATCGCCGACGCTGCCGTAGCTCTCGAAGTAGCCGTGCGCGCCTGCGCCGCGCGCGTGGACGACGCGCTCGGGAATCCGCTCGCGATCGAAGTGGGAGATCTTCTCGAGAAAGTGATAGTTCTCGAGCACCGTCGGCCCACGGTCGCCGACGGTACGGTTGTTCTGGTTGTTGGGGACCGGATGTCCCTGGCGCGTGGTCAGCGCCGGCGCCGAGTCGACGTCGTTCGTGGGCTGCTTGCCGTTCTTCTTCGCCATGTGCAATCCTCTCGCGGGTGCGCTTCGACCGTTGTGGTGCGCCGGAACCCCTGGTTCGTATCTCAACACTCGCCAATCGCCTATCATAAATCCAATCGATTATCTTTATTGGTGTCATAGTCGCACGCTATCAGCCTCCCGTTGCCCTCGTGTCCCGGTTTTCACATGCTCTGGAATCCCAGCTCGACCATCACGCTGACGCAGCTCGCCTACGCCGTCGCGCTGGATACTCACCGCCACTTCGAGCGCGCCGCGGCCGCCTGCCACGTCACGCAGCCAACGCTGTCAGTCCAGTTGCGGAAGCTGGAGACGGCGCTCGGCGCCACGCTATTCGATCGCAGTCGCACGCCGCTCATACCGACCGACATCGGTGCAGTGCTCGTCGAGCAGGCGCGCGTCGTGCTGCGCGAGACCGCGCGGCTCGAGGAGCTCCGCGACGAAGCACGCGGCAGCGTCGCCGGCGAGCTGCACGTGGCGGTCATCCCGACCCTCGCCCCCTACCTCCTGCCCCAGGTGCTCGGGCTGCTTGCCGACCGCTACCCGGCGCTCGAGCTGGTCGTCGAGGAGCGCGTCACCGAGTCAGTGCTTGCCAGCCTGCGCGATGACACGGTCGACGTCGGGCTGGTCGCGACTGCCGTGCGCGGGACGGACATCGTCGGGAGAACGCTCTTTCACGAGCCGTTCATCGGATACGTCAGCCGGACGCATCGTCTGGCGGGGAAGAAGCGCCTGTCCGTCCACGACCTCGCGCTCGACGACCTCTGGCTGCTCTCGGAGGGGCATTGCCTGCGAACGCATGTCGTGTCGCTCTGCAGCCAGCGTCGGGGACGCGGCGCGGCGCTGGCCGCGCGCTCGGCGACGGCGTGCACGCGCCTGGCGCGATTCGAGAGCGGCAACCTCGAGACGCTGCGCAGCCTCGTCGACCGCGGATCGGGGATGACACTGCTCCCCGCCCTCGCCGCGGCCGCACTGACAACCGCTGAGCAGCGGCGGCTGCTGATCCCCTTCGCCGAGCCCGTCCCGAGCCGGACGATCCGCGTCGTCCGCCGCCGGCGTCACGTCAGGCAGCACCTCGTCCGCGCCTTCCTCGCGGCGGTTCGCGACGCGGCGGCTGCGGAGCTGGGCGCGACCGCGTCGTAGTGCCCGGGGCGCTGCCTAACGGTGTGGCGCCTGAAGATCGACGTCGAGCCGTGCGGCACGCCGGCGAGGCAGCGTCAGCGCGCGATCAAACCCACGGCACTCACAGCGTATACTGCGCCGTGAGATAGCTGAAGCCGATCGGCTTGTCCGCACCCGAGGCGCGTCCCCCCTGCTCGATGAAACGCCCGGGCAGTACGTGGCTCCATCCGGTGAGCAACAGCAGGTGCCGATCGACAGGCCAGCGAAGCGTCACGTCGAGTTCGGAGCCAATGTCCTTCGCCGAACCGAATGATGGGCGCCGGGCGACCGCACCGTTGAGCGCGTAGAAGGCGTCGGCGGCGCTGGCGCGTCGGAGGACATGGTAATCCGCCGCACCGACCACCGACCGCCAGACTTTCGCCGTCGCTCCGCCGGAGAGATCCACGATGTTCTGCCGCCCGGCGATGTCCGCGAAGCCAAGGAACGCATGCGGCGTCGGATTCAGCTGGCTGAATGTTCCGACGTCACCGCCGGCCGCCTCGTCGCCGCTCGCATAATCGACGTTGGCGTAAAGGCGAGGCGTTAGGCGAAGCTGGCGAAACGTGTACCCCGCTTGCCCGGCGAACATCCGCGCCCTGATATCACTGGTGCCCACGGTCCCGAACTGCAGGGCGAACTCACCTTCCAGGTCGACTGCGGCTTGTGCGCGGGTCGGGCCCCACAGGCGCGCGCCGACGGTATGGCGTGATTCACGTCCAACGGTGCCGTTCCAGTTCGTGACTCCGGAATCACGCTGTTGGCCAATCCAGTAGAGGTCCCCACCGATCGCCAATCGCGCCGACTGCGCGCTGGAGTACAGTCCGAACAACGTGGTCGTCGCATCGCGGCGATCCGCGTCGTACCGGCGGACGACGACAGGTCGAGTCACGAACACGGAGACCTTCCCCGCCGGCGCTGCATAGCTCGCGGTCACGCCTTCGAAGTTGCGCTTGGTGTTGGCCCAATCAAGTGCACTGACGAGTCGCTCGCGCCCATAGCCCATCTCAAACCGCCCGCCCTTGAGTGCCAACACGCCGCCGTGGCGCAGCGGCGACGTGCGCAGCTCCGCGTACAGTTGATGGACGTCGAGTTCGTCGACGTCCGATACGCGCCGCCCACCCGCCAGCTTGCGTGAGCTCGCGAGGCTGCTCTTTCCCTGGACGTAAATCCGCAGGTGGCTGCCCGCGTGCAGATCCGCCGAGGCGAGCACGCGTGTGAGGGCGAACGCATCGCTGGCCTGCACGTCACTCGGCGTTGGCGGCAGGGCGCCGAAATTGAAGCTGCTCCAGCTCTCGATGCGCTCGCGCAGCTGGCCGCCTAACGCGACCCAGAGGGATCCGCTGCCATTCAGCTCCACGTGCTCCAGCGCGGCGAGCCTGTCGGGCGCCGGACGCGCCGCGGGGGCGGCCTGCGCGCCGAGGGCCACCACCGGAAACAGCATCGAGAAGGGCAGCAGCGCCGTCGCGAGACCACGTCTCGCGCCACATTCGAGTGGGGTCATGCGGATTGCTGCGCTCGAGACGGCGCGCCGGCGGCGCGGAGGAATTCCTCGGCCGTTATGTCCTCGAGCCGGCGTTGCCTCGTCTCCACGCCGAACACGGCGACGAGGACCACGGCCAGTGTCATCGGAATCGCACCGATCAGGGCCACCGTCGCGATTGACGGTGTCGTGATGCCGAACACGACGAGGGCGATGATAGCCACGCCACCCGCCTTGCTCGCGCCTGCCGCGAACCCGGTTCCCCGCGAGCGAACTCGCGTCGGGTAGACCTCGGCGCTATAGACCGAGAGCACCGCCACCACGGCGCTGATCCCCCATATGGGCACGACGAGCAATGCGTAGAGCAGCCCGCGATTCTGCACGATCGAGTCGCCGGCGATGACGAACCCGAACAGCGCCGCTGCGGTGAGCGAGCTGATCGTGATGATCGTCTTCTTGCTGCTCCAGAATCCGTACATCCACGCGACGACGAACGTCAGCGGAAAGCCGATCAGCGCCGCGTTCCGGAGAATCGCATCAGCATCGGTGTAGCCGAGCTTTCGCAGGTTCGACGGAATCCAGAGGTTGAACCCGAACAGCACCAACCCCGAGCCGAGGGCGAGACAGCCGATCACCGCGGTCAATCCGAGGAACTCGCGGCTGCCGAGCTGATTCCATCGGCTCGCGACTGTCGATTCGACGTCGAGCCCAGACGCGGGTTCCTCGAGCACCACGGCGCCGAAGCGGTGCATCACGGCACGCGCTTCGTCGTCTCTCCCGTTGGCCAGGAGGAACCGCGGCGATTCGGGAATCCAGCGGTTGAGCATGACGAATACTAATCCCGTGGGGAGTCCGATCAGCCACAAGATGCGCCAGCTGTAGGTCGGCACCAGCGCGACGGCGAGCCAGCTGGTGAGGATGTAGGCGCCAGCGATGTCGGCGCCGACGAGGATCATCAACCAGCTACGGTGCCTGGCCGGGATCGTCTCGGCGAGCAGCGCGTAGCAGATCGGGAGCATTCCTCCGACGGCGAGCCCCATGAGGAAGCACATGACGAGATTCCAGCCGAAGCTCGGCATTGCGCCGCAGATCGACGTGCCAATGAAACCGATCCCCGCGTAGAGAATCGACGCACGGCGGCCAATGCGGTCGCCTAACCATCCCCAGACAAACGAGCCGAGCACCGTCCCGATGATTCCGGAGAGCGCGACGTAGGCGACCGGAATGGTGCCACCAGGATTGAGCGGTCCCTTGAGCCCGTACTCCATCGTCATTCCCGGCAGCACGAACGCGAGCGCTGTCGGCTTCATGATGTCGATCGTGACGGCGACCGTCATGGTCAACAGCAACCCGGCATGCGCGAGGGTGAGCGGCGCGTCATCGAGTGCGCTGACCTTGATTCGCGATGCGGCGCGCGCCGTCGCGCCGGCCGCGCGCGGATACAAGCCGTAGAGGCAGGCGGCCAGGCCGACGACGATCGCCGCCATCCCGAGCTGCATCGGCAGATTCATCGGCATGCCGGCGAGTCGATACCCGTCAGCGCGTCCCATCACGTACATCGGCAAGTGCAGCAGCACGCCGATCGTCACGGCGATCACGCCGAACCAGAACATTCCGGCGTGGCCGAACGTTACGCCACCGAGGCGCGTGACAGTGGTACTCTGCTGGCTTGTCATCGATCGGTCTCCTGGGATGGGCCATGCTACACCGATCGCGCGGCATTGCGCAAGACATCGCATTGACTGATACTTCCCTTTCACTCCGACAGGAGCGAAGGGTTTGACGAATTCTCTGGACGTGATCCAGGGTACGCTGGATCTGCTGATCCTCAAGGCGCTCTCCGTCGAGTCGGTGCATGGCTGGGGAATCAGCGCCCGGATCGCCGAGATGTCGCGCGACGTCTTTCATGTCGGCCAGGGCTCCCTTTATCCAGCGCTTCATCGATTCGAGAAGCGCGGTTGGGTGAACTCGTACTGGCGGACGACGGAGAACAACCGGATCGCGAGGTACTATCACCTGACGACCGAGGGGCGACACGCGCTGGTCGATGGAATCACCGGCTGGCGGCGCTACGCGGGGGTGGTGGAGCACGTCATCGACGCCCGATGACGGGTGCTTCGGTTACGCGTTAGGCATTGGCTGGCCGGGCAGGCGGCCGGCTCACGGCCGCCGGGCCATCTCGCGGAAGCGCCGGGCGTTGTCGGCGAGGATCTTTCGCTGGTTCTTGAGGATGGCTTCCTGATTCCGGATGATCCTCACCTGATTGGCCAGAATCGGCCGAAGTCGATCCTGATTGCGGAGGATCTTCTTCTGATCGGCGATGATCAGCTTGTTCCCGGAGAGGAGCTTCTGCTGGTTCCGGAGTGTCGCCTGCGCCATCGCACGCCCCCTGCGGTCTGGAGTTCTAGAATTTCGGATTAAGACGTTATGCCGGTTTTCGCCGGGCGGACGGCGCGATCTGCACGAAATCCGAGTTGCAAAGTCGCCGCCTCGAATACGTTATCGCGAGCTCGATGCAGCTAGTGACGCGAATACCGAATTGCACTGACGCGGACGCCGACGCGCACTTCGCCAAACGCGCGACGAGCAGCCGCTGGAACGTACATCTCGGGACCGCCGATCCTGTTCAGCGCGTACTCGAGGTGCACGTTGGTGTGCTTGTTCGTGCCCGGCAAATTGTAGTTCACGCCTGCGCGGATCGCGTGCTGGACCGCTGCGCCAAATGTCGCGTTGCGGTCGAGGTAGACAACGTCATACCGCACGAATGGATCAAAATCGCCGGCGCGCCGGCTGTCGAACGCGGACAGCTGGAGTTGGACGTACCCGCCGCCAACGTCGGTTCCGGTGCCGGAAAAGCTGCTGGCGATGGCCTCCCCTTCGACCGTGAACGGCCGGTCCGCGGTGAGGGGCAGGCTGACGCGACCGGTGTACGCGACATCGCCCTCGAGCGACACCTTGTCGCCGTTGGCCACTGCACCACCTAACGCCTCGGCGCCGATCGCGGAGGCGAGCGTGAACGTGCGATCGCGGATGTCCCGCGTGTAATCGCCCCCCAGACCGATCGTGAGCTGCCCGCCCCGCGCGGGATCGTTCAGGGCGATGACGCTCAACTTCGCCGCCACCGAATTCCCGACGGCGTAGCTCGGGTGCGACGTGTTGAGCGAGCCCCGGTTGTCCTGCACGGATACGGCGAGCGTTGCGTGAGCCGTGAGCGCCCGCGATGCCTCGACACCCCATTGGGTGCCGAAGCTGTTGACGCTGCCGTGCTCCTCGAGCACCAGCGAGCGGTTGATCGCCGGCAGGTTCCCCGATGACAGGTTGTCCTCCCGTGAGAGGATATGGGTATTCTCGCCGAACAGCACGCGGCCCTTCGTGGCATCGTCGGCGCGCTGCAGCGCAACGTAGGCATTCTCGAACACTTGTGACCGTCGGCCGGCGCGGAAGAAATCGTTGTCAGTCACGTCAACTTCGTAGACGACCACCGGACGCAGAGGTGCCGTCACTCCAGGCATCGCGAAACGCGGGAGATCGATCTCCGCGCCCTGCCGGACACGACGCCAGATATCGGCACGAACCGCGGCGCTTCGCGGCCCCCACTGGCGCTCGGCGAACCCCCAGGCGATTGCCGTCAGGTCGCCGCGGCGATACACCGCTCCGGCGTCCGGGTTGTACGTCCAACCCGAAGCGGCCGCCGGCTGCTGCGCGTCGACAACAGCGGTGGTGGCGGACGTCATCGCAAGCGCGCATAGCAGCCAACGTCTCACGGGGATTCCTCCGGCTGGTCGATATCGACGCGACGCGCGCGGTCCGTCTTCGCCCGGTGCGCCCGCGCCGGCGGCTGGCGTCGCTGGTGCCGGATGCGGAACCCGATGGCAATCGCAACGATCAGAATGCACAACTCGACGAACACTTTTTCAGCATCGAACGGATCGAATGGCCGATCCTTGAGCGCGGGATCGGTAAATAGCGCGTGCACCGCGTAAATGGGGAACAACGCGTACGTCGAAAAGTGGAGTCGCTTCCAGAGGCGGCGGCTCATGGCGTGCCGCTCCTGCCAGAGAATGGACGTCGCCACGATGAAGAGCAGCAACCAGAACGCCAGCGCGCCGACGGCGTTCACGTACGGCTGCTTGGGGGCCCCGAAGGGCCAGAGCAGATCGACCACGCCGAATCCGGCCGCCCTGTCGAAGAGAAGCACGACCGGGTGCAGAAAACTGACCGTGAGCGCCGCGTAGCCGGTCCAGTTGTGGAGCCTAACGGTATTGACGCGACGGCGGGGCCAGCGGCGCATCGGATTGTACTTTACGGACAGCAGCAGTCCAAGGAGAATGTTGAGCGTCAGCAGCCCGACCGCCGTGAGCCCCGCGTAGTTGGAAAGGTCAAGAGGAGACACGGCTACGCACGCGCCTCAGCCCACGCGTGGCGCCAATCTCTCATGGCTGGCCCCGATGCACCGGCGACGACGATGACGCCGGCGACATTCCAGCCGAGCGTCGCATTCTCGAGCTGCAGGCCGCGTCGGGTAAGCGACGGCCGGCGAACGGCATTGTCTTCAGGCATTCCACCCCGCGTTGCACGTCGTGATGTCGAACGAACACTCGCTCCCGCGATCACCCTCCTGCAAGCAGCGGGCAACGTCGCAAATCATCAGTCGAGTGTCATCCCGATGACGAGAAAGGCGAGAAATCCGACGAAGAACATTGCCGTCGCGATTGGCGTCTCATGTTCTTCGTGCGCCTCGCGCAGCAGTTCCTCGGTCACCAGATACAGCAGCGCGGCCGCGCCGAACGACAACACGATTTCCATCGCGCCGCCGGTCAGGTTTCGTAACACCGTGCCGCCGAGTACCGCGCTGAGGAACACCAACGTCCCGAGCGCCGACACCGTCAGCAGCACGCGCGTGCGGGTGACGCCGGCATGAAGCAGCTCGCCGGACAGCGCGAGGCCGACCGCTAGCTGCTCGGCGGCTTCAGCGAGCGCGAGCAGTATACCGATCCGCGCTCCCGCCGCGAATCCGACGCCGAGGAGCAGGCCGTCCAGCAGGAAATCGACGGCGACGGCGACGATCAGGCTGAGCGGAACTGCGGCGTGCGCGACAGGACGTTTTGTTGTCGGCGCAATCGCGTCAGCCGGCGACGGCAAGACGTCCGTCGGATCTTCGGCGTCCTCGGCACCGGCGCCTCTGATCCGATCGAGCAGCTTGTCGACGGCGAGCATCGTGCCGATGCCGAGCACAAATCCGATCACGACATCCGCGACCAGCGCTCGTCGCTGGATTTCCGGCAACAGGTCGACCGCAACGACCGAGAAGACGACGCCCGCCGCGAGGTAGAGGACGTACGTCCGCAGTCGTGATAGCGCTGGCCAGAAGACGCCAGCGCCGGCGCCGATGACGGTAAAGAGCACCGGCACGATCGAGTACAGCAGTGTGACGCGCAGGATGGGTGTCATTCCGACATCGGGGGGTGCCCAGGAACGATCGGTCGGCGAAACATAGCTGTCGGTTGAAGCGGAACTGGTTTCAGCGGTGCTTCGATTCGACCGGGAATCGGGTTGAAGCTCGATGCAGAGCGCTCGGCAATCGGGAGTGAGGTTTGTCCCGGCAGTGTCCACGTCCGTTAAAGCGAAAGAGCGCTCGGGAGCGGCCCATCGTGATCCTAGTTTTTTGTGATTCCTGAAGAGTCTGCAGTTGGGACGGCGGGATTTTGAACCGGCGAATCTCGTCTCGGCAATCAGCTAGCGCTACCGTTGCTGCAACTGTCATTCGTGCGGGCTTATGTCGGGCCTAACGCTTATCAGGCGACCCAGGAAGTACAAATAAACGGCGGCCCGATCGTAAGGATCACAGCCGCCGTTTCTAGAAAAGAACGTTGTTCGGATCTGTCGGCGTGGAAGCGAACGAGATCCCGCGCGAGTCAGGACGGGCAGTTCCCTCCGGGTGCTGGCTGATCGATGCGCAGAGGCGCGCCCCGCGGCGCGAAGAATGTTGCCGTCGACGTCGCCGCGGTAGCTCCTTCGTTCTGCGCGAGGCCGACAACTCCACCCAGCTCGATGAACACGCTACCTGCGTTATGAACGACCGGCACACAATCCGGGGCGTGATAGAACGTGATCGATCCCGTCTTCACGATAACGAGGACAGGACCCGGGTGGGAGTGCCATCCTGAATTCCCCCCGGCAGCGACCACGATATTTGATACCGCGATGTCCGTATTGTCCTTTGCCTTGATCTCAACGTCGAATCCGTCGGCCTTCGATTGGATGTGAAAGCTGCCGGCGTTGCCGCGCGCCAGCAGTGTGGAGGCGAAGCCCGATGCGAGCGTGAAGCTGGGATCGGTGATTCCTGGTCGAGAGGTCTGCCGGCCGGTGGTTGAGTCCCCGCACGCGACTACGAAAGTGGCCGCGGTAAGACCCGTCAGGGTGATAAGGAAGTGGCGATGCATTGGTACCTCGTGCCAAAGGATGAGCGTTCGCCATCTGGACCGACACTACGCTACGCTTCTCCGGACCTCATTGATAGAGGGCGGCGTAGGAATACACACCACGCCGCAAATTCGAGGACAAAAAACAAAACTCCGCTAGCGGCGTGAACGCTAAGCGGAGCAAGCGGATGGGGAGAGATTCGAACTCTCGCGACGGTTTCCCGTCAACACGCTTTCCAGGCGTGCGCCTTAAACCACTCGGCCACCCATCCCTGTGCGACGACTCGCGACCGGGGACCTCCCACAAAAAAAGAAGGTGAGAGCAGCAGCCCTCACGTTCTCCGGACCAGACGGACGGGGTGAGATTCGAACTCACGATACCGTTGCCGGTATGCCAGTTTTCGAGACTGGTGCCTTCAACCACTCGGCCACCCGTCCTGGAGTCCCAAAATTTATCCGGCGGCGTCCGGTGTGTCAACGAGTCGGGCCCCGCCGTGCTCCGCCGCCGACTCGCGTCGCCGCGTGCGGAAAAACTCGGAGACTAATGCGCCACATTCGGCAGCCAGCACGCCAGCGGTGACTTCGGGGCGGTGATTCAGGCGCCGATGGCGCAGCAGGTCGTCAACCGAGCCGGCCATCCCCGCCTTTTCGTCCCATGCGCCGAACACGACGCGGCCGATGCGCGCGAGGACGAGCGCGCCCGCGCACATCGCGCACGGCTCGAGCGTGACGTAGAGCGTGCAGTCGTCGAGGCGCCAGTTCGCCGCCGCCGCGCAGGCATCGCGCACGACGAGCAGTTCGGCGTGCGCCGTCGCATCCTGGTCGCGCAGTGTGCGGTTACCAGCCGCGGCAACGGCCTCGTCACCACGGACGATGACGGCACCGACCGGCACCTCGCCCGCGCGCGCCGCATCGCGCGCCGTATCGAGCGCGACCCGCATCCACCGCTCGTCGGCGGCGGTCACGCCCGGGACGGCCTAACGCGCACCGGCCGGCTCGACGCGTTCGAAGACTATGCGGCCGCCGCCGCCGATCGTCGCCCGGATGGTGTCGCCCTCGTTGAACTGCCCCTCGAGGATCGCCAGCGCGAGTGGGTTCTGGAGGAGGCGCTGTACCGCGCGCTTGAGCGGGCGGGCGCCGAACGCCGGATCGTAACCTTCCTCGGCGATCAGGCGGCGGGCCTCGGGGGTCAGTTCGAGCGTCAGCTTCCGGTCGGCGAGCAGCTTCTCGAGGTGGCCGAGCTGCAGCCCGACGATGTGCTCGATCTCTTCCCTGCCTAACGGCCGGAAGATGATGATGTCGTCGACGCGGTTGAGGAACTCGGGGCGGAAGTGCTGCCGTAGCGTCGTCATGACCTGTGCCTCGACCATCTCGCGATCGCCACCGGCGTGCTCGAGGATGAAGTGGCTGCCGATGTTCGAAGTCATGATGATCACGGCATTGCGAAAATCGACCGTCCGCCCTTGCGAATCGGTCAGCCGCCCGTCGTCGAGAATCTGCAGCAGCACGTTGAAGACATCGGGATGCGCCTTCTCGATCTCGTCGAAGAGGATCACCGCGTAGGGACGCCGGCGGACCGCTTCGGTGAGCTGGCCACCCTCCTCGTAGCCGATGTAGCCCGGCGGCGCGCCGATCAGCCGAGCGACCGCGTGCTTCTCCATGTACTCCGACATGTCGATGCGCACCATCGCGTGCTCGTCGTCGAAGAGGAAGTCGGCGAGCGCGCGGGCCGTCTCCGTCTTGCCGACCCCGGTCGGTCCGAGAAAGATGAATGAACCGATCGGCCGATTGGGATCCTGCAACCCGGCACGTGACCGCCTGACGGCATTGGCCACCGCGGCCACGGCCTCACGCTGGCCGATCACGCGCCGCGCCAGCTCGTCCTCGAGCTTGGTCAGCCGCTGCTTCTCGCTCTCCATCATTCGCGTGACCGGGATTCCCGTCCACCGGGCAACGACTTCGGCGATGTCCTCGGCGGTGACTTCTTCCTTTAAAAAGCGCGGCTTGCCGTCGGTGGTCGCCAGCGACTTCTCGACATCGCGCATCTGGCGCTCGAGGTCAGGGATGCGCCCGTAGGTGACCTCGGCCGCCTTCGCCAGGTCGCCACTGCGCTGCGCCTGCTCGGCCTCGATGCGCGCCTGCTCGATCTGCTGCTTGATCCGGCCGACCCCGCCTAACGTTTCCTTCTCCTTCTGCCACTGGGCCTTCATCCCGGTCGACTTCTCCGACAGCTCGGCCAGCTCCCGCTCGAGGGCGGCCAGCCGCTCGCGCGAGGCGGCGTCTTTTTCCTTCTTCAGCGCCTGACGCTCGATCTCGAGCTGCATCCGCCGGCGCTCGATCTCGTCAATCTCCTGCGGCATCGAATCGATCTCGATCCGCAACCGCGACGACGCTTCGTCGATCAGGTCGATTGCCTTGTCGGGGAGGAAGCGGTCACCGATGTAGCGATGCGACAGCGTCGCCGCGGCGACGATAGCCGAGTCGGTGATGCGAACGCCGTGGTGCGCTTCGTAGCGCTCCTTCAAGCCGCGCAGGATCGCAATCGTCGTCTCGACGGTCGGCTCACCGACGTACACCGGCTGAAAGCGGCGCTCGAGGGCGGGGTCCTTTTCGACATGCTTCCGATACTCGTCGAGCGTCGTTGCACCGACGACGCGCAGTTCGCCGCGGGCGAGCATTGGCTTCAGCATGTTGCCGGCGTCCATCGAGCCCTCGGCCTTTCCGGCGCCGACGATGGTGTGCATTTCGTCGATGAAGACGATGAAGCGGCCCTCGCCGTCGGTAATCTCCTTGAGGACCGCCTTGAGCCGCTCCTCGAACTCGCCGCGGAATTTTGCACCCGCGATGAGCGCGCCAAGATCGAGCGAGACGAGCCGCTTGTTCTTCAGACCTTCCGGCACGTCACCGTTGATGATGCGCTGGGCGAGTCCCTCGACAATCGCCGTCTTGCCGACACCGGGCTCCCCGATCAGAACGGGGTTGTTCTTCGTGCGCCGCGACAGCACCTGGATCACGCGGCGGATTTCCTCGTCGCGGCCGATGACGGGATCGAGCTTGCCGGCGCGCGCCGCGTCGGTGAGGTCGCGGGTGTATTTCTCGATGGCCTGGTACTGATTTTCCGGAGTCTGGTCGGTGACGCGGTGCGAGCCTCGCACGCCCTCGATTGCGGCGAGCAGTGCCTTGTGTGTCGCACCGGCGCGCGTCAGGATCGTGTTGGTCTCTGCACCCTTCGTTGACGCGAGAGCGAGCAGCAGGTGCTCGGTGGAGACGTACTCGTCACCGAGCTCGCGCGCTTCCTCTTCGGCGCGGTCGAGTACCTGATTCAACTCACGAGAGGTCGATGGCTGCGCCGATCCCCCCCCCCGCTCTGCTTCGGATGTCGCGCTGCCTCACGGTCCGCCTGTTCTCGCAACGCAGCCGCGCTGGCGCCGACTTTCTGCAGGACGGGGACGACGATGCTCTCCTGCTGCGCGAGCAGCGCGAGGAGCAGGTGCGTATCGTAGACGAGCGGGTTGCCAGCGCGGCGGGCAAGGTTGACTGCCTCGGTGACCGCTTCGCCGGACTTTACCGTTAGGCGTTCGGGATTCATCGTTCGATCATGCGCCGCGAGGCGCGGGGTTCATGGCCGTTTCGCCGCCAGCTCTCGCTGCGCGCGGGTCGCGAGATCCGTCAACACTTCGTCAGCGAGCGTGCTGAGGGTCTGGACGATGCCGGACATGTTCGCCGGCTGCGCCGCGCGCTCGAGCCGTGAGCTGCCAGACCAGACGACGCTATCGTCCTCGGCGCGGGCAAGGCGGATGTCGATCCGGACAGCGGCGAGCACTTGCGACCCGCGATCGACCTCCTCGAACTCGCGAACGGTACCGCGCCAGATATAGGTCTGGGCGCGCCGCGAGGGAGGGTCAAAGACCGCGCGCTGGGCGGTCAGTGGGACACGCGTGAGCACCCGTTCGGTGAGCACGCCGAGCTGGTCGCTGAGCGGTACGGCCCACTCGCGCGACGGATAAGATCCGTACTGTGTGTCGTCGATTCGGAAGACGATCAGCGGGTCACCGTAGATGCCAGGGGTCGCGTACTCAGCGATGCCGATCGTCCCGCTGAGTGACGGCGGCGCGCTCGTCGATCCGGCTGACATCCCTGCCGTCGAGTCGGCGGCGACGACTTCGGGCATGGTGATCCGATAGAGCTCGCGCGCGGGAAGTCGACCAAAATGAATGCACGCTGTCGCCAGCGCGAGCAGCGGAACAATGACCAGGGCGGCGCCACGCGTTAGGCCTGACGTAAACACGGGCCGGTCACTCATTGGCTTTCGGGCCGACGGTCTTCTTCGGAGGATCACGTTTCTTGAGGACGCTCGACGGATCCCGCTCGAGACGCGTGGTCAGTCGGTTCAGGTTGTCGGCGGTTGCGGCGAGGTTGCGCACCATCTGGTCGGCGCCGCCGCCCTCGTTGAGCGCGTCGCGGAGGTCGCTGACCAGCGTCCGCATCTCGCGGAGCGCGGCCACCGCCTCCTTCTGGGTGCTCGACAGCTCGGGGGTTGCTGTCTTCACCGCGTTGTCGAGCTGCGTGATCAGTCGGTCCGTCCGGGTCATCACTTCGCTCAGCCGCTGCGTCGCTGTGTCGAGCTGGCCAAAGATCTTGTCGGTGCCGTTGTTCGCCGTCGTGACGAGGTGCTCGACCTGCGTCAATGTCCGATCCACGCGGTCAAGAGGCGACGACTTCGCCAAACGCTCGGCGCTGTTGAGCAGCGTGTCGGCGCGCTCGAAGAACGACGCGAGTCGCGACAGCGCATCCTGGAAGTTCATCTGGTCTTCGCTGCGGACGCGCGATCCCGGCGGCAGCACGGCCGCATCGTTCTTTCCCGGCGTGAGGTTCAGATAAGGAGATCCGAGAAATCCAACCTGCGTGATTGACGCTTTCGTATCAGTGCGCATCGGCGTCTTGCGACGGACGCGGAAGGTGACCACAATCTCCGTCGGATTCTGCTCCGACAAATCCACCTCGGTCACCTGACCGACAAGCAGCCCGCCATACCTGACCTCGTCCCCGACATTCAACCCGGCGACGCTGCCAAAGATCGAATGGTACTCGCGGCCGCGGTTGAACACTGCCGGATAATTGGAAAACAGGATCAGGCCCGCGAGTACGACTGCGCCGGCCGCGAGGAACACGACAATCCCGAATCTCTGCTCGCGTGCGAGCGGCGTCATGCCGGCATCCCGCGGCGGTGGAGCAGCTGGCGCACCGTTTCGTTCGGGCTCGCCTGGAGCGCGGCGCGATCGCCGCGCTCGACGATGTAGCCGTCTGCCATCACGTAGATGTCAGTCGCCATTCCGAATGCATGTCGAACTTCGTGGGAGAATATCAGCACTCCGAATTGATGCCGCTGCTGCAGCACGCCGAGCAGGTCGTCGATCTCATGTGCCGCGTGTGAATCGAGTCCTTGCGTGGGCTCGTCGAGCAGGAGCACCGCCGGCCGCAAGGCCAGCGCGCGTGCGATCGCGACACGACGCCGAGACGACCGCGCGAGATCTTCCGCGGTGGTCTCGGCGACGTCCGCCATGCCGACCTCGGCAAGCAACTCTTGCGCCGTTTCGCGTGCCTCCGCGGGTGACGCGCCGGTGTGCTCGAGCAGCGGTAGCTCGACGTTCTCCACCGCGCTGATACGGGAAATCAGCGCGGAGCCCTCGAAGACCACGCCGAGCCGCGCGCGCAAGCGGCGCAAATGCGTCTCCGAGTCGATCGCGTCATCGACTCGCGAGCCTTCGAGGAGAATGCGCCCATTCAACGGCTGCTCGAGGCCGACGATGTGCCGCAACAGCATCGATTTCCCCGCGTGAATCGGTCCGATCACAAGGTGCGTCGCGCCGCTTGGGACGGCGAGCGAGACGTCGTGGATCACGGGAGCGTGCAGCGGCCCGGTCAGGTGCTCGACGCGGAGCACCGCGCCGCGATCAGATGAGTCCGGGTATGAAGTAGAATATCGCATTGACGAACGTATCAGCGCCGAGGACGACAATCAGTGAAAACACGACGGCGCGCGTTGCAGCGGCGCCGATCGCCGACGCGCGCCGCTCCGCGCTCAATCCCTCATCCGATGCGATTACCGCGATGATGACGGCGAACACGATCGACTTGCCGATGCCGACGCCAAGGTCGCGTGTCAGAAACGCCTCGCGCACCTGGCCGACGAAGCGATCGGTCGAGTAGCCGAGAAAGACAGTGCTTCCGATCCAGACGCCGACGAGAATCAGCGCGTTGGCGATGATGGTCAGTGCGGGCAGCACGATGATCACCGCGAGCAGCTTCGGGGACACGAGGTACTTCACCGGGTCGAGTCCCATCGCCCGCAGCGCGTCGATCTCACCGGCGACGTTCATCGACGCGAGCTCGCCGGCGATCGCTGCCGAGCTGCGCGCGACGACGAGAATCGCGACGACGACGGGCCCGAGCTCGCGCGCGGCGAACCACGTCACAACGCGCGGCGAGATCGGTTCCGCACCGTAAGGCGCAAGCTGCGCGGCAACCTGGAAGATCGCGATCAGCCCAACGAGAAGCGACGACACTGCGACGAGTCGCAGGGCGCCGATGCCGAGGACGTACACTTCGCGCTCGACGCCGGAGTTGACCACCGAGCGACGCGAGAATGCGAGCCACCCGAGCCAGTACAACGAGCGCGCGGCGAGGCGCCCGCGGCTGATGAAGCGCACGGGATATGTCCGTCCTGGCGCGGCGGCGATCGCCGGTGGTTGCGACGGCACGATCACGAACGCTTGACCGCGCCGTGAGGCGGCGCTAGCGTTGCGCGCCAATGATTCGATATCGTCATCTGACCGTCCTCCTCGCCTGCGCGTTAGTGAGCTGCGCCCGTGGCGACATCGTGCCCGGCGTAGGCGATTCGGCGTTCGTGGCGACCATGGCGGACCTGCGCCGGGTCGATGGGGCGATCCCCGACACAGTGGCTCGGATTGCAGCGCGTCGTCGAATCTTGCAACAACGAGGCCTCACAGCGGATCAGTTGGATCGTGCGGGACTCGCGCTGGCCAGCGATCCCGGTCGTGCGGCGAATCTATTCGATGCGATCCAGAAGCGCGCGGTCAACGCTGTCGACGGTCTTCCAAAGCCGGATCCGGCGGGGCACGCGCTCCCGCACTAGCCGCTGACTCGGGAAACGCACGAGGGCGCGATCGCAATGCGACCGCGCCCTCGTGTTTTGCAGAGGCGTCGGACCGGGCCGCCGCCAACTGCGCCTACTTCATCACGATCATCTTGCGAGCGTACGTCGCGTTGTCAGCCTGAACCCGATAGAGGTAGACGCCCGACGCGACCTCGCGACCGGAGCGGAGATACATCCCGTCCCAGTACGCCGTGTACTCACCACACCGCAGTGGCACATTCTCGACCGGCCGTCCCGCGTTGCCTGATGTCCCCTGAAGGATCGGGATCGCGACCAGCTGGGCGAGCACGTTGTAGATGCGCAACGTCACGCGGTACAATCGTCCGCCATCCGAACAGGTGGGCACTGGGCCGACCGAGAACGGAATGGTAGTCGTCGGGTTGAAGGGATTTGGATAGTTCTGCCCGAGTGCGACGACGGACCGTCCGTCCCCAGCTACACTCGTTCCCTGACCCACCGCCTGCCGCGGCGCCACTGCACTGAGGGTGAGCACTGTCATGAGTGCTACCCAACGAAGCTTCATGAAGCTACTCCGAGCTGACGAAGAAGAATCGAGCGCGAGACTCCTGAAACGGGTGGACACCTGCAGAGCGAGCTTTCACCGCGAACATATGAATCCGCGACGTCCGATGTCAAGCAATGCGTATCACAACATCGTGGTATTCGAATACCCGCCGTTGCCAGTTACGTGCCCGCGCGAACGCGGCCGCTGTCCTGACGGGCGGTGACCCCGCGCCGGTCACAGTACTCTAGAAAGGGGATGAGGTACTTTCGGGAAAGCCCCGTGATCTCACGGAGTTCGGCCGGCGAATAGACCCGCCCCTTGGTCATCGCCCCGGCGAGGTCTTCGACCATCCCCCGGAGGTCCTCCGCCCGATAATAGCGGTCCTCGTCCACCGCCACGACGGCGCCGGACCGCTCGAGAAAGCGGAGCACAGGACGTGGATCCGCGCCGATCGCCACCGCCATCTCGGACACCGACGGCGGCTCCCGGCTACCCGCTCGAAGGGCGTTTTCGATGGCCACGGCGATGGGTGCGGCGGTGTCGCCGAGTGAGGGCGTGAAGCTGGCCTGGCGCACCGTGGCTCCATCGAGCGTCAGGGATCCAGCGGCGGTCAACTCACGAACGACGATCTCGGCGACGGCGTCGGCGATTGCGAGCCCGCTCCGGAGCGCCGAAAGTGGCATCCCCCGATCGAGCGGGAATCGGTGGTGATGTTCGGCGACGAGCTGCGCGGCGCGCGCAGTTGCGCCCTCGACGACGCTGCGCGCGACCAGGCGACCGTCGGTCAGCGTGATCGCCCGCGAATGCGTGCGGGCGAGCGACGCCGCCTCCCGCGGGGCGATGCCCAGCCGCACTGTCAGCGATCGAGCTGGCACCCCCTGCCCGCCCGCCTCCGCGAGCACGGCACCGAGACGATCGCCGAGCGTGAGCCCGGCCGCCCACGGGCGAGCGCGCGCAACGCCCGGGAGCGGGTCGGCGACGACCCCGCCTCCAATCGTCGCCGGCGGCGATGGCAAGCGAAGCACGAAGCGGTCGCCGCCGCGGGCAAGCACCGGCTCGTCGAGAAGGATCCGCGTGCCGCGCACCGCGCCCGCGGTCAACGCACCGCCCGCCGAAACAACCCGTGCGCCCACGTCCTGGGTGCCGAGGTGAAATCGCACGCGCGTGCGCGGCCCGAGCGGCGAGGCGTCCTCGAGCAACGCAACGTCCGCGCGGAGCATCTGCGTCGCCCGCCATTCCGGGTCGGCAATGATCCAGCTGCCACGCGGGACGTCATCGCGCTCGACGCCGGCGATCGAGAGCGCGACGCGCGCCCCGGGCAGCGCCGCGGCTGCAGCCGAGCCATGCGACTGGATCCCGCGGACCCGCGCTGTCCGACCGTTAGGCATGATGCGGATGGTCGCATCGCCGTCGAGCGATCCGCTCCAGACCGTGCCGGTCACGACAGTGCCCGTGCCGCGGACGGTGAACGATCGGTCGACCGGCATCCGGAACAGATCGGCCGGATCGCGCGCCGGGACGCGCCCCGCAGCGGCAGCGAGCGCCTCGCGCAACGCATCGAGACCCGCACCCGTCGCGGCCGAGACGGGGACGATTGCCGCGTCGGCGAGCGGCGAGCCGGCGAGCGCCGCGCGGACGTCCTCGGTGACCAGTCCGAGCCATTCGTCCTCGACGATGTCGGTCTTTGTCAACGCGACGACACCTCCCTTCACCGCGAGCAGCGAGAGAATGGCGAGATGCTCGCGAGTCTGCGGCATCATCCCCTCGTCCGCGGCGACCACCAGGAGGGCGAGGTCGACCCCGGTCGCCCCGGCGAGCATGGTTCGCACGAAGGCCTCGTGCCCAGGGACGTCGACGACACCGGCGACTCCGATGCCGGGCAGCGCGAGTGGCGCGAACCCGAGTTCGATGGTGATCCCTCGCTTCTTCTCCTCGGGGAGACGATCGGTGTCGACGCCGGTCAGGGCATGCACGAGGGTGGTCTTGCCGTGATCGATATGTCCGGCGGTCCCGATGATCACGCGACGCTCACGAGGCGGTCACCACGCGTCACCCGTCGCCGGGCGCGGTCGCCCAGGCATCGAACGCGCGCACAGCGCGGCCGTCGGCGAGGTGTTCGCGGACGAACTCGTGCAGCAACCGCTGGTGGGCGCGGCCGTCACGCGCGCCTAACGTGAGCGACGCATCGCCGGCCAGCCAGGCGCGGAGCGCGTCGAGCGCGGCGCGCGGGATGGCCCGCCCGCCGCCGTGGCTGGGGGCGCAGCGCGCACAGAGGATCCCGCCGGCGCGGTGGTGGAACATCACGGCGTCGGCGACGACCACCGGCGCGTGGCAGATACTGCAGTCATCGAGCGACGGCGAAAAGCCTAACGTTCCCACGATCCGCCAGATGGCGCCCACTGTCCGTTCGCGGGCGGTGCCCGGTGGCGCGGCCGCAACGTCGTCGAGCGCATGCTCGACGACGTCGTAGAGCTCCGGGCCGGCATCGTCGTGGCCGAAGCGAAGCACCACCTCGGCGATCGCGGCGGCGCCGTTGAAGCGGCCGAGATCCTCGGCGAGCGGATTGCGCGCGCGCTGGACGTCGAACGCAGTGAGCGTCTGGAGGTCACGGCCCGGCTTGACCATGATATCGGCGCTACCCTGCGCGAACAGGTCGAGCGCGGCGCCGAAGCGGCTTCGCGGTCGGCGGGCGCCCTTGGCGATGACCGCCACGACGCCGCCCTCCCGCGTGATCAGGCGCAGGATGCGCGACGATTCCAGGTACTCCATCGCGTGGAGCACGATCGCGTCGGTGACGAGGAGCGCCATGCCCGCAAAATAGCAGGGCACCCGCACTGCCGCCGATGCTGCGCAATCAATCGCGCAGCCGGATTCCAACGAAGACAACACGACCCGGCGTCCGGAACCCGTGCACGTTCTGGTACGCACGGTTGGTGAGGTTCTCGGCTCGCGCGGTGAGCGCCGCGCTCCACCTGCTACCCCCGGCGGAGACCACCGGAACCTCGGCCGCCGCTTCGACGAGAGTGTAGGCCGAGAGGCGCACTCGCTCGCCGGGAAAACCGAACGAGTAGTCGTCGCGCGCGCCGATCCGGTTGACCACTGTGCTCAGTGTCGCACGGCGCGACTGGTAGCGCGCGTCGACGACCGCGCTGCGCCGCGGCCGGCGGAGGAGCGGCTTGCCATTTTCCACGGCGCCGAAGCCCCCATTGCCCGCGTCGGTGACTTCAGTGTGAAGGAAGGTATAGCTCCCGTGCAGGGTAACGGGTCCGAGCGGTGCACTGCGCCCCTCGAACTCCCAGCCGCGCGACCGCGCGGCGACGATGTTGTAGTAGTCCGGCGTGTCCGGCTCGGCCGCGTGGTCGACGATGCGGTACTGCACGAGGTCGGCGAACCGCTGGTCGAACGCCGTCAGGCCTAACGTGAGGAGGCCGCCGGGCAGCCGTGCCTCGGCGCCGATTTCGCGCGAGCGGGTCCGCTCGGGGCGCAGATCGCGCGCGCCGACGCTGAACGGCCCGCTGAACACCTCCTCGAACGCCGGCTCCTTGAACCCGGTGCCGAGACTGGCTCGGATGATCGTGCCGGCGAACGGGGTGGTTGCAACGCCGAGGCGGCCGGTGTTCACGAAGCGGCCATTGGCGAGCCGCTCGCGGCGCAGGCCAACGTCGCCGGTAGCCAGTGCATGCGCGCCGCTCAGTTGCGCGTAGACCGCGCGATTGGTCCGCGTCTCGTCGGATTCGGTGGACGGGAGGTCGAAGGTCGCGAAACGCGACCAGCCTCGAGACTGCATCCGCTGTCCCTCGACCGCGCCGCCAGCGATTACCGTCATCGCGGCGGGCAGCGCGGCGACCAGCTGGAGGTCTGCGTTCTCTCGTATCGCGCGTCCGTGCGATCGGCTGTAGTAGCCGGTGGTATCACCGGCGCTGTCCTGGCGATCGTCGGAGATGCTGCGGCTATCAGCGCGCGCGAGCTGCGCGCGTGCCGACAGCCGCGACGTTGCGCGCCAGGTGCCATTGGCCGCGAACGTCAGGCGGTTCGCACCGGTGTACGCGTTCGAGTCGGTCGGCGTGCCGCCGCTGGTGGTCGGATAGTGGTAGCGCGAGTCGCCGATCGTCGCAGCGAGGGTGGCGTCGCCCCGCGCGCCGGCCGCGCTCAGCAGCGCGTTCGCGGTCGCGTTGCGGTACTGGTTGTTGAAGGGAAGGAAACCGTCGCCGCGATGAACGCCGCCGCCGAGCGACGCGGTGACACGCGTCGGGCCATTCAGCTGCGCACCATGCGCCGATCCGGCGACGACGTCGTACTGCGCATCACGATCACCCGCGCGCGCGGCGATGCTGGTACCCGGTTCGTGCCGGGTGAATACCTGCACGACGCCGGTCATCGCGTCGGATCCGTACTGGACGCTCGCTGGCCCACGCACGATCTCGATCCGGTCGATGTTGTCGGTGGTCAGCGTCGAGATGTCGAGCGCGCCGCCGGGCGCGTTCACCGGTACGCCGTCCACCAGCACCTTGGTGAAGTTGCTGTTTCCTCCGCGAACGAACAGCGACGATTGCGACCCGGGCCCACTGAGCTGTGCGAGCGCGATCCCGGGAACGGTGCGCAGTGCGTCGAGCAGCGTCACGACTCCCCGCGCGCGGAGCTCCGCGCCACTGAGCAGCGTCGTCGCCGCGGTCGAGAGCGCGGCGCCAGTCGGCACGCGCTCGGCGGTGACCACAACCGGCGATAGCGCGACGGTGTCCGTCGACGCCTGGGCGCGAGCGAGTGACAGAGGTGCGACGGCGAGGGTGATCGTCAGGCAGGCGAGTTGCGCTTTCACGAGACTTGTTGGTTGAGTGACGTGCAGGGTGCACGGTCGCATCAGCTGCGGCGGCCGCGAAGAGGAACGAGCGAGGGCGCGCCAACGGCGGGGTCGCGGGTGACGACCACCGGCCATTCGTAGACGCGTTCGAGGATGTCGCCGCGCATGACATCGGCCGGAGTGCCGGCCGCGGCGACCACTCCGCGGTGCAGCAGGATGATCTGGTCGGCGAAGCGCGCGACGAGATTGAGCTGGTGGCTGACGAGGAGCACCGCGATGCCGCCGCGCGCCAGTGACGACAGCAACTCGAAGACGCTCATCTCGTGCGCGATGTCGAGGAATGTCGTCGGTTCATCGAGGACGAGCGCTGGTGCCTGCTGCGCCAGCGCTCGCGCGATGCGGACGCGCTGCCATTCCCCGCCGGACAGCTCGTCGCTGCTGCGTTCCGACAGGTCGCCGATCCCGGCAGCCTCGATCGCGCCGCGAACCGCCGACTCGTCAGCCGCGCCCCAGCCAGCAAAGCCGCTCAGATGTGGATGCCTGCCGAGTGCGACGAGTTCGCGGACGGGGAGGGGGAACACGGCGGACTCACGCTGCGGTACGACCGCGACGAGTCGCGCCCGCTCGCGTGCGGCGATCGATCCCACGTCGGCGCCGCCGATCGTGATCGCGCCGCGTTCGAGGGGAACGCGGCCGAGTAGCGCGCGCACCAGTGTGCTCTTGCCGCTGCCGTTCGGACCGACAACGGCGGTGATCTGCCCGACCGGCGCATCGAGCGAGACACCGTCGAGGGCGAGCAGGGCCTGGCGCGGATAGCGGGCGGCGACGCTGTCGAAGTGCAGCATGCTCAACGCAGTGACCGCAGTCGCGTGAGGAAGAACGGGACACCAATCAGCGCGGTCACCGCGCCTAACGGCAGCTCGGCGGGCGGCATCGTGACGCGCGCGAGGACATCGGCGGCGATCACCAGCGTGGCACCGAGCAGCGCCGCGGCCGCGAGCAGCGCGCGATGCCCGCGCAGCCCGGTCGCCCGCGCGAGATGCGGCACGACAAGACCGACGAAGCCGACAAGGCCGGCCGCGCTCACCGTCGCCGCAGCGAGCAGCGCCGACACGAGATAGACGAGTCGAGTGGTGCGCTCGACCCGGACGCCGAGTGCCGCTGCCGGCTCGTCGCCGAGGGTGAGGACGTCAACGTCGCGGGCGTTTGACCAGAGCACGCCGGCGCCGATCGCGACGTAGACGGCGAGCGCGCGGACAGCTGGCCACTCCGCGCCGGCGACCGAGCCCATCATCCACCAGGTTGCGTTCCGCAGCGCGTTAGGCGGCGCGTTGGCGAGGACGACCATGATCGCCGCGTTGGCAAAGGCGCCGACGACGACGCCGGCCATCAGGAGCACGCGTCCGTCGGCGCGGCCGCCGGCCGCCCGGGCGACCATCAGCGCGACGATCACGGCGACGACCGCGCCAGCGAATGCGGCCAGCGGCACCACGCCAGCGGCGGTCGCGCCGGCGACGACGGCGAGCACTGCGCCGACCGCCGCACCCCCGGAGACGCCGAGCAGGTACGGCTCGGCCAACGGATTGCGAAGTGTCGCCTGGAGCGCGGTCCCCGACATTGCAAGGCCGGCGCCGACCAGCGCCGCGAGCGCGACACGGGGGAGCCGGAGGTCGCGAACGACGGAACGCGTCAGCGGATCGCCGTGGCCGCCGAGCGCAGCGATCACGTCGCGGGGCGCGATCGCAATCGTGCCGAGCGCGACGCCGCTGACCGCAACGACGGCGAGCAGCAGCGCGAGCAGCGCGACGACGAGCACGAATCGACGGCTCACGGGCCCGACCACCTCGGGTGCAACGCGCGGGCAAGCGAGAGTGCACCCATGCCTAACGTGACGCCAGGGCGATTGAGCAGGGCGTCGTTCACGTCGAGGAGGCGGTTGCCGCGAACCGCGGCGACGTTCCGCCACCGCGCGCTGGCGCGGAGCGCCGTGGCCCGCCCGGTATCGAGCAGTATCACCTCAGGATCGCGGCGGAGCACGTCCTCCAGCGACACGTTGGCGGCGGGCTCGGGCCGGTCGGCATAGACGTTCGCGCCGCCAGCGACCGCGAGCAATTCGCTCTGATAGCTGCCGTTGCCGAGGACGAGAATCGGATTGTCCCAGAGATACCAGAGCACGCGCGGATGAGGGAGCGCCGCGGTGGCCTCGCGAATCCGCGCGAGCGACCGCTCGACGGTATCGACTGCGTACCGCGCGGCGGCGCTGTCGCCCGCAATGGCGCCTAACGTCAGGGCGGCGCGGCGAAAGTCGGCGACACGGTCGATCTTGAGGCCGACGACCCGAACGCCAGCGGCGCGGAGTGCGTGCGCGGCCGCGCGGTTGTCGTTCGCTGCGTACAGCACCACGACCTCCGGCCGCGCCGCGAGGATCTTCTCGACATTCGGGCTGATGCCGGGGCCCAGATCGACGAGTGTCTTCGCGGCGGCCGGCCACTCATCGTAGCTGTCACGGCCGACCAGCCGATGCTCGGCGCCGATCGCGAAGAGGAACTCGGTGGTCGTCGGGTTGAGCGACGCGATGCGCGCCGCCGGAGCGATCGAGACGGTGTCGCCGAAATCGTCGACAATCGTCGCCCGAGTCTCGAGTTGGGCGCCATCGCGGGGCGGTCGCTCGGCCCCGCCGGTGCAGCCGAGGACGAGCGCTGCTCCAGCGAAGGCACGAGCAGCGGCACGACGCAGAAACGACAACGGGCACCTCGCTGAACAACGGAGGCGCCCGGAACGAGGCACGACGCGCCTAACGGCGCAGGCGTGGTCGCCACGATTCCTCCCCCGAGGATCGATAGTGGCGCGGACGAGGAGTCGTCTCCTGGCTCCGGGCCGCGGCGCTCGCCTTCCCGACCGGAGTCAGTGGCGTGTGAGCGTGCGTGGGTGCCCGTTACAGTGGCGGGGCCGCACCGGCGTTGCACCGGTTTCCGTGGCTCCCGTCCGCGAATTCAATTGTCCGGAGAATCTATACCGGCCGGCCGCGACGCGCAATCGCATCAGTGAGGCGCGCCTTGAGGTCGGCGCGTTTGAGCTCGTAGGTCTGGCGCGCCTCGGGCGTCGCCGACGCGACGCGCTCGAACTCGGCGTCGAGTGCGGCGATCCGTCGCGCCAGGGCGTCGGGATCGCGGGCCCATGCCGGTTCGTATTCAGCGCTCGTGCCCGCACCGCCGCGGCGACGCCAGGTGGTGCGCGCCAGCACGACCAGCATCGCCGCGCCTAACGCGAGGGCGACGATGGCGATGAAGGCACCACGCGACAGCCGCGACGCCGTCGCGATCTCGATCCGGATCACGCTCGTCGGCGAGACGTCACGCGTGGTGAAGCGGCGAAAGCGCCGCGCATCGACTTTCACCGGCTCGACTTCGGACAGCCCCGCCCCGACCGCGACACCGAGACTGTCCTCGACCAGGACCTCGAGCACGTCGGTGTGATGCTCGCCGGGAATGCTGAGCGGAAATGCGTTCGCTGGTACCTCATAGGAAAACGACAGCTGCTTGAGGCCGGGCGCGATCGGCGCCTCGACGGTCACTCGCCCCGCGGTTGCCGTCACCGCGTCGGCCGAGATGTCGCCATCACCGACGCGAAAGTCGCGCGCGACGGTTGGGATGCCGCCGGTCCAGGTCGACCCGCCGGGCGGCGCGATGCGCGTCAGCGAGCTGTCGTTCGATAGCTCGAAGACCTCGATCACCGAGCGTGCTCCCCCGGCTGCAGGCGCCGAGACGACGACATGACGTCCGCGCTGCGTGATCGTGACCGGGCGGCTCGTCGTGTCGAACACCGTCATGTCGGCATCGTCGCCGCGAATCGTCGCTGCGCGGAGGGGTACAGAGAAGTAGGTGATGCCGGCGTAGGTCACCGAGACGAAGTGGATCGCGGTGCTGTCGGCCGGTGCCGCGTAGTGAAAGGTGAAGCGTCCGTCGAGGTTGGTCCGCGTCGAGTCGAGCGGATGGCCGCCGCTGCGCGATACCTGGTGCAAGGTGACCATGATCGCCGCGACCGGCAGCGGGTCGGGGTCATTACCGTGCGGGCGCATGACGCGGCCCTGGACCAGGCGCGCCGGCCGCGTCGCGGTGGCCCCTTGCGCACGCGCGAGGGCCGGGCGGCCAGCCAGCAGCAGCGCACCGATAACCGTTAGGCGCCTGACGTTCCGGCCGGTGCGGGCGCCGGTCACGGGTTGAACTTGCCGAAATCCTCGGGGCGCAGCGCTTCGAGATAGCGCTTGAGCTGTTCGGCGCTCAACTCCTCGGCGGCATCGGTCCGCGAGGGAAACGATGCTTCCTCCTCATCGGCCTCGTCCTGCTCGTCGGGGTCGGTGAGCAGCGACTCGTCGGCGTAGATGGCCGCGCCGAGACGGAGCGCGATCGCGATGCTGTCCGACGGCCGGGCGTCGACGCGCACGATGTCGTCATCGCGGAACAGGTGCATCTCGGCGAAGTAGGTGTTCTTCTCGACGCGGGTGATCTGCACCCGCCGCAGCACCCCGCCGAGTCCGAGGATGATGCTCCTGCAGAGATCGTGAGTCAGCGGGCGCGCCCGCTTGCTGTCCTGCATCTGCCTGACGATCGATTCCGCCTCGGGCTGCCCGATCCAGATCGGAAGCAGCCGCTTCCCCTCCCGCTCGCGAAGGATCACGACGAAGCTCTGGTTGCTGCTGTCCACGCCGAGGCGGGCGACGACCACTTCGAGCATCATTCGTGAATCTAACCTCCAAACCGCCCGGTGTTCCCCGCGGTAATTCGGCCGTTGGCCATGAGCGATGAGGGTTGAGCGAATGCGGAACGGCGCCGGTGCTTCGTATCCACCGGCGCCGTTGGCTACTGGCTAACGGCTAATGGCTAATGGCTGCTTTCAGCGGACTGCCTTCTTCAGCGCTGCCGCGCGGTCGGTGCGTTCCCAGGTGAAGCTCGTCGCCTTCACGCCGTGGAACTTGCCCTGCTCGGACTTGCGGCCGAAGTGGCCGTAGGCGGCGGTCGGGGAGTAGATCGGCTTGCGAAGATCGAGCGCGGTCATGATGCCGCGCGGCGTCAGGTCGAACACGTCGAGCACGGCGTCGGTGATCATGCTTTCGGGCACGGAGCCGGTGCCGAAGGTATCGACCGACACCGACACGGGCTCGGCGACGCCGATCGCGTAGGCGACCTGCACTTCGCATCGCTTCGCCAACCCGGCGGCGACGATGTTCTTCGCGACCCAGCGCGCGGCGTAGCTCGCCGACCGATCGACCTTGCTCGGATCCTTGCCGCTGAAGGCACCGCCGCCGTGGCGGCCCATGCCGCCGTAGGTGTCGACGATGATCTTCCGGCCAGTGAGTCCGGCATCGCCCTGTGGGCCGCCGATGACGAAGCGGCCGGTCGGGTTGATGTGCACCTTCATCCGCTTCTTCGGACGCAGTTCCTGGGGGATCGATGGCTCGATCACCGCTTCCTCGATTTCGCGGCGCAGCTTCGCGGTGGAGATCGAGTCCGCATGCTGCGTCGAGAGCACGACGGTGTCGACGTGCACGGGGATGTTGTCCTCGTACAGCACCGTCACCTGCGACTTGCCGTCGGGTCGCAGCCATTCGTAGCCCTTCGAGCGTCGCACCTCGGCGAGCTTCCGCGTGATGCGGTGCGCGAGGATGATCGGCAGCGGCATCAGCTCGTCCGTCTCATCGCTGGCGTAGCCGAACATCATCCCCTGGTCACCCGCGCCGCCGGTGTCGACGCCCATCGCGATGTCGGGCGACTGGGTGCCGATGCTGTTGATCACCGCGCAGGTGTTGGCGTCGAAGCCGAAGCTGGTATCGGTGTAGCCGATTCGTTCGATCGTGCGACGCACGATCCGCGGAATGTCGACGTAGGTCTTCGTCGTGATCTCGCCGGCAACGCAGGCGAGTCCGGTGGTCACCAGCGTTTCGCAGGCGACGCGCGCCTGGGGATCGTCGGCGAGAATCGCGTCGAGGATCGCATCAGAAATCTGATCAGCGACCTTGTCGGGGTGACCCTCGGTGACGGACTCTGACGTGAACAGGCGACGAACGGACACCGCGATCCTCGTTGTGTGGGAGAAAGAACGACAGCCGCGTGGCGAGGCTCGCCAGCGCGGCTGCAGCCTGTTGAATTTAGATGGATTGGGCGGTGCCGAGCAACCCGTCCCCGTTCGGCGAGTGGTTCGCCAGCGCCGCCGACAGGCCGCGCCTCAGCTCCATCTCGGCCAGCGCCGCCGTCGCGCAACCGAGTGCGGCGTTCGCGGCGCGGGCCGCGTCCTCGATCCGGACCGCGCGCACGATCCGCTTCATCAGCGGCACGCCGCGCGGCGACACGCTGAGGCTCCGCACGCCGAGCCCGATGAGCGCGTAGGCCATCAGCGGCTGCGATGCCATCTCGCCGCACACTGAGACGTCGAGTCCGTACTCGCGCCCGACGGTGACCGTCCGATGAATCAGCTTGAGCACCGCCGGGTGAAGCGCGGTGAAGCGCGAGGCGAGGTTCGCGTTGCCGCGATCGACGGCCAGCGTGTATTGCACCAGGTCGTTCGTCCCGATGCTGAAGAAGCTGACGTCGTTGGCCAGCGTGTCCGCGGAGATCGCCGCGGCCGGCGTCTCGATCATCACGCCGAGCGGGACGTCGGCGCGGAATTCGGCACCGCGCCGCGCGAGCTCCTCGACGGCTTCACCGAGTAGCGTCCGTGCCTGCTGCACCTCGTCGCGCGTAACGACCAGCGGCAGCATGACGCGCACGTCGCCGTGCACCGCCGCGCGGAGCAGCGCGCGCAGCTGCGTCTTGAACATGTCGGGTTGGTCGAGGCACATCCGAATCGCGCGCCACCCAAGGAAGGGATTTGCCTCCGTCGGGAATCCGCCGACGGGAAGCTTGTCGCCGCCGATGTCGAATGTCCGGATGACGACGGTCTGTCCCTTGAACGCGTCGATCACGCGGCGATAGGCGCGATACTGCTCGTCCTCGTCGGGCATCGTCGTACGGCCGACGACGAGAAACTCGGTGCGCATCAGCCCGACGCCGTCGGCACCGCTGTGGGCGGCCGCTTCGGCTTCGTCCGGGAGGTCGACGTTGGCGCGAATGGTGATCGGGACGCCATCGAGTGTGATCGACTCGACGTGCGCGAGCGCGCGAAGCTCATCATCCTCCTGCACTTCGCGGAGGGCGCGCGTGCGATAGGTCTCGATGTCCTCCGGCGACGGATCGACGACGATGACGCCGGCCGTGCCGTCGAGGATCAACTTCTCCTTTCCCGTTAGGCGGGCGGTGATGTCGCGCAATCCGACGACCGCGGGCAAGCCGAGCGAGCGGGCGAGGATCGCGACATGCGAGGTGCGAGTCCCGGCATCGGTGGCCAGCCCGACGATCGCCTCACGATCGAGCTGCACCGTCAGGCTCGGCGTCAGGTCGTGGGTGACGAGGATCGCGCCCGATCCTTTCGGCAGGTCGACGGGGTCGTGGTCGGGAAGCCCGAGGAGGATCGACAGCACGCGGATGTGGAGGTCGGTGAGGTCGCCGACGCGCTCACGCAGCATCGGTGCACTGGCACCGGCGAAGTGTCGCCGCCAGTCGAGCATCACGAGATCGAACGCCTTCTCGGCCCCAAGATTCTGGTGGATGTACGCCTCGGCGGCGCCAATCAGCTCACCGTCCTCGAGCATCGAGGCCTGCACGTCGAAGATCGCCGCCTCGTCGGTGCCGGCATGTCGCTCGGCGCGCTCGCGCACCTGATGCAGCCGTGACTTGGCGCGCTCGAGCGCCTCGTGCAGCCGGCCGATCTCGTGTGGTACCATCTCGTCGGGGATTATGCGATAGCGCACCTCGGGCACCTCCCAGCGCAGGAGGTACACCGGTCCGACCGCGATTCCCGGCGCGGCCGGGATGCCGGTGTGCGTTCGCTCCACTAGCGCTCCCCGAACTTGTTGGCGATGCAGGTTGCGATCGCCTCGACGGCCGCGGCGGCGTCCTCGCCCGCGGCGCGGATGTCGAGCGTCGAGCCGAATTCGGCGGCCAGCATCATTACGCCCATGATGCTCTTGCCGTTGACCTCGAGGTCATCGCGGATGAGCACCACCTCGCTCTTGAACTTGGCGGCGATCTTCACGATCTCGGCCGCCGGTCGTGCGTGAATGCCGTTGCGATTCGCGATCGTGACGGAGCGTTCAGCGTTCATCGGACCACCGTGTACGTTGCCAGCGAGTAAGCGATCCAGATGGCGAGCACGCCGAGTGCGAGTCTCCATCCCTGCAGCCAGGCGGGGAGGCGCGCCGCCAGCGTCCCCATGAGCGCGACGATCAGCACGACACCACCGAGCACCGCCCGACCGGGGCCGATGGCCCTGCCTAACGCGAGGGGGAGCGCGATGCCGGCGACCAGCGCCGCCGCCCGCGCAAGATGCGCCGGTCCCTCGCGGAGCACCGGCACCGCCAGTGCGCTCGCGACCCGCATCCCGTTGCGCCAGCCAACCGACAATCCCCACGCGCGCAAGCCGACGTGCCCGGCGTTGTACAAGCCGAGAAAGAGCAGGAGGACGGCGACCGGCCCGGCACCGAGCCCATAGGCGGCGAGCGCGAGCAACGAACAGAAGGGGAGCCAGCCGGCCCAGACGAGCCGGTCGCCGACGCTGCCTAACGGTCCGCAGAGCGCGGTGCGAAAGCGCTCGATGCGGGCCGGCTGTGCGCCGTCGAGCTCGGCGCGAGCCAGCGCGCCGACTGCCACCGCGGCCAGGTACGGATGCGCGTTGAAGTACTGGCTCTCACGGGCCAGTGCCTCACGATAGGCGACGCCCCCCTTCCCGCCAGGCAGCCGGCGCAACGCGGGCTCGATGCAGAAGCCGACGCCATTGCCGAGCAGGAGCTCGTAGTTCCAGGCGCTCTGGATCATGAACAGCCGGATGGCGATCTGCACCCGGATGATCACCGGCAACGTCGGTGGCGAATGCGGCGCCGCGTGTGACGCCTGCGGCGCCGTCGGCGTGGTGCGGCGTTGCGCGGTCACAGGAACGTCATGACGACGAGACCGAGCGCGAGGCCGCAGAGCAGATACCAGCGGGCGCCAGCCGTTCCGCGAAAGAGCTTCCAGACCGCGCCCGACGCCACCGATGCGGCGACGCCGATGGACACCGCCCGCGAATAGCGCGGGCTCGCCCCCCACACGCCTAACGTTGCGTGCATCAGCGGCTCGAAGACGAGCAGCGCCGTCAGCGTCAACAGGCCGCCGCGGAGAAGGTCGGCGAGCAGCCCGGCGAACTGCAGGCCGACGACCGCGGTCGAGCTCCCCGCGTTGATCGCGACGCGGAAGCGGCGCGCCATCAACCCGTTGAGCCCGCGCATCTGGACCATGGTCCAGCCGCCGATCCACGCGGTGGCGATCGCGGCGAACAGCGTGACCGACAGTCCGCCCGGCGCGGTCTCGCCATAGCTCCCGAGCAATGCACCCCCGACGATCGAGGCCGATCCCCACTCCGGATAGCGCGACGCACCGACGGGCAGCGTCTCCAGCGCCACCAGCTCGAGCGCCGCGCCGGCGAGCAGGCCGGCGACCGGGTCGCCGACCATCGCCCCGCCGATCGTCGATGCGACGATCGGGCGCGACAGCATCGCCTGCGGAAAGCTGACTGCATCGAGCCCGAGTACGGCACCGACGGCCGTCAGCGAGACCAGATGAAGGTCAGGCATCACTCACCCTTCCCCGAGAGCAGGTCGGAGAGCGCAACCGGTCGCGCCCCGGGTACGTCGCGCGCGGTCACGGCGACGCCGCGACTCTCCAGCGAGCGCAGCGCGAGCTCTTCGTCCGGCGAAAGAAACACGTAGCGAAGGCGCTGCACGCGGCCACTCTTGTGGTGGATCCCGCCAAGGTTTACCGCGCGGAGCGCGGAACACTTCCCGACGAGGCGCACCATCGATTCGACGTCGCCGGTGAGAAGAATGCCGGGGCGTGGATCGCGCTCGAATTCGCCCAGTCGCGTTGCCGCGCCATCCACCGTCTCGAACACGACATCAACCTCCGGCGGCACCCCCATCCGGTACAGCTCACGCTCCCAATCACTGCCGGCAACTTCATCGTCAACGAGGACGATGAATCCGAGTCGCATCTGTTGTCCCCAGCCGAGCACGACCTGTCCGTGGATCAACCGGTCGTCGATGCGGCAGAGATCAAGTGGCACGCGCACCCCCGCCGCCGGTGACCACACCAATCGCCGCCCGCGCCCGATCGACGCAGGAGCGCGCACCCGACGCCGGGTCGAGATCGTCGCGCATGACGAACTCCAGCAGCGCCGCGAGGTTGACACCGGTTACGAGAACGACCTGGTCGTTGCCGCGCATCGCACGCCGCGCCGCCATCGTCCAGCTGCCACTCGGCAGGTCGGTGAAGATCGCCCGCACGCCATCGCGCTCGATGCGCTCGCGCATCATCGCTTCCATCTGCTCGGCGCCGAGACCGACGTTGCTGAGGATGCCAAGGGCCGATCCGCGCCCCGTGATGCGGTCAACCGCGGAGACAAGGCCAGCGGCCAGCTCGCCGTGCGCGGCGATGATCGCGCGTAACTCGGTCGCTGGATTATTCATCGTCCTCCATCAGGTAGTCACGCACGCTCGCCGTCGCGATCCTGGCGCCGGCGGCACCGGCTTGATTCATCCGCGCCATCAACCGCTCGTTGAATAGCTGCGCCGCATCGATCCCGCTATAGCGCAGCAGGAGATTCAGCGCGATCACCTCGGCGAGGACCGTTATGTTCTTGCCGGGATTCAGCGGGACGCGAATCTTCGGGACCTCGACGCCGAGGATCGTGGTCGTCTCGTATTCCAGGCCTGTGCGATCAACGACCATCTCCTGCGACCATTCCTCGAGCTGGACCACGACCTCGATTCGCTTCTGCTGGCGCACCGACCGCACGCCGAAGATCGCCGGAATGTCGACGAGGCCGATGCCGCGCACCTCCATGTAGTGTCGCTGCAGCTCGTGACCGCGCGCGATCAGCACATCGTTCCCACGACGCTTGACGATCACGACGTCATCGGCGACCAGCCGGTGTCCGCGCTCGACGAGATCGAGGACGCATTCCGACTTGCCGATGCCGCTCTTCCCGATGAAGAGCAGGCCGACGCCGAAGACGTCGGCCAGCGATCCGTGCAATGTCGCCTGCGGCGCGAACTCGTCCTCGAGCCAGGGCTTGAGCCGCCGGTAGAATTCGTTTGTCTTCAGCGGCGAACGGAGAATGGCGACACCGGCGTGGTTCGCGGCGTCGAGCAGTCCGCTCGGCAGCTCCTGGCCCTTCGTCACGAAGACGACGGGCACCGCGAACGAGAAGAACGCCGTCACCACCTTGTGTCGCAGCTCGCGATCGCGCGATGCGAGAAAGCTGATCTCCGTCTCGCCGAGCACCTGCACACGGTTAGGCACGAAGCGCTCGACGTAGCCGGCAAGCACGAGCCCCGGGCTCGATGCCTCGGGGCTGACGATCTCGCGCCCAAGACCGGCGTCGTTGCTCAGCAGCTCGAGCGAAAGCCGTTCGCGCAGCGAGTCGAAGAGCTTCCCAACCGTAACCGGTGCCGTCACGACGCGTTGGCGAGCGGTACGGGACCACCGTCGCGCGAGAGCTCGCGACGGGTGCGCTTGCCATGATCGAGCTGGGCGCGGAGTCGGGCACCGGCGTGGGCAAGGGCGGGCCCGAAGTATCGGCCGGTTCCTTCGGAGACGATTCGGCGGCCGCCAGCCGCATGGAATTCGATTTCGACCCGGTTGAGCGGACCATCGTCGGCGAAGCGCACCGTCGCATGAATGATCCGCCCGAACCGCGGCGCCAGCCGCCGGACGAGACGCTCTGCCCGCTCCCTGATCACGTCCGACACCGTCGCGTTATGCGAATGCAGCACCAGCTCCATCGGTTGTTCCTCCGTCCTGCATGACAAGACTGTTTGTTCCTAGACCGGCCGGCCGACGATTTCGGCAAGATGCGCCAACGTTTCCTTCGCCGCGCGATCCCACGTGAATGTTTCGGCAAATCGACGGCCGGCCATTCCAAAGGTATCGACGAGACGCCGATCACCGGCAAGCCGCGCCATCGCGCGACCCATCGCGCCGACGTCGCCGTGCGGAACGAGCACGCCGGTCTCGCCGTCACGCACCGATTCCCTCAATCCCGGCGAGTCCGATGCCACGACCGGCGTCGCACACGCGGCCGCCTCGAGATTCGTGATCCCCCACCCCTCTTTCGGTGACGCGAACGCGAGCGCCCACGCCCGGCGCAGCAGCGCGACTTTCTCCGCCTCGCTCACGAATCCAAGAAACCGCACGCGATCGCCGAGGTCAAGCGAACTCGCGAGTGCCTCGAGTGCGGGCCGATAGTCGCCACTCCCCGCGATCGCGAGCGTTGCGCCGGGGTGCGACATCGCCGCAAACGCACGGATGACGATGTCGACGCCCTTGTAGCGCTTGAGCCGGCCGAGGTAGACGAAGAGTGGTTGTTCGGCGCGCAGTGCGGGAGCGGGGGTGTATGTCGCCCAATCGATACCGCAGTAGATCACGCGGACATTCGAGGCGGGAATTCCCCGCGCGGCGAGGTCATCACGTGTGCTCTCGCTGATCGCCTCGAATGGCGTCCGTCGATAGACGAGCGGGAACGGCCGTTCGGCGAGCCAGACCACTGACGCGAGCGGCAGCGGTGCTTCGCGAAACACCGTTGTGCCCATCAGGTGCGGCACGATCGTGACTGTGCGACGCGCGCCCCAGCGCGGCGTGTAGAGCGGGACCTTGTTGACGTCTTCGATCAGCACGTCGTGCTGCTCGGCGGCGAGATGCTGCGCGTAGTAGCGACGCGCGAGAAACTGAAAGGTGTAGCGCGTGCCAACGCGATGCACGTCCATCCCGTCGAGAACGACGCGACGCGGTGCGCCTTCCCATCCCGAGCAGAGCAGCGTCACGGCGTGCCCCGCCGCGGCAATCCGCCCGAAGATTTCGTGGAGGTGGAGCTCAGCGCCGCCCGCTTGCGGGTTCTGGCGATCCTGCCAGTTGACGACGAGCAGCCGCATCAACGGTCGGTGCGCGCGGCGGGCACTAGAGGCGCCCCATTCGGCGGGCGACCGCGTCGATGATCCCGTTCACGAAGCGCGCGCTCTGCACCGAGCCATAACGTTCGGCCAGTCGCACCGCTTCCTGGATGACGACTTTGGGCGGTGTCTCGCCGGTCATCAATTCGGCGGCAGCGAGTCGCAGCACGGCGCGGTCGATCGCGCCGAGGCGCTCGAGGCGCCAGTTGGTGGTGACTGCTTCGAGCTCCTTGTCGATCTTCGCGCCGTCGGCGATGACGACGTTGACGATCTTGCGCGCCAGCGCGCGCTCCGCTGGCGGCACCGAGAGGTCGTCCCAGATCGCCGTCGCGACGCGGTCGAGCGACTGGTCGTCGCGCATGTCCCATGCATACAGCGCCTGCAGCGCGCGGGAGCGGGCGCGCGACTCAATCCGAATCATCGTCGCCCGCCTCGAGCCGGTCGAACAGGTCGGCCATCTCGAGCGCCGCGAGCGCCGCGTCCCATCCCTTGTTGCCGTGCGCGCCCCCCGCGCGCGCTTCGGCCTGTGCGACGGTGTCGCAGGTGAGCAGGCCGAAACCGATCGGCCGGTCGAATTCGGCACTGGCGTCGGCGAGACCACGCGACGTTTCACCGGCGACGAAATCGAAGTGCGGGGTCTCGCCGCGGATGACCGCACCGACGGCGACGATCGCGTCATAACGGTCGGTGGCGAGCAGCCGCCGGACGGCGGCGGTGAGCTCCCAGGCACCCGGCACCCAGACCATGTCGACGTCGTCGAACGCGGCCCCGTGCCTGGTCAGTGCGTCGATGGCGCCGGCGGCGAGCTTCTCGGTGATCTGCTGGTTGAAGCGGCTGGCAACGACGGCGAAGCGCCGCCCGGCACCGTTAGGCTCCCCGGAAAACTCGGCCATGCTCGTTGGGTGGATGACGGGTAGTTGGCGCACGACGTTCGGATTGTAAAATAGCGGACGAGGCGCGGCGGCGCCGCAGCGTCGACTACGAGGCGAGCAGGTGACCGAGCTTGTCGCGCTTCACGCTGAGATAGCCCGAATTCTCGTCGTGCGCCGGCTGGACGATCGGCACCCGCTCGCCGACGCCGATCCCGTAGCCCTCCAACCCGACGAGCTTGCGCGGGTTGTTGGTGATTGGGCGGATCGAGTGAATGCCGAGGTCGAGGATGATCTGCGCGCCAATGCCGTAGTTGCGCAGATCGGGCTTGAAGCCCAGTTGCTCGTTGGCTTCGACGGTGTCGGCGCCACGGTCCTGCAGCTCGTACGCCTTGAGCTTGTTGAGCAGGCCGATGCCGCGTCCCTCCTGGTCGAGGTAGACAATGACACCCTTTCCCTCGCGCTCGATCATCGCCATCGCGTTGTCGAGCTGCCATCCGCAGTCGCAGCGCTGCGAGTAAAACACATCGCCCGTCAGGCACTTCGAGTGCACGCGCACGAGCACGTCGGCGCCAGCGGTCACGTCGCCCTTGACCAGGGCGACGTGCTCGTGGCTGTCGACATCGTTGCGATAACCGATGATGCGCCAGGTTCCGTGCTCGGTGGGCAGCCGCGCCTCGGCGACGCGATGCACGAGTCGCTCGTTCTTCAACCGATAGGCAACGAGCTGGGCGACCGTTATGAAAGTCAGCCCGTGCTGCTCGGCGAACGCCTCGAGCTGCGGACGCTTGGCCGTCGTGCCGTCCTCGTTCAGGATCTCGCAGATCACCCCCGCCGGATGCAATCCGGCGAGCCGCGCGAGATCGACAGCCGCTTCGGTGTGGCCAACGCGCTCCAGCACACCGCCCTCGCGAGCGCGGAGCGGATGGACGTGCCCGGGGCGACGGAGATCCGATCGGACGGAGTCCGGATCGACGGCGACGCGAATGGTCGTCGCGCGGTCTTGCGCGCTGATACCCGTCGTCACGCCGAAGCGCGGCGCCGCGTCGATGCTGACGGTGAACGCAGTGCGCATCGCATCGGTATTCTCCGAGCCCTGCGGATCAAGCCCGAGCTGGTCGACGCGTTCGCCGGTGAGCGCGAGGCAGATCATCCCGCCGGCGCGCCGGATCATGAAGTTCACCATCTCCGGAGTCGCCAGCGACGCCGCGCAGATGAGGTCTCCTTCGTTCTCGCGATCCTCGTCGTCGGCGACGATGATCAACTTGCCCGCCGCGATATCGGCGACTGCCTGTTCGATCGATCCGAAGTCCATGGTTCGCGCCTCTATGTGAGCGCCGCGCGCTGCGCGGCGAACAGTCGTTGCACGTGCTTCGCGATCACGTCGGCCTCGACGTGCACGCGGCTCCCGGTCGTTATTGCACCGAGCGTGGTGAGACGTTCGGTGTACTCGATGACCGACAACTGAAAGATACCCGGCGCGGGCAGTTCGTTCACCGTCAGGCTCACGCCATCCACCGTGACCGAGCCGTGGAGCACCATCAGCAACGAAAACTCCTCGGGTACGGCGACGTCGATCAGCAGCGCGTCGTCGCGACGCTGGACGCCGACCACGTCGCCGACGCAATCGACATGACCCTGCACGATGTGCCCGCCCAGCCGATCCCCGGCGCGCAGCGAACGCTCGAGATTGAGCCGCGTGCCGGCCTGCCATTCGCCGATCATCGTCCGATCGAGCGTCGTGACCACGGCAGCGGCCGTGAACCATCCGGCGCCGTGCTCGCGGACCGTCAGGCAGGCACCGTTGACGGCGATGCTCTCGCCATCGCCGAGGTCGTCGTAGCGGCACCGCACGCGCAGTTCGCGCCCGGCCTCGGTCGCGATGACCCGCTCGATGGTGCCGACGTCGTCAATGAGTCCGGTGAACACTCAGCGCAGTGCGTAGATGGTCATGTCGTCGTCGCCGAATCGTTCCTGCTGCACCACCCGATAACGTGGCGCGTCACGCAGGGAATGAGACGGCGCACCGTCGAATGCGCCGAGCGCGCCAGCCCCGAGCATCACCGGAGAGCGGAAGATAATCAATCGGTCGACCGAGTCCGCTTCGAGCAGCGCGCCGGCGAGCCGGGCCCCGCCCTCGACGTACAGTGAATCGATTCCCTCAGCCTTCAACGCGCGAACCGCCTCGCCCGTGCCCCCGGCCCGCAGCACCTGCGCCCCCGCCCTCGCGAGCGCGTCCTCGCGCGCGGGCGCAGAGCCGTCGGTCACCACGATCACGGCTGCGTCGCAGAGTGATCGCATCAGGCGTGATTCCAGCGGGAGCCGCGCACCGCGGTCGAAGATCACCCGGCGTGGCGCGACACGGGGTGGTTCGGTGCCTCGAACGGTGAGCAGCGGATCGTCCGCAATCACGGTACCGATTCCGGCGGAAATCGCGTCGAAACTGGCTCGCTGACGGTGCACCTCGCGGCGCGACGCTTCGCCCGTGAGCCAGCCGCGCGAGCGCGCCGCGTCGCTGATTGCTCCGTCGAGCGAGACCGCGAGCTTGAGGACCGTCCAAGGCCGGTCGGAGCTGAAGCGGTGAAAGAACGATGCATTCAGCTCGCGAGCCTCGGCTTCCTCGACGCCGACAGCGACGTCGATTCCGGCCGCGCGGAGAAGCTGCACGCCACCGGCGGCGGCAGGGTTCGGATCGAGCGCGGCGATCACGACCCGGGCGATGCCGGAGGCGATCACCTCCGGCGCGCAGGGCGGGCGCTTGCCATGGTGCGTGCAGGGCTCGAGCGTGACGAAGAGCGTCGCTCCGCGAGCCCGCTCCCCCGCTGCCCGCAGCGCGACCGGCTCGGCATGCTCGTCGCCGTAGCGCGCATGAAATCCCTCGCCGACGACTGCTCCGTCGCGAACGACGACCGCGCCGACCATCGGGTTTGGCGCGGTCTGCCCCGATCCCCGACGCGCCAGCGCGAGCGCGTGGCGCATGTGCGTCGCGTCGGCGTTGTTCATGGGCTCACACAGTCCGTCACATCCCGACTCGAACGCCGAGCGAGCCGTAGAAGCGGAACGCGTCGGGCGCCTTCCCGGCGAACGAGTTGTACGTCTCGATCTTTCCACCAGAAACCGCCCCGATCTCGGCGACGAGCTTCGCGAGGAACACATCCATCGAGAGGTCGCCGAACAAGGTCGTGCGCGTCACGTCCTGTCGCACCGTGAACGGGAACGTCGTCGAAGGACCGCTCGTCTTGTTGATCGTCGCTGACGACTTGTAGCGGTCCCGCCCGACGCCGGCGGCGAGCCCGAGGGCAATCAGCGACTTGCTCGCCGTCAGGCGCCAGCTCGTCGCGCCCAGATCGATGTCATCGATGCGGAGCGTCGTTCCCACCGCGGCGCCATGAATCGCCATCACCGGCAGCTCGTGGCGTAGCCAGGTGACGCCGAGCCCGGGAGTGAGGAGTCCCTCCTCGAGCAGCCCGAGGCGGGCGCCGTAGCCGAACACCGTCCCGCCGTTAGGCAGCTCGAGGCCCGTCGAGCGGCCGTGGAACTCGGGCAGGTACGCGGCATCGGCGAGCAGGTCGATGCCGCCAACTTTCGTCACGCCTAACGGGTAGCCGGCGTACAAGCCGACAGATGCGTCGGCAACCGGCATCGCGACCAACGCCGACCGCGTGCTGTACTCCTGGCGGGCAACCGACGCGCTCGGCGCGAAGTTCCGGAAGTCGGGCAGCGACCCCTGGAGCGCGTTCACGCGGAGCGAGAGCGAGAAGTGCCTGAACCCGTTGAGCGCGCCGCCCTGCCCGAGCGTCGCGTTGCCGCCGGCGACGAGGGTTCCGACCTGCGGCGCGAGATAGTCGAAGAGGTCGACCTTCGCCTGGCAGGCGTCGGTGAAGGACACGCTACAGTTGCCGGCGGGCGCACCGTTCTGCGCGGCGGCGCTTGTCGACACGAGTGCGACGGCGATGAGCACCGACGAAGGTTGGCGCATGGCTGGGATACGGGGTAGTCGATGCGAAACAGTCGAGCGGCGCCGCCTCGCCGGCAATTGCCAGCAGGACGACGCCGCTCAAACTATCGCCAGTCGGAGACCGGCGCGACTCTCGTCAGAACCCGATACGAAGACCGACCGACCCGAACAGCCGCGATGCATCCGCGGCCTTCCCGTTGAAGGTGTTGTAGGTGACGATCTTTCCGCCCTGCACGCTGCCGATTTCCGCGACCAGCTTCGCCAGCATCATGTTCAACGACAGGTCGGCGAAGTAGTTGGTGCGCGTGACCGACTGGCTGACGTTGGCCGACGCAACGGGCTGACCCGCGCTCGTCACCTTGATGTTCGCCTTGGAATCGTAGCTATCCTGGCCGGCGCCGAGCGCAAGGCCGACAACGAGCAGCGACTTGCTCGCCGTCACCCGCCAGCTGGTGGTCTTCACCGACAGCCCGTTGACGCCGAACTGGACGCCGAGCGTGCCAGTCGTCGTCGCCGCGAGGTCGACCGTCGGCAGGTCGCGCTTCATGTAGCTGAAGCCGATGCCGGGGGTGACCAGGCCTTCCTGAAGCAGGCCAAGCCGCGCGCCGTAGCCAACTTTCAGCGAACCGTTAGGCGCCTTGACGGTGACGCCGCTCCCGCTGTACTCGGGGATGTACGCGCCGTTCAGCAGCAGGTCGAGGCCGCCGACCTTGGTGACGCCAAGCGGAAGGCCGCCGAAGACCCCAATCGCCGCGTCGACGCTGGGAAGGCCGAGCACCTGATTCTTCGTGTCGAGCGTGCGCGACGGGCTGCTCGGGTCGTACTTGTCGACCTGCGGCAACGATCCCATGAGCGCGTTGCCACGCACGGTGACGGCAAAGTGCCCGGGGCCGCCGAGCGCGCCGCCCTGGCCTAACGTCGTGTTACCGCCAACGATCGAGGTGCCGAGCTGCGGCGCCATGTAGCTGAACAAGTCGATCGCCGTGTTGCAGGCATTGCGCTGCGCCGGCCCGACCGGGGACGGCAGGCTGTTCGCGCACTGCGAGTTGCTGGGACCGTTCTGCGCTCGCGCCGAAACCGCGCTGACCAGCAGCGCGCCGGCGATGAGACCAAGATTGCGCTTCATTCGCATGCTCCGAGTTAGTTGAGAATCACTCGCCCGGCTCCCGCGACCACGTGTCCCATCGGCCAGGCAGCGACGCCTGCCGCCATCGCCGACGCGCACACGCGGTCGGCCGACGAGGGGTCGGCAATCACTACCATACCGACGCCCATATTGAACGCGCGAAACATTTCATCCCGCTCGACGGCACCCGCTCGCTCCAACTGGAGAAAGACGTCGGGAATTGACCAACTTCGCGTGTCCACTGCGGCGTCCATTGTACCCGGCAACGCCCGGTTCAGGTTCCCCGGTAATCCGCCGCCTGTGATGTGCGCCATCGCGTGAATGTGATCCAGCACCGGCCGCACTGCGGCGACATACGAGCGGTGGATCGCGAGCAGCACCTCGGCGACGCTCTGGTCGGCACCGGGATAGCGGTCATGCGCGCCCAGTCGCATCCGGTCGGCGACGATCCGCCGCGCGAGTGAATATCCGTTGGTGTGCAGCCCCGAGCTGGCGAGGCCGATCAACACATCGCCCTGCCTGACGCGCGACGGGCCGAGCACCCGCGACTCCTCGACCATGCCGACGATGAACCCGGCGAGATCGTAGTCGGGCGGCGTGTAAAGGCCCGGCATCTCGGCGGTCTCGCCGCCGATCAGCGCGCAACCGTTCTCGCGGCAGCCGGCAGCAACGCCAGCGACGACGCCCTCGACGACGACTGGGTCGAGCGCGCCGAATGCGACATAATCGAGGAAGAAGAGCGGCAGCGCGCCCTGCACGAGGATGTCGTTCGTGCAGTGATTCACCAGGTCGTGCCCGATCGTGTCGTGGCGATTGGCTTCGATCGCAACCTTGATCTTGGTGCCGACGCCGTCGGCGCTGGCAACGAGCAAGGGCGCGGTCGCGCCGTCAGGCACCTTGAACATCCCCCCGAATCCGCCGAACGCGCCGCGCGTGCCGGCGGTGAACGTGCTTTCGACGAGCGCCTTGATTCGCCCCTTCGCATCATCGGCAGCCTCGATGCTGACACCGGCACCACCGTACGTCATTGCTCCCGGTGCCGGCTCCGGCCGCCGATCGGAACCGCTGACCACTAGATCTCCGTCTCGAAGGCGACCAGCTGCTTGAACTCGGCGACGCGCGCCGCGATGTCGGCGGGGGTCAGCTCGAGCAGGCGCTCGATGCTGAACTTCTCGACGGCGAAGCTACCTAACGCGGCGCCGTAGATCATCGCCCGGCGAAGGTTCGCCTCGCTGATGTCGCCGCTTTTCGCGAGGTAACCCATGAAGCCGCCGGCGAACGAATCCCCGGCCCCGGTCGGATCGAACACCGACTCGAGCGGATAGGCGGGCGCGAAGAACACGGAGGCCTTGGTGAACATGAAGGCGCCGTGCTCCCCCTTCTTGATGATGACGTGACGCGGGCCGCGGGCGAGGATCCAGCGTGCCGCCTTGACGAGGTTGGCCTCATCGGTCAGCTGCCGCGCTTCGCCATCGTTCAGCGTGATCAGGTCAACGTGCTTCAGCAGCTCGACCAGGTCGGCGCGCCGGCTCTCGATCCAGAAGTTCATGGTATCGCAGGCGACGAGCTTCGGCCGCTCCACCTGTCGCAGCACGTCGAGCTGCAGCCGCGGATCGATGTTCGCGAGGAAGACGAAGGGTGCCGTCTTGAACTGCGCTGGAATCTTCGGGCTGAAGTGCGAGAACACGCCGAGATGCGTCTCGATCGTCTCGGCGCTGTTGAGGTCGTGGCGGTAGCGACCACGCCAGCGGAACGAGCTGCCCTCAGCGCGCTCGACGCCGGCGAGGTCGACGCCGCGCTTTGCCAGGGCGTCGAGCTGGGCCATCGGGTAGTCGCTGCCGACCACCCCGACGAGCTGCACCGGCGTGAGCAGGCTGGCCGCGGCCGAGAAGAATATGCCGGAGCCGCCAAGGACGTTCTCGGCCTTGCCGAACGGGGTCTCGACGGAGTCGAGCGCGACGGAACCCACGACTAGTAGCGCCGAATTGTTGTTCAACACTGCGATGAGCGATGAGAGAGGTTCAGTGCGCCGGCGACGTTCAACGCGGCGTTGAGAAATGAGCGAGTGCACCGGATAGGTGCAACCTACATGCGCTCCGGTGCCGAGATGCCCAGAATGGACAGGCCGTTCCGGATCACGATCATCGACGCGCGGGCGAGCAGCAACCGCGCCTTCGTGATCTCGTCCGGCTCGTTGAGGACGTGCGCCTTGTGATACCAGAGGTGGATCTTGCGCGCCGTGTCGAGCAGGTACGAGGCGACGCGATGCGGCTCGAGGGCATCGGCGGCGCCGGCGACCAGCGCCGGAAAATCAAGCAGCGCCTTGACCAGCTCCTGCTCCTCGGGGAGCGAGAGCAGCGCGAAGTCGACACTGTCGCCAGTCACTGTATTCGGATCGATCTCGCCGACGCGGAAGATCCCGGCAAGGCGGGCATGCGCCATCTGGATGTAGTAGACCGGGTTCTCCTCACTCTGCGAGCGGGCGAGGTCGATGTCGAAGACGAGCTGCGAGTCGCCCTTCCGCATCAGGAAGAAATAGCGCACCGCGTCGCGCCCGACTTCGTCGACGAGGTCGCGGACCGTGACGTAGCTGCCGGCGCGCTTCGAGATCTTCATCTCCTCGCCGCCGCGCATGACGGTCACCATCTGGTGGAGCGAGTACTCGGGATAGCCCTCCGGGATGTCCATGCCTAACGCCTGGAGGCCGGCGCGCACGCGGGTGACGGTGCTGTGGTGATCGGCGCCCTGCACATTGATCGCCCGCTTGAAGCCACGCTCCCACTTCGTGACGTGGTAGGCGACGTCGGGGAGGAAGTAGGTGAAGGTCCCGTCGCGCTTGCGCATGACGCGATCCTTGTCGTCGCCGAACTTCGTCGTGCGGAGCCAGAGCGCATCGTCGCTCTCGTAGGTCGCCCCGGCGCCCGAGAGCGCGGCGACGGTCTGCTCGACCTTCCCGTCGGTGTAGAGCGAGCTCTCGAGGAAGTACCGGTCGAAACGCACGCCGAAGGCCTGGAGGTCGAGGTCCTGCTCGTGGCGGAGCGCCTGCACGGCGAAGCGGCGCACCGCATCGAGATCGCCCCCGGTCGGATCGTCGCGATGCTCGGCGACGTAGCGCGCGGCGATCTCGCGGATGTAGTCACCGTTGTAGCCGCCCTCCGGGATTGCCGCGTCGCGGCCGGCCGCCTGGGCGACCCGCGCCTGCACGCTGAGCGCGAGGTTGGTGATCTGCACGCCGGCGTCGTTGTAGTAGAACTCGCGCGACACCTGCCATCCCGTCCACTCGAGCAGCGACGAGATCGCGTCGCCGAGCGCGGCCTGGCGCCCGTGCCCGACGTGCAGCGGTCCGGTCGGGTTGGCCGACACGAATTCGACGTTGACCGCGCGCCCCGCACCGGTGGGCAGGCGGCCGAAATTAGTACCGTCTGCTACTATTGCCGGCAGGCCGGCGGCGAGGTCCCCGGCGGCGATCCGGAAGTTGATGAATCCGGGTCCGGCAATTTCAGCACCCGACACGCCGGCCGCGCCGAGATCCATCGCGGCGATGAGCGAGGTCGCGACGTCGCGCGGCGATTTCTTCAGCGGACGGGCGAGGGTCATCGCAAGATTGGTCGCCCATTCACCGAACTGCGGGTCGCGCGGTCGCTCGAGTGCCGGCTCGACCGGGTCGGGCGCGCCGAGGGCGCGAGCGGCGCGAGTGAGCTCGCCGCGGATCCGGTCGGCCGCGTTCATTCCTTGCTCGACTTGCCGGACGAACCTTTCGATCCGCTGCTCGTCGACCCACTGCTGCCACTCGAGGATCCGCCGCCCGAGGATCCCTTCGACGCGTTCCCGCCTGACGAGCTGGTGCCGGACGAGCTGCTGCTCCCGGACGAGCTGCTGTTGGGCGAGCTGCTGTTCGACGACCCGCTGCTCGAAGATCCACTGCCTGACCCGCCGCCGCCGGGTGCACCTGAAGCGCCTGACGTAACCGAAGGTCCGCTCGGGGCGCTGTCGCCGCTGCCTTTCGATTCCGACGACGAGCCCCCACCGCTTTCACTCTTCGAGCCCTCGCTCGCCGCCGGCTTCGGGCCCTTGTTGGCGTGGGCGTTCTTGCCGTAGTCGGTGAGGTAAAAGCCGGACCCCTTGAACATGAGCCCCGCGCCGCCGGAAAGCTGGCGCACGGCTACCGCGTCGCACGTCGGGCAATTCACCGAGGTCGGGGCGCCGGAGATGGTGCGAAAGAACTTCTCGAACTCGTGCCCGTCGGGGCAGCGATATTCGTAGGTTGGCATGCGGCTCGAATTGTAGAGGGCGAAGCGCCTAAGCTTAAGTCCGGCGCAGAGGGCCTACAAGGCGAGCATTCGCTCTTGCGGGACCCACTTCCGTCACTCTATTCTAGCCAGTACCCCGCCGAACGAACGACCACCGGCCCAAGTGTTTTTCCCCATCGCGAGTCCTGACCCTGCCGGCCAGGACGCGTGGCTGTTGTTGTTCACCCCTTCAGGAGGCAGGTCGATGAGACGACACTTGCTCAGTCAGAGCTTGGTCGTAGGACTCATCGCCGCGGCGTTCGTCGCCCCGGTGATGGCAGCGGCGCAGGGCACCGCGTCGATCAGCGGCACCGTCAACGACTCCGCATCCGGTCGCCCGATCTCGGCCGTGCAGGTCGTCGTCGTCGGCACCACCCGCGGCGCTTTCAGTGATGACGGCGGCCGCTTCGCGGTCCGTGGCTTGTCTGCGGGAACGTGGACGGTGCGCGCGCAGCGCATCGGCTATCGTCCGGAAAGCCGCACGATCACCCTCGCCGACGGTCAGACCGCGACCGCCAGCTTCACCATGACCGAAGTCGCGCGCGTCCTCTCCGAGGTTGTCAGTGTCGGCTACGGCACTGATACGCGCGCGAGCGTCAGCAACGCCGTCACCACGGTGAGCGGCAAGGACGTGGCGAGCATTCCGGTCGCCGGCGTTGACGCCGCGCTGCAAGGCAAGGCGGCGGGCGTTCAGGTCACGAGCAATGCCGGCAACCCCGGCAACGCGATCAGCGTCCGTATTCGCGGCGCGGCCTCGCTCACCGCGAGCAACCAGCCACTGTTCGTCGTCGACGGCATTCCGCTCAACAACGAATCGCTCTCGCAGCTCGAGCTCGGCGGCCAGGATATCAACGGCGTGACGGGGCTCAATCCCGACGAGATCGAGTCGATCACCATCCTCAAGGACGCGGCGGCCGCAGCGATCTACGGCTCGCGTGGCTCGAATGGCGTGGTCATGGTCACGACCAAGCGCGGCGTCAGTGGGTCGGCCCGACTCAACCTCGACGCCTACAGCGGCTTCCAGAACGTCGCCAAGAAGTGGGACCTGTTGAACGCGAAAGAGTACGTGATGTACAAGAACGAGGCGAATACCAACGACGGCGACCCGCGGCTCTATCGCTACGGCAAGCCCGGTGTCGATGACGTCATCAACACCGATTGGCAGGACGCGGTCTTCCGCACCGCCCCGATCAACAACACCAGCATCGGCGCGACGGGCGGCTCGGAGCGGATTCAATACTTTGTCTCCGGGTCGTACTTCAACCAGACGGGCGTCGTGATCGCTACCGGTTATCAACGGGCCAGTGGCCGCGTCAACCTCGATTTCGCCGCGACCCCGAAGCTGATGCTGAAGACGTCGCTCAACGTTTCCCGCGAGAACTGGGCGCGCTCGGAGAATGACAACACGATCGAAGGTGTCGTCACCAACGCGATCGCCGATGCACCGAACAAGCCGGTCAAGCGCCCGGACGGCAGCTACACGGGCAACGAGCTCGCGTATCCGAATCCCGTCGCCATTGCGTATCTCAGCTCGGCGAACTCGCGCTCGCTGCGCACCCTCGGCAACCTCGAGGCGACCTACAATTTCTCGTCGGCGTTCAAGCTGACCGGCCGCGCCGGCGCCGATGTCGGCAACCTGCGCGACCTGCGCTGGGAATCGCCTAACGTCGAAGCGAGCTACGCCGAGTCAGTCAGCGGCGTCGCACGACAGGGCAACAACACCTTCAATCGCTACGTCGTCGAAGGCTTCGCCAACTACGACGTGCCGTGGCTGAATCAGCGCAGCCAGCAGCTCCTGTTGACGGGGGGCGCCAGCGCCGAGCAGAACGGCCGTGAGTTCGACTATCTCCGCGGCGAAGGATTCGCCTCGGAAGGATTCCGCTATCCGGGATCGGCGACCCGGGTGACGAGCTACGATGGCGGCTGGACTGGGAACAACCTCGCGTCGTTCTTCGGACGTGCGAATTATTCGCTGCTCGATCGGTATCTCGTGACGGCCAGCGTCCGCACCGATGGATCGTCGCGGTTCGGCGCGAACAACCGTTGGGGAACGTTCCCCGCTGTGTCGGTAGGCTGGAAGCTCACCGACGAGCCGTGGTTCGGCGGCATGCTCGGCAGCGGCAACTCGCTCAAGCTGCGCGGCAGCGTCGGCACCACCGGGAACCAGGCACTCCCGCAGGATTTCGGGTCGCTCGAACGCTACGCGCGCAAGAACTACTCAGACGTCATCGGCATCGGTCAGGTCAGCCTGGCCAATCCCGATCTTCGCTGGGAGAGCACGCGCGAATACGACGGGGGATTCGACCTCTACCTGTTCAGCACCCGCATCGCGCTGATCGGCGATTACTACTCGAAGCTGACGTCGAACCTGCTGGTGAACCGGCCGATCAGCGCCGTCACCGGACAGACGTCGATCCTCAGCAACGTCGGCAACATCAAGAACGCCGGTGTCGAGGGACAGATCACGACGCGGAACTTCGTGTCCGGTGATCCGATGGGCTTTAACTGGACGACCGACTTGAACATCGCGGCGAACCGGAACAAGGTCGTCTCGCTGTACAACGACGAGGCGTTCTCGGCTGGCTTGTACAGCATCAACCGTGTGCAGGTCGGGCACCCGCTGGGCCAGTTCTACGCGTATCGCTTCCTCGGCGTCGATCCGGCGACCGGAGATGCGAAGTACAGCAAGGAGCAGGAGTTCGTCGGTACGCCGCACCCGAAGTATCTGGGTGGCTTCACCAGCGACATGAGCTGGATGGGCTTCGACGTGCACGGGTTCGTCCAGTTCAACAAGGGCAACCAGATCTTCAATGCGATCCGCGTCTTCGCGGATGATGGCGGCCGCTACCTCGACAACAAGTTCACGGACGTGCTGCGCCGGTGGCAGAAGCCGGGCGACATCACCGACGAGCCGCGGGCCAGTCGTCGCGGATACTCGAACGCGCTCGAGATCTCGAGCCGCTACCTCGAGGACGGTTCATATGTTCGCATCGGCGACGTGACGTTAGGCTACACGATCCCGGTGCGCTTCGCGAAAATGTCGGGGCTGTACTCGGCGCGGCTGTTCGCGTCGGGGCACAACCTGCACACGTTCACCAAGTACAAGGGCTACACGCCGGACGTGAACAGCGCCGGCTCGACGGCCAACATCGGGCTGGGAACCGACTTCTACGCGTATCCGGTCAACCGCTCCTACACCTTTGGCGTGAAGGCGGGCTTCTGAGCCGCGGCCTCGCACTGGACACATAAAATCCTGATGAGACCACTCATGCGATTGAAACATCTTGGGGCGGCGGCGGCGGTATTCGCGCTCGCAGGCTGCAACAGCTTTCTCGACGTCAAGCCGATTTCGGAGCTTCCGCGGGACCAGGCGCTCTCCGGTCCGACCAGCGCACGCGCGTCGGTCGCCGGGATCTACGACGCGCTGCAGGATGCCTCGTATTACGGCGGCGACTTCGTGCTGCTCACCGACATCTCGTCGGATGACGTCGACTGGACCGGAACCTTTACCACCTTCGCCGACGCGGAGGACAACAACCTTCGTTCCGACAACGGCAGCGTTCGCGGCATCTGGAACGCGATGTACGCCACCGTCGGGCGGGCGAACCTCGTGATCTCGCAGCTGCCGGGAATCTCCGGCATCACCGCGGCGGAGAAGAACCAGCTGGTCGGCGAGGCGTACTTCACCCGGGCACTCGCCTTCCACGATCTGGTGAAGACGTTTGGCGGCCGTGCTCCGGGGGATCCGGGCGTCCCCCTCCCGTTGACGCCGGCTGCGGACGCCAGCGTCGGCGCGAAGGCGACGCGGGCCACGGTTGCGCAGACCTACGCGCAGATCCTCGCCGACCTGTCGGCGGCCGAGGGGAAGATGAATCCGTCGACCACGGATCCAACGCGTGGAACGTTAGGCGGTGTCCGCGCCCTCCGCGCCCGCGTGCTCCTGTTCAACAAGGACTACGCCGGGGCCGAGGCGGCTGCGACCGCCGTCGAGGGGATGGGCTATGCGCTCGCTCCCAACTACAGCGACCTGTTCACCGGCGATGGCCAGACCACATCGGAGGACATCTTCCGACTGGTCTTTACGCCGGCGGACGCGTCCTCGGAGGGGTACTACTACCTCGGCCGCACCGAGAACGAGCCGTCATCGGCGCTGGTGAAGGCCTACCAGCCGTCGTTCAACACCTCGACACTCGACAACTACGCACCCGCTGACCTCCGCGCGCAGGCGGACATCGTCGTCGACCCCGCGGGAGATTATTGCGGGCTCGAGATCTGCGGCACGAAGTATCCGACCACGGCGGGTGGCGAGGACATCCACGTCATTCGCTTCGCCGAGGTAATCCTGACCAAAGCGGAGGCGATGGCGCGGCAGGGTGGCGCGAAGCTTCCCGGCGCAGTGGCGGAAGTCAACCGGATTCGCGTCCGGGCCGGGCTGCCGGCGCTGGTGTTCGGGGTCAACCTGACGACGCAGCAGCAGGTGATCGACGAGGTGCTCCTCCAGCGCCGACTCGAGCTGGCGATGGAAGGTTTCCGCTGGGCAGATCTTGTTCGTACCGGCGCCGTCGATAACTACCTGACGGCGAAGGGTGCGCCGACGTTCCAGGCGCTGTATCCGATTCCGGCCCGCGAGATCAGCGTGGCGCCGGGGCTGACGCAGAACCCCGGCTACCGGTAAGCGGTCGCCGTCCGACGCACGACAAGCAGTGACGAAGCCCCTCCGGAAATCCGGAGGGGCTTCGTCTTGCCGGTGGGATGCTCAGCCTGCCGCCGCGCCTAACGGCCCGGCGTGTACCGCCCCCAGACGCTGGCCAACCGATCGGCGATCTCGCCGACGGACGACCGGGCGCGCACCGCGTCGATGATCAACGGCATCAGCGGCGCGAGCGACGCGCTGCCCGCGCTGCGCGCTGTAGCGTAGGGCGCCGCGGCCCGTGCCAGTTCGTCGAGCGCCCGGTCAACGGCGCGGACGTCGCGCCTCGCCTTCAGGTTGCCCAGACGCCCGCGCTGTTCACGCTCGAGTGCCGAGAAATCTGGCGTCGCGATTTTCGGCGACTCCGCGCCATCGCTGAACTTGTTGACGCCGACGATGACGGTCTGTCCGGCCTCGACAGCGAGCTGCTGCCCGTACGCGCTCTGGCCGATCTGCTCCTGAAAGAATCCGGCTTCGATCGCCGCCGCGGCGCCGCCGAGCGCTTCGACCTCCGCCATCAGCGCGAGCGCTCGCGCCTCGACATCCGACGTCAGGCGCTCAACGTAGTAGCTGCCGGCTAGCGGATCGGCGGTCTGCGCGGCGCCGCTCTCGTAGGCGACGATCTGCTGCGTGCGGAGCGCGAGCGTCGCCGCCTGCTCGCTCGGCAGCGAGAGCGCTTCTTCATAACCATTGGTGTGGAGCGACTGCGTCCCGCCGAGCACCGCGGCCAGCGCCTGCACGGTGACACGGACGACGTTGTTCAGCGGTTGCTGCGCCTGCAGCGTGACGCCGCCGGTCTGCGTGTGGAAGCGCAGCCGCGCGCTCGAGTCGTTCGCGCCGAATCGGTCGCGCATGAGTCGCGCATAGATGCGGCGGGCGGCGCGGAACTTTGCGACCTCCTCGAACAGGTCGTTGTGCGCGGCGAAGAAGAACGACAGGCGCGGCGCGAAGTCATCGATGCGGAGTCCTGCCGCAAGCGCGGCCTGCACGTACTCGATCGCGTCGGCAAAGGTGAAGGCAATCTCCTGCACCGCCGTCGATCCCGCTTCGCGAATGTGATATCCGCTGATCGATATCGGATTCCAGTTCGGCACTTCCGCGGCGCAGAAGCGGAACACTTCGGCGATCATCGCGAGGCTCGGCGCGGGCGGATAGATGTACGTCCCGCGCGCGATGTACTCCTTGAGGATGTCGTTCTGGATCGTCCCCGACAGTCTGGCGCGGTCGATCCCCCGCTCTTCGGCGACGACGATGTACATGGCGAGCAGCGTCGCCGCCGTCGCGTTGATCGTCATCGACGTCGAGATGCTGTCGAGCGGGAGGTCAGCGAGCAGCGCGTGCATGTCCTCGACCGTGTCGATCGCGACCCCGACCCGCCCGACCTCGCCTAACGCTCGCGGCGAATCGGAATCGATCCCCATCTGCGTCGGCAGGTCGAAGGCGACGGAGAGCCCGGTCTGGCCGGCGGCCAGCAGGTGCCGGAAGCGACGATTGGTCTCGGCCGCGGTCCCGAAGCCGGCATACTGGCGCATCGTCCACAGGCGCCCACGGTACATCGTCGGCTGAATCCCGCGGGTGAACGGGAACTGGCCGGGGTCTCCGAGGTCGTTCTCGTAGTCTCCTCGTGCATCCGATGGGCGGTAGACGGGTTCTATCTTGATGCCGGACGGGGAGTGTGTCTCGGGGCTGTTAGCCATTAGCCGTTAGCGTTGAGCTACTGCGGAGCAGCGGCGCGCGAATTTGCGCGGTGATGCGTGCATTCGGTGCGCAGGTGGGAAGGTTGCGGCCTACAATGCAGGCTTCCGACCCCCATCAATGCAAGACTACCGAAAGCTAGTTGTCTGGCAGCGCGCGCACCGATTTGTGATCGCGGCGTACGAACGGTTGGCCGCCTTTCCCGCCGATGAGCGATACGAGCTCACGTCGCGGTTGCGACGCGCGCTCGTGTCGATTCCAACAAATCTCGTCGAGGGAAGGTCGAGAGCAAGCCCTCGCGCGTTCGCCGCGTTCATCGACATCGCGACAGGCTCCGCCGCGGAAGTCGAGTACCTGCTTCTCCTCGCGCGAGATCTGGGATATCTCGAGGAATCAGCGCACCAACGTCTTGCCAGGGAAATCGATGGAAATCCGTCGGATGCTCGGCGCGCTCCGCCGTCAAGTCGCGACACGCGCCGACGAACTGCGATCCCGCCGTCGCTCAACGCTAACGGCTATTGGCTAACGGCTAATCCCTAACGGCTAAAGGCTAACGCCCGAACCAACGCGGAACCCCATCACGGCGCAACAGCGCCAACGGGTCGCAGCGTCTCATGCGCCAACTCCACCTCTGGCTTGCTCCCGATATAAAGCGGAGTGCGCTGGTGCAGTTCGGTCGGCTGGATGTCGAGGATGCGCGTGCTGCCGTCGCAGGCGGCGCCGCCGGCTTGCTCGACGATGAAGGCCAGTGGGTTTGCTTCGTAGAGCAGCCGGAGTTTCCCATTCGGGCGGCGCACGTTCCTCGGGTAGCAGAAGACGCCACCGCCGAGGAGGTTCCGATGGAAGTCGGCAACGAGCGAGCCCACATAGCGCACGCTCAGTGGTTTGCGGTCTCCCTCGAGGCCGCGGTACTTCCGCATCAGCGAGCGCACGGGCTCCTCCCACTGATTCTCGTAGGCGTCGTTGACCGAGAGGTAGCGCGGAGTCGTTGGAATGCGGATGTCAGGATGCGAGAGGAGGAATTCGCCGATCGATGGATCGTAGGTGAATCCGTGCGCGCCCTGCCCGGTGGTGTAGACGAGCATCGTGCTCGAGCCGTAGATGATGTAGCCAGCCGCGACCTGGCGACGTCCCGGCTGCAGCATGTCTTCCATCTCCCCGCGCGTGCCGCGCGTGATCTTCCGGACGACGCTGAAGATCGTGCCGACCGGGACGTTGACGTCGATGTTCGACGAACCGTCGAGCGGGTCGAAGAGGAGGCAATACTTGCCGCACCGGAAGCCGTCGGGAATCGGGATGATGCCGGGTTCCTCCTCACTCGCCATCGCGCAGAGCCGCCCGCCGTGGTCCATCGCCTTGATGATCGTCTCGTTGGCGAACACGTCGAGCTTCTGGACGTCCTCGCCCTGGATGTTGTCGAGGCCCGTGGCGCCGAGGATGTCGACGAGGCCCGCTCGGCGGACCTTGTTCGAGATCATCTTCGCGGCGAGGCAGATGTCGTAGAGAATGCCTGACAGCTCGCCGGTCGCCTCGGGGTACAGGCGCTCCTGCTCGATGATGTATCGCTCGATCGTGACGACGGAGGTGGCGGTGTGCTGGACCACGGTCAGGCGTGCGTTGGAAGGTTCGTCGCGCGCAGGCGAGCCTCGGCGAAAGCCTGCGCGTCGTGTTCGTATCGATTGCCGGCGTAGCCCCGTCTCGCGCTCGCCCAGATGTAGCGCAATGGGAACCACGGTGACGCCTCAAACTGCCTTACGTGTCCGAGCTCGTGCAAGAGCAGCTCGGCGTCGAGCGGGGCGCCCGGCGCGAGGAACACTGTTCGCCATAAAGTAATCCCGGCCACCGAGCGTTTCCCGAGGAACCAGCCGCCAATGCGGGGCGGCAAGCCGCCCCGTCGCCAGCTCGCGTCTCTCAGCTCGGGGTGCCGTCCGAGCAGGGTCGCCGGCAGCGCGATCGCGTCACCAATCAGCACTCGCGAGATCACGAACAATCCCGCGTCAGCTGTGCGACGCCGATCACGGGGGAGCGGGCGGCACCGCTGGTGGAATATCCCATTCTCGCTCGTCCGTGTGCACGGAGAGGGCCACGCCATCGGTACGGACGACGATCGTCCCGAACCGATCGGTGCGCAGCGCCTGGATGCCGGCCGCGGCCAGCTCGCGCATGACCGCTGCGCCCGGGTGACCGTAGCTATTGCCCGCGCCGACCGAGATCAGCGCGAGCCGCGGATGCACCGCTCGCAGGAACGGCGGCGTGGTGCTGGTGACGCTTCCATGATGACCGACCTTGAGCACGGTCGCGGCGAGCGCGAGGCTGTCATGATCGAGCATCCATTCCTCTTCGGGTGCCTCGGCGTCGCCGGTGAAGAGGAAGCTCACCGCGCGGTATCGCGCGAGGATTACGCTGCTCGCCAGGTTGGCGTCGTCGAGATCCGACACCCACGCCGAATCGGGTGCGAGAAAGCGCAGCATCACACCGTCTACGGCAAGTGACTCGCCGGGGCGGATGCGCTCCCATCGCGCACCGCTTCGCCGCGCTTCCTCGAGTGACTCGCGGTAGCTGCCGCTCGGGCCGGGAAATCCCGGATCGAGGTACAGTGCGGGGCGCATCGCGCGAATGACACTGGCCGCGCCCCCGGCGTGGTCGGTGTGCGGATGCGAGAGCACGAACGCGACGACCTCGCCACCACGTGCGCGCAGATACGGTACGACCGTGTTTCGTCCCGCGTCGCCACCGGGCCAGGCGCGCCCGGCATCGACGACGATCCAGCGCCCGCGCGGCGTGCGCAGCGCCAGCGCGTCACCCTGGCCGACGTCGATCATGTGCAGCTCCATCTCGCCGAGGGGTCGCGGGACGACGGGGAGCAGCGGGATCACGACGATACAGGCGAGCAGGCCGATCGCCGGACGCCACGGGTCGTTCGCGATGCACGCGGCGACGAGCAGCACCGATGCGAGCCCGGCGATGCAGAGCGCGATTGTCGTCGCGACTACCTCAACCTGCGCGCCGGGCACCGCCGCTGACATGTGCGCGACCCATTCGAATGCAGCGAGCAGCGGGTGCGCCGCGCCAGCGACGAAGCGCGAGGCGGCGGGCCACCAGCCGAGGATGAGTGCGAGAAAGAGAATCGGCTGGACGAGCGACATGATCGGCGACGCGGCGAGGTTGGCCAGCGGCGCGATGAGGCTCGCCCGGCCGAATCGCCACGCCACGAGCGGGCCGGTCACCAGCGATGCGATGACTGAGGTCAGCAGCGCGAGCGCGACCGCGTGCTTCCAGCCACTCAACCGGCCACGCAGGCATCGCCGCTCGACCGCGCCCGCGGCGATCAAAGCGATCATGCCAGCGACGCTGAGCTGGTAGCCGATGTCGGTCACCAGATGCGGATCGGCGAGTGGCGCAGCGGCACCGACCGCGAGCGCCGCCCACGGCGACGTTGGTCGCTGAAGGGCGCGCGACGCCGCCGCGGCCGCGAGCATTGCCACGGCGCGCACCGCCGGGGCCGGCGCCCCGATCACCGCGACGTAGAGCGCGACGAGGGCCACGCTTCCCCACCCCGCCCCGGCGCGGGAGAGGCCGAACGCGCCTAACGCTGTGGTCACGGCAAGCGCGATCAACCCGACGTGGAGTCCGGAGATGGACAGCATGTGGACGAGACCAGCCGCGGCGAACTCGTCGCGGATCTCCCGCGACAGCGTTCTCGTGTCGGCGACGAGCAGCGCGCGGGCGAGCGGAGCGTCCGGCCCGAACGACGCATCGACACTCCGCGTGGCCGCCGCCCGCCATCGCGCCAGCCAGCCGGGCCCGTCGCCCGCGGCGACGACGCGCACACCGCCTAACGTCAGCCCGCGCGGGTCGAGCCGCGGCACGCCGCGGACGACGATGGTTTCGCCAGGCGCTGCGACGCCCCAGCGGACGCTCGCCCACGCCTGCAGGCTGCAGCGCCCCTCGCGGACGACTACTTCGCCCGTCTCGCCGGGCGCGAGCGCGGTCAGCGCGACCACCGTCCATTCGCTGCGCGCGGCGATCCGCGCGGCGCAGGCATGGTCCGCCCGCTCGACGCCGCGGCCGACCGCCGCCCCGGCAGCCAGCAGCATCGCGATCCCCGCGAGCGTCGCGCTGCGGCGAACTGCGGCGGCAACGAGGCCGGCCGCCGACAGCAGCGCCGCGCTGCCTAACGTGCCGGCCAGTCCGGCGAGGAGGCCGGCGGCATAGACCAGCAGGGCGATCGCGATGAGCGGCATGACGCCTCCAGCGGCGGGCCTCGGCCCGCGCCACCCATCGGTCGCGCCGCGATCAGGTCACGATCGGGGTGCCGAGTGGGGGCGTGGGATGGCGCGGACGTGCCGCCACGTGCTTCAGCGCGTCCATCACCACAGAGATGAGCTGGGCCTGTCCCGTCTCCGATTGCAGCTCGAGACGCGACAGCACCGCGCCGCGCGGCGGATCACCGGTGGCGTAGCGCGGACGAACGTGGTTGAGCGCGAGGGAGAGCGCGTCATCCTTGCATTTCGCGCAGCCGCAGAAATTCGCCACCCGCGGGCTGACCAGCTTGTAGACGTCGGAGATCGCGTCCTCGAGGAGGTTCTTCATCCGGCCATTGGCAGTGGCAGCCGCTCGCGGACGACGGCGCCGGTGAAGGTCGAGCCGGTCGTTCCCGTAAGCTCGACGGTGAGATACTGTCCGAGCATACTCTCGGTCCCCGGCAGGAGCACGGTCTTGAAGTCGCGCGTCCGGCACTGGAGCAACTCGGCCCCGCGGCGCGCCATCTTTTCGACCAGGACCTCGTGACGCGTGCCGAGCAACGCCATGTTGCGCGCCCGCGTCGCCGAGCGGACGGTGTCGATCAGGCGGGCGAGCCGATCGGCGGCGACATCGTCGGGAATCGTCTCGCTCTCGGGGAAGCGCGTCGCCGGCGTGCCGTCGCGCGGGGAGAACTTGAAGGTGAACGCGTCCTCGAAGGCGAGCGCGCGCACCGCACTGAGTGTCTCTTCGAAATCGGCCTCGGTCTCACCCGGGAACCCGACGATCACATCGGTGGTCAGCGCCAGGCCCGGGATCGCCGCGCGCAACCGATCCACGCATTCGAAGTAGCCCTCGCGCGAATAGCGACGCAGCATCCGCTTGAGCACGCGGGTCGATCCCGATTGCATCGGCAGGTGGACGTGCTCGCACACCGCGTCCGTCTCGGCCATCGCCGCGATCACACGCCCGCTGAAGTCATTCGGGTGCGGGCTGGTGAAGCGCAACCGCCTAACGCCCGGCACGGCGCCGATCGCCCGGAGCAGGTCGGCGAAGTCGTGCGTGCCGTCGTTGTATGAATTGACCGTCTGTCCGAGCAGCACGATCTCGCTCATTCCGTCGGCGACGACCTCGCGCGTCTCGCGGACGACTTCGGCGAGCTGGCGCGACCGCTCGGCGCCGCGTGTCGTCGGCACGATGCAGTAGGTGCACTTGTAGTCGCAGCCACGCTGCACCGGGATCCAGGCCTTGACCTTGTCGAAGCGCCGCGGGGTGAAATCCTCGTAGTGCTCCTCGAGGTCGAAGGTCGTCGCGATCACGCGCTCCCCGCGGCGGGCGCCTTCGACCAGAAGCGGCAGCGCGCGGTAACCATCGGGGCCGATCACAAGGCTGACGTGCTTCGCCTTGGTCAGCAGCTGGGGACCGAGCCGCTGTGCCATGCACCCGGTCACGCCGACGACGGTCTTCGGCCCCATGAACCGCTTCAATTCGCCGAGTCGGCCGAGCACCCGCTGCTCGGCGTGATCGCGGATCGCGCAGGTATTGACGAGGATGACATCCGCGCCGTCAGGCTTGTCGACCGAATCGTAGCCGCTGGCCGCCAGCTTCCCGAGCATCAGCTCGGAATCGCTGACGTTCATCTGGCAGCCGTAGGTCTCGATGTAGACGGTCGGACGGGCGGTCGCGGTCATGGCGCGGCTGGAGCGTGACGTTAGGTGCAAACGCGTAAATATAGCGCCGGCATTCGGTTGGCGCGACAAGCGAAATGCCTTTTTGGGGGATCTCCCGGGGGCAGCCGCGAAACGCTGCCGCTCCTGACGCGTCCGTTATGAAGACAACCGGTGAGGCACAGTGCTTCGGAAGCTCCGCGAAGCGACGCGCACTCGCCACCCCTGTGGCTGTAGAGCGATTTTAACGCGGTTTTTCCTTCGAGGCCCTACGATGCGATCGACCCTGGTCAGATCTACCCTGTTCGCGGCGGCGCTGATGAGTGTTGCCCTCCCTGCCGGTGCACAAGGCTTCATCGAGATCGGCGGCTTCGGCGCCGCGGCGAAGTTCGACCCGACGCTTCCCTACGGAACGCTCAATGCCGGCGGCGCCCGCCTAACGCTGGCCTCGGGGGCCGGCCTCGGGACGTTCATGCTCGAAGCCGACGGCTCGTACTACAAGTACAGCCTCGGCTCGACACTCGGCGACGTACAGGTGGTGCCGATCCATGTCCGCTACGCCTACGCACCGACCTTCGGCAACTTCTCGCTGATCTTTGGCGCTGGCGGCGTCCAGAACGAGTACATCACCAAGAGCGCGGTTCAACCGCGCACGCGCGACCTCGGCTACAGTGGGCTGGTCGGCATCCGCGCGCAGGCCGGCAGCTTCATGTCGGTCCGCGTTGACGGCGTCCTCGATTACATCACGCATCCGATCACCGGGACGGCGCAGCGGAACACGAACCGTTCGGTGCAGGCCGGTATCAGCATCCCGCTCTGGATCGGTCACGCGAAGGAGAAGCCGGCGCCGGCGCCGGCACCGGTCGTCGTTGCGGCCCCGGTCGCGGTTGCACCGCCGGCCGACGCGGACGCTGATGGCGTTCCCGACCTGGGCGACGCCTGCCCGGCGACCGCCATGGGCGCGACGGTGGACAAGATGGGTTGCCCGGTGTATCGCGATAGCGACAACGACGGCGTGATCGACGCGAAGGATCTCTGCGCGACGACCCCGGCGAACACCGCGGTTGACGGCCATGGCTGCGCGCTCGCCGCCGACGCCGACAACGACGGCGTGCCCGACCTGCGCGACCGTTGCCCGGCGACGCCGGCCGGTACGCCGGTGAATTCGGTTGGCTGCGCGGTGCCGGTTGCGCCCGTCGCCGAAGCGGATGGCGACAAGGACGGCGTTCCGGATTCGCGCGACAAGTGCCTCGACTCGCCGGCTGGTTCGTCGGTTGATTCGACGGGCTGCCCGGTGCCCCTGTTCAAGAACAACGAGCGCACGGTCACCCTGCGTGGCGTGAACTTCGAGCCGCTCAAAGACGACCTGCTGCCAGGCTCGATGTCGATCCTCGACGACGTGGCGCGGCAGCTGACCGCGTCGCCGTCGGTGAAGGTCGAAGTCGGCGGTCATACCGACTCGCACGGCAAGTACACGAACAACGTCCGCCTCTCGGTGCAACGTGCCGAAGCGGTGCGTGCCTACCTGATCATGCGCGGTGTTGGTTCCGAGCGCCTGATCGCCCGCGGTTACGGGCCGGACAAGCCGATCAGCGGCAACGGCAACGCTTCGGGCCGCGCGATGAACCGTCGCGTGGAGCTGAAGCGTATCGACTGACCGGCCTTTCTCAGTCAAGCCAGAAAGACGACGGGGAGCCACGTGGCTCCCCGTCGTTTTTCTCTCCAGCATGGCGGCTACGACCGCTACAGCCCAGCGCGAACCACTGCCGTTAACGCGGGGGGAGAGAGGGGGAGCCAGAAGTGAAACGCGCTTCCCTTCCCCTCCTCACTCTGCACCCAGATCCGGCCGCCGTGGGCTTCGACGGCGAGCTTGCAGAAGGCGAGGCCGAGGCCCGAGCTGCGGACGCGCGGAGCGTTAGGCGTCCGCACCTGCTCGAACTTCCGGAAGATGAGCTCCTGATACTCCTTCGGAATTCCCGGGCCGTTGTCAGCGACGGTGAACAGCACCCCCTGCCCCTCGGCGCGGGCGAGGAGCTGCAGCTCGACCGCGCGCGCGGTGTGCGTCACCGCGTTCTGGATCAGGTTCGCGAAGACGCGGCGGAGCAGTGTCGGGTCGGCCTCGAAGACGGGCACGTCGTCGGCGACGTCTACGCGAACGGTAATCCCTTCCTGCTGGAAGCGGAGCCGCCACTCGTGGACGATCTCCGACAACAGCGCCGCCGGTGCCGTCGGCGCAACCTGGAGGGTGATGGTCGTCTCCTCGAGGCGGGCCACTTCGAGCAGGTCCTCGATCAGCGCGAGGAGGTCTTCGGCCTTCGACTCGGCGTCGCCTAACGCTCGCCGCTGCTCCGAGCTGATCGCCCCGAAGTCGCCGTCGGTGACCATCTCGAGCGTGGCGAGAACGGTGGTCAATGGGCTTTTCAGGTCGTGCACGATCATCTTCATCAGGTCGTCGCGGACCTTCTCAAGCTCGCGCATCTTCCGGAACGATTCCTCGAGCGCGTCCGTCGCTGCCTTGAGCTTGATCAACGAGCGGACGCGGGCGCCGAGGACGAGGCGGTTGTGCGGCTTGGTGAGGAAGTCGTCGCCACCGGCCTCGATCGCGCGGACGCGATCGCTCGTGTCGTTGAGGGCCGTGACGAAGATGACGGGGATCCGCGCGCTCCGCGGATCGCGCTTGATCCGGCGGCAGACTTCAAAGCCGGTGGATCGATCGTCGATCCCCAGATCGCCGGCCGGCATCGACACGTCGAGGATGCAGAGCTCCGGGCGGAACTCGAAGCACGACGCCAGCGCGCTCGGCCCGTCATGCGCCGAGATCGTTCGGTAGCCGAGCGTGTGCAACTGGTCGAACAACAACTCGACGTTTGCGGGGACGTCGTCGGCGACGAGGATCAGCGGTGCCAGCGTCTCGGCGCTTTCGGTCATTCGCTCAGGGACGAACCGAGATGCCGACGCCGATGGTGAAGCTCTTTTCGGCCGCGATGCTGCGCAACGCGCGCTGCCCGTAGATCTGGACGAGGGCACGGTCGTACGCGAACGGCGCGCTGATGCCGAGGCTGACCGCGTTCTCGCGCACCTGCTCGAAGTTGAACTGACCGCCGCTGCGGCTCACCGGCGCCTTGTAGGCGAGCTCGCGACGGCGAAAGCCGCCGCGGAGCGTCAGCGCGCGTCCGGCGAAGCGCGGCCCTGGCGTCTCGACCCCGAGCGACAGGCCTAACGCGTCCTGCGGCTTCGAGAGGACGCTCAGCGCATCGAGCGAGCTCCAACCCGTCCAGTCGGCGTCGGCAGCGACGATCGTGCGCGGCACCAGCTCGTACGCGATTCCGACGCCAAGCCGGTCAGGGACACGCGCCGACGCAACCGTCGAATCGCGTCGGGTCAGTCGGAGCGACTGCCCGCGGCGCGCCGAGACGGCAATCGCAATCTTGCGAATAGGCCGGATCGTCGCGCCGGCGGAGAACGCGCTGCCGGAGAAGCGAATGTCCGCTGACTGCCCGTACGGGCTGAACTCGGTGTTGCTCGTCGTGGTCGTCGTCCGCGGATCGTCACGGGTCAGCACGACGGTCTGGTTGAACCGATTGAGGCCGACGATCGCATGCGCGCCGAGGCCGACGTCGAGCCAGTTCGAGACGTGATACGCGCCGGCGACCCGGATGTCGTTCATTCCGCCGTCGGACGACGAAATTTCATTGACGTAGAGCGACTCCGCCCCGACGAGGCGACGATCGACGACGTCGGTGGACCAGGTGCGATCGAGCAGCGAGGAGAGCGAGAGCGCGATCGTGGCGCGGGGACCGATCGGTAACGCGGCGAGAACGACCGGCACGCGATTGATCGCGGTGCGAATCGTCGCACCCTGCGATTCGGTGGTGCGGAACTCGGGCTCATACTGGAAATGCACGCCCGCGTTGTGCCAACCGAGCAGCGCGGCCGGGTTCAGCGGCGTCGTCTCATCGAATTCCGTGAAGGCGCCGACAGTGGCGCTTGCGCTGGCACCGAGCTGACCGGGCGGGTAGCCAAAACCCTGCGACGCGGCGGAGCCCTGCGCGCCCAGTGGAAGGGCCGCACCCGCGATGAGGGCCAGCGTAAGGCAGGCAAAAGTCGAGCGCATCAGGGTATTCCAGGCGCGTTGCGCGGGACGTAGGTGATCTGCAGTGACGGGCGCAGTGCGACCGCCGCTTCGAGTGAGGAGAAGCGAAGCTCGACCGGCGACGCGCCTTCGGTCGGCAGCGCGAGGATGATCGCATGTGGGCGCTTGGTCACGTCGGTGCCGGCCCACTGCCGGAGAATCGGCGCGATCTCGATCGTCCGCGTCGCATTCGTATCGGCGCGGAACTTGATCGCCCTCACGCCCGTCAACGCGCCGAAGAAGACCTTCCGCTGCGAATCGAAGCCGGCTGGCTCGTGGAAGAGCGCGCGCTTCGTGATGTCCGAGACGCTGGCGAGCGCGGTCCCGAGCAGTACTTCGAGCTGCCCGGTATCGCTCGGCGTCGCGAGCGGGCTGGCCACCTGATTGAGGCGAAGCGTTGCACGCACGACCTGCGTCGAATCGAGCAGCCGCTTCGGGATGTCGAAGTTGAAATACACGCGACGGCCGCGAATTCCACCGACCGCGACTTCACTCGCGCCGGGTGGCGGCGTCCCCTTCACGACGAGGGTGTAGTCGCGCAGATATGACCGCTGCGTCGGATCGTCAGGCGGCGTGGCCGAGTTGACTACGAAGCCCTGCAGGCTGTCGGCCTGCGCGGTGTCGGCGGTGGCCGATGGAAAGAAGCGAACGACCGAGAACGCGCCCGATCCGCTCGCGTTGAGTCGCACCGCGGTGTTGCCGCCGGAGACGATCTGCAGCCCGATGCGGAGTCGCTTCTTCCCCTGAACCTTGTCGAACACCACGGAATCCTTCAGCGGAATCGCGAAGGTATCGCGGATCGCTTCAGCACGGATGCGGCGCCGCCCGACTTCGCGGCTCGGCGTGAACCGCGCGAGGACGGGAGCGACCGCTGTATCGGCGACGCCGGCGGTATCGACGTCATAGGCGACGATCGTCACCGAATCGGTCGGGAGCGGCGGCGCGTTCGCGGTGGTGTCACCGGAAACGAAGAGCGTGGAGCCCTTGAGCGCCTTGATCTCGTAGTGCGTCGTGTCGGCAGTGGTGGCTGCCGTCGGCTTCTTCTTCAGGAACGTCGTCGGAAACGAGTCGAAGCGGAACACGCCGCGAAGATCGAGCGCGCCGTCGGTCCGCGTCTGCAGGAGGACGCTGCCCTCGCTGCCGATCGGCGGCCCGGGATAGACGGTGGTGTCGAGCGACACGCCCTGGATCGTCGTGTCGACGATTCCCACTTCCTGGATCGGACAGAGCGCCGGACAGGCGCGTCCACTTCCCAATTTTTCGGTGCAGGCCGCCGCGCCCAGCGCGGCCGCGAGAAGCACTACGTATTTACGCCAGACTAACACTCTTGCCCTCGACGTCGAAGCAATCAACGATCCCCATGATCACAGCATCCACCGGCCGGTCCTTGGTGACCGCCGTTAGGCGGGCCGAACTTCCGGTGGCGTACAACACCACTTCTCCCACACCCGCGCCGACGCTGTCCACCGCGACGACGTACCCACCTTCCTTGCCGAGCGATGTCGTCAGGTTCTCGACGACCATCAGCTTGAGCGACTCGAGCGACGGATCCTTCCGCGTCGCGACCACGGTGCCGACCACCTTGCCAAGCTTCATGCGCGTTCCATCGATTCGGGATTGAACGGGCGCGGCAGCAGTTCGGCGAGCGTCCACGTCGCTCGCTCGCCGCGGGCAAAGCTCACCACGGGCAGCTCGGGCGCGAACTCGACCAGCACCTGCCGGCAGATGCCACACGGCGGCGTCGGCTCGGTCGCATCGGTGACGACGACGATCGCATCGAAGGAGCGAATCCCGCGCGCCACGGCCGAGGTCACGGCTGTGCGCTCGGCGCAGATCGCCGCGCCGTACGACGCGTTCTCGACGTTGCAGCCAGCGGTGACGGATCCGTCGCTGCCGAGGAGCGCAGCGCCAACGCGGAATCCCGAGTAGGGCGCATAGGCGCGACCCATCGCGTCTTCAGCGACCGATCGCAGCTTGTCGATCGTCGCCCGGTCGAGAGTGCTCATCCGTTGATCGCCGCCGGCGCGAACGACCTGCCACGGCCACGGAACGAGATGCCGAGCCAGTCGGCTACCGTCGCCCCGAGATCCGAAAAGGTATCCAGCACGCCGAGCGAGACCGGGCGAACGGCAGTACCGAGCACGATGAGCGGCACGCACTCGCGGGCGTGATCGGTGGACGGCGTCGTCGGGTCGTTACCGTGGTCGGCGGTGATAAAGAGCAGGTCGTCCTCGCGGAGGGCGTCGATGATCGATGGGAGAGCACGGTCCAGCTCGCGGAGAGCAGCATAAAACCCCGCCGCGTCGTTTCTGTGCCCGAAGAGTTGGTCGAAATCTACCAGATTGGCGAAGCAAAGCCCAACCTGATCGCTGGCGAGCCATTTCAGGATCAGCGCGATCCCCTCGGCGTTCGACGACGTATGGGTGGTCCGGATGTTCCGGCCGGCGAACAGATCGTCGACCTTTCCGACCCCACCGCGGGGAATTCCTCTCGCCGCAAGCGCATCGAGGAGCGTCTCCTCGGGCGGATCGAGGGAAAAGTCGCGACGATTCGCGGTACGATGAAATGCCCCCGGCACCCCGGTGAATGGTCGCGCGATGACGCGCGAGACATCGTGCGGCGCCACCAGCATCGCGCGCGCTGTCTCGCAGGCGGCGTACAGTTCGGCCAGCGGAACGATCGACTCGTGCGCGGCGACCTGGAAGACGCTGTCCGCCGACGTGTAGACGATCAATTCTCCGGTGCCCATGTGCTGTGACCCGAAGGTATCGAGCACCGCGGTGCCGCTGCCGACAACGTTGCCAATCGACGCGCGGCCGGTGCGGCGCTCGAATTCGGCGATCAGGTCGCGAGGAAAGCCGTTCGGATACGTCGGGAACGGGTTGGCGAGATGCACCCCGGCGATCTCCCAGTGTCCGGAGGTGCTGTCCTTCCCGGCGCTTCGCGGACGCATCATCCCTGACGCGCCGCGTGGATGCTGAACGGCGGCGACGCCAGCCAATGGCTTGATGCGGCCGAGTCCCGCGACCTCGAGGTTCGGCAGCGCGAGGCCGCCGACTGCATGCGCGAGGTTGCCGAGCGTGTCGCTGCCAAGGTCACCGTACTCCGCGGCATCGGGGGCCTCGCCGATCCCAACGCCGTCGAGCACGAGGATGATCGCGCGCCGGGTCATGCGCTGGCCTGCGTCACGCCGCGGCCTCATTCACGCGCGGCAGGCGCACACCGAGGCCGGTGAGCAGCTCGTAGGGGGAGAGCTCGGCGGTCGCCGCGACATCGGCCACCGTTAGGCAGTCGCTGCCGGCGGTGCCGATGAGCGTCGCGACATCGCCCGGTGCGCAGGAGACGGCGGTGACGTCGATCATCGTCATGTCCATGGTCACCAGTCCGGCGACGGTGACGCGCGCCCCGCTGATGAGGACGACCCCGCGACTGGACAGCGCCCGGCGATATCCGTCGGCGTAGCCGATCGCCAGCGTGGCAATGCGCCGCGGGCCGCGTGCACGCCAGGTCGCTTCGTAGCTCACACCGGCGCCGTCAGGCACCGTGCGCACCTCGACGACGCGGGCGTGGACGCTGACCACCGGCTCCGGATCGATGCGCGCGCCGTGCCCGCTCGAGACGCCGTAGAGAAATATTCCCGGGCGCACGAAGGCCATCGATGATGGTCCCTCGAGATGCTCGACCGCAGGCCCATTCTCGGTGTGGAGAATCGCCGGCCGGCGCGGCAGCATGGCGAGCGCCTGCTCGAACCGCGCACGCTGCACGATCACACTGTCGCCGTCAGCGCCATTCTGGAAATGCGTGCAGGCGCCCGCGGGGGGGAGCGCATCGACGAGCGCGGCGACGTCAGTGACGCAGTCCCAGCGAATTCCGGCACGCGCCATTCCGGTATCGATGCCGAGATGCCAGTCGCCGCCCCCGCTCTCGATCCAGGCAGCGATCGCGCGGACGTCACCGAGCACTGGCGTTAGGCGGGCGCCACGCGCCTCGCGAAAGTCGGCCGGGAGCAGCGGGCTGAAGACGAGCATCGGGCGCTGGACGCCCGCCTCGCGAAGCGCGCGTCCCTCCGCGGCCGTCGCGATGCCGTATCCCCACGGCGAGAGCGGCTCGAGCGCGCGCACCGCCGCAACGGCCCCGAGGCCATAGGCGTCCGCCTTTACCATTGGCAGTAGCGGGACGCCCGCATGGCGCGCGATCGCGGCCCCATTTCGACGCAACGCGCCAAGGTCGATCTCGACCCAGGCGCGGCTCTTGTCACTCGGTTGCTCTGTCATTCGACGCGGGCTTAGTATACGGACCACGTCATGGCCATGCAAGACGATTCCTCCCTCGACGATACGCTCGCGCTGATGCGCGATCTGCGCGCGCGCTGCGATTGGGATGCAGCGCAAACGCACCAGTCGCTGCGCCCGTACCTGATCGAAGAAGCGCACGAGCTGGACGACGCGCTGCGCGCCGGCGACGATCGTGCGACTCGCGACGAACTGGGCGACCTGTTGCTGCAGGTGCTCTTTCACGCCGTGATCGCCGAGGAGCGCGGGGCCTTCTCGATGCGCGACGTTGGAAATTCGCTGGTCGCGAAGATGCGCGGACGGCATCCGCACCTCTACGGTGACGGCGAGAAGGTCGCGTGGGAAAGGATGAAGGCGACCGCACGCGCATCGATCGCCGACGGATTGCCCGTCGACCTTCCGGCGCTGCATCGCGCGCACCGCCTCCAGGATCGCGCGGCTGGCGTCGGCTTCGACTGGCCGGATGTCTCCGGACCCGCGGAGAAAGTCGAAGAGGAGCTGCGCGAAGTGCGCGTCGAGCTGGGGGGCCGTGCCGGCGAGAGCAAAATCGACGCAACCAGGCGTGCCGACCGGCTCGAGGACGAGCTCGGGGACCTGCTGTTCGCGGCGGTAAATCTCTGCCGTAAGGCAGGCGTGCATGCGTCGGTCGCGCTCGACCGGGCGAACATGAAGTTCGTCAGGCGGTTCGAGGCAGTGGAGGCGCTCGCGAAGGCGAGAGGGGTGGATGTGAAGCGCGCGGGGCTCGAGGCCCTCGACAAACTCTGGGATGAAGTGAAGGGCGAGAAGTGACGCCGTGTTTTCTCTCTTCAACACGGCGATGAGCGATGAGTGAGGCTCTGTCTCGTCGACGTGTTGAAGCGAGTCGAGCCACTACGGACGCAACCTGTTCATCATCCGCGCGAACGGAATCGCCTCGCGCAGGTGCGGGAGTCCGCAGATCCATGCGACGGTGCGCTCGAGGCCGAGCCCGAAGCCGGCGTGCACGAAGGTTCCATACTTTCGCAGGTCGAGATACCAGCCGTAGGCGTCCATCGGCAGGCCTTCTTCCTTGATGCGGTGGACGAGACGATCGTAATCGTCCTCGCGCTGTGAGCCGCCGATAATCTCACCGTAGCCTTCCGGTGCGAGACAGTCGTCGCAGAGCACCGTGCGCGGGTCGTCGGGATTTTCCTTCATGTAGAACGCCTTCGCCTGCTTCGGGTAGTTCATCACGAAAACGGGGCGGTCGTAATCGGCGACAATGAGCGCTTCGTCCTCGGCGCCCAGATCATCGCCCCACTGCGCGGTGCTCCCCTTTCCCTGCACCAGCTTCACCGCGTCGCCGTAATCGAGACGGACGAATGGTGGCTTCACGCGCTCGAGCGGTGCGAGATCGCGCTCGAGCTCGACCAGCTCCGCCTTCCGGCGCTCGAGACAGCGCTGCACGAGATACGAGACAAACTCTTCCTGCAGGAGCATGTTCGCCGCCGAGTCGTTGAACGCGACCTCGGGCTCGATCATCCAGAATTCGGTGAGGTGCCGACGCGTCTTCGACTTCTCGGCGCGAAAGGTCGGGCCGAAGGTGTAGATTTTCCCGAACGCGGCGGCGGCCGCTTCGCCGTAGAGCTGTCCCGTCTGCGCGAGATACGCGTTGCCTTCGTCGAAGTACTCCGTCGCGAACAGGCCGCTCCGTTCACCGATGGCCGCGGTGAGAATCGGCGTGTCGATGCGGAGGAAGCCACGTTCGTAGAAAAAATCGTGAATGCCCTGCTCGATCTCGTTGCGCACGCGCATGATCGCCGCCTGACGCGGGCTGCGCAGCCAGAAGTGACGATTGTCCATCAGGAAATCGACGCCGTGCTCCTTGGGCTGGATCGGATAGTCGATCGGACTGGTGCCGAGGATTTGCAGCTCGGCGGCACCCATCTCGACGCCGCCCGGTGCGCGCGCGTCGAGCCGCACTTCGCCGGTGATGGCGATCGAGGTCTCCTGCGTGAGCTCCGCAAAGCGGGCCCACGTTTCAGGGGGAAGCTGATTCTTGACGAGGACACTTTGCAGCGAGCCACTTCCGTCACGCATTACGACGAACGCAACTTTGCCGGACGAGCGAAGGTGCGTCACCCAGCCACGGACCGTCACGGTCTGGCCGGCGTGCGCCTTCAGCTCCTCGATTCTCGCGAACGTGGGAGATGTCATTTGGTGCGGTGTGCCATTGAGGGTGCGGCTCGAAGCTATCCGGGGCGGCGAGTGTGGTCAACGCTCGCGCGCGGTCGCGGCGTAGCAGTTGCAAGGATGGCGCGCACGTCGCCGCCTCATGCGCGGCGTGTGTTCGGCGCCGACGGCGGTGCGCGACGCGGTTCCGATTCATCACGCACGACCGAGACGATGTCCCTGCAGGATACGACGTCGCCGAGCCCTCGAGGCTCCGCATCTCGCCGGGCGGCACGCTCGATCGTCGCACGGCGCTCCGCATGACGATTCGCGCCAAGCTCGCACTCGCGCTGAGTGCGATCCTGCTGCTGCTGATCGCGCCGGTGGCGATCTCGTACCATTCGCTGCGCGGTGTGCACGACGCAACGCAATCGCTGCGCGATCGAGAGTTTGCGGCGTCGCTGCTCCTCGGCCGCATCCGGTCGTCGGTCGATGACCTGCGCCGCGCGGAGACCGCGCTCCTCTTCGTCCACGACGCGGGGAGCCGCGACGCGATGTCGCACGCGGTCGATGGGATCGCCGCGATGGCCGACAGTCTGGAGCGATCGCATCTCGACACCGCGGCCTACGACATCAGAGCCGCATCGAAGGTGGTCGCCCAGACGGCGCCCGACGAATATCTCGCTGCGCTCAGTGGTCACGACGTCGACGCCGAGCGGATCTCGACGACGCGCGTCGTGCCGGCCATCGGCAAGGTGGAGCGCGCGGTCGCCGTCGCCGAGCGCTCGTTGCGCGAACGGACGACGCAGCGCGTCGAGGAGACCGCAACCTCGGTCGACGAAGCGGGACGGGTGGCTGCGCTGGCCGCGCTCGGCGCGATCCTCGCCGCGACGCTGATCGCCGCGTGGCTGCTCCGCGCGATCGGTCGCCCGGTGCGCGAGTTCGAGCGCGGCATGCACCAGATTGCCGAGGGAGAATTCGGCTACAAGCTCGCGGTGAACCCGACGCGCCGTGATGAATTCGGGCGCCTCGCGCTCTCGTACGATCGAATGGCGAAGCAGCTGGCGGAGCTCGACAAGCTCAAGGCGGAGTTCGTCTCGATCGCGTCGCACGAGCTGAAGACACCGATCAACGTCATCCTCGGCTACCTGCAGCTGATGCAGGAGGGCGCGTACGGCGCCGTGTCGGCGAAGCAGGGCGAGATCCTGCACACGCTTGAGACGCAGGCGCAGAGCCTCGCTCGGCTGTCGAAGCAATTGCTCGACGTCAGCCGGTTCGAGGCGGGCGGTGGCTCGATCACGGCGCGACCGATCGAGCTGCGCGCATTTCTCGTCGAGCTCGAGGCGGGGTTCCGCGTCCTCGCGCAGCAGCGCGGCGTCGGGTTGCACGTGACCTGGAGCAATGATGCGCCGCACGAGGTGCAGTGGGACGCCGACCGGATGAGCGAAGTGCTCGGCAATCTACTCTCCAATGCAGTAAAGTTCACTGCGGCCGGCGGACATGTCGGATTGAACGCCGAGCGTCACGGTGAATCAGTGACGATCGAGGTGCGCGATACCGGCGCCGGCATTCCCGAGGACCAGTTGCCACACGTGTTCGAGAAGTTCTACCAGGCCGACAACCAGGACAGTGCGTCGCAGAAGGGCTCCGGCCTCGGGCTGGCGATCGCCAAGGAGATTCTCGAGGCGCACGGGGGGACGATCAACTGCGAGAGCATGCCGGGAGTCGGCACCACCTTCACGATCAACCTGCCGACTCGCGTGCCGAGCAAGCGGCAGCGCGCGCACCGGAGCGAAGTTGCGGCGGGAGCGGCGTCGTGAGCCCCGCGGTCGTTCGCCGGGCCAGCGCCGCAAGGCCAATCGTCAGGCGCCTAACGCTGCTCGCCTGCGGCCTGCTCGCGCTCGCTGGCACGGCCTGCATTCGTCGGCCGCCGTTCCTCCGTCCGTCCGCCGAGCGCGAGTGGCCGGCAGCATACCTCGTAGCACAACGGGCCGCCGACCGCGGCGCCTACACCGACGCCGACAAGGCGCTCGCCGAGTTCGCGGTCGCCCATCCGAACACCGCGGAAGCCGCCGAGAGCGGCTACTGGCGCGCGGTCTACAAGCTCGACCCGGCGAACAAGGAGGCGAGCACTCGCGACGCGATCTCCGGTCTCGACAAGTACCTGGCCGCGCCTAACGGCGCACACCGCGGCGAGGCAGGCACCCTGCGGCGGATCGCCGGCCAGCTCCTCTCGCTTGACCGGGCGCTGAGCCAGAAGCCCGACGAGGCGGCCGCGACCCGCGAGGAGGACGTCAAGAAGCTCCGCGACGAGCTCCAGGCGACGAAGGACGAGCTGGAGCGGATCAAACGCCGGCTCGCGGCGCCGAAGCCCTGAACAGCAGCCGTTAGCCATGAGCTCTGAGCCGCCAGCTAACAGCTCACGGCTGACAGCTCATGGCTTCATTCACCCCACCCGGAACAGCTCCAGCGCCCGCGCATAGCGGCCTTGCAGTGCGGCGCGGAGCGGCGCGTGCTCGCGCTTCTCCAGTTCCGGATCGGCCGCGAGCAGGCGCTCGGCGACATCGCGCGCGGTTTCATTGAGCGCTTCGTCGCGGATCGGATCGGCGATGCGGAAGGTCTGCTCCCCGCTTTGCCGGGCGCCGAACAGGTCACCCATCCCGCGGAGTGAGAGGTCGGCGCGGGCGATCTCGAAGCCGTCGTCCGTGCCGACGAAGACGTCGAGGCGGGCACGCGCTTCGTCGCCGACGTCCCCGAGGAGGATGCAGTAGCTTTGTTCGGCGCCGCGGCCGACGCGTCCGCGGAGCTGGTGCAGCTGGGAGAGGCCGAAGCGCTCGGGATGCTCGACGACCATCACCGTCGCGTTAGGCACGTCGATCCCGACCTCGATCACGGTCGTGGCGACCAGCACGTCGATCGTACCATCGCGGAAGCGGCGCATCGTCGCGTCGCGCTCGTCGGCGGGGATCCGGCCGTGGAGCAGGGCGACCCGCCGCGTGGCGAACGATCCGCTGGCGAGCGATTCGTATTCGACCGTCGCTGCCTTGAGGTCCACCTTCTCCGATTCGTCAACCAGCGGGTAGACGATGTACGCCTGCCGGCCCTTCCCCACTTCGCGATCGACGAATTCCATGAGTCGCGGGCGATGGCTTTCGCCGCGGAGCGCGGTGGTGATCGGCTGCCGGCCGGGCGGACGCTCGTCGAGGACGCTGACGTCGAGATCGCCGTACATCGTCAGCGCGAGCGAACGCGGGATCGGTGTCGCCGTCATCAGCAGAGTGTCGGGTGCTTCGCCCTTCGCGGCGAGCGCCTTTCGCTGCTCGACGCCGAAGCGGTGCTGCTCGTCGATCGCGACGAAGCCGAGGCGTCCGAAGACCGCGCTCTCCTGCACCAGCGCGTGCGTCCCGATCGCCAGCAGCGGCTCACTGCCCGAGATCCGCCCCAGCGCCCTACGGCGTTCCGGCGCCGACAGGCTGCCGGTGAGCAGCACCGGCTCGCTCCCTAACGGCGCGAGCAGGCGCGCCATCGTGCGCAGGTGCTGCTCGGCGAGCAGCTCGGTCGGCGCCATGATCGCTGCCTGGTAGCCGTTCTCGATCGCCAGCAACGCGGCGAACAGCGCGACGATCGTCTTGCCGCTGCCGACGTCCCCCTGGAGGAGGCGGTGCATTCGGCGGGAGCTCGTCATGTCGGCGACGATCTCGCGCAGTGCGCGCATCTGCGCGCTGGTCAGTTCCCAGGGCAGCGACTTGCGCAGCTTGCTGGTCAACTGCCGCTTGTTCTCGAAGGTGATCCCCTGCCGCTCGGCGCGGGCGATCGCATTCGCCCGGCGCTGCAGGATCTGGACGAAAAGCAGCTCCTCATAGGCGAGTCGGGCGCGCCCGTTCATCGCCTCGCCTAACGATGCGGGCCGGTGGACCATCCGCAGCGCCTCGGGGAGGGGCGGCACCCGCGCCGGCGCCAGCACGTCGTGCGGCAGCGTCTCGACCACGAGGGGCAGCAGCGCGTCGAGGTGCGTGTCGAGCAGTCCGCGGATCACCTTGAAGCCGAGGCCCTCGGTCGCCGGATAGACCGAAAGCACGCGCCCCGACGCGGTGCCCTCGTCCTCGTCGCCGAGGTTGACCATCTCCCGCGGGAGGAGCTGCCGCCCGTGGAAGAAGCGGACCTGCCCGCTGAGCAGCAGGACGTCGCCCTTCTCGACGGTCCGGTCGAGGTACGGCTGGCCGGGCCACGCCGCCTCGATCAATCCGCTCGCGTCACGGACGACCGCCTGGAAGATGCGCAGTCCCTTGCGGGTGGGGAGCACGCCCTTCGAGATGACCCGCCCGATGATCGTCGCCTGCATCCCCGGCTCGAGCGAAGAGATCGGCGAGACTGTGCTGGCGTCCTCATAACGGTGGGGCGCGTGATAGAGGAGGTCGCCCGCGGTGACGATGCCTAACCGTCGCAGCGCCTCGGCCCGCACCGGGCCGACTCCCTTCAGGTACATCACTTTCGTGTCGAGCGCGATGCGCGGTGCGGACGAGCCGCCGGGGCGCGACCGCTCGCTCGGCATCAGCCGTCGGCGAGCAGCGCCGTCGAGAAGTCGGCCGCGTCGAAGGGCGCGAGATCGTCCACCCCCTCGCCAGTCCCGACGAACTTCACCGGCACGTCGATCGCCTCGTGCACCGCGACGACGACGCCACCGCGCGCGCTGCCGTCGAGCTTCGTGACGACGAGGCCGGTGACACCGACGGCCGCCGAGAATGTCTTCGCCTGCGAGATCGCGTTCTGGCCGATGGTGCCGTCGAGCACGAGCAGCGTTTCATGCGGCGCGTCAGGCAGCCGCTTGGCGACAACGCGGGCGACCTTCTTCAACTCGGTCATCAGGTCGTCGTTCGAATGCAGGCGGCCCGCGGTGTCGATGATCGCGACGTCGACGTTGCGGGTGAGCGCGGCGTCGATTGCGTCGAAGGCGACCGCTGCCGGATCGCCTCCTGCCTTCCCACCCACGAACTCGGCGCCGGAGCGCTCGGCCCAGACGCGGAGCTGGTCGATCGCGCCGGCCCGAAAGGTGTCCCCCGCTCCGACGAGCACCCGCTTGCCCTGGCGCCGGTAGCGCGCCGCGAGCTTGCCGATGAACGTCGTCTTCCCCGCGCCATTGACCCCGATCACGAGGACGATCGTCGGGCCGGTGGTCGCGGTGCGGAGCGCGGCGTCGCTGTTGCCGGCGCGTAACGCTTCCTCGATTCCCTGGCGCAGCGCCTCGCGAAACTGATCGTGCGTCCTGACGAAACCGCGCTGCGCGGCGCGCTCGACATCGGCGACCAGGCGAAGGGTGGTCGGAACGCCGAAGTCTGCCTCGAGCAGCATTTCCTCGAGCTGTTCGAGCGAGCCCGCCGAGACCCCACCGCGCGCGATGACCGCGACGTCGGTGAGCGCGACGTCCTTGATTCGTTCCCACAGCGAGCGTTTCGGAACGTCACCGGTCTTGCGGAGAAGGCGCATCGTCCCAAGTTAGCGCCCGCTCCGGAGTCAGCGTAGCCCGGAGCGCCGACGGATGATCCATTCTCCGCAGAGGGCCGCGACGGCGAGCACGTACGCCCACCACCGCTCGCGGAGCGGTGCCGCGGGCACGCCGCTCCTCGCACCACCGCTGGCGACGCTGAGGGCGACCACGCGCGCGGGAAGAAGCTCAGTCCCCGCATTGACGACGAACGATGCGGACCCACCGCGCATGAAGGCGGTGTATCGTCCGGGAGGGAGCGACGCGGTGGTCGCGGTGCGACTGTCGCCGCTGAACCGAACGGTGAGCGAGCGCCTGGTCGTATCGCGGGTCGTGGCGTCGGTTCGGCGCAGCGTGAGCGCCACCACCGAGTCGACACCGGTGCGCGTCCAGCCGATCGGGTCGCCCTCGCGCAGCGAGCGGCGCGAGGGGAGTGCGGGACGGAGGTCCACGCCGACACTCGTCGTCCAGTCCGCGATCGCGCCCCAGAGCGCATCGAAAGCATCGCGCGCCGGGCCGCCACGGGCCCGCCAGCGCCACAAACCGCTGGCCGCGACCACCAGCCGCCGTCGTCCACCGAGGTCGGAGCCGGCGACGAGTGCGCGTGAGGCGAGGCCGGGGCTCCGTCCCTCGAGGGCGACCCAGTCGCCACGCGGGGCGACCGGCGCGACCTCGATCGGGGGAATGCTGTCCCAGGCGATCCCGCCGAGCGAACGGGCGAGGGGCGACGCGCCGGTCGGCGCAGCGCGCCATTCCGCGTCATCGATGTCGCCGGGGACCATCAGCACCAGCGCCGACCGTGCCAGCTGCGCGGGCGGGCCAAGGATCAGCGAGTCGCCATGCAGCACCAGCAGCGGAGCAGCGGCGGCGGCCGCGCGGACGTCGCCGGCGGTCACCGCGCGCAACGTCGTCGCGTCGCGCCAGGCGCCAGGGGCGAGGAGGTAATACCCGCGCGGCGGCACGGTCAGCGCGCCGGCCAGCGCCGCGAGCGCCGCCCGTGCGTCGGGATCGGGGGATGACGACAGGAGCACCGCCGACGGCACCCGGCTGATCTCGACGATCGTGCCTAACGTGTCGTTCCGCGACTCGGCATCGCCGGCGGCGGACGCGATGACCTGGAGCAGCGCATCGCCGGCGCGCGCCGGCGCGATGAGGCGGGCGCTGACCTGCTGCTCGGCAAACGCGCCTAACGGCCCAACGGAGAGGATTACCGGTGGCGACCCGGCAAGGGCGACCCTGACGGTCGCTCCGGTCATGGCGCCGTTGCCGGCACGCACGGTCGCGCTGAGCGACACGGTATCGCCGGGCGCAACGCGCCCCGGCGCGACGAGTCCGACGACGGCGATGTCGGTGGCCGGCGGCGCGGGAAGCACCGTCAGCCGCGTTCCCGCGGGAAGGGGGCCGGCCTCGGTGAGCTCGCCATCGGTGACGAGCACCAAGCCGCGCGGGTCGTCGCGCACGAGGTCGAGCAGCGGCCCGAGCGTCGAGTGCTGGTCGCCTGGGCGAGCGGGGGGTGCGCTGGCCATCCGCGTTGAATCGCCGAAGAGCAGCAGCGAGTCACCGTCCGCCAAGCGGCGCGCCGCGGCGCGGACGCGCGCCCACCGCGCCGCGGCGCCGTCACCGCGCGTCCAGCTCGCCGAGACGTCAAGTGCAACGAGCGGGCGGGCCGCTCGCGCCGGGCCAGCGGGCGCGCCGAGGAGCATCGCCGCGACGGTCGCCGCCGCGATCGCCCGCAGCGCGGCGCCGATCCGGCGGAGGCCAACGCGCCCCTCGGCCCGCCGCCGCGATCCGCCGTTAGGCGAGAGACCGAGCGACCGGCCATAATGCAGCGCGGCGACCATCAGACCGATGATCGCCGCGATCAGCCAGCGCGTCACACCCGCGCGCCGATGGTGCCGGACATCGGCTCAGCGCAGCGCGAGCTGCTGGCCGTTAGGCATGCGATCGAGCAGCGCGACCATTTCGGTCCGGAGCGCCATGAAGCGCGACCGTTCGCCGCTCGGGATCGGTTCCCCGCCCTTCACCCGGAGCGCGACGCGCGGATCTTTCTGCACGCCGTTGACGATCACCTCGAAATGGAGGTGCGGGCCGGTCGACAGCCCGGTCGTCCCGACGTAGGCAATGGTCTGTCCGATGGTCACATGCTTGCCGGCGCGGATGCCGCTGGCGAAGCCGCGGAGATGTCCGTGACGGGTGACGAATCCGTTCCGGTGGCGGAGGATGACCATGTTGCCATAGCCCCCCTTCCATCCGGCGAAGATCACCGTCGCGTCACCGACCGCGCGCACCGGAGTTCCGATGTTCGCGGCGTAGTCGGTGCCCATGTGCCCACGGACGATGCCGAGGATCGGATGCTTGCGCATGCCGAACACGCTGGAGATCCGGCGGAAGGAGAGCGGCGCACGAAGGAAGGGCGCACGAAGCGACTTCCCTTCGCCATCGAAGTACGACCCGCCAACCGACGCACTCTCGAAGCGCACCGCCTCGATCGTCGAGCCGCCGTTGGTGAACGAGGCGGCGAGGATGTCGCCCACTCTCACTGCACCGTTAGGCCCGCGCTTCCGCTCGACCACCATCCGGAACTGGTCGCCGACCTGGAGGTCGCGGCTCATGTCGATCCGGTATTCGTAGATGTCGGCCAGCGTCCACGCCAGCTCGGCGCGCGCCGGCCCGGGCAGCACGGTGGCCGCCGACGAATCGAGCGCTTCGTAGAGCGTCGAGGCGATGCGGCCGGCGACGGTGAGCGTGTCGGTCGTCCATGGGAGATGCTGCTCGGCGCCGACCCAGCCGGCGGCCGTGCGCGTCAGGCGCACGAGATGATCGATCGCCAGCTGAAAGACGATTTCCGTCGGCGTCGAGTCGGTGGCCAGCGAGCTCACGGTGATCGGCATGCCGGCCGGCACCTTGCGCGGGTCAAGCATCTTCGCCGCGGCCAGCGCCTCGCGGGCAATGCGCTCCGAAACTCCACCGCGCCCGAGGACGCCGACGATCGTCTCGCCGCGGGCGAGGGTGTCGGTCCGCTGGACGAGCGCCTGTACCGCCGGTGACGGCTCGACGAGCAGTCGTCCTGGTGCGGGCGCTTCGATCGCGGGGGTAAAACGCAGCGCGGCGGCGGCGAGCACCGCCACCACCGCGTAGGTCCCAGTACGTACGGCCCAGGTCTTCAATCCATCTGCCTCCGAATGAACGTCGGGATCTCCATGTCGGAGAGATCCTGCGACGGGGACTGCGGAGTCTGCGGTTGCGCCGGTAGCGTCGTGTTGCCGCGTCTCGGAATATCAGACGACGGCGTCGTCCGCGGCGTCACTGAGCCCACACGCTGCGGACGGCTCGGGAACGGGATCACCGGCGCACCCTTCGGCGCGGCCACCGGCTCGGAGATCGACCCGCCGATCTGCATCGCCTTGTCGAACCCGGTCGCGATCACGGTGACGCGAATCTCGCCCTGCATCGCCGGCTCGTGTACCGCGCCGAAAATGATTTCCGCGTCGTCACCGACGGCATCGTGAATGATCTCGTTGATCTGGTGGACTTCGCCGAGGGTGAGGTCGGCGCCGCCGGTGATGTTGACGAGGACGCCAGTCGCGCCGGAGACGGAGACGTTGTCGAGCAGCGGCGACGCGATCGCCTGCTGCGCCGCTTCCATCGCGCGGCTCTCGCCGCGGCCGACGCCGGTGCCCATCAGCGCCGATCCACCGGCCTGCATGACGGTACGCACGTCGGCGAAGTCCACGTTCACGAGGCCGGTGACGCTGATCAGCGACGAGATGCCCTGCGTCGCGTGGAGCAGCACTTCATCGGCCTTCTTCAGCGCGTCCTGGAAGGGTATTCCCTTCCCGACGACGGCAAGCAGCCGCTCGTTAGGCACGACGATCATCGTGTCGACGTGCTTCCGCATCTCGGCGATGCCCAGCTCGGCCTGCCGCATGCGCTTCCGTCCCTCGAAGAGGAACGGGCGCGTGACGATGCCAACGGTGAGCGCGCCGACTTCGCGCGCGAGCTCGCAGATGATCGGGGCGGCGCCGGTTCCAGTGCCGCCGCCCATGCCGCAGGTGACGAAGACGAGGTCAGCGCCGGAGAGCGCGCGAATCACCTCGTCGCGGTTCTCGTCGATTGCCTGACGGCCGATCTCGGGGCGCGCGCCAGCACCGAGTCCGCGCGTCAGCTTCTTCCCGATCTGGATCTTGATGTCCGATTTCGAGCTGAGCAGCGCCTGCGCATCGGTGTTCACCGAGACGAACTCGACGCCCTCAAGCCGCTCCTCGATCATCCGGTTCACGGCGTTGCCACCACCACCGCCGACACCGACGACCTTCATCCGCGCGTTCTGCGACGTGTTCTCTTCGAATTCGAAGATCATTGCGGAAGAGCCTCTGGTGCGACGAGGTGAAGCGAAAGCCACTCGCGGTAGGAACGTCCCGAGCAGGACGACCAGGCATGGCGCTGTGGATAAGTCGTGCGCCCGTAGCAGATCAACTTTCCTGGCGCGACGCGAATCTAACAGCTTTTTCCGGTAAGACCATACCCGCAGTTGTGACGAGCCATCGTCAAAAAGATTTCAAACTTTCTTGCCTGGAAGTTATCCACAGCTGGCGCGTGGATATCAGATAATTGATCGAGAGCCGCTGCTGGGGTGCCGCTTTGCCCGGTCGCGGCTAGAAGAAGTCCTGCAGCCAGTCCTTCACGCGGCGAGCGAAGCGATCGACGTTGCCATCACCACTGCCCCGCCCCGCGCCGCGCGCGTTGGCCGTTGCGCCGTTGACGTGCAGCCGGTGCGCCCCGTACTGCGCGAGACCGACGACCGTCGCGAAGCGGGGCGAGTCGACCGAGTCACTCAGTCCGCCAACATTCTCCACCGGCGATCCGACCCGCACTCCTGTACCGAATGAATCGGACGCCAGTTCGGCGGCCCCGCTCATCGCCGCCGCGCCGCCGGTGAGCACGATCCCCGCCGAAAGCTTGCCCGCATAGCCGGCGGTCGCAATGTCGCGTGCGACGAGGTCGAAGATCTCGTCCATCCGTTGGTGAATGATGTGCGCGAGCAGCTCGCGCGGGATTTGTCGATCGCCCTGCGCGACGGTGCTCGGGAGCTGGATCGTCTCGCCGAGCTTCACCATCGGCTCATAGGCGCAGCCGTATTGCTCCTTCAGCCGCTCGGCGTCGGTCTGCGTGACGCCGAGTCCGTGGACGATGTCGCTCGTGACGTTGTTGCCGCCATAGTTGATCGTGCCGAGGTGGCGGATCTTGCCCTCGTGGAAGATCGCGAGGTCGGTGGTGCCCGCGCCCATCTCGACGAGCGCGACACCGAGCTCCTTCTCGTCCTCGGTCAGCACGCAGAGCGCGCTGGCGAGTGGCTCGAGCACCAGCTCGCGCGTCTTGTAGCCCGCGCGCTCGACACTCTTGCGGAGGTTCACCGCCGGCGAGCTCCCGATCGTGACGAGATACATCTCGACCTCGAGCCGCATGCCGATCATCCCGACCGGATCGCGAATCCCTTCGTTCTTGTCGACGGAATACTCCTGCGGAATCGCGTGCAGCAGCTCGCGGTCCTGCGGAATCGCCTGGGCGCGGGCGACTTCGTTCGCTCGCTCGACATCGGCGCGCTTGATCTCCGCGCCATTCACCGCGACGATCCCGCTGCTCGTCATCGCCTGCACGTGCTCACCGGCGATCCCCGCGTACACCGCCTGCACTTCGACGCCGGCCATGCGCTCCGCGTCCTGCACTGCCTTGCGGATCGAGCGTGTCGTTTCCTCGATGTCGGCGACGACACCGCGACGCATGCCGAGCGTTTTCGCCTGCCCGACGCCGAGGACGCGGATCTGCGGATGCTTCGGCAAGTCGCCGACGACCTCCGCGATGATGGCGGTGGTCTTGGCGGATCCGATGTCGAGACCAGCTACGAGGCGTTCAGGGTTCATTGCAGGCGGGCGATGACTTGGTCTCGGTATCGAAGGTCGAGCTCGGCCACCACAACATGGCGCCGCGCGAGGTCGCCTTCAACCGCTGTGACTTGGGCGAGGCGATCGGCGGTGACGTTGTCGAGCGTGCGGACGCGCGTGGCCGGTAGACGAACGAGCAGCTCGTTTCGTCCCTGCCGCCGCACTTCGCTCACCCGTGCAAAGAGCGCCGGATACCCAGCGCGCAGCTCGGCGAGCAGCCGTGCGATCGCGGTGTCACGGCCGGCGAGAATGGGCAGGTCGAGCTTCGTCGCCGCCGGATCGATCGGGAGCGGGAGGCCATGGCCATCGATCACTGCGAAGCCTTTCGCGTTGGGGACGAGGGCGACCGGCATGTTCTCCTGCACCCGGACGACCAGCGTCGCCGGGAGCTTTCGCGTTAGGCTGACCGACCGGATCTGCGGATGCGTCATCAGCCGCGCGACCAGCGGTGACGGATCATCCCAGACATTGGCGGTCGAATCGACGCGCAACTTGCCGAGGATCTCCGACGGGGTGAGGTAGACCGCGCCCCGGATCTCGACCTTGCGCACGCGGAAGAAGACCAGCTGCCGCATCGCAACGGGGCCTGTCCACGGCAGCGAGAGGATCAGCGCGGCGACCACGGCGACGACGCCGATCCTCACCCCGCGCGCGAGCGGCGATCGCGGGGCGATGGTTACGCCGTCGGCCGGTCCGCCGGTCATCGCGCGACGGGCGCCGAGCCGAGTCGCGCGATCAGTTCCGGACCGGTGCGCGTGATGTCACCGGCGCCGATCGTGACGACGACGTCACCCTGCCTGACGATGCCGGCCAGCGCGTCGGCGAGCGCATTGCGGTCGCCGCGCCAGGCGACCGTCTTCCCCGCGGCACGCACACCATCGGCGACGAGCCCCGACGTCACGCCATCGATCGGCTTCTCGCGCGCCGGGTAGATCTCGGTGAGGAGCACGACGTCGGCGATCGACAGCGACTCGCCGAATTCGCGCGCGAAGTCGCGGGTCCGGGTGAACAGGTGCGGCTGGAACGCGGCGACGAGCCGCCGCCCCGGGAATGCGACGCGCGCCGTCTCGAGGGCGGCGCGGACCTTGGTCGGATTGTGGGCGTAGTCGTCGACGATCGCGACCCCCGCTGTCTCGCCTAACCGCTGGAAGCGTCGCTCGACGCCCGCGAAGCGGGCAAGCCCGTTCGCCATCGTGTCAACCGTTGCGCCGAGCGCGAGCCCGGTGGCGATCGCGGCCAGCGAGTTGAGCACGTTATGACGACCGGGCACCGGCAAGTTGACGCTGCCTAACGCCTTGCCGTCGAACTCGACTGCGTAGCGCGAGCTGTCCGGCGCAAGGGCGAGCCCCGTCGCCCGGACTCGCGCGTCCTTCGACGCGATGCCATAGCGAAAGATCTCGGCACCGAGCGGAACCTTGAGCGTGTTCGCACCATCATCGTCGGCGCATAACACGATTTGCCGCGCACCGCGGACGAACGTGGCGAAGGTCGCGCAGATGTCGTCGAGATCGCGGTAGATGTCGAGATGATCGGCTTCGACGTTGGTGACGACGGCGATCGTCGGCGCGAGTGCAAGGAAGGAGCGATCGTACTCGTCGGCCTCGACCACGAAGACGTCGTCCCCTCCCTCGCTGAGGTTCCCCCCCCAGCTCCCGACCCGGCCGCCGACGACGCCGGTGGCATCGATGCCCGCTGCGCGAAGCGCTTCGGTGGTGAGCACCGTCGTCGTCGTCTTCCCATGCGTGCCGGCGACGGCGACCAGCGTCGTACCGGCCACCGCTTCACCGAGCGCTTCGGCGCGCCGGATCACCGGGATGCCCAGTGCGCGCGCGCGTTCGAGTTCCGGATGATTCTTCGGCACCGCGGAGGTGACGACCACGGCACGTGCACCATCGACGTGCGCGGGGTCGTGCCCCTCGTGCAGTTCAAGCCCGAGCCGGCGAAGATCGGCCGCACCGGCGAGGTTGCTATCGCAACCGGTCACGGTCGCACCGCGGCGGACGAGGAGTTCAGCGAGTGCACTCATCCCGGCGCCCGCGATGCCAACGAAGTGAATCGGTCGGGGATCGGAGGGGGCGAGGAGGGACATGAGCGGGAATATAGCTGGCGAGCGGAGTTGCTCGCGGGGGCGATGCGTGATGCGGGGAACTGCGGGGGCGATGCGTGATGCGGGAAGCGGCTTGGGGTGATTCGTGATGCGGGAAACTGCGGGGCGAATAGGCATTCAGGTATTCACCTTCCCGGAGACGGGTCGGGCGGAAAAACATGCACTATCGCGTTCGAACGATGCTCGCAGAGGGCGTCTCAGTATTACGCTGCCAAGACGATGACATACAGCGAATGGGAGGCAACACTCCCGGCAACGGTCACCAATGACCTGCTTTGGCGGGTGCAAGCTTTTCGACTAGCGACGTTTCTCGGCGCGTGCGTGGAGCTGGACACCCGATCCATGGGACGTGATGGTCGCTTTCATCAGTCGATAGGCCAACTGTGTCGCGCCGCCGGTTCCGTGGCGGCCAACATCGCGGAGGGCTATCCACGACAGTCCGCGCGGGACCGGGTGCGGTATTACGAATACGCTCCGGGCTCCGCATCCGAAACCAAAACGTGGTATCTGCACGGGCGGAGCGCGCTCGCACCCGAAGTCGTAGAAGAACGCTACGTCCTGATACTGAGCATCACACGCCTGCTCGTGCGGATGATTCGCTCATCGCGCGACGTCCCGGTGGCCGGCGATGCATTCCGCGCCAGGTCGCCCGCTGAGGATTTATCGGGGCGATGATCGACGTCGGGCTCTTCGCGTCGCCTCTTCCGCACCCCCCATCACGCATCGCCCAAGCACTTTCCCCCATCACGCATCGCCTCAAGCAGTTTCCCGCATCACGCATCGCCCAAGCCGTTTCCCGCATCACGCATCGCCCCCAGCCGCCGCGCGATACGGAGTGCGTTCCCCCCAATCACCCTCGCTGCCTCCGGCCTCGCTCGTCTGCGCGCCCCAGCCGCCAGTCCGGCCAGCCTCGCCGGGTCGTCGAGTACGTTGCGGACGATCGCGTCGATCATCAGCGCCGTTAGGCCTGACTGCGGGAGGTGGATCGCCGCGCCGGCGGCGTGCAGGCTCTTCGCGTTCTCGGTCTGGTGGTCGGCGGCCGCGGTCGGCAGCGGTACCAGGATCATCGGGATCCCCCACGCGCACAACTCGGCCGTCGTCATCGCGCCGGCTCGCGTGATCGCGAGATCGCAGGCGGCGTACGCATCGGTGATCGGCGCGAGATAGGGGCGCACCCGCACGCGATCACTCTCGAGCGCGGCGAGTTCGTCGAACTGGCCCCGGCCTGTGCCCCAGATGACGTGCGTATCGGCAGGAACGCCGGCGCGCACCCAGTCGGCGATCACGGCGTTCAGCCCGCGCGCGCCCTGGCTGCCACCAAAGACGAGAATGACGCGGCCTCCCTCGCGCGGAAAGCCCCACGCCGCGCGCGTTGCGGCGCGATCGGGGAGCACCGCCGGCGGTGGCGCGATCGGGCAACCGGTATCGAGCACCGCGCCCGGCGCGGCCTTGAGCAACGCCGCGGCCTCGGGAAAACCGAGATAGATCGAGCGGGCAAATCGCGCGAACAGGCGGACCGTCAGGCCGGGATGGCTATTCGCTTCCTGCAGCGCGACCGGGATCCGGTGCGCCACTCCGTACGCCAGCGTGACGGCGGCTCCGTAGCCTCCCGTGCCGATGATCAGTGCTGGCTTCTGCTCGTCGGCCAGTGCGCCAAGCCGGCGCCACGCGCTGAACATTCCGCGCATCGTCCGCCAGTTCTGCCAGGGACGGGTGCGATAGAGCGGATGCAAGTCGAGCAGCTCGTGCGGAAAACCTTCCTTCGGCAGCAGCTCGCGCTCGATCCCGCGTCGCGCCCCAATGAAGAAGGGGCGAACCGACGGATCCTCGGCGATCATCGCGCGGGCGATCGCCAGGCCGGGATAGAGATGGCCGCCCGTTCCGCCGCCGGCGAACCAGACCCTCACGCGCCCATCATCCGATCGCACCGAGTGGATTGGCGCCGGCCGGGGGACCAACGCGCTCACGGTCGCTACCGATATTCACCAGGATCCCCGTGCTGAGCAGCGACAGCAAGAGGTTCGACCGGCCGTACGAGACGAACGGGAGCGTCAGCCCGGTGGTCGGCAGCAATCCGACCACGACGCCGAGGTGGATGAAGGCGGTCGAGACGACGGTGAACGTCAGGCCGACCGCGACGAGCTTGAGGAAGGGCGACCGCGCGCGTCGCGCGATGCGCATGCCTAACGCTCCGTAGGCGCCGAACGCGACGACCAGCGCCGCGATCCCGACGAACCCCCACTCCTCGCCAACGTTGCTCCCGATGAAGTCGCTGAACGGAAACGGGAGGAATCCATACTGCTGGTGACCCTGGCCGAAGCCGCGGCCGAACAGCCGACCGGAGCCGACCGCGATCAGCGACTGCTGCAGCTGATAGCTCACCTCGCGCGTGCCATCCCCGGGATCGAAGAACGACGTCATGCGGAGGAGGACGTATTGCAGCTTCACCATCTCGCGCCAGAGGAGCGGCGTCCCGATGATCCCGAGCGCAACGAAATGTCCGATCCGGGCGCCGCCAGCGAACATCACGATGCCCATCAGCAGCAGGAAGTAAACGGCCGCCGAGAGGTCTGGTTCGAGCGCGGCGAAGATCGCCATCACGCCGACCACGACGGTCGCCGGGAGCACGCCTTTCGTCAGGCGCCGCATCGCCTCACCCTTCTTCACCACGAGCATCGCCGTCCAGACCACCACGGCAAGCTTCGCCAGTTCCGACGGCTGCAGCGAGCTGCCACGCAGGAATCGTCTCGACCCGTGGATGCGGGGCGCCAGACTCTCGGTGAACGGGAGCACAGTCAGCAGCATCAGCAACAGCGCGCCCCCCATCAGCGGCCACGCCCACCCGCGCCAGCGTTCAGCGTCGGTCTTGGCCGCGACGGCGAACACGATCATCCCGACCAGCGCGCCTAACGCCTGGCGCACGAGGTAGTACGACCCATCGTGGCCTTCCTGGACGGCGACGATCGCGCTGGCGCTGTACAGGGCAGCGAGGCCGAAGACGAGCAGGATTGACGTCACTGCGGCAAGCATCTGCGCTTCCGGTGTCATTCGCCAGCGAATTCGTGGCCCGGCGGCGTTGCCACGAGCCGGCGTCTTCCGCACCGCGGCCGCCGACGGCGACGTGACGCGCGTCGCCACCGTCACTTCGCACCCATCGGCGCCAGCCGCTTGAACTCGGCGCCACGTTCTTCGTAGTTCCGGAACATGTCGAAGCTCGAACAGGCTGGGGAAAGGAGCACCGCGTCACCCGGTTGAGCGACAGCACGCGCCCGCGCGATCACCGCCGCGAAGTCGCCGCCTAACCGTTCGAGTGGCACGAGCTTCCCGAGGTCACCCTCGATCACCTCGGCGGATTCGCCATAGGCGATCACCGCGCGACAGTTCTTCCGGATCGCTGGAGCGAGCGACGTATAAGGCTCGCCCTTGTGACGGCCGCCGAGGAGCAGGACGGTCGGCCGGGTCATTCCTTCGACGGCGACCAGCGTGCTGCTGACGTTCGTTGCCTTCGAGTCGTTGATCCAGAGCACGCCGCCAAAATCGCCGGCGACCTCCAGCCGATGCTTGAGGGCGGTGAAGGCGCTGAGCGCTCCGGCAATTGTCGTCCGCGCATCGGCTGTGCGGTGCGACTCGTCAGCGACCATCACCGCCAGTGACGCCGCCAGCGCGTTGGCAACGTTGTGGTCCCCGAACAGCGTCAGCGCGTCGCGATCGAGCAGGGGGGCCTCGAGTACCATCAGCCGCCTGGCCGCCCGGTCGAACCAGGCGTCGGCCGGCGCCGCCAGCGAGAAGCGCGACGTCGTGCCTAACGGCCAGCTGGCGGGATTGATCAGCGCACCCGCGCTCGCGGCCGGGAGCCGGCGAGCCAGCGTCAGTGCCGCCGGATCGTCGGCGTTGAGCACCCACTTCGAGCGCGCGCTCATGTTGCGGAAGATCAGCGCCTTGTCCTGGTAGTACTCGTCCACCGTCGCATACCGATCGAGATGGTCCGGGCTGAGGTTGGTCACCACTCCCACTTCGGGCTCGATCGACGGAGTGTCGTGCAGCTGGAACGACGACAGTTCGAGTGCGATCCACTCGGGGTGGGTCGCGCCGAGAGCGACGGCGGCCAGCGGCGTCCCGATGTTGCCGGCATCGATCGCCTGCCTGCCTAACGCGCGGAGCAGCGCACCGACGAGCGCGGTCGTCGTCGTCTTGCCATTGGTGCCGGTGATCGCGATGACGCGGGTCCGCGGCAGGAACTGCAGCGCGACCTCGATCTCGCCGACGATCGGCACCCCGGCGCTGCGCGCGCGGGCGAGCGGCGGCGCGCCGGGTGGCACGCCGGGGCTGACCACGACGCGCGCCGCGCGAGCGATCCGGTCGAGATCGTGCAGGCCGACGTCAGCCGACACGCCCATCGCCCGCAACTCGGCCGCCGCCTGCTCCGCCGCGGGACTGCTGCCCGCATCCGACGCGTAGACCGACACCCCCTCGCGCGCCAGCAGCTCAGCCGCGGCGCGACCGCTCTTGCCGAGTCCGATGACGGCGTACTCGCCATCCGTACCGCGCGCGATCGCGGCACCGCTCGCGCTCATCTAATTTTCAGCGTGCTGAGGGCGACGAACGCCGAGAGAATGCCGAGGATCCAGAATCGCACGACGACCTGCGTCTCACGCCACCCCTTCAGCTCGAAGTGATGGTGCAGCGGGGCGCGGAGAAATATCCGGTGCGTCTTGGCGTAATCGAAGCCGAACTTCTTCCGGCGGTAGCGGAACACCGAGCGCTGGACGATCACCGAGAGCGTCTCGGTCATGAACACGGCGCCGATGAAGAGGAGCAGGAACTCGCTCTTCAGCAGGATGGCGATCGCGCCTAACGCTCCGCCAAGGGCGAGCGAGCCGGTGTCGCCCATGAACACCTCGGCCGGATGTGCGTTGTACCAGAGGAAGCCGATGCAGGCGCCGGCCAGCGCGACGCAGAACACCGTCAGCTCCCCGGCGCCGCGCATGTAGAACAGCTGCAGGTACTCGGCCGCCTTGAAGTTGCCGATGACGTACGCGAAGATCGCGAAGGTGAACGACGCGATCGCGGTCAGTCCGGCGGCCAGTCCGTCGAGTCCATCGGTCAGGTTCACCGCATTGCTCGTCCCGGTGAGGACGAAGGTCGTGAACAGCACATAGAAGAACGCCAGCGACGCGGTGGCCGGGATGATCAGCACGTACTTGTAGAACGGCAGCGTCGTCGATGCGCCGGGCAGCGTCGAGAGCGGATGCTGCCAGAGATACCAGCCGAGGAAGACGCCGATCGCGACCTGTCCGATCAGCTTGTAACGCTCCACCAGTCCTTCGTTCTTTCTCCCCTCGCGCTTCTGCTTCAGCTTGAGGTAATCGTCGAGAAAGCCGATCACGCCCATCCATGCGGTGACGAGCAGCGCGAGCAGGATGTAGCGGTTGTTCAGCTTCGCCCAGAGCAGCGTCGGGATCAGCGAGGAAGCGAGGATGATCAGCCCGCCCATCGTCGGCGTGGTGCCCTTCCCGGCGTGGCTGTCCGGCGTTCCTTCGCGGACCACCTGGTTCACCGCACCGGCCTTCAACCGGGCGAGGATTGCTGGTCCGACGAGGAACGACATCAGCAGCGCCGTAACCGCCGCACCCGCTGCGCGGAACGAGATGTAGTTGAAGAGATTGAAGAGCTTGACGTAATGCGTCAGCGGGACGAGAAAGTGATAGAGCACGACGCGGTCTTTCGGATTTGGATGAGTGCGAGCCAGGCGCGACGCGCCGGCCGTTGCTGCCAACCCTTCACTTCGTTCTGCGTCGCGCGTTCGCCGCGCACGCACTGGTCATGCTAACGTGCCGTCGCCGCCCATGCGGTGAGATGTGGCACGATGCGCTCGAGCCGCATGCCGCGCGACGCCTTGAGCAGGATCACCGCATCGGCCGCGAGCCGCGCACGGAGCAATGGCCAGAGATCGTCGACGTCGGCACCGGTCACCACGCGCTCGTCGCCGAGTGCGCGGAGCGCCGGTGCGAACTCGCCGATTCCAGCGATCACTTCGATGGACGATTCCACCGCGCGCTTCGCAATTTCGGCGTGCAGTGCAGCCGCGCCCGCTCCCAGCTCGCGCATCGTGCCGAGCACGAGCACTCGCTGCCGTCCCCGAGCAGTGCCGTCGAGCAGGTCCACCGCGGCGCGTGCCGATCCCGGATTGGCATTGTAGGCATCATTGATCAGCAGTGCGCGGCCGAGCGGCTCGGCGGCGAGGCGCATCTTCGGCTGCGGCATCGCGGCGATTCCCCGTGCGATGTCGGCGAGCGGCACGCCGCATTCGCGCGCTACGGCGACGGCGAGCATCGCGTTGCGAAGGTTGTGCTCGCCGCGGAGCGGGACCTCGATCCGCCTCCCGTCCACCTCGAGCCACCCGCCGCCCGACGCCGCATCCTCGCTGCGTCCCCAGCGCTCGGCCTTCACGTCGCCAGCGCCGAGGCCGGCGACAATGACGCGCGCGGCGCGGGCGCGAGCGAGCATGATGACCTCGGGCTCGGTCGCCGCGACGACCGCCACCGCTACGTTGTCGAAGATTGCAGACTTCTCCTTGCGCACACCGTCGATCGAGCCGAGCAGCTCGAGGTGCGCCTCGGCGACCGACGTGACGACGGCGATGTCCGGCTCGGCGATCGCGCGCAGCAATGCGATCTCGCCGGGCCAGCTGGTGCCCATTTCGATCACGGCGATTGCCGCGTCGGCCGGGATGGCGAGCAGCGTGAGCGGAACGCCGACCTGGTTGTTCAGGTTTCCCTGCGTCGCGTGGACGATGAATCCGCCGCCGAGCGCGGCGCGCAGCAGCTCCTTCGTGCTCGTCTTTCCGTTGCTGCCGGTGACGCCGACCACCGGGCGCCCCCAGGCCTGACGGCGAAAGTTGCCGAGCGCGCCTAACGCGTGGACCGTATCGCCGACCGGGTAAAGGGTCGCCGTGAGGCCTGACGCGCGAGCCGGGTCGGAGACCACCAGTCCGGTCGCGCCCCGCTCGACGGCGTCAGCGAGATGATCGTGCGCGTCATGATTCTCGCCGCGCAGCGCGACGAATAGCGCGCCGGGGCCGATCGTCCGCGTGTCGGTGCTCACATTGCTGAACGCGCGATCTCCGCGGGGAAGCGGGCCGCGCGCGTGTGGCGCCAGCGCGTCGGCGACGTTGTCCATCGTCCAGGCAAGGTCGGTCATCGCGATCCGGCAGTGAGCTCGTGCACGATCGCTTTCTCGTCGAAGTGGTGCTTCACGGTTCCGCGGATCTGGTAGGTCTCGTGGCCCTTGCCAGCGAGGACCACGACGTCGTCGTGTCCCGCGATCGCGAGCGCGCGAGCGATTGCCGCTCGGCGGTCCTCGACGCGCTCGTGGGGACGGCCGTGCATCCCCGCCTCGATGTCGTCGAGGATGCGCTCGGGATCTTCGGTGCGCGGATTGTCGCTGGTGACGATCGCGACGTCCGCCTTCCGCGTGGCGATGTCGCCCATCACCGGGCGCTTCCCCTTGTCGCGATCGCCGCCACATCCGAAGACGACGATCAGCTTGCCCGAAGCGAACGGCCGCACCGCGTCGAGCGCGCGCTCGAGCGCGTCCGGGGTGTGTGCGTAGTCGCGAAGCACTGCCGGCGCGTCGTGCAGCAGCTCGAGCCGCCCCGGCACCTGTGGGGCGCGGCTCAACAACTCGGCGATTCGCGCGGTCGTCATCCCGATGGCGTACGCCGCGCCGGCCGCGGCCAGCGCGTTCGCGACGTTGAAGGCGCCGATCAATGGGAGTGTCACCGGCGCGCTGTCGGTGCCAATCGCCAACGTCCACTCGCTGCCGCGCGGCCGGTAGCGCACGTCGCGCGCACCGACATCGGCCGCCCGTCCCTCGGCGGAAAAGCGTAGCGTGTGCGGCGCGGGCGGGAGCGCGGCCCACGCAACGTCATCGGCGTTGATCACCGCGACCCCATCGCCGGCGAGCAAGCCGATCATCAGCGCCTTGGCCGAGAGGTAATCGTCCATCGTTCCGTGGTAGTCGAGGTGATCGCGGGTGAGGTTGGTGAACACCCCCGCCGCGAGGACCACTCCCTCGACACGTTTCTGGTGCAGCGAGTGCGACGACACTTCCATCGCGACCGTCGTCACTCCGCGCTTCGCCAGCGCGGCGAGGATGCGCTGCAGCTCGATCGGGCCCGGCGTCGTCAGCCCGCTGCCACCGTCGAGCGGCTCGCCCGCGCTGCCGACCAGCACGCCTAACGTTCCGATCGACGCGGCGCGCCGGTCGGGTGCATCGAGCAGGTGCCGGAGCAGCCCGACCGTCGTCGTCTTGCCGTTGGTGCCGGTGACCCCGATGACCTTGAGCCCTCGCGCCGGGTCGCCGTGCCTGACGGCGGCGGCCGCGGCCGCGGCACGGCGAGCATCGCTGACGACGATTACCGGCAGCCGCGTCCGCGTCTCGTCCTCGACGATCGCGGCGGGCGCGCCCTGCGATTCGACCAGCGAGAGGTAGTCGTGTCCGTCGCGCACCGAGCCGCGGACGGCGACGAAGAGCACGCCCGCCGCGGCTCCGCGGCTGTCGACAGTGACCACGTCGATTCGCTCGGGCAGCGGGCCGCGAACGTGAACGAGCAGTCCCAGCACGCGGAGCCGTTCGGTGATCGCCATAAGTTCGGTGCTAATAGCCAGACGGTC
>JANMBU010000072.1:0-7582 GCA_031360575.1 Gemmatimonadaceae bacterium
GACAGGTCGCCCTTCGCGACCGCGGTCGTCACGTCGGCGATGTTTCGCACCTGACTCGTCAGGTTGCCGGCCATGAAGTTCACAGAGTCTGTCAGGTCCTTCCACGTGCCGGCTACGCCGGGCACGTTGGCCTGTCCACCCAGTCGTCCGTCGGTACCGACCTCGCGCGCGACGCGCGTGACTTCGGCCGCGAAGCTCGAGAGCTGATCGACCATCGTGTTGATCGTATTCTTCAGCTCGAGGATCTCACCTCGCGCCTCGACGGTGATCTTCTGCGACAGGTCGCCGTTGGCGACGGCAGTCGTCACGAGTGCAATGTTTCGCACCTGACTCGTCAGGTTGCCGGCCATGAAGTTCACGTTGTCGGTCAGATCGCGCCACACTCCGGCTGCTCCTGGCACCCGTGCCTGTCCGCCGAGGATACCGTCGGTACCTACCTCGCGCGCCACGCGCGTGACTTCGGCGGCGAACGACGAGAGCTGATCGACCATCGTGTTGATAGTGTTCTTCAGCTCGAGGATTTCACCCTTCGCCTCGGCCGTGATCTTCCGGGACAGGTCGCCCTTCGCGACCGCGGTCGTCACGTCGGCGATGTTTCGCACCTGACTCGTCAGGTTGCTCGCCATTCCATTCACGGAATCCGTCAGGTCGCGCCACGTGCCGCTCACCCCTTCGACGTTCGCCTGACCGCCGAGAATTCCCTCCGTGCCTACTTCGCGCGCCACGCGCGTCACTTCACTCGCGAATCCATTCAGCTGATCGACCATCGTGTTGATCGTGTTCTTCAGCTCGAGAATCTCGCCCTTTGCCTCGGCAGTGATCTTCTTGCCGAGGTCTCCCTTCGCAACGGCCGTGGTGACGTCGGCGATGTTTCGCACCTGACTCGTCAGGTTGCCGGCCATCCCGTTCACCGAGTCGGTGAGGTCCTTCCACGTGCCGGCCACGCCGGGCACATTTGCCTGACCGCCAAGGATTCCTTCGCTACCGACCTCTCGCGCGACGCGCGTGACTTCCGCGGCGAACGACGAGAGCTGATCGACCATCGTGTTGATCGTGTTCTTCAGCTCGAGAATTTCTCCCTTCGCTTCGGCCGTGATCTTCTTCCCCAGATCACCCTTCGCGACGGCGGTCGTGACGTCGGCAATGTTTCGCACCTGATTTGTCAGGTTGCTCGCCATCCCGTTCACCGAGTCGGTGAGGTCGCGCCATGTGCCGCTCACCCCTTCGACGTTCGCCTGCCCGCCTAACCGTCCCTCCGTACCTACTTCGCGCGCCACGCGCGTCACTTCGCTGGCAAAGCCGTTGAGCTGGTCCACCATGATGTTGATAGTGTCCTTCAGCTCGAGAATCTCGCCCTTCGCCTCGACGGTGATCTTCTGCGACAAGTCGCCGTTGGCGACCGCGGTGGTGACGACGGCGATGTTTCGCACCTGGTTGGTCAGGTTGCTCGCCATGCCGTTCACCGAGTCGGTCAGGTCGCGCCACGTCCCGCTCACACCCTGCACGTTCGCCTGTCCGCCCAGTCGTCCGTCGGTTCCTACTTCGCGGGCGACGCGAGTGACCTCGCTCGCGAACGCGTTCAGCTGGTCGACCATCCGGTTCACCGTCGAGCCGATGCGGAAAAATTCTCCCTGCACCGTCTTCCCCTCCAGCTCGAGCTCGACTTTCTGGCTGAGGTCACCTTCGGCGACCGCGCGGATCACGCGCGAGACTTCGGTGGTCGGCTGCGTCAGGTCGGCGACCAGCGTGTTCAGCGCATCGAGCCCGCGTGCCCAGCCGCCGCGCGCCGTCTCCGGCAGCTCGGCGCGTTCAGTGGTCAGGCCTTCCCGCCCGACGGCGCTGCTGACGCGCTGCATCTCGTCGATCATCGACTCGCTGCGCGAGGCGACGCGATTGAAGGCGAGCGCGATGTCGGCGATCAGCGGGTCGCCGTTCGGGGTCAGGCGGACGTCGAAATGGCCGTCCTCCATGTCGTGCAGTCCGTCGAGCAGGGCGCGCAACGCGGAATCGCGAGGGTCGGTGCGATCGGTGTAGCGATCGCTCGGACGCCGCGATGAATCCGCGACGGCGGTGCTGAGCGCAGCTGGTGCGGCAGACGCACGCGCAGCCTTGCGAGTGGTCTTCCGCGGCTTGGACTTGCGACCGCCATTACCTCGGCCGGCCGAATCCTCATCAGCGGCGTCGAAACGATCTCCGACTCCCACGGGTGTACTCCTGACTTGATGGTGGCGGTTCAACGGTTCCCACACGCCAGCGAGCGTGGCGTACAAAACCGTCGAACTGGTGCGGAGCTACGATCGCATGCCCGGTCGGGGAGAAAAAGTCCCCGTCACGCTCGAGGCAAGCTCCCCCTAACTACAAGTTTGATACCGCTCCGCCCCGCGCCATGCTGCACGCACGCCGAGTGGATATTTGAGTAACCACGCGTGTTTACTGGTTGACTATTCTGCGTGTGCAGGACTGGTCGCCGTGAGGTAGCGGACGCGGATCCCGCCGTTCGACGTTTCGAACGACTGGCCGAGTGCAAGGCGGGTCTGCGAATCGAGCGAGCGGTCGGGGGAGAGCACGCCAACGCGCCATCCGGGAAACGAAAAGTGCGCGACCTTCCCGAGCTGCGCGTAGATGTTCCGGACGTCGGCGCCTTCGTTCAACCGCACACCGTACGGCGGGTTCGCGACGAGCAGTCCGGGCGCGTCGCCGACTGGTTCAGCCGCGCTGAGCGGACGCTTGATGAAGGTGACGTCGGCGCTCACGCCGGCGCGCGCGGCGTTGGCGGTCGCTGCCTCGATCGCGCCGGCATCACGATCGGAGCCGGCGATCCGAACCCGCGCCGCCGGCAGCTCGATCTCGCGCGCGTCAGCGACTTGCCGCTCGATGACGCCGGGCGGAAGCTCTGGCCAGCCGGCGACCGCAAACTCTCTGCGCTCGGCGCGGGTGCGACCGGGCGCAATGCGTCGCGCGATGAGCGCCGCCTCGATCGGGATGGTGCCCGCGCCACAGAGTGGGTCGACCAGCGGCGTATCACCACGCCAGTCGGCACCGAGCAGCATCGCCGCGGCGAGTGTCTCACGGAGCGGCGCCTTCGCCGTCGCCTGACGGTAGCCGCGGCGGTGCAGCAGTGCCCCCGAACTGTCGATGCTGATCGTGCACTCGTCGCGAAAGAGACGGACGATCACCAGCTGCGCGCCCGCGCCTTCGTCGAGCTCATCCCGTGCATCGGCGCTCTCCCCCGCGGTCGCATCGGTCGCCGCAGCGTTCGCCTGCTTTGCGGCCCTTGCTGCCGCTTCGTCGGCGACGCGCGCTGCGGCCTTCGCTGCGGCAATCGCGATGCTCTTCTTCGCCGCGCTGCGGGCGGCGATGGTCCTCGTGGCGATGTTCGTTCCCGCGGGGATGAACGAGTGCGACTCCATCGCCGCGGCGCCCTTTCCCTTCTTGCCACCTTTCGCGACAGCGCCGCCGCGCATCGGTACAGACGCTGGCGCGGGCGCATCGCCGGTCCCGGTGATCCGCTCTATGGCGCCGAGCACGCGCTCGGCAACCGCGTCCGAGTGGTAGAGCTTCGACTTGCGGCAGGTCGCGCGGACGCGAACCGGACCTGCGCCGATGAAGCGATCCCACGCCACGCGACGCGCGCTGCGCTCGAGCTCATGAAATGCCGTCACGTTGAACGCGGCGATGCGGACGAGCACCCGGCTCGCCGTGCGAAGACCGATGTTCGCTCGCACGACATCCCCGATGTCGCCGTCGACGGTCACTCCGCCCGGCTCGACCGCGAGCACGCGGAGGCCGAGTGCCTTCGCTTCGGCAGCGGTCAGTCCTTCGAGGCCGGGCGCACAGACGAGATAGATCTCGAGCATCAGGAGTTGGTCGGGGTGGTCACCATCAGCGCGGGACTGGGCCGTGCCGCGCGCTTCCGTGACCACCAGGCGAGTCGAACCCCGAGCAGCGCAGCGAAGAGCAGAAGATAGAACAGTGGATTGGTCGTGTCCTTCTTCACTGACCAAAGATAGTGCACGGTCCCGCCGATCGCGGCGAGATAGACCAACCGGTGCAGCCTGTTCCAGCGCCATCCACCGAGCCTCCGGATCGATGCCTTTGTCGACGTGAGCGCGAGCGGGAGCAGCGTCAGGTACGTCGCCATGCCGACGAAGGTGTACCGGTGCTTCAGCACGTCGTGCACGATGTCGTCCCAGACGAACGCCTGGTCGAGTCCGAGGTAGCTCGACAGGTGGATCGTGGCGTAGAAGAAGGCGACCAGCCCGAGGGTCCGCCGCTGGCGGATGATCGCGTTCCACCCGGTGAGGCGGCGCAGCGGCGTGACGGCCAGCGACAGCGCGAGAAAGCGTAGCGTCCAGAGCCCGGTCTCGATGACGATCTCGCGGATCGGGTTCGCGCCGAGCCGGTCGTCCCACGCCGCATATGCAATCCAGCACAGCGGCAGCATGCCGAGTCCGGTGACCAGCGGCGTCGCCACGCGGCTGGCAACCGACCGCACGTGCCTAACGTTCGACGATGCCGCCGCAGCGCTCAAAAGAACTTCCGCCGGTCCATGCCGGCGTACAGCGACGAGACCTCAGCGGCATATCCGTTGAACATCAGCGTCGGCTTGCGGCGCCAGCCGCCGCCGATGACCCGCTCGTTCCGCTGCGTCCACCGCGGGTGATCGACATCCGGGTTGACGTTGCCGTAGAAACCGTATTCGTTAGGCGCGACGTCGTTCCAGGTGGTGGTCGGCTGCGCATCGGTGAAACGGATGCGGACGATCGCCTTCGTGCCCTTGAAGCCGTACTTCCACGGGATGACCGTGCGCAACGGCGCGCCGTTCTGGTTCGGCAGCGGGTGTCCATAGAGCCCGGTCGCGAGCAGCGTCAGCGGGTGGCTCGCCTCGTCGATGCGCAGCGCCTCGATGTAGGGCCAGGGAAGCACGTTGTCACGCTGGCCCGGCATCTGTGCCGGATCGAATTTCGTCGTGAACTCGACCCACTTGGCCGACGGCTGCGGCTCGACGCGGGCGATGAGGTCGCGCAGTGGAAATCCCTGCCAGGGAATCACCATCGACCACGCCTCGACGCAGCGGTGGCGATAAACGCGGTCCTCGAGCGCATGCGGCTTGACGAAATCCTCTAACGCGTAATCGGCCGGCTTCTTCACCAGCCCGTCAACGCGCACTGTCCATGGGTGCGCCTGGAACTGCTGCGCGTTGTCGGCGGGATCTTCCTTGCCGGTGCCGAACTCGTAGTAGTTGTTGTACGTCGTGACCTTCTTGTAGGCGGTGGGCACGAGTGGGCGCCGGATCGGATTGCCCGCCGAATCCGTCGCATCACTCTCGCTGCCCGTGCACGCCGCGATCAACGCCGGCGAGAGGATTGTGCCCGCGGTCACCCCCGCCGCGGTGCGAAGAAACTCGCGCCGGTCGAGATACTCCCGCTCGGGCGTGATTTCCGATGACGGTATGTCCCCGCCTTTGCGTATCAGCATTTGCACACACCCCCGTCGTTCTCGCTCATCGCTCATCGATCATTGGAGTTTCTCTCATCTCTCGTCCGTTATCGGAGCCTCGATCATCTCTCGTCGCAGTGTCATAGCCCGCGCGCGACGAAAAAACGAAGGCCCGATTTCTGCTTTCGCTCCCGCCATGCCTCGGACTTCGACCCGGGCCGCAGCGCTCGACGTTCTGCATGCGCGCTTCGGCCATGACGATTTTCAAGCTGGCCAATGGGAGCCGATTCGCGCGGTGCTGGAAAAGCGCGACGCGCTCGTTGTCATGCCGACCGGTGCCGGAAAGTCGCTCATCTACCAGTTGCCCGCACTGATGCTCCCGGGGCTGACGATCGTCGTCAGTCCGCTCATCGCGCTGATGAAGGATCAGCAGGACAAGCTTCGGGCCACGGGTGTCGCTGCACTCGCGATGCACTCGCACCTCAGTACCGCCGAAGCGCGGGAAACGGGCCGGCAGGTGCTCGTGGGCGAAGGCGAAATTCTCTACCTCACTCCCGAACGCTTCAAGGATCGCGATTTCTTCGACCGGCTTCTCACGCGCACCGTCAGCCTGTTCGTCGTCGACGAAGCGCACTGCGTCAGCCAGTGGGGGCATGACTTTCGGCCCGACTACATCTCGCTCGGCTCGATCGTCGAGCGACTGGGGCGTCCGCCCGTCCTCGCCCTAACGGCGACCGCGACTGAGGAAGTCAGGCAGGACATCGCGCGACAGCTCCGGATGCGCGACCCTCAGGTGACGATCACCGGCTTCGCGCGGCCCAACCTCCGCTTCGAAGTGCGGCGCACGGTGAACGATGGCATGAAGGATCGCGCCGTCGAGGAGATCCTCGATGCGGCCACAGGCACCGGGTTGATCTACGTCGCGACCGTGCGCGAAGCGGAGCGGCTCTACACCCAGCTCAAGGTGCGGTACAACGTCGGGCTCTATCACGGCAAGCTCGGCGCACCGGAGCGCCGAGAGTCGCAGGATCGCTTCATGAACGGCGAATTGCGGGCGATAGTCGCGACCAACGCATTCGGCCTCGGCATCGACAAGCCCGACATCCGATTCGTCGTTCACTATCATCTGCCCGGTTCGATCGAATCGTATTATCAGGAGGCCGGCCGAGCGGGGCGCGACGGCGAGCCCGCGACCTGCACACTCCTCTACCGCGTCGAAGACAAGCGAATCCAGTCGTACTTCCTCGGCGGAAAATATCCGGAGATCGAGGAAGCGACGAAGGTCGCGCTGGTGATGGAGTCGCACCCCGAGCGAACACCGGTGAGCCTCACCGAGATCGCCGATCAGTCCGGGGTCGCGCGCCGCAAGGTGCGCATTGTTCTCACGCTGCTCAAGCGGCACAACGTACTCCGCGAGCATCGCGGCAACATCTGGGAGCGGCTGCAGACCGGGCTGCTCAAGGTCAACCTGAGCGGCGACCTCACCGACTACGAAGAGCGTCGCGTGCTCGATCGCTGCAAGCTCGACGCGATGGTTTCGTATTGCCAGTCGGCGCGCTGCTACACGCGATTCATCCTCGAGTACTTCGGCGAGACCGATGTCGAACCCGATTGGCGCTGCCACAACTGCGGCGCATGCGACGGGCGCGATGTCTGGGAGACGACGCACCGAGCAGGCGCCGTGCGGCGGGCGAGCTGAGACCGACGAGCCACTGGCGTGGAGTCGATCAACCAGAGAGAACAGCCGTGGCGTTCGGGTGCTCGCGATCGATTACGAGCTTCGATAGTTTTTTTGGCGTGAGGCGGGATGGTGCCGCCTGACGCGCAAAAACCAAAGCAACAATTTCTTGTTTCGCCTGGAGGCAGGGGGAATTGATCCTGCCTAACGCCCCGGAAAAAAAGCCCCGCTTCCCGAGCCTCGCTACCGCGGCCGTTATCCGTGGTTCATTGCTGCCGCTCGCGCATCGCCCAGCCGCGCAGGCAGGGCGGTGCGCGCCGCGGGCAACCGAGGTGCGCGGTGTGCTGGTGGCACGGCAGCGGGCCATGGGGCGCGACGGCGGCGTGGTGATGGAAGGGCGCGACATCGGCACGGTCGTCTTCCCCGGCGCCGCGGTGAAGGTCTATCTCGACGCCTCGCCCGAGG
>JANMBU010000082.1:0-42877 GCA_031360575.1 Gemmatimonadaceae bacterium
CCGGACAAGATGGAAGCGGTCCTCGAGGATCCACTCATCCTGATCCACGACAAGAAGATCGGCTCGATGAAGGACCTCCTCCCAGTGCTCGAGAAGGTCGCCCAGATGGGCCGCCCTCTCCTGATCATCGCCGAGGATATCGAAGGTGAGGCAATGGCGACGCTCGTCGTCAACAAGCTGCGTGGCACGCTCCGCGTCGCCGCGGTCAAGGCGCCTGGCTTCGGTGATCGCCGCAAGGCGATGCTGCAGGACATCGCGGTGCTGACCGGCGGTCAGGTCATCAGCGAAGAAGTCGGCTTCAAGCTCGAGAACGCCGTCGTCACCGACCTCGGTCGCGCCAAGCGCGTCGTCGTCGACAAGGACAACACCACGCTGATCGATGGCGCCGGTGAAGACGACAAGATCCAGGGGCGTATCAAGGAGATCCGCGCCGCGATCGACAAGTCGACGTCCGACTACGACAAGGAGAAGCTCCAGGAGCGTCTCGCCAAGCTCGCCGGTGGTGTTGCCGTGATCAACGTCGGCGCCGCAACCGAAGCCGAGATGAAGGAGAAGAAGGCCCGCGTCGAAGACGCGCTGCACGCAACACGTGCCGCGGTCGAAGAGGGTATCGTCCCCGGCGGCGGTGTCGCGTTGATCCGCGCGCAGCGCGCGCTGAAGACGCTCAAGCTCGAAGCTGATGAGCAGATCGGCGTCGACATCATTCGCAAGGCGATCGAAGAGCCGATCCGGATGATCGTCCAGAACGCCGGCGGCGAAGGCTCGATCGTGGTCGAGAAGGTGCGTGCCTCGAAGGACGACGCCTACGGCTACAACGCGCTGACCGACAGCTACGAGAACCTCGTGCAGGCTGGCGTGATCGATCCGACCAAGGTGACCCGCACGGCGTTGCAGAACGCCGCGTCGATCGCCGGCCTCCTCCTCACGACGGAAGCGATCGTCGTCGAGAAGAAGGAAGAGAAGTCGGGCGCTCCCTCCGGCGGCCCCGGTGGCGGCGGCATGGGCGGGATGTACTAGCACCAGCCGTTAGCCATTAGCCGTTAGCAGTGAGCGAACGGCGGCGGAGCTCTCGAGCTCCGCCGCCGTTTTCGCGTTTCACCCGCCGTTTGCCGTTCCGCCGTCGCTCAACCCTAACGGCTAACGGCTGCCGTTAGAGTGCCAGCTGCAGCTGCTCGGCGGCAGGCATCCGGGCGTGCTTCGCGCAGAACGGCCCGACCGGCGCGTGCTGCGCGGCAGCCGAGACCTGTCCGCGGAACCGCGTCCTCCCTAACGCCCCAGCAATCGCGTCACTCGCCAGGCGGGGATCGTTGTTCGTCTCGCTCAGGTGCGCCAGTATGACGTGGCTCAAGCCGCGGTGCGCCGCCTCAGCGCACAGCATGGCCGCGGCGCGGTTGCTCAAGTGCCCGCTCCGGCTGGCGATGCGCGCCTTGAGGTACGCTGGATACGGCCCGCTCCGCAGCATTCCCTCGTCGTGATTCGCCTCGATGACCAGCACGTCCACATCGCGCACCGCCTCGCGCACCGCGATCGTCGCGACGCCGAGGTCGTAGATGATTGCCGCACGCACGCCTGACGTTCGGTCGGTGATCACCAGCCCCACCGGCTCGGTCGCATCGTGCGACACGGGAACTGTCGCGATGTCCGCGCAACCGATCGACAGCGTCGCCCCGGCCTCGAACCGGGTTACCGGCGCCGCGGCCAGCTGCTCCGAGGCGCGCAGCGTGCCGGCGCTGGCGTGCAGCGACCATCCCCACTGCGCCTGCGCGACGGGCGCGCCGCGCACGTGGTCGATGTGCTCGTGGGTCATCACGCAGGCGGTGATCGACTGAGGGGCTATCCCGATTGCCGCCAGGCGAGTTGCCAGAGCCTTTGCCGGAAAGCCGGCGTCGATCACGAGCCGTGTGTCCCCGCATTCGACCAGCAGCGCGTTCCCCTTGCTCCCGCTGCCTAACGACCAGAGCCTCACGCCTTCCACCGGGCCGCATGCGCCGCCGACAGCTGCTCCCGTCCGCGCTCGGTGAGGACGACCGATCGCCGCGCCATCACCCGCGCCGCGACCTCGAGAAACTTGTCGAGCCGGTAGGTCTTGAAGGAATTCCCGTCGCTCCAGGCGAACGGCGCGACCACCTTCGGCGGCATCCCGCCCATCACGTTCGCACCTGCGCCGAGCACGGTGCCGGTCGTCAGCGGCACGTTGATCCCTGTCTTCGCATGATCGCCGAACAGCGTCCCGAGAAACTGCATCGACGTGTCACGCGCCCCGTCGGGCGTCCACAGCGACACGTTGCTGTAGGTGTTCTTCAAGTTGCTGGTGACCGTCTCGGCGCCGAGGTTCGTCCACCGTCCGAGGTACGAGTGCCCGACGAAGCCGTCGTGCCCCTTGTTCGCGTATCCGAGGAGGATGCTCGCGCTGATCTCGCCATGGACCCGGCAGTGCGGGCCGATGGAACAGCCGGAGACCCGGTCGCCGGAGACGAGCGAATGCTCGCCGATGTAGCAGGGGCCGACCACCCGCGTGAACGCCTGCACGGTCGCCCCCGCGCGGACAATCACCGCGCCGAGGGTGGTATCGAAGCAGACCTGCGGCTCGACCGTCGCCCCGGCCTCGGCGAGAACGGGGTGGGCCCCGATCAGGATGGCGTCGCCCCCGCCTAACGTGCGCATCCCGGCGGCCAGTTGCGGCAGGTCATCGCCGAGCATCGTGTTGAGCAGGGCCAGCGGCTGCCACACGTCGTCCAGCCACCAGCCCTCGATCGCTGCGTCACCGCCGTCGGCGGCCGCCAGCGCTTCGAGGGCCACCCGCCCCTGGTGCAGGTCGTTAGGCATGAGGTCGCGGGCGATGCGCACGGCCGCCACCCGGCCGTCGGCCAGCCAGCGCGCGGCCGACGGATTGGCGGCGAGCAGTCGCGGCGCGAACCGCGCATTGGCGATGATCGCGCCACGGGCGATCCCGTCCACGGCGTTCGGCGCGCCTGCCTCGTCGAACGACGAGAGGTGTGCGCCGCCGACGAAGCCACTTACCGTCAGGCCTAACGCACGCGTCCAGCGCTCCCGGATGAGCAGTGCGCCGGCCCGCAGCTCACCGGCTGGCCGCGTCAGCGCGAATGGCTCGAAGTGGCGGGCCCGCGCGTCGTCGTAGAGGACGATCGCCGTCATCGCCGGTCGCGAACCTCGGCCGGCAGCACGTCGACCAGCTTCTTCAGGTCGGCCGCACGCTCGATCGTCGTGACCACAGTCAGCCCGTCGCGTGTGATCACCACCAGGTCGGACACTCCGTAGAGCACGACTGCGCCGTCCTCGGCGTGCACGACGTTCCCCCGTGATTCGACGGCATGCACGTCACCGTTCGCCGCATTGCCCGCGGCATCACGCTGGCGCACACGGCGGAGTGACGCCCACGTGCCGACATCATCCCACGCAAAATCGCCGGGGAGCACCATCACCCGGCTGCTCCGCTCGAGCACGCCGACGTCGACCGACACCGACTTCGCCGCGGCGAAGAACGCGGCGATGTCCGGCGCCGCCGCCAGCGCGGGCGCGACTTCGGGCGTGTATGCGCGAATCTCATCGAGGAAGTCGCCGGCGCGCCAGACGAAAATCCCTGAGTTCCAGAGATACCCGTCGCGCACCATTTGCTCGGCGACCTCGCGTGTCGGCTTCTCGACGAATCGCGCGACGCGGCGTGCGTCACCCTCGACGACGTCGCCGGGCTGGATGTATCCGAAGCCAGGATCGGGCCGCGATGGCACAATCCCCACGGTCACCAGCACCTCGCGCTGCTCGGCGAGCGTGGCCGCCTCGGCGAGGCGGCGGCGGAATTCAACCGGATTGCCCACTGACCAGTCCGCGTGCACGCAGATCATCGTAGCCGACGACCCGGACCGCCTGACGATCTCCGACGCGGCGAACGCCAGCGCCGCCGCGGTTCCTGCCGGCCGCGGCTCCGCGATGATGTTATCGCTGGGAAGCTCGGGGGCAAGTGCGCCAATTGCCGCGACCAGCCCGGCGGTCGTCAACACGAGCGTTTGTGCTGCAGGCACCAGCGGCGCGAGCCGGTCGAGCGTGTTGCGGAGGAGCGGCGCGTCGTCGATCAGCGGCAGCAGCTGCTTCGGGCGCTGCGGAGTGCTCAATGGCCAGAACCGCGAACCGACACCGCCTGCAAGGACGACTGCCCAACGCGTCATTGCGTGTCCGTCACGTCCACGGCAACGCCAGCCAGCTCCGCCGCCCGCGCAAACAGTTTCTTCGGACTGAACGGCTTCGTCAGGAATTCGCTGGCGCCGAGCGAAAGGGCGCGCCGCTGCTGCGCCTCCTGCCCCGCGGCGGTCAGGATGATGACGGGAACGTCCTTGAGCTGGTCGTCGGCTCGCATCTTGGCGAGTACGTCGAGACCGGTGAGCCGCGGCATCATCACGTCGAGCAGCACGAGCCGGATGTCGGCATCGCGGTGCAGGATGTCGATTGCCTCCTGCCCGTCGTACGCCAGCGTCACTCGAAATGGGCCCTGCTCGAGCTTCATCTTGATGATGCGCCCGATGTGCGGTTCGTCGTCGGCGACGAGCACATGGCAGAACGCGGCGCGCGCGTCGTCGCCCGCCGGTTCAGACAAGTGCGGCGATGTGATGGCGATTCCGACGCAGCTCGAAGAGCAGCTTGCCGACATCCGCGTTCTGCTGCACAAGTACCAGCAGCAGCGCCTCCTTCGAAAGGACGGAGATGATGGCGTAGCCCTGCTGAAATTCCAGTACCGACGTGACCAGCTCGCCGCGTCGCGCGGCGCTGGACAGCTCTTCGGCGGCGTTGATGATCGAGGGAATGTGCGCCGCAATGTGCTCGGCGTCGAGATTCGGCAGCACCTGGCTGTCGATCAGGAGCCCGTCGCGTCCGAGCACGACCGCAGCTTCGACCCCTTCACGCTGTCGAATCGCGCCGACGAGGTCGCGAATTGTCGCCATCTTCGCTCCGTGAAATGGTTCGGCGAAGCTAGAGTCGGCACAGGGCGAAGTCAAGCAGCGACAATCGCTTGAACTCTTTCTCTCTGCGGGGTATTGTAAGCCTCGTAGCTGCGCACGTTCCTCTGGTGATCCTGGACAGAATGCCCCGTCGTTTTCTTCTCGCCCTCGTCGCACTTCCGCTCATCGTTGCCTTTGGCTGCAGCAGCGATCCCTACGCACCCAAAGCGAGCTTTCCGGTGATCAGCGATACGCTGCGGATCCTGGCGCTCAATGGCACCGCGCCCGAAGCCGAAAGCGGTGTGCGCCTGATCAGCGCAGCGAGCGCGGTTCCCGATTTCGCCGAGCAATTTGATTTCGCCATCGACATCGATGCAAGCGGCAACGTCGTGCTCATTCCGCGGTCGAAGGTCGTGACCTGCACGACGACCTGCCAACTCGGGGTCAGGATCGTGCGCGCCGATTCCATCAAATTCGACGCGATCTTCGATGCACCGAAGTCGGGCTACAAGTACGATTCGCTGACCGTCCTGCCTGTTGGCGCGACTGCAGTATTCGTGACCAAGGAGATCTATTGCCAGCCGTCGAACATCTCGACGTACGATCTCTACGCGAAGATGGTGATCGACAGCGTGCACCTCGCGGAACGCGCAGTGTTTGCGCGACTGATCGCTGATCCGAACTGCGGCTTCCGCGGGCTGATCCCCGGCACGACGCCCCGCCACTAACCAGTCCACAATGCACGACCTTCGAGCGCTCCGCGACGGTGTCGACGCGCTGCGCGACGCCATGCGGCGCCGCGGAAAGCTCGACGCACTGGCGCCCGTCGTCGATCGCGCGGTGCAGCTGGATCGTGATCGCCGCCTGACAATCCAGGCAGTCGAGGAACGGAAGGCCGCACGAAACGTTGCAACCCAGGAAGTCGCCCGCCGAAAGAAGTCCGGCCAGGATGCGAGCGAGCTCGTCGCCCCGGCCCGCTCGCTCGGCGAGGAGATCGCCCGGCTCGAACGCGAGCTCGCGGTCTCGGAGAATGAATTGCAGGCGATCCTCCTCGAGATTCCCAACGTCACGCTCGCCGACGTACCTGACGGTGGCGAGGAAGCCAACACTGTCGTCCGCAGCTGGGGCACGCCGCGGCCGGCCGGGAGCGTGAAGCCGCACTGGGACGTCGGCGAAGCGTTAGGCATCGTCGACCTGGCGCGCGGCGCGAAGATCAGTGGGTCTGGTTTCGTGGTGCTCCGCGGGTTGGGTGCGCGGCTCGCCCGCGCGCTGATGAGCTTCATGATCGATCTGCACACCACCGAGCACGGCTACGACGAGACGTGGGTGCCGTTCGTCGTCAATCGCGCGTCGATGGTCGGCACCGGACAGCTGCCGAAGTTCGCCGACGACATGTACGCCGTCGCCGATGATGACCTGTTCCTCATCCCGACCGCCGAGGTCCCGCTCACCAACCTGTATCGCGACGAGATCATCGAAGCGGCGTCGCTGCCGATCGGGCTTGTCGCCTACAGCCCGTGCTTTCGCCGTGAGGCGGGCGCGCATGGCAAGGACACCCGTGGCCTGATCCGGGTCCACGAGTTCGACAAGGTCGAGCTCGTGCACTTCACGACGCCCGAGGCGAGCGCGGCACAGCACGAAGCACTCACGCGCAACGCCGAGCGGGTGCTCCAGCTGCTCGAGCTGCCGTATCGCGTATTGCTGCTCGCCAGTGGCGACACAGGCTTCGCCAGCGCCAAGACCTATGACCTCGAGATCTACGCGCCCGGTACCGCGAAGTGGCTCGAAGTGTCGTCCTGTTCGAACTTCCTCGACTTTCAGGCGCGGCGTGCCAACATCCGCTATCGCCCGGCCTCGGGTGAGAAGCCGCGCTTCGTTCACACGCTGAACGGCTCCGGCGTCGCCTTCCCGCGCACGATCATCGGCTTGCTCGAACATCACCAGCAGCCTGACGGCACCGTCCGCGTGCCGTCGGCGCTGCAGCCCTACCTCCGCACCGACGTTCTCCGCTAGCGAGATGCGCCGCCGCGCGCCGATGGTGCTGGTCGCCGTCGGCATCGCGGTCCTGCTCGCCTGGTACGCCGCGTACACGCAGCGCGTCGTCGGCGAACTACGCCACGATGCGAAGCGTGCCGCGCGAATGTATGCGCATGTCTACCGCGGCCTGAACTCCCCGGGCGACAGCAATGGCATCGGCGCGCTGCTCACCCTGGCGGAGGAAATCCGTCAGGCCGGTGTTCCGCTCATCGTGACGACGATGGACGGCACCCCCACCGCGGCGGCCAACCTACCATTCGACGCCGACCCCGCGGACCCGCGAGTTCGCGCCTACGCCGCGACGCTGGACCTCCGCAACGACCCAGTCGTCGTCCGCGGCGTGGGAATGGTCCACTTCGGCGACACGCCGCTCGTCCGTAGCCTGCAGCTCTACCCGCTGTTGCAGGCAATCACGCTGGCGCTCCTTCTCGCCGCCGGCGTCTTCTCGTTGCGATCGCGCGGGCGTGCTGAAAGAGACCGCGTGTGGGCGGGGATGGCCCGAGAGTCGGCGCATCAACTCGGGACGCCCCTCTCGAGCCTGCAGGGCTGGCTCGATCTGCTCGAGGAACGCGATGCTGGCGACGGTGCACGTGAAACGGCCCAGCTGATGCGCGGCGACATCGAACGCCTCGAGCGCGTGGCGCACCGATTCGAGCGCATCGGTCGCCCGCCGCGCCGCGAGCCGGTCAACGTTGCCGCACTTGTGGCAACCGTCGGTGACTATTTCCGCGCCCGGGTCCCCACTCTCGCCAGCGCAGTGCGCATCACGATGCTGAACGCACCGGAGCCCGTCATGGTCGCCGGCGACGCGGTGCTGCTCGAATGGGCGCTCGAGGCGCTCGTGAAAAACGCCGTCGATGCGCTGGGTGGCCGGGGTGGCACAGTCGAATTGTCAGCGCAGCCCCTCGAAGGCGGCGCGCGCATTCGCGTCAGCGATGACGGCCCCGGTATTCCGCGCGATGCGCGCGCACGAATCTTCGAGGCTGGCTACACGACGAAGAAAGGCGGATGGGGGATCGGCCTCCCGCTGGCGCGACGCATCATCGAGGAATGGCACGACGGAACACTTCGCGTCGTCCCTGCCGACCGCGGTGCGACGTTCGAGATTATCTTCCGCTGATGCACACTCTCGTTGACGACACGCTTCTCTCCGGACTCAACCCCTCGCAGCGCGAGGCGGTGCTTCATTTCGAGGGTCCGCTGCTCGTGCTCGCCGGAGCGGGATCGGGCAAGACGCGTGTGCTCACGTCACGCGTCGCGCGCCTTATCGGCCATCAGGGCGTTGACCCGAAGCACGTTCTCGCTGTCACCTTCACCAACAAGGCCGCCGGCGAGATGCGCGACCGCATCGCGCGCATCCTTGGCGAGACACCGGCCGGGATGTGGGCGGGGACCTTCCACGCGATCGGGGCGCGCATTCTCCGTTCGGCGCCGCACATCGTCGGCCGCGATCGGGGCTTCACCATCTACGACGAGGACGATCAGCTCAACGTCGTCAAGCGCGTAATGGAGCGGCGGTCCATCTCGCCCAAACAGTTCACCGCGCGCGCGATTCACGCGGCGATTTCGAGCGCGAAGAATGCGCTCGTGTCGCCCGCCGAGTATGCGAAGCTCGCCAGTGATCCATTCACGAAAGCGGCGGCGCAGGTATTCGAGGATCTCGAGGCGGCGTTCCGCGCCGCGAACGCCGTGGATTTCGACGACCTGCTCGTCCTCCCGGTGCGCATGCTGCGCGAGAGTCCGGCGTTTCACGCCGAACTGCGCGCGCGGTTCCAGTTCATTCTCGTCGACGAATATCAGGACACCAACCACGCGCAGTATCAGCTCGTGAAGATGCTCGGCACCGACCACCAGAACGTCTGCGTCGTCGGCGACGACGATCAGTCGATCTACGGCTGGCGTGGCGCCGACATCCGCAACATCCTCGACTTCGAAAAGGACTTTCCCCGCGCAACGGTCGTCAGGCTCGAGGAGAACTATCGCTCGACGCCCGGGATCCTTCGCGTTGCCAATGCGGTGATCTCGGCCAACACCGAGCGCCGCGGCAAGACCCTGCGCCCGACACGCGCCGAGGGCGAGGTCGTCTCCGTCGCCGGCGCGCTCGATGATCGCGACGAAGCGGATTTTGTCGTCGACGAGATTATCGCGCGTCGCCAATCGAATGCCGGAATGCAGCTCCGCGACGCAGCGATCCTCTACCGCACGAATTCGCAGAGCCGTCCGATGGAAGAAGCACTGCGCAAGCAGGCGCTCCCGTATCGCCTGATCGGCGCCGTGCGCTTCTACGACCGGCGCGAGATCCGCGACCTGATGTCGTACCTCAAGCTGATCGGCAACCCTAACGATGACGAGGCCTTCCGCCGCGCCGTCAGTGTGCCGCGTCGCGGACTCGGCGAGACGACGATCGAGCTGCTCTCCGAGCGGGCGCGCGGGGCCGGCGTCCCGATGCTCATTGCCGCGACGCGGGCCGATCTGCACGATGGTATTCGCGCCGCGGCGCGCACGTCCCTCGGGGATTTCGCGTCGGTCATCCTCAACTTTCGCGAGCGTGCCCGCACCGACAGCGTTGACGCGATCCTCCGCGACCTCATCGACGCGATTCGCTACGTCGAGCATCTCCGCGCCGAAGGTCCCGAGGGGGAGGAGCGGATCGAGAACGTCCGTGAACTCGTGACCGGTGCGGCCGAGGCGGTGATCGAAGAGGGCGGGGAAGTGGGGCTGTCGCCGCTGGAGCATTTTCTCCAGCGCGCGTCGCTGGTCGCCGATCTCGACAAGCTCGACCCCAATGCTGATGCGATCACCTTGATGACGGTGCACAACGCAAAAGGCCTCGAATTCCCCGTCGTCTTTGTCACCGGGCTCGAGGACGGTCTCTTTCCGCTTGCGCGAGCCTTCGATGACCCGAAGATGCTCGAGGAAGAGCGGCGGCTCTTCTACGTCGCGGTCACTCGCGCCGAGGAGAAGCTCTACCTCACCCACGCCCGCAGCCGGCGCCGCAACGGCGAGACGATGCCGTCGATTCCCTCGAGCTTTCTCGCGACGCTGCCGCCGACGCTTGTCGAGACCAAGGCAACGATGCGCCTCCGGGCAACCGGTCGGACCGTGCTGCCGCAGCCCCCGTCGCTCCGCCGCCCCGGGTCGCCGTTAGGCGCGTGGCGAAAGGCGCCGCAGGACATGGACATCGAGGCATCACAGGACTCGCCGCGCTACGTGAAGGGCGAACGGGTGAAGCACGCGCGGTTCGGCGGTGGTGTCATCACCGAGCTCGGTGGAACTGGCAAGGACACCAAGGTGACGGTCGATTTCGACGACGAGACGATCGGGCGCAAGCGGCTCGTCGTTGCCTACGCGGGCCTCGAACGGGAGTGGGACTGAGTGTCTGTCACCATCGATGACGTCAAGCACGTCGCGCACCTTGCGCGCCTCGGGATGACCGATGCGCGCGCCGCCGAACTGGTCGTTGAGCTGAACAACATCCTCGGTCACATGTCGGTGCTCGCGAAGGTGGATACCCGCGGCGTCGCCGAAGCGGCCGGCGTTGGCGCCGCGGGCATGCCGCTCCGCGTCGACTCCGGTCCGCCGATCGCGCTTGCTCGCGCGCTCGACGACTTCGCGCCGGCGGTGCGCGATGGCCTCATCCTCGTGCCGCGCCTCGCGTCGCACGAGGGCTCGGCGGACGAATCGTGAGTCGCGACGTCCACCGATCGCCGTTAGGCGCGCGCGCGATCGCCGCCGCGGTCAGCGGCGGCGAGCTCACCCCCGAGCGCGCCGCGCGTGAGGCGTTCGCTCGCGGAGACCTGGCGCGGGTCGGACCGGAAGGCCTGAATGCGCTGCTCTGGACCGATCGCGAAGCGACGCTCGACGCCGCGCGCGGGCATGGAACGAGTTCCGACTTCGTCGATCGCGGTCCACTCGCCGGAGTACCGATCGCGGTGAAGGACAACATCGCCACGCTTTCACTACCGACAAGCTGCGGGTCGCGCATCCTCGAGGGCTATGTCAGTCCCTTCGAGGCCACGGCAATCACCCGTCTGCGTAACGCCGGCGCGACGGTCATCGGCAAGACCAACATGGACGAATTTGCCATGGGCTCGTCCACCGAGAACAGCGCCTACGGGCCGGCGCGCAACCCGCGCGACACCGGTCGCGTCCCCGGAGGATCATCCGGCGGGTCGGCCGCCGTCGTTGCCGCCGGGATGGTGCCGATCGCGTTAGGCTCGGAGACCGGTGGCTCCGTCCGGCAACCGGCGGCCTTCTGCGGCGTCGTCGGCGTCAAGCCGACCTATGGCCGCGTCAGCCGCTACGGCCTGGTCGCCTTCGCTTCCTCGCTGGACCACATCGGCGTCTTCGGCGCGTCGGTCGACGATGCCGCGTTAGGCATGCAGATCATCGCCGGCCGTGACCCGATGGACGCGACCAGCGCCGATCTCCCCGTCGAACGTTACGCCGACGCCGCCGGTGCATCGCTCAACGGGCTCGTCATCGGGCGGCCCAAGGAATATTTCCCCGAGTTCCTCGACGCGCGCATCCGCGCCCGCTGCGAACGCGCCTTCGAGATCTTCCGCCAGCTGGGCGCCGAGGTTCGCGACGTCTCCCTGCCGCATACCGACCTCGCGATTCCGGTCTACTACATCATCGCCCCCGCCGAGGCGTCGTCGAACCTCGCGCGCTTCGATGGAGTGCGCTACGGTTTGCGCGAGGCCGCCGATGGACTCGCCGCAACGTATGAGGCCACCCGATCCCGCGGCTTCGGCAAGGAAGTGACTCGGCGGATCCTGCTCGGCACCTACGTGCTGTCCGCCGGCTACTACGACGCCTACTACAGAAAAGCGCAGCAGGTGCGCACGCTGATCGCCGATGATTTCCGCGCGGTATTTGCCGCCGGCGTTCACCTCCTCTTTACGCCGACCACCCCGAGCACGGCGTTCGAGCTCGGCGCGAAATCGGATCCCGTCGAGATGTATCTGAGCGACATCTTCACCGCGACGGCCAACCTCGCCGGCGTGCCCGCGATGTCGCAGCCCATCGGCCTCGTCGACGGGCTTCCCGTCGGCGGTCAGCTGATCGCGCCGCATTTCGACGAGGCCCGCATGTTCGGCGCCGCGTACGCACTGGAGAAGGCACTTGGCGCCGAGGCGCTCCGATGACCGGAACGACCGTGCGTTCTGATTGGGAGATGGTTGTCGGGCTCGAGGTGCACGTCCAGCTGCTCACCCGCACGAAGGCGTTCTGCAACTGCAGCACCGAGTTCGGCGCGGCGCCTAACGTCAACACCTGCCCGATCTGCCTGGCGCTCCCCGGTGCGCTCCCCGTGCTCAACGCCCAGGCGGTCGAGCTGGCAACCCGCGCCGCACTGGCACTCGGCTGCGACGTCAACCTCGTCTCGGTCTTCGCCCGCAAGAACTATTTCTATCCCGACCTCCCGAAAGGCTACCAGATCTCGCAGTTCGACAAGCCGCTCGCCGAGCACGGGCAGCTGACTATCGGCACCCGCGCCGATGGCGCGCTGATTCGCATCGGGATCGAGCGCGTGCACATGGAGGAAGACGCCGGAAAGTCACTGCACGACCGCTACCCCGGTGCCAGCGCGATCGACCTCAATCGCTCCGGTGTTCCGCTCATCGAGATCGTCAGCGGTCCTGACATGCGCACGCCGGAAGCGGCGGGCGGGTACCTCCGCGCGCTTAAGCAGATCCTCCAGTACTGCCGGATCAGTGACTGCGACATGGAGAAGGGAAGCCTCCGCGTCGACGCCAACGTCAGCGCGCGGAAGATGGGCGAGGTGAAGCTCGGCACCAAGACCGAGGTGAAGAACCTCAACTCCTTCTCCAACGTCGAGAAGGCGCTCGCGCTCGAGTTCGCGCGCCAGGTATCGGTACTCGAACAGGGAGGCCGCGTGGAGCAGCAGACGATGCTGTTCGACGGCGCACGGAACGAGGTACGCGCCAGCCGGACCAAGGAGGGAAGCAACGACTATCGCTATTTCCCCGAGCCCGATCTCCCGCCGCTCGTGCTGGCGCAGGGCTTCGTCGACCGGGTGCGGAAGTCGATCCCCGAGCTCCCCGAGGCCCGACGCACACGTTTCACCGCGGACTACGCGTTAGGCACCTACGACGTGGAGGTGCTCACCGCGTCGCCCGAGCTGGCCAACTACTTCGAGGGCGTCGCGCGGCATAGCGGCGACGCCAAGGCCGCGGCCAACTGGACGGTGAATGGCGTGCTCGCGGCGCTCAACGCCAGCGGCGAGACACTCGACGAGTTTCGTGTGCGCCCAGCCGATCTCGCCGCACTGATTCGGCTCGTTGCTGACGGCATCGTCGCGCACTCGGCGGCGCGGCAGGTGTTCGCCGAGATGGTGAAGACCGGAGATCGCCCCGAGCAGGTCGCGCAGCGCGAAGGGCTCGTGCGCGTTGACGACGACGCGGCGCTGCGTGGATGGATCGATGAGGTACTGGCCGAACACCCGGTGGAGGCGCAACGGTTTCTCGCCGGGGAGAAAAAGCTTCAGGGAGTGCTCGTCGGCTTCGTGATGAAGAAGTCGAAGGGGAGCGCCGACGCCCGCAAGGTCAATCAGCTATTGGCGGCCACGGTCCCGGGATGATCGGCGACGCCACGCTCCGCGCGTAGTCGAGCGCGGACGAGGGCAGCGCGAAATGGCGGGCCGCCTCATCCACCAGCGCGCTCTCGCCGCCCCCGCCCAGCTTGAGCGTGTCGCGGCGAATGACCTTGGCCATCCGCAGCGGCTCCTCCCCCGCCGGGTCGAGCAGATACGGCTCCGACCGGTCGGCCCGCACGAGAAAGTCGATCACGAAGTCGTACGCCCGCCCCACGTAACGCTCGACGTCATCGTCAGGCAGGTCGTGTCGGCTCATTTCCTTTGCGACCTTGAACACACGCTGCCACGACTCCGAATCGGTGACGTAGACCATCCCGCGGAAAATCCGGCGGTTGGTCGGCGTGCTGAAGATCGTCGGGCTGAGCACGCGGTCGAGCAGGTCGTCCGACCGGTTGTGGTCGAGGAGGATCACCTCCTTCGCCCGGCGCGCGTGTCCTTCGCCGAGATGCGTCTCGAACCGGCTTTCCCAGTAGCTGTGCCCGAGTCCCGCCGTGCGCGAGGCGACGGCGAGCTGTCGCGGCACGAAGTAGTTGTGCGCAACCACGTCGGCGGCCAGATGCGTCAGGTAGCCTAACGCGAAGGCGCGCAGCGGCTCATCGCGGGCCTGCTCGTAAATTTCGAGCCCGACATTCCAGGCATGGCAATGGCGACCCGGCGCGGCGTACTTTTTGGCGATGCTCGTGTCGGCGGCGATCGACCCGTAGAGGAAATCATACGGAAAGGCCTGCAGCAGCCCCGCCACTGCCGTCGGCAGCGTCCCCAGCGAGCGCAGCACCGCTTCGCTCAGCATGATGTGCGTGCCCGGCGTCCACGCCCAGGCCGCCCGCGGACACAGCGCCATCAGCAACACCGCAATGGCGACGAACCCGGATAGACGCATCAGGCGCGCGGCCAGTGGCCGCGCGCCGTGATCAGCCCTCAGCCCGGCGTCAGACGCCGAGCTTGCGGCGCTGGCGCTTGATCGCCTTGCGAAGATCTTGCATCTCCGACTCGACCGTGTCGCTGATGCGCTCGCGCGCATCCTCGAGGAACTCCCCGATCGATTCACCAATCTCCTCGGTCGGGACCTGGTCCCAGAGATCTTCGCTCTTGTCCGCAACCCACGACGCGCCACGACGGCCCGCGCGAGCACCGACCTTGGCGCCTTCGTAGCCCGCGACACCCGCCCACTTCGCACCCTTGCCCGCCGCGCGGAGCAGCGGCATCAATGGCCGCTCACCCCGCGGCCCCTGGCGCAGCAGCAGCGTCGTCCCGACGCCGAGCGCAACGCCGATCAGCGTCGCCGTGAGCAAATCGAACTGCTGTTCGCGCGGACCGTCATGTGACGTCGCGCGTGCGGATGCGCGGTCCGGGCCGCCGGTCCGCGAGCGCGGACGAACTGTCGTCGCCATTGTTGTCTCCCCCTTCGATCCAGTCATCGTTCTCATAGGTCGGGCGCGTCACTCGCGCCTCATTACCCGCTCGCGATTGCTCGTCGAACGTTTCCATCCCCTTCCGCACACCGCGCACCATCGCCGCGGTCGAGACGAACGTGTCTTCCGCTTCCTGCTGCACGACCTTGAGCAGTGCATTGAACTCGTTCATTCGCCGCTCGGTGAGGTCCGCTGCCTCACGGAGGCGCTGGTTCGCCGCCATGATCGTCTGGTTCACCCGCTGCATATCGACCCGCACCGACGTCGTGATGTAATCGAGATTGTCGGCGATCGTGCTCGCGTGCTTCGTCAGCGGATTGATATCCGCGTACACCTTGTCCAGTAGCTCGTTGATCTTCTTGTAGCTCTTCCGAAAGTTCCACGCCGCTGGCACCAGCGCGGCCGTCAGCACGAGCATCGACAATGACACCAGGCCGCTCGCGATTGCGGTCAGCTGCTCGAACCATCCGCGCTGCGCTGTCACCTGCTTGGTGACGATCGTGTCGGGAAGTGTCGCCGCTGCCTGCAACAGCAGCGACACCGCATGTCCTATCGCGTCGATCATCGTCTCCATGGGGTCGTGGCGCACGGTCCGGAATGCGCTTCGCGCCCTTCGGTCCGCTTGTCTTCGTGCAAGGGTGGGGCCAGCCGAGCCCTGCTGCGCATATCGGCGTGAGCCCGCGCACCCGCCTGAATGCGCAGCAGAGGAACACGCCGCGCACGCTTGCGCGCGCGCGGCGCGCCTGACCATCCTTCGCGCCAGTCCACTTCTCACTCGAGCACACGCAGCTTACCGAATAATGGTCACGAACGCGGTTCAATACATCGTCGAGGGCGGGCATCGCCTTTCCGGTACCATTCGGCCGTCAGGCAACAAGAACGCGGCGCTTCCGATCGTCGCCGCCGCGCTGCTCTCCGACAAGCCGATCGTTCTCGAAAACGTCCCGCGCATCCGCGACGTCGAGACCCTCGTCGAGCTGGTGAAGTCCGTCGGCGCCAGCGCGGAGTGGACCGAGCGCAACACACTCCACATTCACGCGAAGACCGTTCGCGCGGCGGACCTCGATCCCGAACTGTGCAAGAAGATTCGCGGGGCGATTCTCCTCGCCGCGCCGCTCCTTGCCCGCTGCGGCGAGGTGACACTTCCCCCGCCCGGGGGAGATGTCATCGGCCGACGCCGTCTCGACACGCATTTTCTCGCACTCGAGCAGCTCGGCGCGACCTTCAAGATCGGAAAGCGGTTCGAGTTCAAGACGACAGGTCTCCGTGGCGCCGATATCTTCCTCGACGAACCGAGCGTCACCGCGACTGAGAACGCGCTGACCGCGGCCGTCGCGGCGAAGGGCACGACGGTCATCGGCAACGCCGCGTGCGAGCCGCACGTCCAGGACCTCTGCCATTTTCTCGTCGCCCTCGGCGCCCGCATCGATGGCATCGGCACGAACCGCGTGACGATCGAGGGTGGCCGCACCCTCACCGGCGCGACCCACCGGATCGGTCCCGATCACATCGAAGTGGGTTCCTTCATCGGGCTGGCGGCAGTGACCAGGTCGCCGCTCCGGATCGAGCGAGCAGGGGTCGAACACCTGCGCGCGATTCGCATGGGCTTCGAACGCCTTGGCGTCATCTGCGAAGTCGAAGGCGACGACCTGATCGTGCGTGACGATCAGAGCATGGAGATCCAGAGCGATCTCGGTGGCGCCGTTCCCAAGCTCGAGGATCAGCCTTGGCCGGCGTTTCCGGCCGACGTCATGAGCATCGCGATCGTGACCGCTACCCAGTGCAAGGGCATGGTGCTCATCTTCGAGAAGATGTTCGAATCGCGCATGTTCTTCGTCGACAAACTCGTCGGCATGGGCGCGCGCATCGTGCTCTGCGACCCCCACCGCGCGATCGTCGCTGGTCCGTCCGCGCTGACCGCGTCAACCGTCGAATCTCCCGACATTCGCGCCGGGATGGCAATGGTTCTCGCTGCGCTCTGCGCCCGCGGCACCAGCACGATCAACAACGTCGGCCAGATCGAACGCGGCTACGAGCGAATCGACGAGCGGCTCCGCGCACTCGGGGCGCGCATCGAACGCGTCGAGGATCGGCGAGAGCGGTGAGTCGGAGGCGACCGCACCGCACGTGATTCTTCCCGCGGCGCACGAACGCGAGATCGCGCCGGGCTTCGCCGCGTTAGGCATCACCGCCTTCACGACGACTCGCGCGGACGGCAGCTACGGTCTCCACGGCGCCGAGCCCACGGCCGACGTGTTCGGACGATGGGACGGCCTCCGCGCTTCGCTCGGCGGCGCGCGCTTGGCCAGCTCGCGCCAGGTGCACGAGGCGACAGTCATTCGGCACGTGCCGGGATGGACCGGCTGGCTCCGCGCCGACAATGCCGATGGGCACCTCGCGCCGTTGCCTGGCACCGCGCTCGCTGTCACGATCGCTGACTGCGTTCCGGTGTTCATTGCGCACCCGAGCGGTGCGACGGCGCTCGTCCACTCGGGGTGGCGGGGGACCGCCGCCCGCATCACGGCGCGCGCGGTCGAGCTGCTCGGCGCAGAGCGTTGTCCCGCCGCGGAACTCGTGCTGCACTGCGGACCGGCGATTTGCGGAAAGTGTTACGAGGTGAGCGCCGACGTTTACGGCGCGCTCACTGGCCGCGCCGTCGAGCGCCCGACTCCAATCGACTTGCGCTCGCTGATCGCCGGCCACGCCCGCGCGCTCGGTGTTCGCGAGATCACGATCAGCGACCGCTGCACGCGCTGCGACAACCACAGCTTCTTCTCGCATCGGGCCGGCGATGCTGGTCGGCAGTTGAGCGTAATCCTCGCTCCGCTTGATTCCGGACTTCATACAGGGTAGATTGCCTTTGCTCGGCGCCCCCGGAGACGGGGCGCGGGTTGAATGTGGGGGAGTTTCCCCACATTTTTTCATTCTTGGGGCTGTTGTCCGACAACTCGATTTGACGTGAGCGATTCACTGGAAGCGATTGTCCGACAGGAGCTTGACACACTCGGCTTCGAGTTGGTCGAGCTCAGGAAGGGCGGCACGAAGGGGCGTCCCGTCATCGACGTGCGAATGGATCGGTTGGATCGCGAAAAGGTGACCGTTGAGAATTGCGCCAAGGCATCGCGCGCGATCGAATCGCGGCTGGACGCCGGAGCGGTGGCGGGAACACAGTATGTCCTGCAGGTCTCGTCACCCGGCGTTGAACGGGTCTTGCGACACGCGGCCGATTGGCGGCGGTTCGTTGGCCGCCAGGCGAATATCGTCAGCGATGACGTGGGTGGACGAGCGGAAGTCGAGATCGTTGCGGTCGAAGGCGAGCCTAATGCCGAGATCGCGGTGGTCCGAATGGCGAAGGGTGAAGAGCGACGTATCGCGCTGGCCGGCGTTCGGGAAGCCCGGCTCGCGTTTCACTGGAAACGGTAAGAGGGATTCGCGATGGTCAGTTCAGCAGAAATTCTGGCGGCGGTGCGCGAGCTGACTAACGTCAAGCAACTCGAGCGCGGGGAGCTGCACGACCTGTTGCAGGACGGCATTCTCGCCGCGCTCGCGAAGAAGTACGGGCCGACCGTGCAGGCCGAGGTTTCGATCGACGACGGACGCGGCGACATTCGGATCGTCGTCCTCAAGACCGTCGTCGACACGATCACCGACCCCGCGCGCGAGATCACCGTCGAGGATGCGCGTTTCTACGACGAAGGCTTCGAGGTCGGAGACCAGCTCGAGGAGCCGGTCGACTTCGCCGTCTTCGGTCGCGCCGCGGTGCAGGCCGCCAAGCAGCGCATCATTCAACGCGTCCGCGAAGGCGAGCGCACCCGCATCCGCGACGAGTTCTCGTCGCGCGTCGGCGAGCTGCTCTCGGGCGAAGTCCAGCAAATCGAGCGCGGAAAGCTCGTCATCATGCTGAACAAGTTCCGCGAAGCCGAAGCGATCATCCCGTACCGCGAGCAGAACCATCGCGAGCACTTTCACCAGGGTGAGCCGATTCGCGCTGTCCTCAAGCGCGTCGAGGAGACGCCGAAGGGACCCCGCCTGATCTTCAGCCGTGGCGACCCGCTCTTCGTGAAGGCGCTGTTCAAGCTCGAGGTGCCCGAGATCCAGCAGGGGATCGTCGAGATCCGCGTCGCCGCACGCGAAGTTGGCAGCCGTTCGAAGATTGCCGTGTTCTCGCGCGACGACAGCATCGATCCGGTGGGCGCCTGCGTCGGGCTCAAGGGCTCGCGGGTGCAGGCGGTCGTCAACGAGCTTGGCGGTGAGCGCATCGACATCGTGCCCTGGTCGTCCGATCCTGAACGGTTCGCCAAGCTGGCGCTCGCGCCGGCCCGCGTTGCGCGCGTCTTCAGCGACGCCGCCACTAAGACGATTCAGGCTATTGTCGACGAGGATCAATTGTCGCTCGCGATCGGGCGGAACGGCCAGAACGTCCGGCTCGCGTCCGAGCTCACCGGATGGAAGATCGATCTCTTCTCCAGTCGTGAGTGGATGGAGCGCGGCGCCGAAGGCGTCTTCGCTCCGCTTCCCGGTGAAGAGCCCGAGGTTGACCTGCAGCTCTCCGAGATCGACGGTCTGCCGCCGGCGACCGTCGCGGTTCTCGGCGAGGCGGGCTACAAGACACTCAATGACATCATCGATCTCGAGAAGGACGATTTCCTCAAGCTGCCGGGAATCGCGCCTTCGGAGGCCGATCGTATCATGGCGATGATCGACTCACTCACCGAAGAGGGCGCCGATAGTGACGGTGCCAGCGCCGGCGGGTCGAAGGACTGACGAATGGACGACGCCGGACGCCGAAAGCTGGCCAATCTGCTCGGCCTCGGCGTGCGTGGTCGGATGGTGGTGGTTGGGGTCGAGCAGGTGCGGATGGCCGCGACGAAGAACAAGCTCGCATTCGCGATTGTCGCGCCGGATGCTTCGAAGAACAGTCTCGACAAGGTGCTTCCGCTGCTGAATGCCCGGCGGGTGCGCTACGCTGAGGCACTCGGCGCTGATGAATTGGGTGCCGCGGTGGGACGGCAGTCGACTGCCGCCGTCGGGATCGTTGACAGTAGGCTCGCGAGAGGGATTCGCGCGCTGGTGGAGGGAGCGGAGGCTGCACGCGAACCGCGTGTGGAGCCGATGTCCAATCGGAGGAAGGTTTGAGCAAGCTTCGCGTGAACGACCTGGCGGGTGAATTCGGCATCAGTGCGGACGAAGTCGTCACGCTGTTGCGCACCATGGACATTCCCGTCCGCAGTCACATCAGTCCACTCACCGACGACCAGATCGCGCGCATCCGCGCGCGCTGGGAGCGGGAGAAGCGCGCGCGCGCCGAGAAGCCCGCGCCGGCGCCGGCGAAGGGCGGACGTCGGCGCAGCGCGGCTGCACCGGTCGCTCCGGTGCCCGAGCCAGTCCCGGTCGCCGCTACCGAAGAGGGCCCGGTTCGCCGCCGCCGCAAGGCGGCCGATGTCGAGAGTGCCGCCGCCGCTGCGGCCGCCGAGGCCGCGGTCGAAGCCGAACGGCACGCTGCAATCGAAGCGACTCGCGCCGAAACGGCCCGCATCGAGGGCGAGCGACACGCCAAGCTCGACGCCGAGCGTCGGTCCGCCGAGGACGCGCGCCGTCGCGCCGACGAAGAACGTGAGGCGGAGGATCGCGCCGCGAACGACGCCGGCGAGTCCGAGCAAGGTGGTGAGGCGCCTAACGCTGAGGGCAGAGACGATCGTCCCGCCGCCGCGGCATCGGGAACGAGCAGCCCACCGTCGGGACCGCGTCCGCGCCCAATCACTCCAGGAGCACCGCGCGCCAAGCCGGTGCCGGCGTCGGGCCGCTTCCTCCCCCCGCGTCCAATCGCGTCGGCGCAGCCGGGTGGGTATCCGCCCGCGCGGGAGCAGACGCGTGACACGCGCACCACCGGTGCGCCGTCGACGCCGCCATCGATGGCCGGTCGCGACACCGGCCGCCGGGGCAAGAAGGGCAAGCGCGGGCAGGTCGATCAGGAAGCCGTGCAGGCGAACATTTCGAAGACGATGTCGACCATGCGCGGCCCCGCCGGCCGCAAGGGCGGCCCGCGTCGCGACGAAACGGGACGCGAGGAGGCCGAAGCAGATCGCGCCGCAGCGGCCGAGCGCGAGAAGAAGCTCGTCCGCGTCAACGAGTTCATCACCGTCAGCGAGCTGGCGTCGATCCTCAAGATCACGCCGACGGAAATCGTCGCCTTCGCGTTCAAGAACCTCGGGTTCATGGTGACGATCAACCAGCGTCTCGACTTCGACCAGATCGACCTGATCGCCGGCGAGTTCGGATTCCAGGCCGTCCGCGAAGACGAGTACCAGGCTGAAGCCGAGGAACAGGTTGCCGACGAAGCCGTGGACCTCGTCTTCCGTCCGCCGGTCGTCACGATCATGGGTCACGTCGATCACGGCAAGACATCGCTGCTCGACTACATCCGCAAGGCGAACGTCGTCGCCGGCGAAGCCGGAGGCATCACCCAGCACATCGGCGCGTACCACGTTACGGTGCCCGGCGGCAAGGACATCACCTTCCTCGACACGCCGGGCCACGAAGCATTTACCGCGATGCGCGCGCGCGGCGCCGAGGTGACGGACATCGTCGTCCTCGTCGTTGCGGCGGATGACGCCGTGATGCCGCAGACCATCGAGGCGATCTCGCACGCCAAGAACGCCGGCGTACCGCTGATCGTCGCCATCAACAAGATCGACCTGCCGCAGGCGAATCCGCTCAAGGTGCAGCAGGATCTGCTGCAGCACGGCGTGGTGCTCGAGCAGTTCGGCGGCACCACGCTGCACACCGAGATCTCGGCGAAGAAAGGTACGAACGTCGAGCAGCTGCTCGAGCAGATTCTGCTCCAGTCGGAAATCCTCGACCTCAAGGCGAACCCGGACCGTCGCGCGACTGGTACCGTCGTCGAGGCGCAGCTCGATCCGGGGAAGGGCCCGGTGGCGACGATCCTCGTGCAGAACGGCACGCTGAATGTGGGCGACGATTTCATCTGTGGCATGTTCTCGGGGCGCGTCCGCGCGCTGCTCGACGAACGTGGGCGTCCGGTGAAGAAGGCAGGGCCGGCGATCCCGGTGCAGGTGCTTGGGTTCGAGGGTGTACCGCAGGCCGGCGACCAGCTGATCGTCGTCGAGGACGCGACTGACGCCCGCGATGTGGCGCAGCGTCGCCAGCGCCTCGACCGTGAGGCAAAGAGCCGTCGCATCACCCGGGGCGCCGTCGTCACCCTCGAAGACTTCATGGCGAAGACGTCGACCGGCGGCATGCGCACGCTGCGCATTCTGATCAAGGCGGACCAGGGCGGACCAGCCGAAGCACTGGCCGACGCGCTGCAGCAGCTGTCGAACGCCGAGGTGCAGGTCGAGATCGTGCACCGCGGCGTCGGCGCGATCACCGAGAGCGACATTCTGCTCGCCCGCGCCTCGGGGGCGATCATCGTTGGCTTCCACGTTAGGCCTGACAACAACGCCCGGACCGCCGCCGAGCGAGAAGGCGTCGACATCAAGCTGTATCGCATCATCTACGAAGCGGTCGCCGACGTCCGGTCCGCACTCGAAGGCCTGCTGCGTCCCGACGAAAAGGAAGTCATCCTTGGCGAGGCCGAGGTACGGGAGATCTTCAAGGTGCCGAAGATCGGCCTCATCGCCGGTTGCTCGGTGCGCAGCGGGATCATGAACCGCCAGGCGCGTGTTCGCGTCATCCGCGATGGTGTCGAGGTGTTCGACGGCACCATCGGATCGCTCCGCCGCTTCAAGGACGACGTGAAGGAAGTGCGCGAAGGATTCGAGTGCGGGATTGGCGTCGAGAACTTCAACGACATCAAGGTCGGCGATGTGATCGAGTGCTATCGCACGGAGGAGGTCGCGCGGACGTTGGCCGCGTCGCCCTCCGCCTGACGGCGGAGCGGCGATGCCCCAGCACCAGCGGTCCGATCGTGTCGCCGCGGCGATTCGCGAGGAAGTTGCAAACTTCCTCGCTGAGGGCGTGAAGGATCCACGCGTCACCGCGCTGGTCACGGTGACCGGCGTCGAGATGACCCGTGATCTTCGCCATGCGAAGGTCTTCGTCAGCATCATGGGCGAGGATTCACAGCGCGCCTCGACCATCGAGGGGCTGGCGAGCGTGCAAGGCTTTCTACGATCCCGCCTCGCGCGATCGCTCAGTCTCCGTGTCGCCCCGGAAGTGCAGTTCGTGATGGACGAGAGCGTCGCCCGCGCGGCGCGTATCGAGACGCTGCTCAACCAGATCCGCGCGACGACGCCTCCCGCCGGTGAGACGAACCCGGACACTGGGACCGCCGCCGGCGAGCGTGCCGGCGCGTCCGGCAGCGATGGCGATCCCGTCGCGTGACGGTTTCCTCCTCGTCGATAAACCGGCGGGGATGACATCGCACGACGTCGTCAACCGTGCACGTCGCGCGCTCCGGACGAAACGCATCGGACACGCCGGCACGCTCGATCCGTTCGCCACCGGCCTCCTCGTGCTGCTGATTGGCCGTGCGACGCGACTCCTGCCTTACGTCGATGGCGATCCCAAGGTCTACGAAGCCGCCATGCGCTTCGGTACGGAGACAAGCACTGACGATCTGACCGGCACCGTGACCGTCACCGCGCCCCCGCCAGCGCACCGCGAGATCGACGCCGCGCTCGCGATCTTTACCGGGGAGATCGACCAGGTACCTCCCGACTATTCGGCCAAGCAGGTCGGCGGCGAGCGCGCATACGCCGTGGCGCGGCGTGGCGCCGCGCTCGATCTTCCTCCAGTCCGCGTGCGCGTGGATTCCTGGAAGGTGGACGGCTGGGCCGACGACGACCTGCTCGCGACGATCACCTGTGGCGGCGGCACCTACATCCGTGCGCTCGCCCGCGATCTCGGCCGGGCGACCGCGAGTGCCGCGCACCTCGCGTCGCTGCGCCGCGTTGCCAGCGGGCGCTTCCGCGTTGCTGACGCGGTGGCCGTCGACGCGATCTGCGACGCGGCACTCCGACCCGCGCTCGATGCGCTGCCCGCCTTCCCCCGGGTCGCGCTCGATGGTGCGGCTCGCACGCGGATCGGGCGCGGAATGACGATCGCGCGCGACGCCGCGATCGACGGCGAGCTCGCGGCGCTGCTCGACACCGGCGGTGCGCTGGTCGCGATCGCGTCGCGCGACGGCGACTCCTGGCAGCCGCGCGTCGTCCTTGTCGATGGGTGAGCAGTCGCAGGCCCTTGCTGCGCTCCGCGGCGGGTCGATCATAACGGTCGGCACCTTCGACGGCGTACATCGCGGACACCAGGATGTCCTCGCCCGCCTCGTCGCACGCGCCGCCGAGCGCGCGCTGCCCAGCGTCCTTGTCACATTCGATCCCCACCCGCTCGAAGTCGTCAACCCGCAGGCCGCGCCCGCCCTGCTCACCGTCGGCGACGAAAAGCTCGAGATCATCGCCGAGAGCGGCGTCAACTACGCGATCGTTGTTCCCTTCACGGTCGAGTTCAGCCGGCTCAGCGCCGAAGCGTTCGTGAATGATGTCCTCCGCGCGCGGTACGGGATGACGGAGCTGCTGATCGGCCACGATCATGGTTTCGGGCGCGGACGGACCGGCGACATCGACGTGCTGCGCTCGCTCGGTGCGGCCTTCGACTTTCGCGTCGACGTCGTACCGCCCGTTGCCGAAACCGACGGGCGAGCGGTTTCGTCGACGTTCATCCGACGCGCGATCGCCGGCGGTGACCTGGCCCGCGCGGCCGTCGGACTGGGGCGACCCTACTCGGTGAGCGGTCGCGTCGTCCAGGGCGCGCAGCGTGGACGCGAACTCGGATACCGAACGCTCAATCTTCCATCGCCACCGGCGCGGAAGCTCCTTCCTCCGGAAGGTGTCTACGCGGTGAGAGCACAAACCCACCTCGGCCCCTTCGGCGGGATGATGAACCTCGGCGGACGCCCGACCTTTGGTGAGACCGAGCGCACACTCGAGGTACATCTGTTCGACGCTGACGGCGACTGGTACGGCCGGACCGTGCGGATCGATTTCGTGGCTCGGCTTCGTGATACCGTGCGATTCGAGAGCGCGGCCGCGCTCGTTGCCCAGTTGCGGCGCGACGAGGCAGAGTCACGCCGTGCGTTGACGGCCTCCTCGACCGGGCCTACCTTTCCAAGCTTCGCGTGAACGTTTTCCCCCCAACGGCTGCTGCATGAAGCTCTCGTATCGCATCGCTCTTATCGCGGCGCTTGTCGCGTTGTCAATCTGGATGCTCGTGCCGCGCACCGTGAAGGAGCGGCGCCTCGTCAACGGCGCCTCGACGGTCGTCGAAGTCCGCCGCATCCCAATCAAGAAGGGACTCGATCTGCAGGGCGGAATGCATGTCGCGCTCGAGGTCGATGAATCGAAGGGCGCGGTCGCCGACAAGTCCGACGCCATCGACCGCGCGCTCAAGGTCGTCCGCAATCGCGTCGACCAGTTCGGTGTCTCCGAGCCCGTCGTGCAGAAGGCTGGCAATGACCGCATCGTTGTCGAGCTGCCCGGCATCACCGATCCGGACCGCGCACGCGACCTCCTGCAGAAGTCGGCCTATCTCGAATTCCAGATCACCGACAAGACCGACGCGCTCGTTCGCTCGTTGCCGCGACTCGATGCCATCGCGAAACAGTTAGGCGCTACCGTCGCTTTGAACAAGACTGCGACCGGCGCTCCGGCCGCGCCGACCGCCGTGGCCACCGGCGATAAGGCGCTCACCGGACTGTTCGGGACCGATACGTCGAAGAAGGCGACAGTTGCCGCGAAGGATTCCGCCGCGAAGGACACACTCGCCATCGCCAGCCAGGGCATCTTCTCTCGCAACATTCAGCGCGGCGAAATGCCCGGTGAGTATTACGTCTCCGGCCCGATGTACGACCAGATCGCCGCCCTCGTCGCCCGTCCCGAAATCCAGGCGGCACTGCCACCGCGGAAGGTGTTCCGCTGGAGCAACGACTCGCTGCCGATTCAGGGCACGACCTATCGGATGCTGTACGTACTCGACGCCGATCCGATGATCACCGGTGAAGCGATCACCGACGCCAAGCCGCAACAGGATCCGACCGAGGGGACTGTCGTCACCTTCCAGCTCAGCAACGAAGGTGGTCGCGTGTTCAAGCGGCAGACGGGTGCGCACATCAAGGATTACATGGCGATCGTGCTCGACCAGCTCGTCATGGGCCGTCCTCCAGTCATTCAGGGCGCGATCAGCACACGTGGTCAGATCACGATGGGACGGCGCGACCTCCAGGCTGCGCAGGACCTGGCACTCGTGCTCCGCGCCGGCGCGCTCCCCGTTCCACTCAAAGTCGCTGAAGTACGGCAGGTGGGCGCGACGATGGGTGCCGACTCGGTGCACAAGGGATTGATGGCCGGCCTCCTCGCCGTCGCGCTCGTCGTCATCATCATGATCGGCTATTACCGCTTTTCCGGCTTTCTCGCGATCATCGGCCTCGCGCTCTACGTCCTCTATACGCTGGCCACGCTCTCCGGCTTCGATGCGGTGCTCACGCTCCCCGGACTCGCCGGCTTCGTGCTCTCCATCGGGATCGCGGTCGATGCGAACGTGCTGATCTTCGAGCGCATTCGCGAGGAGCTCGATCGCGGGAAGACGGTGCGCACCGCAATCGACGAAGGCTTCCGGCATGCGATGCCCGCCATCATCGACTCCAACGTGTCGACGATGCTCACCGCCGCTGTCCTCTATCAGTGGGGCAGTGGGCCCGTCCGCGGATTCGCCGTGACCCTCATTGCCGGCATCGCGGCGTCGATGTTCACCGGTATCTTCGTCGTCCGCACTCTTTACCTCGTGTGGCTGCAGCGCAAGCAGGGCGCAGCCCAGACCGTGAGCATCTGATGCTGCGAATCTTCCACGACACCCATTACGATTTCATCCGCTGGTGGAAGACCGCCGTGATCGTCACTGCGCTCTTCGTCGTCGCCGGCATCGGCTCGCTGCTCGTCAAGGGCATCAACTACAGCATCGACTTCACCGGTGGCACGCTCATTCAGCTCGAGTTCAAGCAGCCGCCTAACGTTGCCGATATCCGGGCCGCCGTCGAAGGCAGTGGCGTCAACAACCCGGAAGTTCAGCAGTTCGGCTCTGACCGCGAGTTCACGGTGCGCGCGCAGGATCATCGCAACGTCAGCGAACAGAGTGCCGGCGCCGAATCGGTAGCCAAGCAGATCGAAAGCGCGCTCCGCGCCAAGTACGGCCCCGACGCATTCACGGTGAAGCGCACCGAAGCCGTCGGCCCGCGTGTCGGCAGCGAGCTCCGTCGTGGCGCCGCCATCGCGCTCGCCATCTCCTTCCTCGTCACGCTCGTCTACCTCGCCATCCGATTCGAATGGCGCTTCGGCGTCGCGGCGATCATCGCCACCGCGCACGACGTACTCACCACGCTCGCCTTCCTGAAGCTGATGCACCTCGAGGTGTCGCTCACCGTCATTGCCGCGATCCTCACCGTGCTCGGGTACTCGCTGAATGACACGATCATCATCTTTGATCGGGTACGCGAGGACCTCAAGAAGAAGCGCGCCGAGTCTCTCTATGACACCCTCAACCGCGCGATCAACGAGACGCTGCCGCGCTCGGTGATGACGCACGCGACCACCTTCCTCGCGACGCTGGCGCTGCTCCTCTTCGCCGGTGAGGTGATCCGTCCCTTCGCCTGGGTCATGGTGTTCGGTATTGTCACCGGAACCTTCAGCTCCGTTTACATCGCCGGTCCCGTGCTCCTTTGGATCGAGCGGAAGTGGCCGCGTCATGCGGGCAGCAACGCATCGATCTCGCCGTCGGCCAGCGACAACCAGCGCGCTGCCCGCGAGGCGCGTAGTCGGACAGCACCCCCGGCCGCCGCGTCGGTGACACCGACCAAGCGTTAGGCAGCGCACCGTCGGCGCCCGATCCGGGCGGCGACGGTGCCTCGTTCATGTCCGGATTCATCGACAGCCACGCCCATCTCGCTGACCCGGCGTTCGACGGCGACCGCGCGGGCGTCATCGCCCGCGCCCGCACCGCCGGCGCCGCGGGCATCGTGTGCATCGGGGAGTCGATCGCGACGGCCGCCCGCGCCCGCGGCATTGCAGCGGAGCACCCCGGCTTCGTCTGGCACACCGCCGGCGTCCATCCGCACGACGCAGCCGATTTCGACACGGTGCGCGACAGTGAGGGCATCCGCGCCGAACTGGGCCAGGGTGCCGTCGCAGTCGGTGAATGTGGTCTCGATTACCACTACGACAACGCGCCGCGCGACCGCCAGCGCGCCGCGTTTGCCGCGCAGCTGGAACTCGCCGGCGAGCATCGCGTGCCAGTCGTCGTCCACACGCGAAACTCTGAGGACGACACGTCGGCGATGATCCGCGAAGCGGGCGCGCAAGGCGTTCGCGGCGTGCTCCATTGCTTCACCGGAAGCCACGAACTGGCGCGCGTCGCGATCGACGTCGGATGGTACGTCTCGTTCAGCGGGATCGTCACCTTCCGCAAGTGGTCGGACGACGCGCTCCTCCGCCTTGTTCCCGACGATCGTTTGCTCGCGGAGTCTGATGCCCCATACCTCGCGCCCGTTCCCAACCGGGGGAAGCGAAATGAACCGGCATGGGTCGAGCACACTGCCGCACGGCTCGCCGCTGCGCGCGGGGTCGGCACCTCCGCGATTTCCGCGCTCGTTGCCGCGAACGCGCGGCGACTGTTCAACCTCGTGCCCGGCTCGTAAAGTTATCGACGGGCCAGTGTCGTCACGATTGTCACCCCGGAGCTGACGTGAGCATCAAGACCATCCAGACCGACCGCGCACCCGCGGCCATCGGTCCCTACTCCCAGGCGATCGTCGCCAACGGTTTCATCTTCACCGCTGGGCAGATCGGCCTCGACGCGGCGACCGGCCAGGTCGTCGAAGGCGACGTCGTTGCGCAAACCGAGCGCGTGCTGCTCAACCTGCGCGCGATCCTCGACGCCGCCGGCGTCACCTTCGCCGATGTCGTCAAGACGACCGTCTTCCTCGCCGACATGGCCGACTTCCCACGCGTCAATGAGGTCTACGCGCGCGCCTTCGGCACTGCGCGGCCTGCCCGGTCGACCGTGCAGGCCGCCGGCCTCCCGCGCGGCGTCTTCGTCGAGATCGAGGCAATCGCCGTCGTTCGATAGTGTCCCCGCAGCAATCACCCTAACGGCCAACGCCATGACCAACACACGCGAGCAACTGTTCCGCCTGACGCAGTTCGCGCGCTGCGCCGGTTGAGCGTCTAAGCTGGGTCCGGGCGACCTCACGCGCGCCCTCGCGCCCCTCGTTAGGCGCGATGATCCCCGTCTGCTCGTCGGTCATGAGACCTTCGATGACGCGGGGATCTTCCTCGTGTCCGACGATCTCGCGCTCGTTCAGACCGTCGATTTCTTCGCGCCGATCGTCGACGATCCGTACGACTTTGGTCGCGTCGCCGCTGCCAACGCGCTCTCCGATGTCTACGCGATGGGCGGCGAGCCGCTTACCGCGATGAACATCGCAGCGTTCCCCACCGGCAAGCTGCCGATTTCCGTCCTCACGGAAATCCTCCGCGGCGGGCAGGATGTCGTCCATGCGTCCGGCGCGGTGGTCGTCGGCGGGCATACGGTGACCGACGATGAAGTGAAGTTTGGCCTGTCGGTCACCGGTCGCATTGATCCGCGACGGATGTTGACCAACGCCGGCGCCGCGGTTGGCGATGTTCTCGTGCTCACCAAGCCGCTTGGCACCGGGATCCTCGCCACCGCGGCCAAGGCAGAGAAGCTCGCGGCGAGAGAGCTTGCCGCGCTCATCGCATCGATGACGACGTTGAACGCGCTGGCCAGCCGCACGGCCGTCGCCCTCGACTCGCGATGCGCGACCGACATCACTGGCTTCGGGCTGCTCGGCCATCTCGCACACATCGCTCGCGCCAGCAAGGTCAGGATTCGCGTCGACCGCGCGCTGATTCCGCTGCTCCCCGGTACGCATGAGGCCTGGTCCGCCGGCTTCCGCACCGGCGGAGCGGACCGCAATCTCGAATTCGTGCACGCCCTCGTGGATTGGGGCACGACAGCGGAGATCGATCGTGCGGTGCTCGTCGATCCGCAGACCTCCGGCGGATTGCTCGTTGCCCTCCGCCGGGAACGAACGGCCGACTATCTTTCCCGCGTCCCCGGCGCTGCGGTCATCGGTGAAGTCGTCGCAGCCGGAGCTCCCGGGATTCTCGTCGCGTGACCATGGGGGCGCATGTGGCCTGGTGGCTGCCCCAGTCTTCAAAACTGGTGCGACCCGATCTTGTCGGGTTGGGTGGGTTCGATTCCCACACGCTCCCGCCACTCCGACCAGCTCGCGCGACTCACTGAATGGCAGAATTCGATCGCCTCGACCGGCACCTCCTCCCGCGGCGCATTTGTTCGCGGTCGCACGCGTTAGGCAGCTACCTCGCTGCTGCCGTAATCCCGTGTGCCCTGGTGGTCCTTGCGGCCGCGCCGGCCGCGATCTCTGCCCAGGTCACCGACACCACCGCAACACGCCCTTCGCCGAGCCTCCTCGTTCCCGGTGCTGCCGCCGCGCCGCCGATCTCGCCCCGCCGCGCGTTTCTCTATTCGCTCGCGCTCCCCGGCACCGGCCAATCGATCCTCAGCCGTCCAACGGCAGGCTCGGTGTTCGTTGCCGCTGAAGCGGCGACGCTCGCAATGATTGCCAAGTCCGCGAACGATCTCCGGGCTGCGCGCGCCCTCGCTCACGACAGCGTCATCTTCAAGTATGACACGGCCTCCGCTCGCGGAGCCGGGCAGCTCCCCTTTCGGCGCCTGACCGCCGGTGCGGTCCGCGCCCAGAGCCGCATCCCGGCCCGCCGCGCGCATCTCGAGGATTGGATCACCATCCTCATCGTCAACCACTTTCTCGCTGGCGCCGACGCGTATGTCGCCGCAAACCTCTGGGACGTGCCAACCGACGTCAACCTCGCCGCCGCGCCCGCCGGCGGGGTGGTCATCGCCGCGCGCTTCGCATGGTGAACGCCGCCGCGCCAATCGGGGTTTTCGATTCGGGGATCGGCGGACTCACCGTCGCCCGCGAGCTGATGCGCCAGCTGCCAGCCGAGAGCATCATCTACTTTGGCGACACCGCCCGCGTGCCTTACGGTCCAAAAAGCCCGGATACCGTTAGGCGCTACAGCCGGGAGATCGCTTCCTACCTCCGCGAGCGCGGCGTCAAGGCGCTCGTGGTCGCCTGCAACACCGCGACCGCGCACGCGCTCACTACGTTGCAGGGCGAGGAGTCCATGCCGGTCATCGGTGTTGTCGAGCCAGGCGCGCGCGCCGCGGTCGCCGCAACCCGCGGTGGCACTATCGGCGTGATCGGGACGGTCGGCACCATTCGCTCCGGCGCCTATGAGCGCGCGATTCACGCGCTGCGCCCCGACGCGCGGATCGTTGCGCGTCCCTGTCCGCTCTTCGTCCCGCTCGTCGAGGAAGGCTGGCTCGACCACGAAGCCACGCGCCTCATCGCGCGCGAATACCTCGCGACCTTCGCCACCGAACACGTCGACACGCTCGTCCTCGGCTGCACGCACTATCCGCTGCTCAAGCCACTGATCGCGCAGCTCCTCGGCGCCGACGTGGCGTTGATCGACAGCGCCGAGCAGACCGCGGCCGAAACACGACGCATCCTCGGATCGCGCGGACTTCTGGCGCCGTCAGGCGCGACCGCTGTCCGGCGATACGTCGCGTCCGACGCCCCCGATCAGTTCCTGCGCGTCGCCGAGCGGTTTCTAGGCGCGCCGATCGACGGCGTCGAGACGCACACCATCGGCTGAACCGCGCGCATCCCAGCGCATCAGTTCGACCGCACCGGCCGTGATCTTAAGGTAGGTCGGCGCCTCCAGCCACGATCCAGCGTTCGCGTAGACGCCCCCCGCAGCGCTCCGCTCGAGCGCCGCGACGTGGGAGTGACCGAACACCACGAGGTCGAGCGAGCGGTCATTGTCGAGTTGCGAGTAGGCCACCGAGCGCAGGCCTTCGCCATTGTCCGGCGCGCGATGGACCCGGCTCGCCTGCGAGCTGCCTAACGCGAGGCGGCTCGCCATGTCGGGATGCAGCATCCGGAACGCACGAATCGACCAGGGATGGCGGAGCACCGCGCGCAGTCGCCGGTACTTCCGGTCCTCCACCTCGCGCAATCCGTCACCGTGCTCGATCCGCGTCCTCCACCCGGCGATCGACCCCTCCCATGGTCCGACATGGTAGGCGAGCCCGTAGTCGTCGCGGAGCACCTCGCCCCCCCAGCAATCGTGATTGCCGGCGATCCACAGGATCTCGGTGCCGCTCTCCCTGAGGTCGGCCAACGCTGCCACCGCTCGCACGCCACGCCGCGGAACGACCGTCTTCCACTCGAACCAGAAGTCGAACAGGTCGCCGTTGATGATCAGCGATGCCGCTTTCCCCTGGAGCGCCCGCAGGAAGCGGAGCACTTCGCGCTCGACCTCGGCGGAAGCCGCGCCCAGATGCGCGTCGGAAAGGATGTAGCACGGGTCAGGGAGCACGCGACTATTCTACTCGTGCTCCCCGCTCTTTACAAACCGGTGCGGAGCATTCATCCTTCGCGCACGTAGCGTTCCCCAACGGAGGAGTGATGCCCCAGAATGCACTCGGCCTCATCGAGACCAAGGGTCTTGTTGGCGCCATCGAAGCCGCCGACGCAATGGTGAAGGAGGCCAATGTACGCCTTATCGGCAAGGAAAAGGTGGGCGGCGGCTATGTGACCGTGATGGTTCGCGGCGACGTCGGAGCGGTGAAGGCAGCGACTGATGCTGGGGCGGCCGCCGCCGAACGTGTCGGCGAGCTCGTCTCCGTTCACGTCATTCCGCGCCCTCACGGTGACATCGAGCTTCTGCTCCCGCAGGGCGGCGCGGGCGAGAGCTGACGATGGCTTCCTGGGTCGATCAGGCCCTCGGGCTTATCGAGACTAAGGGCCTCGTCGGAGCTATCGAAGCCGCCGACGCGGGCCTCAAGGCGGCCAACGTCATTCTCCTCGGCAGCGAACGTGCCGACGCCGGCCTCGTGACCGTGATGTTCGGCGGTGACGTCGCCGCCGTGAAGGCAGCCTGCGACGCGGGCGCCGCCGCCGCCGAACGCGTCGGTTCACTGGTCGGCGTGCACGTGATCCCCCGTCCTCATCCCGGCCTCGCCGCCATCGAGGCCGATGAGTCGCCGGGCAAGCGCGCCGGCGAGGATGCCGGTGCACCAGAATTGCCTAACGGTGGCTACGATCTCGCCGCGCTCGCCAACGCGAAGGTGGTCGAGCTCCGCGACATGGCGCGGCGCGTCGAGAACTTCCCGCTCAAGGGGCGCGACGTCGCGCGCGCGAGCCGGGAGGAGCTGCTCGCTGCGTTTCGCTCGCTGAGCCGCTAGCTCCGGCGTGGACGAGGACCTTCGCAGCATTCAGGAAGCGCGAGACCTGGTCGCGCGCGCCGCCGATGCGCAACGACTCTTCGCCCGCGCCGATCAGCGCGCCGTCGATGCCGTGGTCACCGCGATGGCGCACGCTGCCTCCGCCGCCGCCGAGCGCCTCGCCCGCCTTGCCGTCGATGAGACCGGGATGGGCGTCTACGAACACAAGATCCTCAAGAACAAATTCGCCTCGGACCATGTACTCGCGTACATCCTGCCGCTGCAGACCGTCGGCATCATCCGTGAGGACCGGGCTCGGAAGCTGAAGGAGCTTGCTGTGCCGATGGGCGTCGTCGCGGCCATTATCCCGACGACGAATCCTACCTCGACCGCAATCTACAAGGCATTGATCGCGGTCAAGGCGCGCAACGCCTGCGTCATGTCGCCACACCCGCGCGCAACGAAGTGCGTCGTCGAGACCGTCCGCATCATGGCCGAGGCTGCGGTCAGCGCCGGCGCGCCCGCCGGACTCGTCGCCTGCATGACGACCCCGACGCTCGACGGCACGCTGGAGCTGATGCGTCACGAGCAGACCGCCATCATCCTTGCCACCGGCGGCAAGGATCTCGTCCGCTCGGCCTATAGCGCCGGCAAGCCCGCGTACGGTGTCGGCCCCGGCAACGTGCCGGCCATCATCGAGCGGACCGCCCGCATCGACAAGGCCGTCGCCGATGTCGTCGACGGCAAGACCTTCGACGCCGGCGTGCTTTGCTCGAGCGAGCAATCCATCATCTGCGACGCACCCGTTGCTGCGTCGGTGCGAGCGGCCCTCCTTCGCGAGCGCGCGCACCTCTGCACCCCCGACGAGAAGCGTGCCCTCGAGCGCGCGATGATCCCGCCGGGGGGCAAGGGAATCAACACCGCCGTCGTCGGCAAGCAGCCGCAGGAGATCGCCCGCCTCGCCGGATTCAGCATCGCGCCCGATGCCAAGCTGCTGGTTGTCGATCTGAAGAGTGTGGGGCGCGATGAGCTGCTCAGCCGCGAGAAGCTCTCGCCGGTCCTCGGGTTCTATGTGGAAGATGGCTGGGAGCGCTGCTGCCAGCGCGCGATTGAGCTCTTGACGTTAGGCGGTATCGGCCACTCGCTGGTCATCCACAGCCAGGACGAGCGCATCATCGATGAATTCTTTCGCGAGAAGCCGGCGTTCCGCATCTCTGTGAACACCAACTCCGCGCTCGGCGCCGTCGGGTTCACGACTGGCTTCGCGCCGGCGATGACGCTGGGACCGGGCGCGTGGGGAGGCAGCAGCACCTCCGACAACATCACCCCACTCCATCTGATCAACATCAAGCGACTCGGCGGCGAGATCAATCCGTATCACGATCCGTTGCGCCGGGCGAGGGGCGCCATGGCGCCCGCGACGCAACCGGTGGCTGATCTGCGCCAGACGCGCACCGACCCCGCCCTCGTCGGCGCCGAAGTGCAGCGCATCGTCGATGAGTTCCTGCGCGAGTTTCGCTTGGCTCCAAAATGACGGACCAGGAGATCGAGCGCCTCGTCGCGCTCGTCGTCGACGCGCTGCTCCGCCAGCGGTCCGCCAAGGCGCCTAACGGTGGGCGGTCGCCGGATAGTGCGTGGCTACCGATTCCCGTTCGCCCCGAGCCGGAACCGCGCGCCACCGAGCCACCACTCTGGAGCGGCGCCGCGCAACGGCTGGAAGGCATTGCCCCGCGCCTGCCTGACGGCGAGCCGAGCACGTCGGCCCACGGCCACCGGCGCCGTGCGTCCACCGCGGACATGACGAACGCCGTCCGCGCGGCCGCCGCCGGACGCGGCGCCGCGCCAGAGATCGCGCCCGTCGGTCGGTCCCACCACGGCCGGGGGCCGCGCGCCCGCAGCCTCGACATTGACGTCGCCATCGGTGTGTCCAATCACCACGTGCACCTCTCGCCGGAACACGCGCGCCAGCTGTTCGCCATCGAGCAGCCGACCCTGTTGCGACCGATCTCGCAACCGGGACAGTTCGCGGCGACTGAGACAGTCACCCTTATTGGCCCGCGCGGGAAGCTCGACGCGGTACGAGTCGTCGGTCCCGCCCGTGGCGAGACGCAGGTCGAGATCTCACTGGCCGACGCTCACCGTCTTGGGATCGACCCGCCAGTCAGCGCGAGTGGTGCGCTCAACCAGTCGGTCGGAGGACTGACTGTGCAGGGCACCGCCGGGAGTGTTGTGCTTACCCGCGGCGTCATCGTCGCCGCGCGACATCTGCATTTGAGCAGCGACGACGCCGCCCGTTGGGGGATCGCCGATGGAGATCGACTCGACGTTCGCGTCGGCGCCGGCGCGCGAGCCGTGACATTTCATGCCGTGCTCGTTCGCGCCGGGAAGCAGTATGCGACCGAGCTGCATCTCGATTCCGACGAAGCGTTCGCCGCCGCAATCAAGACCGGAGACCGCGCGCGGATCATCGCGTCCGCCCCTCCGGCAGCGACCCGCCGCGCCCTGGTTACAGAACGGGATGTGCTGCGGATCGCCCGCGAGGGAGGAACGCTTCCTCGCGGAGCGTTGCTCACCCCGAGCGCGCGTGATCGCGCCCGCGCGGTCGGCCTGGAGACTTGAGCGTGCCGGGGCGCCCGATGCATGCCGTGGAATTCCGCGTTCGCTACTCGGAAACCGACCAGATGGGCGTGGTGTATCACGCCAACTATCTCCATTGGTGTGACATCGGTCGCACTGAATACCTCCGCGCGCGCGGGGCGACCTACGCCGATCTCGAACGCGCCGGGATGCTCCTCGCCGTGGCGGAAGCGAACATTCGCTATCATGCATCCGCGCGCTACGATCAGATCGTGCGCATCGAGACCACACTTCGTGACGTCCGCAGCCGCGCGCTCACCTTCGATTACTCCGTCATCCACGCAGAGAATCGCACAAGGTTCGTCACGGCGAGTACTGTACTCGTCGCATTGGATACCGCTGGCCGGTCGGTCCAGCTACCTGCTGAAACGCGCGAGCTGCTCCGTCGCGATCTTCCCCCACGCTGAGGGTCAATTGCGCCCCGGACCGTTGTTCGCCCGCATCAGCACGTTAGGCATCATCTGGTTCGCCGCGGCTTGCGCCAGCGCTCGTGGCGCCGTCCCGTCACCGCTGTCCCCGGCCGATGTCGCGCTCTATGCGCGTGTGCTCTCGGCGGCTGATGCCCGTCGCCCCGACACCGCGGTGATCGCCGCCTCGATCGGCAGCACAAATCCCGCCGTTAGGCGCGCTGGGGTACTCACGGCGGGACAACTGCATCTTTCCAGCGCGGCCGCGACGCTGCGCGCTCTGCTCCGTGACCCCGACACGAGCGTCGCTGCCCGGGCTGCGTTCTCACTCGGTTTGCTCCACGACTCCGCCGGTGTGCCCGCACTAGACTCCGCCCTGCTCACACCGACTCCAGTCGCCACTCAGGCGGCGTTTGCACTCGGCGAGATCGGCGAGCCGGCACGGGCAACGATCGTCGCGCACGTAGATTCTGTCGTCGGGCCGGTTCGGATCGAACTGCTGCTCGCGCTTGCCAGGCTCCGCCCCGTACCCGCTGCAGCGGCTATTCGGGCGCTCACCGGCGACGACCCGTGCGCGCGGTGGGCGGCGGCCTATGCATTGTCCCGCCCCCATGTCACGGCCGGACTTGGCGCGCTGATCGCCCTGGCCGGTGACCCGCGAATTGGCGCTCAAGACAGTGCAGCGCTCGTCCCGGGCGCGCGCTACGCGTGCGCCGCGTCTGAAACTCGCGCACAGATCGCGCGCGCTATCGTCCGGTCGTCAGCGGGGGACTCGCTCAGCACTCCGGGAACGCGGGTGCTACGGCGGCTGGCCGGCGATCCATCCGCGCATGTGCGCATCAACGCACTCCGTTCCCTCGGCACATTCGGTGATTCGGCGGTCGAGCCGGTGATCGGCGCCGTTCGCGATACCGACCCTAACGTCCGCATCACCGCGGCGCAGTCGCTCGCCGGCCGCCGGTTGGCGCCTGATCTTTGGCTTTCCCTGTGGAGCGCCGACACCGGCACCATGTTCCGCCGCAGTCTTCTTGAGTCGGCGACCCGCTCGGGAGTCGCCCTCCCCGCCCACGAGCAGTGGGCCACCACCGGCGACTGGCGCCTGCGTGCTGCGCTCGCCGATGCGGCGGCGCTCGCACCTTCACCGACGCGAGGAATTGCGATCGCGACCCCGCTTCTCGGCGATCCCGACCCACGCGTTAGGCAGTCCGCAGTTGCGGCGATTGCCACCTTTCTCGATTCCGCCGGACCCCGCGCATCCCGCCGGCAGGCCGTCCGCGCTGCACTGCGCGATCCCGATTTCTTTGTTCGCGCTACCGCCATCCTCGCGCTCGCCGATAGCGCTCGTGCCTCGGAGCTGCCACTGGTGATCGGGAGCTACACGCTCGCCGCCCACGATTCCGGCAACGACGCGCGAATTGCCGCGATACGGTACGTGGCCAATGCCTGGCGGCGCGACAGTCTCGCCTTCTCCGATTCCCTCCGCGCAATGCTCGCCGCACTCCCCCCGTCCGCCGATCCGCTCGTGAGGGCGGAGGCGCACGGTGCCGCTCCGCTCTCGGCGTGGCCTGGCAACGAAGGCGTCTCGCGCGCTCAGTCGTGGTATGAGGCGACGGTCCGCGACTTCGTTGCGCCGGCACTCGCCGGAATGCCGCTGCAGGCACGTATTGAAAGCGCGCGCGGCCCGATCGTGCTCGAGCTCCTTGGAGAGGATGCCCCCCTCACCGTAGCCAACTTCGTCGCCCTCGCCCGGCGGGGCTATTACCGGAAGGTCCATTTCCACCGCGTCGTCCCGAACTTCGTTGCCCAGGATGGCGATCCCCGTGGCGATGGCAACGGCGGTCCGGGCTATGCGATTCGAGACGAAATCAACACGCGCCGCTACACGCGCGGCGCGGTCGGTATGGCACTCTCCGGACCGGACACTGGGGGAAGCCAGTATTTTCTCACGCTCTCCCCGCAGCCACACCTCGACGCTCGATATACGATCTTTGCTCGCGTCGTCAGCGGTCAGGATGCGATGGATCGGCTGGTCCAGGGCGACGCGATCTCCAATATTGTGATACCGTGAGCCGCCAGTCGCTGCTCGCCTGCCTGACGGTCACCGCGGTGCTCACCGGTGGCTGCGTACCCAAAGCGCGTCCTCTGACCGGGGTCCCCGTTCGTGCCGCCATCCCGCCGATCGAGCTGCCGGTCGGCCACACGCGCTACGTGTTCGACTGGAAGTACGAAGATCCGGACATCCATGCGGCGGGCGAGGGAGCAGTGCGCGCCGCCGCGCCCGATTCCGCGCGCCTTGACCTCTTCGTTCGCGGTGGGCTCGGTGGAGGTGCTGCCGTCCTCATCGGCGATGAATTGCACGCCCCGGGACCGGCCGCCGTCCGCAAGCTGATCCCGCCGCCACCACTTCTTTGGGCAGCGCTGGGCCGACTGGCGGTTCCACCATCCGCTGACACAACCGCTCGCATGGATGGAGACACCCTGCGCGTGGATATCGGTCGCGGGACGGTCTGGCGCGTGACGGTCGCCGCCGGGACACTCCGCCGCCTCGAACGAATCGACGACGGCAAGATTGTTCAGAGTGTCGTTCGCGCCGATGATCGACGCGTGCGATATTTCGACGCTGCTTCCCGAAGGTCGCTCGAGTTGGTGATCACCAATGTGGACCGCAACACGGAGTTCGATGGGTCGATCTGGTCGTTTTAGCGTCGTCGCAGCACTGCTGATCACGGCCTCTGGGTGCTGGCCCTATGGCTTTGCCGGCGGCGGACTGCCGTCCAATATCCATACTGTTGCCGTTCTTCCCTTTGAGAACGAGACGCCGCAGGCGGAACTGCAGCGCGAAATGTGGGAGTCGCTGCGATCGGAAATGAAGGCGCGCCTCGGACTTCGCGACGCGCCGGAGACACGGGCTGATGCGGTGGTCCGCGGCACGTTGCTCCGCTACGACACGGGAATCCCCATCTCGTATTCATCGAGTCGCGGACAGGTCACCTCAGCGCGGCGGAAGCTCCAGATCGTCTGCGACATCGAGATCGTCGACCAGAAGACGGGCAAGATGCTTTGGCAGCGCAAGGGAATCACCGCCGAAGGCGAGTATGAGGAACCGAATGAGGTGAACGGACGGCGCGCAGCGCTTCGCAAGCTGGTGACCGACGTGATCGAGGGGGCGCAATCCCAATGGTGAACGTTAGGCGCGTCCGCGGCGGCCGTTCGTCGCTGGGCTGCCTCGTCACGCTGCTCCTCGTCGTAGCCGCCGGATATTTCGCCGTCAACTTCGGCGAAGTGTACCTTCGCTATTATCGTTTTCTCGACTCGATGGAACAGAACGCCCACTTCGCCGCGCATTTCGACGATGCGGCGATTCGAAACAACCTCAAATTCGCCGCCGATACGCTGAACCTCCCGCCGGAAGCGCACAGCGTGCAGATCTATCGACGCGAACGACACATCAGTATCTCGGCCGAGTACTACGAGCACGTCGAATTGCCGCTCTACGTCCGGGAGATTCACTTCCGGCCGCGCGTGGAGACTACTTTCTGAGTGCCCTCGACCCGGCGCGGAAGGTTCTCGACTGGGAACGCGCCCTCGCCTGGCGAGCGAACCAATCGGGTCGTGTCGTCTTCACCAATGGCGTGTTCGACCTTCTCCATCCCGGGCACCTCGATATCCTGCGTGGCGCGCGCGCGCGCGGAGACGCCCTCATCGTCGGCCTCAACGGCGACGCGAGCGTTAGGCGCCTCAAGGGTCCGGATCGCCCGGTCCGCTCGGAAGGCGAACGAGCTTACGTCCTCGCTGGCCTCGAGACGGTCGACGCCGTCGCCGTGTTCGACGAGGACACGCCCCTCGAACTCGTCAAGCGTCTCCGCCCGGATGTGATCGTGAAGGGCGGCGATTATTCGGTCGATACCGTCGTCGGTGCTGCCGAGGTACGCGCTTGGGGCGGTGAGTGCGTGATCATCCCGCTGACCCCGGGTCAGTCAACGACCGCGATTATCGAGCGTCTCCGCGCCCCTCGCCATGCCTAACGTCCCCCGATCCGGCCGCGCCGCTGGCGAACTCCGCCCGGTGAGCCTTGCCCGCCACGCCGCTCCGTATGCCGAAGGATCCTGCCTTGTCGCCTTCGGCTCGACGCGCGTGCTCTGCACGGCGTCGATCGAGGATGGCGTGCCTGGGTGGCGCCGCGGGCGCGGCGAAGGCTGGCTCACCGCTGAATACGCCATGCTTCCCCGCGCGACTCACACCCGCTCATCACGTGAGCGCGATAAGCTTGGAGGGCGCACCCAGGAGATCCAGCGACTGATCGGCCGCAGCGTCCGCGCCATGCTCGATGACTTTCGCTTCGGCGAGTTCACGCTGAAACTTGACTGCGACGTTCTGCAGGCGGACGGCGGGACACGAACGGCCGCGATCACCGGCTCGTGTGTGGCCGTGATCGATGCGTTCGAATGGATGGTGCGCACCGGCCGCGTTGCACGGTCCCCTGTCCGGCGTCGCATTGCCGCTGTCAGCGTCGGCGTTGTTGGCGGCGAACCGCGGCTGGACCTCGAATACGCCGAGGACGTGGTCGCCGAAGTCGACATGAACGTCGTTATGAGCGAAGAGGGCCGGTTCGTCGAGGTGCAGGGAACAGGTGAGCACGGACTGTTCGATCGCGCGATTCTCGATCGCTTGCTCGACTTGGCAGTGGACGGCGCTCGGCGGCTCGACGTGGCCCAGGCGACCGCACTCGCCGTCTGAACGCCCTTTGTGAAACGCATGGTCGAGAAGGCGATCATCCTGCTCGCCACGCGGAGCGAAGGGAAACGGCGTGAGCTCGCGACGCTGCTCGCCCCGTTAGGCAGGACAATCGTGACGCTCGACGATGTCGCCTTTCCTGCCGACCCCGGTGAAGGCGACCTTGAGACGGGCGCAACGTTCGAGGACAATGCGTTGGCGAAAGCGAGGTGGTTCCATACGCGTACGGCCCTGCCGACGTTAGCGGATGACTCTGGGCTCGAGGTCGACGCCCTTGGCGGGGAGCCCGGTATCCGCAGCAAGCGGTGGAGCGGTCGCGCCGATCTCGATGGCGCTGCGCTCGACGCAATTAACAACCTGCTGCTGCTCGCTTCGCTCAGAGCAGCCGAGGCTGCGGGCCAGCCAGGGCGTGGCGCGCGTTACGTCTGCGCAGCAGCATACGTCGATGCCGCGCGCGCAGTGACGCAGCGGGGAGAAGTGCGTGGGCTCATCGTGAGCGAACCACGCGGCGCCGGCGGTTTCGGCTACGATCCATATTTCTGGTCACCGGAACTTGGTTGCACCTTCGCTGAAGCGAGCGCGGACGAGAAGGGATCGATCAGCCATCGCGGGCGGGCGATACGTGCGCTCCGCGACGCGATCGGTGAGTGAACGCGTTGTCGGTGCGGAAGATGCGGGCAGCCAGTTGACCGGCGTCATGATGCGAATTACCATTCCGTCCTCAGCGGGGCGTAGCGTAGCCTGGTATCGCGCCTGCTTTGGGAGCAGGAGGTCCCCGGTTCAAATCCGGGCGCCCCGACCTGGCAAGTGGTGCCTCGCAGCCCGCTCGCCGCAGGTGAAGCGCCAGTAGCTCAGTTGGATAGAGCAACAGCCTTCTAAGCTGTGGGTCGGGGGTTCGATTCCCTCCTGGCGCGCCAGCGTTGTTGGACTGATGGCGAAGTTGGACGGATGCTCGAGCGCCCTTAGCTCAATTGGTTAGAGCAACTGACTCTTAATCAGTAGGTTCTCGGTTCGATTCCGAGAGGGCGCATTTGGCGGCCCGCCGATTGGCGGGCCGTTTTTTTTCCTTCACGTATCTGACTTTTTCGCTGCGGGATCTTTCCCGACTCCGCGTGTGTAGGGAAGGTTCCTCCCTCGTTCTTCCGGAACGGTGCGGCGAGTCGTGCAGCACCGTCCGCAACGGATTTCGTCGAGTTGTGACGCAGTGTGCACGTTTCGTTCGTGGAGCACTTGTGCGCAGCACGAGCTTTCGATATGTTGGAAGGCTGCCGATGAAGTTTTTGGCGCGGACGATTTCGCGGTCATTTTTTCTTGCGTGAGCGGTGCTCCAGGGGTTGACGCGAAACGCCGAATTGGGTATTGTTGAAGGCTGTCGCTGATGCGACGCTGAATTGTTTTTTGTAGTAGCTGATTGATAATCGATATTGGGATAACGGATGTGCGAGGCGGACTCATTGACCCGCGGCTGACAGGGCTGCGGCGAGAGTTCAAACCTGATCATTCGATATAAAGTGATTCGGACACGCTGTCACGCGACAGCGTGGCAGCTGTTCGAGTAGAGCTGAATTGGACTTGTCTATTGGAGAGTTTGATCCTGGCTCAGGACGAACGCTGGCGGCGTGCTTAACACATGCAAGTCGAGGGCGTGGAGCAATCCACGACCGGCGAACGGGTGCGTAACACGTGAGCGACCTTCCGTCTTCAGGGGGATAGCCGGCC
>JANMBU010000087.1:0-6862 GCA_031360575.1 Gemmatimonadaceae bacterium
TGTAAATAGTCTACATCAACGGTACGCCGCAACTCAATACTCCTCGAGACTGTCCAGATGTAGTGCGATCTCCCTAACGCTGCGCACAACACTGCGAAAGGCAGTACTGCCCTAATGGCCGTTCGCCGTGCTGCGGTGAGCCCGGAAGGCTCTTCCAGTGATTACGTCGTTCGACAGTTCGCACTCGCGAAAGCGGCCCGCCTCCAGCTCGCCACTTTTGTTTCTTCCGCGCCGCCCGCTCACGAAGCCACCGGATCGAGAGGGAGACCCCGGCGACGATTCGTCCGACCACCGTCAGCCCCGCGCCATAACCAACCGCGACCGCCGGCCGGGCTCGCCGCAGCGCCTAACGCTTCAGTTGCCGGACGGGCATCAGTTCGCCGGTACGTACGGCGACGCAGCATCCCCCCACAACTCGTGAAGTCGCGCATCACGGCCGCAGCCACGGCGATAGGCATCGTACTGCGCCGGGTTCCGGTCGGCAAAGTGCTGGTGGTAGTCCTCGCCCCGCCAGAAGGGAGCGTCAGCCGCGACCTCGGTGACCACCGGCGTCTTGAAGCGCCCCGACTTGTCGAGCGCTTCCTTCGAGCGCACTGCGGCGGCCCGCTGCATCGCGCCGTGGGTGAAGATCACCGTGCGGTAATCGGGGCCCACGTCGCAGAACTGCCGGTCCTTGGTGACCGGGTCGATGTTGTGCCAGTACACATCGAGCAGCTTCTCGTAGCTGACCTTCGACGGGTCGAACTCGACGAGCACTGTCTCCGTGTGGCCGGTCGTCCGCGTGTTCACCTGCTCGTACGTCGGGTTCTTCGTGTGCCCGCCAGCGTATCCGACCGTGGTCGAGCGGACGCCAGGCACGTGCTGGAAGGGACGCTCCATGCTCCAGAAGCAGCCGCCCGCGAACATCGCGGTGTCCGGCGACGGTGTGGCTTCGCGCGACGGCTTCGCGCTGTCACCGCGGAGCACCACGCGCGGAGAGTCGATCGCGCTCTGGGCGACGGTCGGTGCAATCGCAGCGGCGACGGCCTGTGCCGGCTGCGGTGACTGCGCTGACTGCGCGGGCTCCGGCTTGCCGCACGCGACGACGAGCAGGAGCGCGGCAGTGATCGCGGAACGAGTGCTGGACATGACGGTTCTCAACGTTAGGGAAGTTCGGTCGCGCGAGGCAACCGTTGACGGGGACGGTCGCGCCCGAGATCACCCCCGCATCGCGACGCCAGCCATCGCCGCCTGCCCGAGGCTGATGCCGCCATCGTTAGGCGGCACGGCCTGGTTCGTCCAGACGGTCAGCCGGCTCGGCGCGAGTGCAGCGAGCAGGTCGTGCAGGAGCAGGTCATTCTGGAATACGCCGCCAGACAGTGCCACGGTTCTCGACCCATGCATCTCGCATAAATCGCGCGCGGCGTCGGCCAGCCCGCGGGCAAGCCCGGAGTGGAACGACCGCGCGATCTCCGCCGGCGCCTGACCTCGCGCTCGATTGCGAACGATCTCCTCGAGTGCCTGGCGGAAATCCAGTTCGCCAGCGACGAAAGGGAACGACAACACTTCCGACCGCGGCGCCGTCCGCGCGACCTGCTCGAGCCAGATCGCCGCCTGCCCTTCATAGCTGATCGCGCGCGTGAAGCCGAGCAGCGCCGCGACCGCGTCGAACAATCGTCCGATCGATGTGGACTGAAAGCAGCGGATACCGCTCGCGGTGAGCGCGCGCGCCTCGGCGTAGCGCTGCGGGAATCCGAAGGGCGCGCCGGCGAAGTCGGGCAGCGAGCCATCGTCGATCGCCGCCAGGAAGCCAGCCGCGCTCTGCACCGGATGACGCGCCGCCGCATCGCCGCCCGGCAGCAAGACGGGCCGCAGGTGGCCGACACGCGTTAGGCCTTCGGCGACGCTTCCGGCGAAGAATTCCCCGCCCCATATCGCGCCATCGTCGCCGTAGCCCGTCCCGTCGCAGGCGATCCCGAGCACCCGTTCATCGAGCGCGCCGCGCTCAGCCAGCACGCTCGCGATGTGCGCGCGATGATGCTGCACGGCGTGTCGCTCGCTGTTCGGCAACGCGAGTGCGTGTTCGGTGGATGCGTACTGCGGATGCAGATCGTGGGCGACCAGCAGCTCGTCATCGGCGACCTCGTACATCGCGAGCAGGTCGCGCACCGTTTCGTGGAACGCCGTGCGCGCCTCGGCGTGCTCGAGATCTCCGATGTGCTGGCTGACCATCGCCCGCCCCCGCACCACCAGCGTCACCGTGTTCTTGAGATCGGCGCCGAGCGCGAGGATCGGGCGCGTTACCGGCAGCGTAGCGACCGCGCCCGGCGCATATCCGCGCGAGCGACGCAGTATCGCCGGCCCGGCGGCGCCAAGACGCACCACCGAATCGTCGACGCGCCGCGCGATCGGCCGCGCGCCGACGAGCATTGCGGCGGCGATCCCGGCCAGTCGCACCGCGGCGTCCTCGTCGCGATAGGCAATCGGCTCGCTGGAGCGATTCGCACTGGTCATCACCAGTCGATCCGGCGAACCCGCCGCGAACAGCAGATGGTGCAGCGGCGTGTACGGCAGCATCACGCCGATCTCGTGAGTATCCGGCGCAACCTCTGAAAGCGATTCGCGCGCCGGTGCGAGGACGATTGGCCGCTCCACCGATGTCAGCAGCGCCTCACTCTCAGCCTCGAGGACGACCGTACGTCGCGCGACCGCGACGTCGCGCACCATCAGCGCGAACGGTTTTTCCTTCCGGAATTTTCGCTCGCGCAGCGCACGCACCGCGAGCGGCTGGTCGGCGTCACAAGCGAGGTGGTAGCCGCCGAGTCCCTTGATCGCGACGATGCGACCCTCGCCGAGCAGCGTGACCGCGGCAGCGATCGCGGCGGCGTCGCCGGTGACTACCCGATCGCCCGCGCGCAACTCATGGTGCGGACCACACTCCGCGCACGCCGTCGGCTGCGCATGAAAGCGGCGATCGTCCAGCGCATCGTACTCGGCAGCGCATCGGTCGCACATCGTCCAGTCGCGCATCGTGGTCGATGCTCGATCGTAAGGCAGCCCGAGGACGATCGAGTAACGCGGCCCGCACTCCGTGCAGTTGATGTACGGATAGCCCGCGCGTCGGTCGGTCGCATCGAACAGCTCCGTCAGGCAGCGGTCGCAGACCGGGAGGTCCGGGGTGATTCCCGCCGTCGGCTGGCTCCCGGGCTCGCTGCTGACGATCCGGAAATCGCCGAATGCCTGCGCCGTTGTCTCGGCGCTCTCGATACGCTCGAGTTGCGCTGCGGCCGGCGCCCCTTCGCGCAACCCGCGTTCGAAGGCGGCCAGCGACTCGACGCCCCCCTCGGCGTGAATGCGGACGCCGGCTCCGTCGTTGAGCACCCAGCCGGTGAGCGCGTGTTCACGCGCCAAGCGGTAGACGAACGGGCGGAAGCCGACCCCCTGGACGATTCCGCGTACGCGGATCGCATGCGCCCGTATCTGCTCCATCGGCCGTTAGGCGCCGTCGTCTGACCGCGTATCAGGCGGCGGTGCAACGGCACAGGTGCGCCCCTGCCACCCGACCTGCACGACGCGGCCCTTCTCGACGAGCACCGGAATCCCGCGCTGGCCACCGGTCAGCGCCATCATTCGCCGCAGCGCCACCTCGTCGGTCTCGACGTCGTACTCGACGAATTCCCGCTTTTCCCAGAGTAGCTGCTCGCGCAGCTCGCTGGTGAACTGGCAGCCGCTCCCGCCAAAGAGCTCGACGTCAGGCATCGGCGTTGTCCGTCAGGCAGCGCTCGACCGTGTCGCGCAGGACATGATAGACCGACGCCTGTACTTCCTGGATTCGCGGGATGTAGTCGCTCGGCGCGATCACGGCGACGTCGGCCAGCTTCCGCCTGACGATCTCGCCGCCGTCGTCGCCGAGCAGCGCAATCGTCGCCAGCCCGCGCCGTCGCGCTTCCTCGAGCGCGGCGACGACGTTGCGGGAGTTGCCGCTCGTCGAGAACGCAAAGGCCACATCGTCAGGCGCGGCGTGGGCGATGAGTTGGCGGAGAAAGATCGCATCGGGTCCGATGTCGTTGGCGATCGCGCTCATCGTCGCCGGCTCGATCGACAGCGAGACCGCGGGTATCGGGCGGTAGCGCTTCGGCGGCGCGACGCAGTCGATTGTAAAATCGTTGGCGTCAGTCGCCGAGCCGCCATTCCCGAACACGAGCAGCTTCCCGCCCGCCTCCACGCGCTGGGCGATCATCGACGCGGCCGCGACGATGCGGTCAGACTGGTCCGCGGCCACGCGTGCGCGGAGTTGTGCGTCGTCACCCGCCTTCTCGCGGATGGATGCCGCCACCGTCGCGAGCAGCGTGCTGGTGTCCTGCTGGGCGGTGCCGAGATACGGATAGAGGAAACTCGACTCGCCGACGTCGTGCCCACGCGACCGGTACTCGAAGAAGACGTGCACCGTCTCCCAGAGCGTGTGATAGAGAATCTCGACGATTTCCTGGAGCACGAACGGATCGTTCGACGGCGGTGTCAGCGCGTAGTCGCCGCCGAGTCCGGGAAGCGCGAGTGTCTGCACGCCGGCGCGACCGAGCGTGGCCAGCGCGGCGCTGACCTCATCGTCGCCTTCGGGTGGAGCGAAGCCGATGGCGATGTCGTCCGGCCGACAGATCACCGACGTCCACGGTGCGAACCCCGCCGAGAGATCGAGCGCGGGCAGCGCGCGCTTGCCAACGATGACGGGGTGCACGAACTCGACGGAGACATGCGCCGCGTCGGTTGCGCAGGCGCCGCGCCCGAAGGCGAGCAGCCGCCCGCCGCGAAGAAAGCGCGCCGACATCTCCTGGCAGACAAGCGCCAGCGCCGGCGCCTCACGCGCGAAGCACGCCTCAGCGATCGCGTTGCGGGCCAGCAGCGATTCGCGGACAAACGCCTCGAGCGACGGCGATGCCACTGGCACCGATGCGGGAGCGAGCGTCGCGGCGGCGGGCGATCGCGGCGTACCGTTAGGGAGCAGCATCGGCTCAGCAGATCCGCGGCAGCGGATCCCCGACGAGCATGTCGACGACGCGCGTACTGCCGTAGGGCGAGACGGAGACCACCGTCCGCACTGGCTCGGCGCGAACTTCGCCAAGCAGGACCGCGTCCTCGCCGCCGGGCGCGGCGCGGACGGCGGCCAGCGCAGCGTCGGCGACCTCGGCGGCGACCACGGCGAGGAACTGTCCCTCGTTGGCGATGTGCAGTGGCTCGAGGCCGAGCAGTTCGCAGGCGCCACGCACTGCGTCGCGCACCGGCAGCCGGTCTTCGTGGATCATCATCGACAGCCGCGCATCGGCGGCGAGCTCGTTCAGCGCACTGGCCACGCCACCGCGCGTCGGGTCGCGCATCCAGTGCAGCCCTTCGCCAACCGCGGCGATGAGTGCATCGACCATCGGCCGCACGCAGCGTGTGTCCGAATTGAGGTTTGCCTCGAGGTCGATCTCGCCGCGGGCGAGCAGGATGGTGATGCCGTGGTCGCCGATCGGCCCGGAGAGGAGGATCTGGTCGCCCACCTTGACGGCGGATGACGAGAGCCTAACGCGCGAGTCGAGCACGCCGATCCCCGCGGTGGTGATGTACATCCCGTCAGCGGCACCATGCTCGACCACCTTCGTATCGCCACCGACTACCGCCACTCCCGCCCGGCGCGCGGCGGCGGCGATCGCCCGCAGCTCGGCTTCGAGCACCGGTGTCGGCAGCCCGGCTTCGAGGATCAGCGTGACGAGCAGCGCGATTGGCGCCGCGCCCGATACCGCGAGATCGTTCAGCGTTCCATTCACCGCGAGGTCGCCGATCGAGCCACCGGGAAAGCGCAGGGGCTTCACGACGAAGCTGTCAGCGGTAAACGCGAGGCGCCCCGCACTGACGTCGAGCAACGCCGCATCGGCGAGGGGCTGCAGCATTCCGCCACCGAAGATCGGCGCGATGAGCCCTTCGACCAGGCGACGGCTCGCCTTGCCGCCGGCACCGTGCGCCATCTCGATCTGGGGATCGCGGAAGCGGATCGGCGGCGCCGTTTCCGCAGGCGCCACGACGTTCCGGATCTCGGTAGTCACACGCCCGCCGGCTCGGCTCTGCGCAGCGCGTAGTTGTAGTAGGCCGCGCACGCACCTTCCGACGACACCATCAGCGCGCCGATCGGATGCTCGGGCGTGCACTCCTTGCCGAACAGCTTGCACTGGTGCGGCTTGAGCACTCCCTTGAGCACCTCGCCACACTGTGCCGCCTTCGGGTCGGTGACGCGAACACCCGGCACGTTGAACCGGCGCTCCGCGTCCCACTCGGCGTAGCTCTCGCGAATGGCGAGCGCCGACTGCGAGATGAAGCCGAGTCCGCGCCATTCGAAGAAGGGACGGAGCTCGAACACTTCAGACATCACGCGCAGCGCGGGACGATTGCCCTCCCACGGCACCACGCGCGCGTACTGATTCTCGACCTTTGCTTCGCCCGCCTCGATCTGGCGGAGGATCATGACGATCGACTGCAGCACATCGAGCGGCTCGAACCCCGAGGTGACCAGCGGCTTGCCGTAATCGCGACAGATGAACTCGTACGGGCGACAGCCGATCACCGTCGACACATGGCCCGGTCCGACGAACGCCTCGACACGCATGTCGGGCGAATCGAGGATCGCGCGAATGGCGGGAATGATCGTGACGTGGTTGCAAAACACCGAGAAGTTCTTCACGCCGAGCTCGCGGGCACGCTTCAGCGTGAGCGCGGTAGACGGGGCGGTGGTCTCGAAGCCGATGGCGAAGAACACCACCTGGCGATCCGGATTCTGCTGCGCGAGCTTGAGCGCATCGAGCGGCGAGTAGACCATCCGGATGTCGGCGCCGCGCGCCTTGTGCTCGAGCGG
>JANMBU010000100.1:0-77184 GCA_031360575.1 Gemmatimonadaceae bacterium
CGGCGCTGCCCGTGGCGCCGCCTGACGCAGCGGAATCGCTCGACGCGATCCTCGCCGATTTCGAGCGGGTGATCATGCCGGGGATCACGCACTGGAATCACCCCGGCTTCTTCGCCTACTTCGCGAACAGCGCCTCGGTGCCGGGGATCCTGGCCGAGCTGCTGACGGCTGCGCTGAACGTCAACGCGATGCTCTGGCGGACGTCGCCGGCGGCGACGGAGCTCGAGCTGCGGAGCACGGACTGGCTGCGCCAGCTGATGGGACTTGGGCCGGGCTGGCACGGGCACATCAACGACACCGCGTCCATCTCGACGATGCTCGCGATGGCCGCGGCCCGCGAGGCAGCGGGACTCGATGTCCGTGAGCGGGGGATGGCCGGTCGCGCCGACCTGCCGGTGCTCCGCGTCTATTGCTCCGAGCACGCGCACTCGAGCGTCGACAAGGGGGCGATCACGTTAGGCATCGGCCACCAGAACGTCGTGCACATCCCGGTGGACGAGCACTTCCGAATGCGGCCTGACGTCCTGCGCCAGCGGATCGCCGAGGACCGTGCGCAAGGCATGCGGCCCCTGGCGGTGATCGCGACGGTGGGAACGACGAGCACGACGAGCATTGATCCGCTGCGGGCAATCGCGGTGGTGTTGAACGAGGGCACGGCCGCGGAGCGAGGCGCGAAGCCGTGGCTGCACGTCGACGCGGCGTATGGCGGCAGCGCAGCGGTCGTTCCGGAAATGCGCGACGTCCTCGACGGTGCCGACCTCGCCGACTCGCTGGTCGTCAATCCGCACAAGTGGTTGTTCACGCCCGTCGATTGCTCGGTACTGTACGTCAGGCAGCCGGAGATCCTCAAGCGGGCGTTCTCACTGGTGCCCGAGTATCTCACCTCGCGCGATCACACCGACGCCGTGAACCTGATGGATTACGGTGTGCAGCTCGGTCGCCGGTTTCGTGCGCTGAAGCTGTGGATGGTGATTCGCGCCTTCGGCGCCGACGGGCTGGCCGATCGCATCCGGGCGCAGTGCGAGCTGGCGCGCGAGTTCGCCGAGTGGGTGCGCGGCGAGGCGGATTGGGAGGTGATGGCGCCGGTACCTTTCTCGACCGTTTGCTACCGTTATGCGCCTGACGGTACGAACGAGGCCGAACGGGAAGCGTTGAACGCGATGATTCTCGAGCGGGTGAACGCGTCAGGCAAAGCGTTCATCTCGCACACGAAGCTCAACGGCGTGTACGTGCTGCGGTTGGCGATCGGGAATATCCGGACGGAGCGGCGACATGTGGCCGAGGCGTGGCGGTTGTTGCAGGAGGCTGCAGCAGGATGAACGTCATGCGCCTGATTATCGCGCTCGTCGGACTTTTCGGTCCGATCGCCGCCGACTCGCAGGCGCTCCGCGTCAGTGTTCGTGATGGTCTGGGCAAGCCGATCGCCTCCGCAATGGTGTGGCTGCTCGGCGATTCGGCGGCGACAGCGACTGCGCCGGGGTTGCTGACCAGGGCAACGGACGACAGTGGTGCGGTGGTTTTCGACCAGGTTCCGACTGCGGCGCGGCGTGTCCGCGTCGCGCGCTTCGGTTACGGACCGGTAATTCTGCCGTTAGGCGAGCCAGGGCGGTTCCCGGATCACGTCGACATAGTCCTGCGACGGATGGGAGAGGCGCACGCGCACGAGGATTCGATCGCGGCCGCGCAACATCGAGCTCGCGTCGCAATCGCGCGGGCACGGGAGCGGCGCTGGCGGTGCACGTTAGGCAGGAAGATCGCGCATTCGCGGGCGAACGCAGCCTTCGGCATGTTTGTCTCGACGGTGGAGAAAGGCATGCGCAGGTTCCCGGAGGAGTACGGTATGCCAACGGACTCCCTTGCCTTTGTACGGGCGTTCACCACCCCGCTCATCGCGGTGGCCTGCAGGCGATTCGCAGAGGGAATGGATCAACGGGGAGGAGGCCTCGAGACTGATACGATAGAGGTCTATCGGTTTGGCAAGGCGTTCTACCTACCCTGGTACGGCGATGCTGGCGGTGGCTTCGCCGACGCTCACGGCAGAGTCCTGACAGTTTTCATCGTTCCGGACTAGTAAGCCGGTCGTTCCGTACACCGCGCTCGATCTTGCCGGGCCGGCGGTCAGGCGGCAACTTCCTCGTCCGCATGCCAGCCCCCGAAGGCCTCGCCCGGGTCGAGGTCGATCGCGCGCACGTCGCCGCGCGGCTCGCGCGCTAGGCGATAACCGGCTGCGGGCATAAAAGGGGTACCACCGTCCCGGCTAAACCCGCCCGGCCCCAGCGAAAAATGTACGTCTCAGCCAACTATCAATTTATTTTATATTGATAGTTCAGTGATAGTTCGCCGACCTGCACAGCTATCTCGCGGCGAAGGCGACCGAACTGCGCGAGGTGGACGACCTGGTTCGACATTCCCGGTCATTGCGCGCAGAGCTCAATCCCAGGCAGCTCGCCCTGCTCACTCACGCGTTGAAGAACTCGCAGGCCGAATACACAATCGATTCTCATCGGCGGGCGCACGACGTGGCGTATGGGACGGCGCGGGCGGACTTGAACGCGCTGGCGAAACGCAAGCTGCTGGCGCAGCGAAGGCGGGGGCGGGGGCGGGCATTCATCTTCGTCGCGCCGGCCGACCTGAAAGAGCGGCTTCGCGGGCGATCGGGCAGTGCGAATCGCGGGTGACGGTCAGGAGTGGCTTTGCGCGGTTGCCAGGCGCGACGAGTCACTGCTGCACTATCAATGAACTATCAATTCGTAACGAATTGATAGTTCGGGAATGCAGAGTTGGGGTTGGGGCGTTCTGACCGCCAAGGTTGACCGATCCCGGCTCATCTTCCGTCAGGCGCGGAACAAGTTGCAGGTCCCGGCCAAGCTTCGCCGGCTGTTTGCCGCGGCGCCGAGATCTATTCGTAGCGCAGCGCCACGATCGGATCGAGCGCGGCCGCCCGTCGTGCCGGCCAGACGCCGAAGATGATCCCGACCGCGGCCGAGAAGAGCAGTGCGACGACGACCGACATCGCCGACACCGAGGTCGTCCACGCGGCGAGCTTGCTCATCAGCACCGCACCTCCGGCGCCGACGACCACGCCACCGATACCGCCGAGCAGGCAGAGGACAACTGCCTCGATCAGGAACTGGAGGAGGATGTTCCGGCGAGTCGCGCCTAACGCCTTGCGGACGCCGATCTCGCGCGTCCGCTCGGTGACCGAGACGAGCATGATGTTCATGATCCCGATTCCGCCGACGAGGAGGCTGACCGCGGCGATGCCAGCGAGCAGCGCGGTGAACACCTGGGTCGTCTCGCCTAACGTCGCGAGGAAGTCGGACTGGTTGAGGATCCGGAAGTCGTCGTCGGCGCCGGGGCGCAGCTTGTGCTCGCGGCGCAGCACCTTCTCGATGTCGGCCATCGTCTCGGGAATCTGCGCCTCGCTTGGCGCCAGCACGTTGAGGGCGCGGAGACGATCCGTGCCAAAGGCGCGGAAGCGCGCGGTGTTGATCGGGATCAGCACCTGGTCGTCGGGATTCTGGAATCCGCCGGTCTGGCCCTTCGAGGCGAGCACCCCGACAACGGTGTACTGCAGCCCGCCGATGCGCACCGGTTGGCCGATCATCGATGGGCCGGCCGCACCGAGGTTATCGGGGAGTGCCGCGCCGAGCACGACGACGCGCTCGCGGCCGCGATCCTCCGCATCGCTGAACATCCGTCCACTGGCCATCGTGTACTTCCGCACCTCGGGGTAATTCGAGGTCGTGCCGATCACTGACGTGCTGGCGTTCCTCGTGCCGAACTGGACCTGCAGGTCACGCGTCATCTCCGGCTCGACTGCGTCGATCAGCGTCCCACGGGCGACGAGGGCGTTGGCGTCGTCGAGCGTCAGGCGCGCGCGGTCCGATCCCGACGCGACACCGCGGCCGAACACCTGGCCGGGAATGACCGTCAGCAGCGTGGTGCCGAGCGCCGAGATGCGCGCGTTCACCGACTGCTGGGCGCCGCGGCCGAGCGCGACGACGGCCACCACTGCCGCGACGCCGATGATCACGCCGAGCATGGTCAGCATCGAGCGCAGCTTGTTGGCGCGGAGCGCGCCTAACGCGACGGAGATCGTTTCGCCGAACAGCATCTCACGGCCCTCGCCCGCCGCCGCCACGCGGTGCGCCGCCACCCCCGGCGGTGAGCGGGCCGGCCGTCGCGCTGCGAATGCGCGCCTGCTGGTCGGTGCGCTGCTGCTGCAGGTTGGCCGATGCGAGCAGCGCGACCTGTTCCCCTTCCCTGAGCCCGTCGAGAACCTCGGTGTAGTCGTAGTTGGTGACGCCGAGACGGACCATCCGTGGCGCGTAGCCAGTGCCGTCCTTGACGAACACCAGCTGCGCACCGCCGCGACCGGCGGCCATCCCTGCGCCACTACCGGCGCCACCGCCAGCGCCGCCGAAACCACCACCGCCACCACCGCCACCCGGATTGCCGTTAGGCGCCGATGCCGAGCGAGACCGGCGCCCGCTGACGGCTACATCCCCCGCTGCGCTGTCGCGCTGGCCGACGCTCGCCCGGCGAGCAGCCATCGCCGTCTTGAGCTGAGCCTGCACGGTATCGGGGTTCATGCCTAACGCACGCGCCGAGATGGCGAGGTCCTTCATCGCCCGGACTGCATCGGCCGGAATCGCGAGGACACCCGTCTTGTTCTGTACGGTCATCGTCACCTGGCCGTTCATCCCGGGGAGCAGCTTGCCTTCCTTGTTGTCGAGCGACACGAGCACCGGAAACATCGTCACGCTCTGCTGCACTACCGCCTGTGGCTCGACCTTCTCGACGACGCCCTGGAAGCGGCGATCGGGAAACGCGTCGACCACGACAGTCGCTGCCTGTCCCGCCTGGACGTTCCCGATGTCAGTCTCGTTGACGAGCGCACGCATCCGCACCTTGCTCAGGTCGGCCATCTGCAGGATGGTCGTGCCGCCGCTCGGGCCCGACGTCGCCGAGGTGATCACCTGGCCGAGCGACACCGGCTTGGCGATGATGGTGCCGGCGACCGGGGCCTTCACGGTTGCGTCCTCGAGCCGCTGCCGCGCCAGGTCCATGTCAGTGCGCGCTTTGACCAGCTGCGATTGCGCATTCGCGTAAGCGAGCGCCGCGGTCTCGTGTTCCTGCGGCGTGATTACTTCCTGTCCGAACAGGTCGTCGGACCGTTTCTTCTGCGCCGACGCGACGCTCAGTGATGCCTGCGCGGCCTGCTGCGCGGCGACGGTCTGGTCGTACTGGTTGCGCACGTCGCGCGTATCGATCTGGACGAGGAGCTGGCCCTTGCTGACGACACTGCCGATATCGACCGGCATCGCGGTGATCAGTCCCGACGCCTTCGATTTCACCTCGACGACGTTGACCGGCTCGACCGTCCCCGTTGCTTCGGCGTTGGCGACGATGTCACGCCGCTCGACGGGTGCGGTCTGGATCGCGATCACCGCGGCCGGCGCTTTCTGACAGGCGCTTCCGGCGATCGCGACGAAAAGCGCTAGCGCGCCGGAGGATAAAATGCGGGCAGTGCGTGGCATTGAAGACCGAGTGGGTTCGTGATGGCGCATCATCGGGCGGCCGGCGACAGGCGCTGGCCGATGAGCGCTTCGAGCCGGGCACGGGCGACGCGCGAATCGTACCGCGCCTGGATCAGCGCGGTCTGCGCCTGGCTGAGCTGATTCTGCGAGGTCAGCACGTCGAGCAGCGTGGACGCGCCAGCGTTGTAGCGAAGCTGCTGGACGCGAAGGTCTTCCTCGGCGGCGACGACCGAGACCGACTGCACACTCGTGCGCTGCTGCGCGGTGCGGAGCAGGTCGACGTTCTGGACGAGCAGCTGGCGGGCGGCGAGCGTGGCGTCGCGCAGTGCGGCGCTCGCGTTGTCCTCGGCGACATCAGCGCGAACGACCTGGGTCTCGCGCGCGAAACCGTTGAACAGCGGATAGGACAGCGCGAAGTTGAGTCGCCCGCCATAGGTGTACGGGTCGCTGCCGAAGCCGAACTGTGCAACGCCGCTGCCGGAGCGCGAGTAGCCGGCGGTCACCGTCGGCAGGTAGGGCGCGCGTGACGAGCGGCGAGTTGCCCGTGCCGCGGCCAGCGCCGCCTTCGACTGCCTAACGGCGGGCCCGTTCTCGGCGAGACGGGCGAGCGAGGCGGTGTCGAGCGCAATCGAGTCGAGCGGAGGGAGGATCGTGTCGGCAGGCGCGGCGCTCACCGTGACGTCGGAGCCGATGATGCGAGTGAGCGCGGCGTCGGCGGACCGGAGGTTCGTCTGCGCGGTGAGCAGCGCGAGCTGCGCGTTGCCGAGCTGGATGAGCGACCGCAGTGAATCGGATTTCGTTGCCACACCGCTCCGCACCCTGATCCCGGAATAGCGGAGCTGTTGCACGGCGAGCGCGAGCTGGGCGCGGGCAGCGTCCTCCGACTCGTGGGCGGCCAGCGCGTTGTAGAACTGCTGGCTAACGTCGAGCGCGACCTGGAAGTCCTGCGAGACACCGGTTGCTTCAGACGCCCGCACGTTCGCCTTGGCAAGCTGGATGTCGTAGAGGCTCTGGCCACCGTTGAACAGCGTCATGTTTAGCGACAAACCGTCGCTGTACGACCAGGGCGAGATGGCCAGCGTCTCGGTGGCGCCGGTCTGCGGATTGATCCGCGTCCGGCTGTTCGGGTCGGTGAACTGCCGCGCGCCGCCGAGGTTGACGCTGACGTTAGGCAGGAGCGCGCCATAGGCCGAGCGCACCGCGGCGCGATTCGACCGCTCGCTGCCGCGCGCCTGGATCGATGCCGGCGCGCTCTGGCGCGCCCGGCGAATCGCCTCGTCAATCGTGATCGGGACCGCCGAGTCGGCGAGGGTCGCGCGCGCCTGCGCCCGTGCGCCAAACGGCGCAGCGATGACGAGCGCCGCGACGAACGCGCGGAGAACGGCGCGTTCGAGCGCGCTGATATTGAGTGTCATTGGAGTCGGATACACGACAGCTAGTACGGATTGCCCGGCGCAAACGCTGGGTCGCGCCGCCGTGCAGCTGCGCCGGCCTAGAACCGCGGCGACCGCATTCCGCGGGGGGGCATCGAGTCCCCCGGCGGATGTTCGCGCAGCATGCGGGCGTGCACCTTCTCGCGCTGCTCGGGAGTCAGCACGGAATCGATCTGGCGCCGTGTTTTATCGATGATCGCGCGGATCGCCGGCTCGGATGCAGCGCGCGCCGAGTCGATGGCGGGCCGATGGCGGGCGAAGATCGAATCGATCGCCAGCTCCTGCCGCGGGGTCAGTCCGAGATCACGCCCGAACCGCGCGTGCATCGGGCCATCGCCCGGGCCGTGCCGGCCGGTGTGCCCGCGCGGTCCGCCGGACCCATGCTCCCAGTGGCGCGCGAGGACGCGTCGCTCGAGCACGATGCCGCTGGCAACACCGGCCGCGGCGACAAATGCCAGGCCGGTGACGAGGAGAGCGATCACGCGGCGACGACTCGGCCGCCGCAGCGGGGTGATCTCCGGATCGTCGCCCGGGGTTCGCGTCGTGTCGGTCATCGCGACTCCGACAGGTGCGCCGCGGCGGTCGCGTTCCAGAACCAATCATCGTCCACCGGTCCGGCCACCGCGGCCACCGCGCCGCTGCCGTTAGGCGCGACGATCGCGTCGGCGACCGCGTCGAGACTGTCGACGGCGACCGCCGATACGGTCGCCGCCGCGACGGCGCTCGTCGGCGACAGGCGCGGAGTGACCATCGCCAGCGCGAGCGCGGCGGCGGCGGCCAGTGCGCCGAGCGGCAGGAGCCGGCTCGCCCATGGCGTGACCTGCTCCCACCACGGCGCGACGCGCGCCACGGCGCGAAGCCGGAATAGTGCCGCCGACCGCGCCCGCTGGCTCATCGCCGCCCAGTCGACCGGCGGCAGCTCGCCGAACGCGTCGACCAGCGCGGCGCGCAACCGCGGATCGGGCATTGGATCGGAGTGCACCTCGCGATCGTCGGTCATCAACCCTGCTCCTGCCGCCGGAGCGGCCCTAACGCTTCGCGGAGTATCCGCCGCGCCTCGTGCACGTGCCAGCGGACTGTGCCATCGGCGATCCCTAACGCTGCGGCGATCTCGCTGCTCGTCCATCCGTCGATCTCGAACAGCTGCACGATCAGCTGCTGGCGCTCGGGCAGCGCGGCCACCGCCCGGCGCAGCCGCGACCGCAGGTCGCCACGCTCGGCCGACGCAGCCGGCGACTCGGCCGCTGTCGCCGTATCGTCGGGGATCTCCGAGACGGTGCGCAACGCGCGCGACTGCCGTGCGTTCAGCCCGCGATTCGTCAGGATGCGGAAGAACCACGGCGCGAACGGGCGCTGTGGGTCGAAGCTGTCGATCTTGTCGAGTGCCTGGATGAATGCGTCCTGCACGAGATCCTCCGCGTCCTCACGATGGCCGAGCAGACGAAAGGCGACAGCGTGCGCGCGGCGCATGTGCCGTTGCACAAGCTCATCGTACGCGGCGACATCGCCGGTACGGACGCGCTCGACCAGAGCCGCATCCACCGCGTCATCAGCGGTCACGCAGCGCGGTCCTCGATCGGGTCACCATTCTCCCGCAACGAGTGTCGCCTCCCGTGTGTCCGTACAGCCACCCCGCGCCGTGCGTTGGTCAGCGCGCGTCCCGGATCGCCTGGGCCTGCGTCGCCAGCCATTCGCGCCAGCTGCGATCCAAAGTCTCGACGTCGCGCGGCACCATCCGCGCGCCAGCCAGCGCTTCGTCCATCGACGCGCCGCCCATCAGAGCACGCGCCGCGCTCCCGATGAAGGGGCGGCCCTCGCGCGTCGCGAGGTAGTTGGTGATGCTCAGCGCTTCGGCGTCCCAGAGCCCGCCGCCGCTCAGGGCGGGAATGTCCTTCGGATTCCGCCGCGCGCCAAAACCGCCGCGCCGATTCCCGCGGTCGTCCCGACCGAAGTTCTCGTTCAGCGGATCGTCTGCGCGACGATCGCGGCCGGCGCTCGAATCAGTCGCTGGACGCTGCCCGGAAAACACCGAGCGCAGTCCGATGATCCGATCGGGGTGCATCCCGATCTGCGCGGACACGATGTCGGCGTCGCTCCAGCCGCCGATGAGCGCGGGGATCGACACTTCGAGCCAGCGCGGGACGCCAGCGCTCGAGGTGCTGGCTGCGGCGCTCCCCGCCACCGGGGCACTGGCCATCGCGCTGACCCACGCCCGCACGACCGGTGCGACGGAGACGAGATCGGGGCCGGACTGCCCGACGCCCATGCCACGCCCCTGCTCGCCGAGCCGAACGAAGACCGGAATCGCGCCGGTCGCCTTGATGCGCGCGAGTAGCGCGGTGTCCGGTCGCTGCCCGCGCTTCGCCTGCAGTGCGACGATGTTCACCGTCGGCGGGTCGCCGACGAAGTAGGCGCGGAAGTCGGCGGCTGCGCCGTCGAGCGCGACCTGCACGCTCGGGAGCAGCGCACGCCTGGTGCTGGTCAACTCGTAGCCGGCACCGGCGAGCGCCCAGCTGGTGTCCTTCCCCTCGATGCGTGCCACGCCAACGGTCGGCCCGATCGGGGTGAACACATCTTCGTGCGAGGGAAACATCGAGCCGAAGCTGGCGCAGCCAGCAAGCAGTGCGGCGACGGCGAGTGGTGCGAGCGAGCGAATCGTGGGGCGCATGGGCGGGTGGCGAAGACGACGGGGGCCGGCGGTCATCGCCGGCCCCCGTCAAATTACCCCACAGACCCCCGAAATGTTGGCGCCGGCCCTCGCTAGAGCCGCCGCCCCGATCGTGCGGTCAGTCGCCCGACTCGCCAACCGCGGCGGTGCCGGTGACCGGGATCCGGTGCTCGGCGGTCTTCTGCGCCGGCGACCGGCCGAACAGGTGCGCCACCTTCTCCCGCATGTCGTCCATGATCTCGTAGACCGTCGGGATGACGATCAGGGTGAGCATGGTCGAAGTCAGTACGCCGCCGATGACGGCCACGCCTAACGGTTGACGGAACTGGGCACCCTCGCCGCGGCCGAGGGCGACCGGGATCATCCCGGCGATCAGGGCGAAGGTGGTCATCAGGATCGGGCGCAAGCGGATCGCGCCGGCCTCGATCAGCGCCTCGCGGAGCGGCATCCCGGCTTTCTCCCGCGCCCACTTGGCGAAGTCGATGAGCAGGATGGCGTTCTTGGCGACGATGCCGGCGAGCAGGATGATTGCGATCATGCTCATGATGTTGATCGTCTGGCCGGCGATCGACAGCGAGACCATCACGCCGATCAGCGACAGCGGCAGCGAGACGAGAATCGCCAGCGGGTCGACGAACGACCCGAACTGGAGGACGAGGATCAGGTACATCAGCAGCACCGCCGTGCCTAACGCGGTGAAGATCTGCCCGAACACCTCGTTCTGGTCCTTCGACTCGCCGCCAACGGTGACCCGGACGCCGCCGGGAAGCGTGACCTTGTCGAGCCGCTTCATGATGTCGGCGACGACGTCGCCACTCGCCCGGCCGGCGGTGTTCGCCTCGACAGTGACGACGAGGTCGCGATCGAGGTGATCGATGATCGCGGGACCGGTGCCCCGCTCGATCGACGCGACCTGTCCGAGCGGGATGGTGGTCGGCGCCCCGGCTGGCCCCTGCATGACGAGCGGCAGCTGCTCGAGGTTGGCAATGTTGCGTCGTGCCTCCGGAGCGAGCCGGACCTGGACGTTCCGCGTCTCGCCGGTTGGATCGACCCAGTCGCCAGCATCGATGCCGGCGAACGCCGGGCGCAGCGACTGGGCGACCTGCCCGGCAGTGATCCCTAACGTTCCGGCGACACCGCGGTTGAGCTGGACCGTCAGCTCGGGCTTCTGTCCCTTCGTCGACAGGCCGACATCGACCGCGCCCGGCACCTTGTTCACCTCGGCCATCACCAGGTCGGCGGCCCGGGTCAGCGTTGCGATGTCGCCACCACGGAGCTGGAACTGGAGCTGCTTCCGACCGCCGCCGAAGTCGGTGGTGAACACTGACGGCGTGACGCCGGAGATAGTCCGCAACTCGCCGCGCAGCTCGCCAGCGATCATCTCGATGCTCTTGCTCCGCTCGCCGCGCGGCACCGTGCGGACATACATGTTGCCGACGTCCACCGAGCCGGATGCCGCGTCGCCTAACGTTGCGTAGGTATAGCGGACTTCCTTGTGCCGCTTGACGACCCGATCGATCTCGGCGGCCTTCTGCCGAGTGTACTCGAGGTTCGAGCCAGCCGGTGTCTCGATCGCGATGATGAACTCTCCGCGGTCGTCGACCGGGAAGAACCCGAAACCAACGTTGCGGAAGGTGAGCGATTGCGGCAGCAGCTGGGGGAACCCGAGCAAGGAAAAGAATGCGGTCGCGCCAAGCGCTCCGATGCCAATGCGCGCCACCGTTCCCAACCCACGGTGGAGCATTGCCCAGAGAATGATCGCGAGGATCATGAGTGCGACCGCCAATCCGGTCAGGCCGTGCGCCGGGATCGTGAATGACGCGAGGAATGTACCGATCGCGATCACCATCATCGCTGCACGATGGTCGAGCGCCCAGGCGATCACCTTCTTGTAGTTCTGTGCCTGACGGTTGAACCAGTGGTTGAACTGGTCGAGCTTCTTCGTGATCCACCACTTCTGGTCTTCCGGCCGGTGCGGATCGGGCCAGTAGGCCGACAGCATCGGGTCGAGCGAGAAGGAGACGAAGAGCGAGACGAGCACCGAGCTGGCGATCGTCAGCGCGAACGGCTTGAACCACTGTCCCCCGACACCGGGCATGAACCCGATCGGGACGAACACCGCGAGGATCGAGAAGGTCGTCGCCGCGACGGCGAGGCCGATCTCGTCGGTGCCCTCGTGCGCCGCCCGCAAGTGATCCTTCCCCATCTCGACATGCCTGACGATGTTCTCGCGGACCACGATGGCGTCGTCGATCAATATCCCGATCGCCAGCGACAGGCCTAACAGCGACATCGTCTCGAGCTTGAAGCCGAGCACCAGCACCATGATGAAGCTGGCCAGTACCGACACCGGCAGTGCGAGCCCGGTGATCACCGTCGAGCGCCACGAATTGAGGAAGAGGAAGACGACGAGTACGGTCAGCAGCGCGCCCTCGATCAGCGCTTCCTCGACGTTCTTCACCGCGGCCGTCACCTTGACTCCGGCGTCCTTCACGATCTTGATCTCGGTGCCCTTCGGCAGTGCCTTCTGCAGGTCGCCGACCTTGGCGCGAATGCGGTCGCTCACATCGGTCGTGCTGTAGCCGGGCGACTTCTTGATTTCGATGCCGACCGCGTCGGTGTTGTTGTAAAGGGCGAGCGAACGCGGTTCCGCGGTCCCGTCACGGGCGACCGCCACCTGGCCGAGCCGGATGAGCTGTCCGCCGCGCTCGGCGACCACCATCTGCATGAAGTCCTCGGAGTTTTCGAGCCGCCCCTTGAGACGGATCGAGCGCTCGTCGAGGGCGCCGGTGACGCGGCCGACCGGTGTCGCCAGGTTCTGTGCCTGCAGCGACTGCACCACCTGGGCGACGCTCACTCCCGCCGACTGGAGCCGGTCGGGCTGCAGCTCGACCGTCATCTCGCGCTCCACCTTGCCGAACACCTGCACCTCGGCGACACCGCCTAACGATCGAAGCTCGCGGGTGATCTTCGGGTCGGCGAGCCGGGTGAGATCGGCCTGCGTCAGGTTCGACGACGTCAGTGCGAGCGAGACGATCGGCCGGTCGGTGTCGCTCACCTTCGTGATGACCGGCTCCTTCAGCTCGACAGGCAAGTCGGCGCGAATGGAGGAGATCTTGTCGCGGATCTCCTGCGTCGCATCGCTCATGTTCGTGCCGAAGGTGAATTCGATCATGACGAAGCCGTAGCCGTCGTAGGCCTTCCCCATGACCGTCTTCACCCCGCTGATCGCCGTGATCGCCTCCTCGACGGGATCGAGCACTTCCTTCTCGACACCGTCAGGCGAGGCGCCGGGATAGATCAGGCCGACCGAGGCGAGGGGTGGCACCACTTCGGGGAATTCGTCGGTTTTCAGCTTGAGCAGCGCGAAGATGCCGAAGATGACCAGCGCCACCATCGCCACGATGGTGACGAGTGGTCGCTTGATCGCAAAATCCGAGATGAACATGGTTATCTCACTCCGACTGCGAGGGCTGGTCGCTGATCGCGCGCACGTGGATCACCGTGTTGGGCGCGATCCCCTGCGCGCCGCCGACGAGGACTGTGTCGCCGACGGCCAACCCCTTGGTGATCTCGATTGTTTCGTTGCCGCTGTCCTGCAGTCCGATCCCGACCGCGGCCTTCTCGGTGCGGCCTTGGCGGATGCGCGTCACGGTTGGCACGAAGTCATGCTGGTTGACCGCGCTGGCCGGGATGATGATGCCGGTCCGCGCCTCGCTGGCGACGTGTCCGTCGGCGAACAGTCCGCCGACGAGCGCATTGCCATCGTTGGGGATCGAGGCGAGGATGCGCACCTGTCGCGTCGTCGGGTCGGCCACCGGGTTGATGCGGGTGATGTGCCCGGTGAACGACCGGCCGGGATATCCCTGCACGGTGAAGGTGACCGGCATGCCTAACCGTACGGAGGAGACCTGCTCGGCGGGCACTGACCCCTCGAGTCGCATGCTCGTCGGATCGACAACGGTGAACAGCGGCGCGCCCGGCGACGCGAGATCGCCCGCGCTCACCGAGCGAACGCTGACCACCCCGGCGAACGGGGCCTTGATGGTCGTCTTCGCAAGCTGCTGTTCGGCCGCCGAGAAACGGGCGCGCGCGTCGGCCAACTGCGACTCGGCGGCGATGCTGGCGCGCTTCGCGTTCTCGACGTCGCGGTCGGCGATCGCACCGGCGGCGACGAGCTTCTGCGCGCGCTCGAGCTCACGCTTCGCAACGTCGGCCGAGGTCTGCGCCGAGGTCACACCTGACCGCGCCGAGAGAAAGGCGTCGCGGATCGCGGTGTCGTCGAGGCGGGCGAGCACGGTGCCCGCGCTGACGCGCGTACCCTGATCGACGTAGGTCTGGAGCACTGCGCCACTCACCTCGGCGCGGATCGTCGCATCGCGATCGGGGGCGAGCGATCCGGACATCGAGGGTCCGGTCTCGATGCGGCGCTCGCTGATGACAGCGATCTCCTGCGGGCCGATGACGACCGCCTTCTCCGCGCCGAGTGTCTCGGTGGACGCGTCCTTTTTCTTGCAGGCGGTGGTGGCGAGCGAGCCCGCGAACAGCAGTAATCCGATCGCCCCGCGGTACGACACAATCCTCTTCGTGATCATTCCTGCTGTCCCCCGGTCGAGTTCGTAGTGTTCGCGCCGCTCGCGCCCTGCGCCTGCGACGATGATGGCTGCGCCTGTGACTGCCCACTGCTGCTGCCCGCTCCGGCGCTCGTCCCCTGCACCGTGCCTAACGGCAGGTCGCGAATGAGCGCGAGGCGGACCTGCGCGACCTTGAGGTTGCGCGCAGCGCTCGCCCGGTTGGCGGCGGCCTGCTCGAGCAACAGTCGCGACTCGGCGAGCTCGAGCTGCGTCGAGATCCCTTCGCGGTAGCGCACCTCGGCGATGCGATACGCCTTCGCCGCCTGCTCGGAGGTGCCCGAACTGGCGCGCCACGCAGCGACCGCTTGCTCGAGATCGGCGGTCGCCGATCGTGCATCGAGCGCGGCGAGCTCTTTCGTCTGCTGATAGTTCTCGCGCGCCTCGGTCAGGTTCGCGCGGGCCACCATCTCGTCCCCGGTGATCCGGCCGCCGGTGAACAGCGGCACCGACACAGTCGCGGTGACCGTCCAATTCGGATAGAACGCATTGAAGGCGGGAATGCCGGCCGTCGGGTAGGCGATCTTTCCGTACTGAGTGCTGAGCGACAGCGCGGGCAACCGCTGGGCGCGGGCGATCCGGAACTGGTTTCGCTGGACGGTCACCGCTTCGGCGACCTGGCGAACCTGGGCACGACCGTCGGCGCTGGTGTCGGCGAGTTGCGCGTCAGGCAGCGCGACGTCGGCCATGGCGACGCCGGCGATCGTGCTGTCGGTGAGCGCGCTGGCGAGGGCGATTGGCTCGTCGGCGGGAATGTCGAGCAGCTGCTTGAGCCGGAGCAGCGCGATGTCGCGCTGCGTGCGGCGCTGGATGACGGATGGGCGCTGGTTGTCACGGGTGACCTGCGCGCGGAGCAGCTCGAATTCCGATGTGTTGCCGACGTTCTTCGCCAGTGTCACCTGAGTGAGCGTGCGCTCACTTTGCGCGAGCGACGAGTCGGCGATGGTCGCCAGCTGGTCGGCGAGGCCGGCGTCGTAGTAGGCCTCGGTCACCTGCAGCTTGAGGGAGGCCAGCGCGCTGGCCAGCCCGATCTCGGCGGAGCGGCGAGCGGCGCCGGCGATGCGATTGGCGGCGAGCAGCCGTCCGCCGGCGAAGAGGTTCCACTGCCCGTTGACGCCGAGCGTCAGCGTTTGCCGCGCGGCAAAGATCCGGGCGATCGGGCTGTTGGCGAGGCTATTCGAGCTGGTGTCGCGACCTCCGCCGCCCAGTTTCGAGAGCGCGTCGAACTGGGACTGGATCGTCTTGACGAAGGCGACCGAGCCATTGAATTGCGGCAGATACTGGCTGCGCGCCTGGAACTGTTGCCCGCGGGCGCGGAGCACGCCAGCGCGCGCGATGCGGACACCCTCGCTTCGCTCCTCGGCGATGCGGAGTGCTTGATCGAGGGCCAGCGGGCGAACGACGGGCGCTGCGGTCGGCGTGGCCGCGGTTGCCTGCGCGCCGAGCGCTGGAGCGACGCTGAGCACGGCGCCGAGCAGCAGGGTTGCGATCGTATCGGACAGCCGGCGGCGCGGGAGGAATATCTGTGTCATCGAGTGGCGATGCCTGGTTTGTTCGTGGTCCGGCGGCCGTTAGGCGCGGCTGCTGCGGTCGCTGCCGCCTTCGCGGCGTGCGGTCGCCGCAGCCCGGCGGCGCGGAGGAAGAAGCGGGCATAGGCGCAACCCGCGGTGGCGACCGGGCGCGGGAAATTCTCGGGCATCATCTCGCGGCCCATCGCGTCGCTGAAGATGGCGCCCATGAGCATCGCGATCCCGGTATCGATGTCGGTCTTGACGTCGATCCAGCGCCGCTTGACGAGTGCCGTGAGGTAGCGCTTGAGCTCGCGGTGGGCGCATTGCGGCCCTTCGCGAATGCATTCGAGGAGCTGGGGCCGCTCCTCGATCTCGCTCATCGTCCGCTGGATCAGCGAGCGCCGCCCGCGAAGGAACTCGAGCTGGGCACTGACCCAGGCGGTGAGCTCGGCCTCGGGATCCACCGGTTCGTCAGTGAGCACGCTGATCTCGCGCCGTGCAGCGTTAGGCCTCACGGCCTGCTCGAGGAGCGACTGCTTGCTGCCGAAGATCCGGAAAAGCGTGACCTCGTTGACTCCGGCCGTTTCGGCGATGCGACGGGTCGTCGCGCCGCGGAACCCGTGCTCGGCGTAGACGCGCTGCGCCGCGTCGAGGATCTTTGTTCGGCTGTCCATGGCGCGAAGGCTAGTACCGGCGGGCGATCCAAGCAAGCAGGTACTTACATACGCCATCTGTTTATGACGGGGCGGGATGCACGGCGTACTCGAAACAGCGAGGAACGGGGTAAGGAGAGTCGGAGATGCGGGATGCTCGATGAACGAACCGGACGAACGGCGAAACGGCGAAACGGCGAAACGGCATCGAGGGGCGAGCCTCGATGCCGTTCGGTTACCACGTTCCTTTGGTGCGTTGCGCCCGCCTAACGACGGGCGGTCCGACTGATGGTCAGAGACTGCTGCCGGTGCGGTGCCAGGCGTCGCGGACGGCGACTCGCGCTTCGTTCCATTCCATCGTCGAGGCGCCGCGCGCCTTGTCCCAGCCCTTCTGCAGGTCGCCGGCTACCGAATCGAATTCCTTGCCGCCATGCCTGGCGCGGGATTCCCAGCCGTACTTGTAGGCGGGCTGGTAATACTCGTAGCCGCGATCGGCGGCGGCGTAGGGACGCTTTGCATAGTTCTCGCGCCAGAATTCGTCTTCGATGGTCGGATTGATCGCTTCGGCCGCGCCCTTTCCGGCGAGACCGCCGGCCACTGCGCCGATCGCGCCGCCCACCAGCGCACCGACGGGGCCGCCGATCGCGCCGATCGCCGCGCCGGCCGCCGCGCCGCCGCCAGCGCCGAGCCCTGTCCCCACTGGATGCGCACCCGGCGCGCCGCTGATTGGATCGCGGTTCGCATCGTTATGCGAACTGCCGATCGTCTCGTCGCCGCGGCCGCTCTTCTCGAAGCTGTCCATGTGCTGCTCCTCCGCCTTCGGGTTGTCGGTCGGGTGAATCCTGCCCGATATAAGGCAGTCGCCGTGCCAGCGTGCTCGTCGCCTATCGATAAGTCCGAAGCCGTTAGCCTTTAGCCTGCAGCCGTTAGCCGTTAGCGTTGAGCGACGGCGGCACTGCGACACCGCGCGCCGCCGAGCAGCGTGTACAGCGAACAGCTAATGGCTAACAGCTGATAGCTGATAGCTGATAGCTGATAGCTGATGGCTGATGGCTGATAGCTAATAGCTGCTGTGAGTGCCTAACGGCGAGTCGTCGAGGCGGGCCAGCAGCTCCGCCGGATTGGCGTAAATCGCCAGCGCGCCGGCCAGGGGCTTGTCGCCCCAGCCGCCGGAGCGGAGCGCAATCGTGCCGACGCCAGCCTTCCGCGCGGCCTCGACGTCGTAGGGCGTGTCGCCGATCATGATCGCGTTGCCGGGTGCCGAATGCGCCTTGGCCAGCGCGGCGAGAATGATGTTCGGATCGGGCTTGGACTTGCCCTTTGCGTCGTCGCTGGTCGTCTCGCGGGTGATCAGGTCGGCCACCCCGGCGCGCTCGAGCAATACGGCCAGTTCGTCTTCACCGGCCGAGGTCGCGATCACGCGCTTCAAGCCGCGATCGCGAAAGGTCTCGAGCAACTCCCGCGTCTTCGGGAAGGCGCGGATGGTCGGCGCATACGCGGTGAGGAAATGCTCGCTGCGCTCCGTGCTCAACGCCTTGCCGCGCGCCGAGTCGGCCTCGATCCCGATGACGTTCGGCAGGAGCTTGTCGCCACCCATCCCGATCAGCGGGAGGATTGCCTGCCAGGTCACCTCGTTCCAGCCGTGCGCGCGCAAGGTATCAGCCCATGCCCGGGCATGCGCCTCGTTGCTGTCGATCAGGGTCCCGTCGACGTCGAGCAGCACGGTGCTGATCATCGGTCGACGGGCTCCACGCTCGACATGCCTAACGCGATGGTCGGTGCGCTCCGGTCAGGTCGCCGGAGTCAGCATCTTCTCGATTTCCTTCGCCCGATCGAGGTGCTTCTGGACGCCGGGGGTCGCCTTCTCGATCAACGCCTTGAGCGCAGCGTTCTGGGTCGCATCGTGCGCTGCCTTGGCGTTGTTGAGCACTTCCTGGTGATCGGCAACTTCCGCGTCGATGTACGCCTTGTCCCACGCGGCTCCCTTGGCCATCGAGCCCATCGACGACATCATGTGCTCGGCCATCTTCTTCGTCGTGTCGCTGGCGGCGGGCGCCGGGGTGATGTTCTCCTTCTTCGCGAGCGCCATTCCGTCCATGCGCCATGCGTGGTGGTCGCGCACCATCATCATCCCGTAATCGCGCACCGCCTTGTTCGTCCCCTTCGTCGACGCGACCTTGCCGCCGGAGCTGTCGGCCATATTCACGGCGTCGAGATAGGCGACGATGTTCGCGTCGGTCATCGCGGGAGCGGCGGCGGGCTTGTTCGCCATCATCGCCGACGAGTCGGCCGGAGTCATCGCGCCAGCCGCGCTGTCGGTGGTCGTGCTCTTCTCCTTCGCGCACGCCATCATCGCGAGGGCGCCGCCGACCAGGGCAAGGCGATTCATTCGGGTGCTCAGCATTTCGTACCTCCTGCGGGGATCCGGGGTTGGTGGGTCCAACCCCGTCACAGGGGGCAAGAAGCGTACACGCGACAGTGCTCGGCTCGCTGCAGGATCGCTGCGTGACGCGGCGCTAACGCGCTTCGAGGAGGTCCTGATACTCCGGATGGTTTTTCACGAAGGCGACGACGAACGGACAGGCCGCCCGGACACGCAGGCCTTCGCTGCGAGCGTAGTCCAGCCCCACCTTGGCAAGCGCGCTTCCCACTCCCCTTCCCTCCGCCTCAGGGGGGACGCCGGTGTGGGTGAAGGTGATGCGCTGTCCGTTGCGGATATACTCGAGCACCGCCTCGCCGGCGTCGGTGCTGGTCGCGAATCGGGATTGCGCGGCGTCGTGATGGATTGCTGGTGTGGTCATTCGACGATGGCGGTTTCGGTGGAACGCCGGAGCACGATCGCCGTGACCGCGGGCCGGGCGCCGATCCGGAATGGTATCCCCCAGTAGCCCGTTCCCGGATGGACGTAGAGCAGCGACGTGCCCTCACGATACGCGCCCATCGAGTGCTTCAGGAACGGAGTGACCAGGCTCCAGCCGAAGCCGGGAAGGGCGAACTGTCCCCAGTGTGTGTGTCCGCTGAGCGTAAGGGCGACGCCGGCCGCGGCGAGCTCGGGCCAGAGCGCGGGGTTGTGGGCGAGCGCCAGCACGGGCACGTCGCGCGGCGCGGCGGACAGGGTACGCGGGACGTCGGGCGCGACGCGCGACATCCCACCGCCACCAGGGCGGCGCCCGCGACCGGCCGGGTCGCCAACACCGGCTACCGTTAGGCGCGCGCCATTTCGCTCGACGACGCGCGACTCGTTCACCAGCACGACCATCCCGGTCTGGCCGCGCAGCTCGCGCTCGACGGCCTCCCAACCGGCGTACACATCGTGATTCCCGGCGATCGCGAAGACGCCGAGCGGTGCGCGCAGCGATCCGAACGCAGCGGCGTAGTGCACGACGTCCTCCGAGCGGTCGTCGATCAGGTCACCGGTCGCGGCGATCAGGTCGGGGCGGAGCGCGTCCACTGCCCGACGCACGCGCGAGAGAAACCAGCGCGGGGTCTGCGGTCCGACGTGGAGATCGGAGATTTGCACGATGCGCAGCCCGTCGAGTCCCTCGGGGAGCGACTCGATGCGCGCTTCGATCTCACGTACGGCGAGGGTGAGCGACCCGATGTAGCCGGCAATCAGGACGATCGCGGCGAGCGCGAATGCGACGGCAGCGGCCCACCGTCCACCGGCCAGCGGCGCGTGGACCAGCGCGCCGGCGGCGATGCCGAGCAGTGCGGCGCCCGATACGATCGGCAGCAGGAGTTGCGCGTAGATCACGGCGCGCACGACGAGGATCCGGAACAGCGCACGGGGATAGAACGGCCAACCGCGCCAGCGGAAGAGGAGTACCGCCGGAAGCGTCACGTACGCGCAGAGCAGCAGCACACCGATCGTCGCGAGCGGGTGCCCGATGGTCAGCGCGAGCAGCGTCAGCCAGGCCGCGATCTGGTAGGCGAGAAACCGCTGGCCGAAACGTCCTGGGCGCGGTGCCGGTGGGGTGCTGCTCGGGGCGCGGTTGGGCGAACTGTTCGCGGTGTCTGCCATCAGGCGGTTGAATGTAACGCGACTGCCGGGCGTTCCCGGGAGCCGCACGATGGGGGAATGCGGAGCGGCACGCGGCGTGCCTTACATCGGCGCCACCAGCGCGCCGCGACCGGCGCGCTCGAATGCCTTCGAACGCATATCAACCGAATCGCACACCGATGTCGATACGCATCGTTTCGCCTGCCGACGGTAGCAGCACCGGGCCGCGCGCCGTTCCCGACAATCGTCGCACCCGTCACCACCTGCGTGAGCTGTGCGACGAAGTGCTCGCCTCGTATCGCGCCGCCAAGGCACACCAGCTGTTCGCCGACGACGAGCGCAACGCGGCGCGTGTCATCCTCGCGCGCATCGTCCCGATCGCCGGCCACTGACGTCGCGACCGGCGAATAGCCGGCAAGTCACGGCACTCGAGCACATCCCGATCGCGGACGCAGTGAGCGGCAAGCGCCCCACAAAGCTGGAGCGGATCTGATGAGTCTTCCGATTCCGCGGAGCTATCCGCCGATGGAAGCGCGCCTCGTCGAGGCGCTGCCCACCGGCAAGCAATGGCAGTACGAGCCGAAGTGGGATGGTTTCCGCTGCCTCGCCTTTCGCGACGGCGACAAGGTGGAGCTGCTGTCGAAGGCCGGAAAACCGCTCGCCCGCTATTTCCCCGATGTCGTCGCGCTGCTGCAGTCGCTGAAGCCGAAGCGCTTCGTCCTCGACGGCGAGATCATCGTCACCGTCGATGGTTCAATCGACTTCGATCAGTTGCTGCAGCGCATTCACCCGGCGAAGAGCCGCGTCGACATGCTGGCCGCTTCGCACCCGGCCACCTTCATCTCCTTCGACCTGCTGGTCGACGCCCGCGGCAAGTCGCTCACCGGCCTGACGCTGGGTGACCGGCGCGATGCGCTCGAGGCATTCATGAAGCCGCTCGCCACAAAGGGTGCTCGGCTTCGCCTGTCGCCCGCGACATCGTCGATGGCGACGGTGAAGAAGTGGTTTCGCTCGGTAGGCGGTGGGCTCGACGGCGTCATCGCGAAGCGGGTCGACCTTCCGTACCAGAGCGGCACGCGTGTGGGGATGGAGAAGATGAAACACCATCGCACCGCTGAATGCGTGGTCGGCGGATTTCGCTACGCATCGAAGGGAAAGGTCGTCGGCTCGCTGCTGCTCGGCCTCTACGACGATGGTGGCCTGCTGCACCACGTCGGTTTCACCTCGAACATCCCGGGCGACGAGAAAAAGCCACTGACCGCGAAGCTCGAGAAGCTGGTCAAGGCACCGGGGTTCACCGGCCAGGCGCCGGGCGGGCCGAGCCGATGGAGCACTGAGCGCAGCAGCGAATGGCAGCCCCTGGCGTCGAAGCTCGTGCTCGAGGTGCGCTACGATCATTTCTCCGGCGGGCGCTTCCGGCACGGAACGTCGTTCCTCCGCTGGCGACCCGACAAGGCTCCGCGCCAGTGCACGATTGGCCAGATCGAACAAGAAGGCCGCTCGGCGATGAAACTGTTGCGTTAGGCCGAATAGCTTCACGCCCGGTTCAGCCGCAGTTGAACACCGATTCAGCGGTGCCCACGCCCTACCTGCCGTGCGCCGCGAGCAGCGGGAACGGATTGATCGGCGTCCCCTTCCACCAGTCGCGGACGGCGGCGGCTCGCGCCAGTGCGAAGTGGAGATGCGGCACGTTAGGCGGCGCGTTGCCGGTGGTGCCGACGTAGCCGATGATTTCACCCTTTCGCAGCGTCAGGCCGTCGGCGAGTCCGTCGGCGTAGCGGTCGAGATGGGCATACATCAGGATGAATTTTTCACCGGCATCAGCGGCGTAGATCATCAGGCCGCCGTCCTTGCTCGAGTATTTCCGCAGCACGCGGCCGTCGGTGGCCGAGAGCACCGGTGTCCCGCGGACTGCCGGGATGTCGATCGCCTGATGACTGCGCGTTCCGCCGCCGCGCGGTTCGATGTAGCTGTCGCGCAGGGCGGAGGCCGGTATGCCCTGCACCGGGATCATCAGCGCCGCGCCTAACGCTGTGATCTCGGCTGGGCTGGCCGTGACCGGGGCCAGGTCGCGCCGAGCGGAGCGATCGGCGATTCGTGGTACCACCATCGCGACCTCCTCGGAGGTGATCGGCGGAATCGAGTCCATCGCCATCGCCTTGCGCACGGAGTCGCTCATTCGCTGCACCGTGGCCGAGTCGCGGGCGAGCTGCAGCGCGACCCGCGCGGTCGCAGCCGAGTCGGCAGGCGCCTGATCGGCGCGCTTCGCGCTGTCGAGGTCGACCACGGCGACCGCTGTAGCGGACGAATCCTTCGCGTCGCCACTGACGACCACGCACGCGTTAGGGAGGATCGCGAGCAGCGCGACGAGTGCGGTCGCGGTCGCGCGCCAGCGCCAGCGCCCTCGCGCCGGGTCGGCGGCGTGCGTCAAAGAATTCCCCATTCTTCGAGATCGCGGCGAAGGCCGGCCGCATCGATGAAGTGGTGCGTCTCCCAGCCCGCCGCGGCGGCCGGAACGAGATTCTGCTGGCGGTCGTCGATGAACAGCACATTGGCAGCTTCTGCCCCGGCGATCGCCAGTGCGCGCTCGAAGATCATCCGCGACGGCTTGCGCACACCGAGCCAGCAGGACGACAGAAAGGCGGAGAACAATCCCTCGAGACCGAACTTCGCGATCCGGTGCCGGTTGAGCTCATCCGCTTCGTTGTTGAGCGTCATCAGCGTCACCTCCCCGCGCACCGCGATCTCGCCGACGATGGCGATCGTCCCGACGAACGGCTCGCTCTCGTCGAACATGAAGGCGGTGAACTCCTCCTTCGTGAAGGAGCGTGGCGCAAAGAAGACTGCACTATCGAGATATTCGTCGAGCGTCAGGCGGCCGATCTCCCAGTCGCCGACCAGCTCCTGGTGGCGCGCCTCGAACTCGGCGCCAAGCGCAAAGCGGTCGTCGGCGCGCGCGCGTTGTTCGTGGTCCCAGCCATTGCTGCCGAGGACACCGCCGATGTCGAAGAACAGATGAGTGAGTGCCATGTGATGGTCGCTATCTTTCAAGGATCATGCGCGCATTCGTCGTCTCGCTCCGCCTCCTGCCCTTCGTCCTCTCGTTTCTGCGCGATCGGCGGCGCTGGATCGTCGCCGGCCGCCCGCTCGCTCGCACGCATCTCTTCCACCAGCGCCGCGCCGACCGGCTGGTCGCGCTGATCGCCGCCCTCGGTCCGACCTTCGTCAAGCTGGCGCAGGTGATCGGCGCGCGGGCCGACCTCGTCCCCGAGCCGTACCTCTCCGCACTCGGCACACTGCACGATCAGGTGCCGCCCGTCCCGTACGAGGAGATCGAGCGCACGATCAACGAGAGCTACGGCGCGCCGCTCGAGACGCTGTTCGAGCGGTTCGATCGCGTTCCGATCGCCGCGGCATCGCTCGGGCAGGTGCATCGAGCGAGTCTCGGCGGTGCGGAAGTCGTCGTGAAGGTACTGCGCCCGCACGTCGAGGAAATGGTGGCGATCGATGTTCATGCATCGTCGCGCATTCTCGCCGCGGTGGCCAGGCGGTGGCCGAACCGGCATGTGCTCGCGCTGCAGGGGGCGATCGGCGAGTTCGCGGTGCGGGTCGGTGACGAACTCGATTTCCGGAAGGAGGCCGCGGTCGCCGACGAGATCCGGGCCAACTTCTCGGGCAACCGTCGGGTGATTGTCCCCGCGGTCCACCACGAGATGACGCGGCAGCGGGTGCTCGTGCTCGAGTACGTGGACGGGCGCCGCATCGACATGCTCGCCGACTGGGTCGCGTCGGGACGTGTTCGCGGCAACGAGGTGGTCGCGACCGTGATGGAGATGTACATCCAGATGATGCTGATCGACGGGCTCTTTCACGCCGACCCGCATCCGGGCAACCTGATGGTCGCGCCTGACGGCCGATTGGTGCTGCTCGACTTCGGGATGGCAGTGCGCGTGCCACGCGAGCAGCGGCTGCGCCTCGTCGAGACGGTGTTCGCCGCGATCCGCGGTGACGTCGACGGGATCGTTGGCGGGTTCGAATCGTTAGGCGTGCTGCTCCCGGGCGCTGATCGCGCAGTGATCGTCGAGCTGGTGCGCAAGCTCCTGCTGATCGCCGGCGAGCGGTCGATCACCCGCGAGCGTCTCGAGCGGCTGCTCGCCGATCGCGTGCTCGCCGAATTGTTCGACGCACCGATCGTGCTGCCGAGCGACCTGGTTTACTTCGCGCGGACCGCATCGCTGATCGAGGGGCTGGGGACGCGCTACGATCCGCATTTCAACGCGATCGAATTCGCCGGACCGATCGCGTTGCGACTGCGCGGGCGGATCATGACGTCACTGAAGGGCGACGCGCCAGCGCGGTCGACCGGCGACTGGGTGGTGGAAATCAGCGGCCTGCTCGGCGACGTCGCCAGCGTGGTGCAGCGGGCCGGGAAGGAGATTGCGACGCTGGTCGGCGGGCGGTTGCTGACGGGGAGCATCGGCCTCGGCGCCAACGGGCGTTAGGCGGGAGACGTCAGGCCTTCTACGTGCCGCGCTTCTGGCCGGTCAGGCGGAGGCGGCCATGGGGTGCGATCTCGGCGGTGTCACCGGTCTTCAGCCAGAGGCCGTCAGCGGTGAACGCCGCTCGGCTCGCGTTAGGCTTTTCGTGATACCCGGCGAAGGTCAGCGCGCTGCGCCGGATCAGCAGCTCGCTGTCATCGGCAATCCGCAGTTCGGTTCCCGGCATCGGAGGCCCTGCGGTCGTCACGTCGTAATCGTCAGGCCGGTGCATGGCGATGCAGAGATGCTCCGCCTGGCCGTAGCTGGCAAGGACGGTCAGGCCCGCCGCGTCGAGGTAATCGGCGGTGTCGGCGGGCAGACCGGCGCCAGCCACGGTCGCCAGGCGCACGCGGCCACCGAGTAGCCGCGATAGCGCGTTGCGACAGCCGGCGCTGGCGAGACGCCAACGTGCTTCGAGCAGGTCGGGGACGCGCTCGTTGCGCTGGCGAAGGGTCGCCCGCTCACGACCGAGCGTCATCGCTTCATCCCAGCGATCCCGGTCGGCCTCGCCTAACGCGCGATGGTGGGCGAGCATCGACTTGTGCAGCCCGGCGAACTGCTCCGGCCGGCCGCTGAAGAACGTCGGTTCGAAGGCGCGGGCCGCAGGCTCGATCTTCTCGCGCTGTTCGACATGACCGACCGACATCCCGCAAAGGATTTGCGTGTAGAGTCCGAAGACACGTTCACGTGCACCACAATACGGGAGGAAGCTCAACGAACGATCGGAATCACCGAGACCGACTACCGTGCGCAGTGATGCGGTACTGGCCGAGAGATAACGATGCGAGATGCGCGCACCCAGCGGCGCGGCTGCTGCGCCGCCTGGATAGATGAGCAGCGCGATGTCGTCGGGAGTGGCGCGCGGCAGCGGAGCGCCGGCAGCCATCGCGTCACCGAGCCACTCGCCCCACCAGCGGGCGCCGTTCGATGGGCCATCTTCGCAAACGATCAACTGGAGTGCGGGAAGGTCACCGCGCGCTTCGAACAGCCTGGCAAGGTGCTCGGTGCTGTCGACGATGGCCGCGACCGCGCTGCAATCGCTGAGCTGCGCCACGATCTGCGCGACCGGGCTCGCCGGGTCGACGCCAACGCTCACTCCGCCGGCCATCAACACTCCGACGTCGGCGATCGGCCAGATGTTGCGATTACCGGCGATGATGGCGACCGCGTCGCCGGACTGCACCCCATCGCGGAGCAGGGCGCGTGCGACGCGGCTCGACAGCTCGTGCCAGTCACGCCAGGTGAGCCTGACGTCACGACGCGCACCGCCTGCCGCAATTTCTTCGAGCGCGAGCCGGTCGGGATGTCGCGAAACCCGCGCGGTGAAGACGTCGAGAAGCGTCGTACCCTCGTCCATCAGTTCCCCTGCGCGGCGGGCGCGGCGAGCGCGGCGGCCTGCGGTGCCGCAGGCGGAGCACCGGGACCACCCGGACCACCGGGACCACCCGGACCACCGAGTCGTCGCGGCGACGGCAGGCTCACCAGAATCGCCGTGATCAGCAGCACGATCCCCGCGGCGGCCAGCTCGCGGGTGGCCGAGCGGCGAACGGCGTAGGCGCCGCTTTCGCTGCCTAACGTTGGCCGGACGCGACGCCAGTTCCAGCCGCCCAGCCCGAACACGACCGCGACGACGACGAGCTTGGTGATCAGCGCCCAGCCGTACGGCGTCGTCCACAGCGAGGACAGCGGCTTCAGGTTCGTCCATGCCGTGATGACCCCGAACACCACCACCAGACCGCCGCAGGCCAGTGCCATCGGCGAGAAGCTGTTGATCAGCGCGGCGGCGATCGGTCCGCGTCGCTCGACAGGCGTGTCACGACGCAGCGCGAGAGAGAGCCCGACGATGACGATGACGAGCAGCGTCCCGATCCAGAGCCCCGCCGCGAGCTTGTGCATCGGGTTGATCAACTGCGCCCATCGTCCGACCAAGGCGCCGCGAAGGGTGCCGACGACGAGCCCGATCGCGCCAAGCAGCCAGCCGATTGGCAGCCTGACGCTCGCCAGGATCAGCCCGACGAGTGCCAGCACCGCACACCCGACGAGCAGCTGCGCGCCGACGTCGGTGGCGAGCAGCGCGCTGGTGGACGTGTGTGCGCGCTCTGCCATCGACGGAAGATTCTGCAGCACGCGGCCGAGCATGATCGCCGCACCGGCGACGCCGAGCACCGCGGCGCGCTGCGCGGCAATTGCATAGACGGCGGCGTCGCTCGTCGTAGCGTCCGAGCGATCGCTCGCCAGTCCCGCTCCGCCGGCCACGCGCTGGCCGATCCTGCCCCGCAGTGAGGAATAGCGGAAGCCGACGGCTCCCGCAGTAAGGAAGAGCGCGATGAAGTCGATGAGCTGGAAAATCGGCTCCGGCCATTCAATGAGAGGGGCGGCTTGCACGTGTGGCTATTCCGGTACAGGGGAGGGGTCAGCGGCGGCAGCGGGCGCGCCGTGAGCTTACAGACTGTGCGCGGAATCTGCTGGGTCGGCCCATCTGGTAATCGCGGTCACCCGTGTTGTGGTGGCTCGGGTCACATGTCTTCGCGTCCGGGCGTGGCTCGCACAACTGTCGCCTTGGCTGTCACGAAAACCTGATGGCGATTCCCGCAAAAACCCGATGACGTTGCGGCACAAACAAATAGTGCGTCTATAGCACGAACTTCGTTCGACCCGGGTTGAGGACGTGGCGGGTGCCACCGTGCCCGGGGCCCCCAGAAGCAAGGAGTACCGATGTCACGCACCGTCGCGCTCGTGGCGATGGCGCTGGCCCTGACCGCCGTGCGCACCAGCGCCCAGGCTCAGGGTACAGACAGCCATGCGCCTAACGTCCTGTCGACCGTCACCGTCACGGCGGAAGCGCCGAGTAACAACTTCGTCCATCGTCTCTGGCACATGAACGAGGACCGTGCGCAGGTCGTCGCGATGCAGCAGGAGAACCGTCGCCTCGCCGCGCAGCTCCATGGCTACGACAACAAGATCGTGACGCTGGAGACCCGCCTCGTCGAGGTGAAGGCCGAGCACGACCGCAAGGTCGCCGGCATCACCGCGATAGAGGATGAGACCGCGGACACACGTCGCCGTCGGGCTGAGCTCGAAGAACGCCTGCGGAAAGCCGAAACATCGTCCGTCGCCGATGCCGGAGTGTTGCGGTAGGGGAGGACCACGCGCCACCCTGCCGGTGGCAAGCTGTCAGCGAACGGCGTCGAGGTGCCAACCCTCGACGCCGTTCGTGCGTTATCCCGCTGGCGTACAGGCCACGGATTAGTATTCCCGCACGTGAACGGCGGTACATCAGCAATGGATCCGGGATGCACAGGCGCTATACGAGGTTTGCCGTCGTACTGCTATTGATCGGGGGAGCGATGTTCGCGCTCCGCTGGTTCGGCAACTGGTCGCCGGCGTACAAGCCGCTGCTACCGCCGATCTACGTCATTCTGATCGGGGTCGCGATCTGGTATTCCGCGGCGTGGCTGCGGCGACGCACCAAGCACGAGCGGCGCGAGGGCGACCGCCGCCACGAGAAGCGGCGCGGCTAAGTCGTTTGCGGTAGCCTGACGACGAAGGTGGCGCCCTCGCCTTCGACGCTTTCGACGGTCAGCGTTCCGCCGTGTGCCCCGACGATCCCGTTCGTGATGAAGAGCCCGAGGCCGGCACCGGCACGACCGGTCCGCTTTGCCTGCCAGAACCGATCGAAGAGATGCGGCAGGTGCTCGGCGGGGATGCCGCCGCCGCTGTCCTGGATGCGATACTCCACCATCTGGTTGACGACGGCGCCGGTCATCGTGATGCGGCCGCCGCTTGGCGTGAACTTCACCGCGTTGCCGATCAGGTTCGAGAACGCCTGAATCAACCGGTCGCGATCGCCGGGTACCTGCGCCGGCTCGCCGCTCCACGTGCCCTCGAGCACGAGTTCCTTCTCCTCGGCGATCGGCCGCAGCTCGACGACGACGTCGTCGACCACTGACCGCGCGTCGAGTGCGCCGCGTTCGACGGCGAGCGTTCCCGATTCGATGCGGCTGACGTCGAGCAGGTCCTGGATCAGCGCATTGGCGCGACGGCTCGCCCGGCGAATGACCGCGAGCTGGCGAATCAGCAGATCCTGCGGATCGGGGTAGAGCTCCTGCAGCAGCGCGGCGCTCATCTGGATCGTGTGGATCGGGTTGCGCAGGTCGTGCGACACGATCGCGAGGACGTCGTCGCGCGCGCTCGTCGCGGCCTGGGCCTCGGTGTAGAGCCGCGCATTGTCCATCGCCAGCGCCGCCCGTCGCGCCAGCTCGACGGCCAGCGCGCGTTCCTCGTCGCCGTACTGCCGCGCCGGGTTGGTCGCGACGAAGGCGACCGCGCCTAACGTTTTCGCGCGGGCGACCAGAGGCACGGCGATGACCGCCCTGGCGTTCAGGGCGCGCACCGCGGCGAAGTGGGCGTCGGTTGGCGCCAGCTCGCGAATGATCGTGTCGTCGACCTGCCCGATGAAGACCGGAGCGCCCGTGCTCACCGCGCGGCGGGTAAGCGCCGACACCCCTGTCTCGTTGGTGATCGCGCGCAGCGCGCCCACCGCGCTCGCCGCCGCGGGATCGCCATGGGTGACATCGACGCGGCGGAGCGATCCGTCCGCATCGACGATGTCGACGACGCAGATGTCGGCGAGCGCCGGGACGCCGAGCCGCGCCAGTTCGCTCAGCGTGCCCTCGACGTCGAGCGACGCCGACAGCCGTTCGCCGGCGGCGGCGAGGAATCGCGCCCGCTGCTCGGCGGCGCGCACCGCTTCGCTCGTGCGAACGAGGTCGCCGTAGCTCGACACGAGCAGGTCGAGAATCTTCTCCTTGCTCGCGTTGATCTGGAACGGTGTGCCGAACAGGTCGATCACCACCGGCGTGCTCAGCGGAAACGGGGTCACCACTTCGCGCGTGAGCACCTGCCGGACGCGCGCGACGAGGCGCTCCGCGTCGTAAGGCTTGGTGACATAATGATCGGCACCACTGGCCAGCGCGCGGACGATCGCGATCTGGTCGGTGAGGCTGGTCAGCAGCACGACGGGCAGGTTCGGGAGCCCGAGGTCCACCTTGATTCGCCGGCACACTTCGTAGCCGTCGATCCCCGGCATGACAACGTCGCTGAGCACGAGGTCGGGGACCTCCGCGCGCACCATGTCGAGTGCCTGCTCGCCGCTGCGGGCGATGCGCGTCGAGATGCCATGCTCCTCGAGCAACATCGAGAGCGCGCCGGCCTGCGTCGCACTATCATCGACGACGAGCACGCGGGGCAGCGGAGCCGCCGTGTCGGTGCGCGAACGCGGCGCCGTCATGCGACCACCTGCATGAGATGCCCGGCGATGTCGCCTAACGGCGCGATGATGTCGACGAGACCGGCCCGTACCGCTTCCCGCGGCATCCCGTAGATCACGCAGCTCGCCTCGTCCTGGGCGATGATGCGGCCGCCGGTGCTGCGGACGACGGACAGTCCGCGGACACCGTCGTCACCCATCCCGGTGAGGATCACCGCCGTCACCGCCGTGCCTGCCGCGTTGGCCACCGACTCGAAGAGGTGCGTCGCCGAGGGACGGAAGCTGCCGATCGCCGGCGCCTGCGACAGCGCGACGCTGATCGCGCCGCCGCGCACCGCGGCGACACCGAGATGGCGGTCGTCGGGAGCGATGTACACGGTCGCCGGTCGGAGGACATCGCCTTCGGCGGCGACGGTAACCCGAAGCTGGCCGGCGCCATCGAGCCAGTGCGCCAGCGCCTCGACGAATCCTTTCGCGATGTGCTGCGCGACGACGATCGGCGCCGGGAAGGTCTTTGGCAGCGCGGCGAGGATTTCGCGCAACGCCGCCGGTCCCCCGGTCGACGCACCGATCGCGATGATCTCGCTGCGCTTCCGCGCATCCTTGCGGTCCGTCACGCGCAGTATCGATGGCGGCGTCGGGGTAGCGACCCCAGTCGAGCTCCAGCGGCGCACCACTTTCACCTTCGACATCGCTTTCGCCATCGTGACAAGCTGGTCACGCTGTGCGGCAAAGCCGGGTGAAGTTGGACCGACCGGCTTCGGGAGGACGATCAGCGCACCAGCGCGCGTCGCCTCGAGCGACAACTCGGCTTGGCGGAGATCCGCCTGACTGGAGACGATGATGATCGGCGTCGGGAAGCGCGACATGATCGCCTGCGTCGCGGTGAGCCCATCCATCAGCGGCATCTGCACATCCATCGTGATGAGGTCGGGGCGCAGGCGCTCGGCCATCTCGACCGCTTCCACGCCATTCTTCGCCTCGGCGACGATCTGCAACTCCGGATCACTCGCCAGCATGCTGACGAGCAGCGTGCGCGCGGTCGGCGAATCATCGGCGACGATGACGCGGATCATGCGGACCGTCCGATCAGCCGCTCGACGAGCGCGATGAGCTCACCCTGCTCGAAGCTCGACTTGGTGACGTAGGCGTCAGCGCCGGCTTCCATTCCAGCGGCGCGATGCTCGGGGCGATCGAGGGAGGAGACGATGATCACGGGGAGTGATGCGTTGGCGCGCGAGGCACGGATGCGCGCGCATAGTTCGAGTCCGGTCATTCGCGGCATCTCGACGTCAGTGACGACGAGGTCGACCCCGCCCGCTTCGACGATGCGCAGTGCCTCGGCGCCGTCAGGCGCGGTGACGACGTCGTAGCCGGCGGCCGACAGCACGCTCTCCTCGAGCGTGCGCGTCGTGATCGAATCATCGGCGACGAGAATGCGCGACCGCCGCGCGTCAGCCGCATCATCGCTGATCCTCGCGGCGCCGCGGTCGCCGGCTTCGCCGATCACGCCGGGAACGTTGAGCACCGGCGCCACTTCGCCATTGGCGAGCAGCGCGGCCCCGACGTAGCGAGCACCCACGCTCGGCGCGTACTCGATCGGGCGGACGATCACCTCGCGCTCCTCGATCAACTCGTCGACGACCAGCGCGAGGCGCGTACCCGCTGCGACGACAACGACGACTTGCAACAGCTCGCCGTCGTCAGGCGCCTCGTTGCTGCGCACGCCGAGCAGTCGCGCCAGCGAGGCGAGACGAAGCGGCGTGTGGCCGCTGGCGAGCACGCGTTCTCCGCCGACGACCCGTGTCTGGTCCGCGGTCGCGCGCTCGACGCGCTCGACGAGCGCCGTCGGCACGCCGATCGGATGGCCGCCGACGCGGACGAGCAGCGCGCGCATCGTGGCGATGCTGAGCGGCGCGTCGAGAATGAACGCAGTGCCGGCTCCGCGCGTCCAGCGCACATCGAGCGATCCGCCGATTCGCTCGACCGCCGCGCGGGCCGCGTCGAGACCGACGCCCCGCCCGGAGATCTCGGTCGCCACGGCGCGCGTCGAGAGCTGGGCGGCGAGCAGCGAGCGGGCTACCCCAAGCTCGTCGTTAGGCACCGGCCGGCCCTTGCGCGCCAGCGCGGCGCGGATGGCCGGAATGTCGAGCCCCCGTCCATCGTCGCGGACGGTCACCGTCAGGCGATCGCCGCGGAGCGCGGCGTCGATGCGGACCGTGCCCTCGCGCGGCTTGCCGGCGCGCTCGCGGTCCGCGGGCAGCTCGAGGCCGTGATCGACCGCGTTGCGGACGAGGTGCATCAATGGCTCACGCAGCGCCTCGAGCACGGTCCGGTCGGCCTCGACGCGTTCACCGCCGATGACGACGCGCGCTTCCTTCCCCGTCCCGACGGCCACGTCGCGGCCAACCCGGGTGAGCGGCTGGGCGATGTCACCGAACGGACGCTGGCGGATGTGGCGCGCGCTCTCGAGCAGCCGCTCGCTGATCGTATCCGATCCGCGCGCCTGCTCCTGGATGTCGCGCTCGAGCACCCCGATGCTCTTTGCCACCTCGGTGAGCAGTTTCTCGACCGCCTCGATGTCGGCTCGTCCCTCGCGCTGCCACACGGTTCGCCAGCGGAGCAGCTGGGCGCGCATCTGGCGCAGCTCCTCGGGCCAGTTGCTTACCGTCCCCGACATTTCGCGCAGCTCGGCGGCCGCGGCGGTCAGTCCGTCGAGACGGCGAACGCCAATGCGGACCTGCTCGTCAACCGCTTCCTCGCCGTGGGCGGTCGCGGCCGGCGACGACACCACCGCCAGCGGCACAGCTGGCGCGTTCGCGCCATCGGCGTCATCGGCAGGGACAGCCGCACCCTGTTCGCCGTTAGGCAGCGAACGCGCGTTGGACGTCACGACGGTCACCGGCCCGGACCGCCGGGTCGGCGTCGTGCCCGCTGCACCCGACTCGGCGAAGCGGCTCGGCGACCGCGGCATCGGCGTGCCGCTGCGGATGGCGAGCAGCATCGCGTCGTACTCACCGGCCGGGATCGTCTCGCCGGCGCGCAGCCGCAGCGCCGCGTCGGCCAGCGCATCGGCGGCCGCGAAACCGTGAACCAGCTGTGCCGCGGCCAGCGGGTGCTCCCCGTCGCGCGCTTGCGCGAGCTCGCCCTCGAGTGCGTGGCAGAGTTCCTCGAGGGGCAGCACTCCCGCCGCCCGCGCCGCGCCCTTGAGGGAATGCACGCTGCGGAACAGCGATCGCAGGCGCTCGGCATCCCCCGGCGTGCGCTCGAGCGTCAGCAGATCCTCGTTCATCACGCGAAGCTGCTCCTCGAGCTCCTCGACGAACATTGCGAGGAGTCGCGCCGCGAGCTCGTCGGAGCGCATGGCTGGCGTCAGACCCCTCGCCTCTTCGCGCCAACCAGTTCAACCATCTTCTCGCCGAGTCGGTTGAGATCCTGCGCCGCCGTTTCCGACTGGCGCGTGGCAAGGAGGTGCTGTTGTGTCGCGTCGTGAATGTTGCCGATCGCCTGGCGGATCTGCTCCATCCCGATCGCCTGCTGCCCGGCCGATGCCTGGATCTGTGCCGCGGCCTGCGCCGATTCGTCGGCGGCTTCAGCCAACTGGGCGATTACCTCGCCCGCCTGCGTGACTTGTCGTCCGGCGGCGGCTACCTGCTTCGTCCCCTGCTCCGTCGTCATCACTGCCGCGTTCGTGGCGCGCTGAATTTCGCCGAGGATCTGGCGGACCTGCACGGTGGACTGCTTCGCCTGTCCGGCCAGGCTCTTGATCTCGGCGGCGACGACAGCGAACCCGCGGCCATGCTCGCCAGCACGCGCGCTCTCGACCGCGGCGTTGAGGGCGAGCAGCTTCGTCTGCTCGGCGATGTCGCTGACCGCCGTTATGATTTCACCGATCGCCTGCGCCTGCTCGGCCAGCGAGACGATGCTGCCGGCGATCGAGCCGACCTGCGCCTCGACGGCGCGGATCGCCGTCATCGTATCGTCCACCGCGCGCTTGCCGGTGCGCCCACGCTCGGCCGCCCGCTGCGCGGTCTCGGACACCGCGCGGGCGCGGAGCGCGGCCTGGTTCGCCGTCTGCGTCACCTCGTCGACGGTGGCAACCGTTTCCGAGACGGCAGCCATCGATTCGTTGGTGCCCGCCGCCTGCTCCGTCGTCGCGGCCAGAATCTGCGCGGCGCTCGACGCGAGCCCGGTGGCCGCCTCCTGCAACGGCCGATTCACTGCGCGACTGAGGAGATACGCCGAGACGATGCCGGCGATCAGGGCGAACAGCGCGCCTAACGCGAGCCCGGTGCGGCCGGCCTGCGCCGTCGCAGTCCCGACACGCGCAATCTCTTCCGTCTTCTGCTGCGTGTTCAGGGCCAGCGTGCGGAACTGCGCGTCGAGCTGGGCGCGCAGCGGTTCGGTCACTTCGTGCCGCAAGCGTTCGGCTTCGACGCGGTTGCCAGCGACGATCTGGTTCGAGGTCGCGATACTCGCGTCGCGCCACTGGCCGAGCAGGCGCGCGATTCCAATCCAGTCGGTCGAGCTGGAGTCGGCACCGGCCGCGGTCCGCAGGCGCTCGAGCATCGCCGAGGCGGTTGCGATGAGGCTGTCGCGGCGCGGCAGGTATTCGCGTCGCTCGTTCAGCTGGAAACGGAGATTCTCGACATTCGCCGCGCGGATGTCCGATTCGACCAGCAGTGCGGGGGCGAGGACGTCGCGCCGGGCGCGCAGCGCCGCTTCGTACGCCACTTCGCTGCGATTCATCGCTCGCCATCCGATCGCGGCAACGATGAGCAGCAGTCCGAGTGAGACTGCGTACCCGAAGATGATCCGCCGATTTACTGTCCACACGATATCAACGCTCCGCTGAAGATGTTGTCATTCGATGTTCGTCGTCTCGATCCGGTCGCCGCTCGGCCGTGCGCATCAGCCAAGGCTCCCCTGGAGCAGCTTGTAGCCGACCAAGGTGATCGCGTCGCTGGTGACGCCAGTCGCATACGCCAGCCCATCGCTCGCCGCGCTCGCGTCACCGTCGGCCGAGAGCGGGCGAGCATCTTCGAGCTCGTCGGCGACGATGGCAAACGCGGCGCGTCCCGAACCGGCAACGACGAGGTGATCGCCGTCGGTGCCGGCCTCGGGGTTGAGGTCGACCACGGTCAGTACCCGGCCACGCCAGCCAGCGAGACCGACCACCGGTGCCGCGGCGCCAGCGAGCGGGGTGACCCGCGCGCGCCGCGAGATCTCGACCACTTCGGCGAGCGGCAGTGCAAAACGTTCGCTGCCGCGGCGGAAGACCATGAAGTCGACAGTGCCCGAGCCGGCGTCCGCTGCTCCCACGTCAGGCCTAACGGCAAGGAGGCGGGCGCGCTCGTCGAGGCGCGCGCGAAGCAAAGTGGACGGATCACCGGTCACTGGGCGCCGCCTGCCGCCAGCTGAGTGAGGTGGTAGCTGACCAGTTGTCTGAGCCGGCCCGCCGTCTCGCCGTCGGCCGCGCTCACTGTCGCCTCGGCGGGCAGTCCGGCCAGCGAGGCAGCGGCGGCGCGCAACGCGCGCTCCGCGCCGCGCCCGTCGCCGATCCGGGTCATCGCATCGGCACCGACGATCTGCGCCATGATCATCGTCGAGTCGAGGTAGAGCGCGCGGCGCGCGGCGACGACCGCGGCGCCGAACTGGCCATCGCGGGCGAGCAACGTCGCCTGCAGCAGGTGGAGCTCCGGTGATACGGCGAAGACGTCGAGCGCGTTCTTGCAGGCCGCGCGCGCGTCATCGAGACGGCCGCGGTTGGCGAGCGCCCGGACATGCAGTACGCGCGTCCGCTCATCGTCCAAGCCGGCAGCCGCGCGCGCTATCGCGATCTCGGCGGCGCGATCGTAGTCCCCCGCGGCGTAAATCGATTCGAGCGCTGGAAGGTCGGCGGTCGCTGGTGCGGCCGGTGGCGGAACGAAAGCTTCTCGCGGCTCCGCGCGCACTGGAGCTGCGGCGACCGGCGATGGATCGGCGGGCCATGCGGCCGCAGGCTCCGCCCTGGTCGTGCGGCCTGGCCGATCGCTCCGCCGGTAGGCGAGTCCGCCAGCGGTCGTCACCGCCTCGCAACGTACGAGATCGGTGAGCGGTGGATCCGACGCGCTGATCAGCAGCCAACCGTTAGGCGCGAGCGCGGCGAGCAGCCGCTCGGCAACCATGGCCACCGTCTCCATCGAGAAGTAGATCAGCACATTGCGGCAGAGCACGAGGTCCATCCCCCCCCCCGACGCGCCTGCGGCCGGGAGGTCGAGATCGGACGCCAGGTTCACCGCGCGGAAGCGCACCATGTCGCGGACATGTCGGCCGATCAGATACTGCTTGCCCGTCTGTTCGAAGTACCGCTCGACCATCGGGCGCGGAGTGGCCCGCATCGCCCACTCGGAATAACGGCCGCGCCGCGCGGTAGCCAGCCGCGGAATCGAGATGTCGCTGCCCAGTATTTCACTGCCGTACCGCCAGGCCGCTTCACGGAGCAGCATCGCCAGCGAATACGGTTCCTCACCGTTCGAGCAGCCGGCGCTCCACATGCGCAGCGGCGTCGGCGTCGCGCTCGTGCGACGCTGCTCGGCCCACGCTGGCAGGAGTTCGCGCCCGACGAATTCCAGCTGTGCCGGTTCGCGAAAGAAATACGATTCCCCGATGGTGAGTTCGGCGAGCAGCGCATCGCGCGCATGTCCTGGCTGCTCGACGGCCTGCCGGAATTCAGCGACGTCCTCGATGTGCAGCGAGCTCATAGCCCGACGGATTCCCTGCTCGGCGCTGGGAATCCGGTTCGGCGAGAAGATCAGGCCGGCCGCATCGCGTGCTACACCGGCGATCAGCAGCATCTCTGCGCTCGACCAGCCGCGCGGTGCAGTTGCTGCGGTCGGCGGCATTGCATCCAGCAACGTCACGCGTTGACCGCCGAGGCCAACGCGGCATCGAGCGCGTCCGACTCCCATCGCGACAGAAAGGTCTCGAGATCGGCGATGACGACCGCTCCGTCGGGTAGTGCGGCCACACCGGCGACATGGCGGGCCGCGGAGGTGAGCGCGCCGGGTGCGACGATGTCCGCGTCACTGACCTCGATGAGATCCTCTGCCTCGTCGACACGAAAGGCGGCGTCGCGGCCCGCGCTCCTCGTGATCACCAGGTGATGGTGAAGCGCCAGCGGCTCTGCGGGCAGCCCGAAGCGCGCCCGCAGGTCGAGCACCGGCACGACCTGACCACGCACGTTGATGGCGCCTTCGACAATGGAGCCGGCGGCGGGAAGCGGTGCGATGGAGGCGGCACGAACAATCTCACGAACGTCGGACGCGCGGAACGCGAAACGACCGTCGGCAAGTCGGACGGTAAGCAGCTGCATCAGGCCAACTGGGGAGCGAGCGGTCAGAGCAGCTGGAACAGTGCATTTCATGCGCCGCGCTGCGTCGCTGTCCGTTTCGTCGCGCCCATCGCGCTCGCGCTCCAGCGGGGCGGCAGGACTTCCAGAATCGCCGTTACGCGAGCCCCGCGCCTGCCACGCACGACAGGGGCGCTGTGGTATCATATTTCGAGCATCGTGACACCCGACCCCGTAATCCACCCGCAATCCGCTGTCGCGTCCACACGCGGCAGCGGCTTCTCTCTGCCGTGGAGCGCGTCGTCGATCGTCGGATTGATCCTCGGTTGGATCGCGCTGTCGCAGCTACGGTCCGGCTTCGAACTCTGGCCCGGCGTCAGCGTGTGGTATCCGCCCGTCGCGCTGCTCGTCGCGGCGTGCATCGTCTGGGGACCGCGGGCCGTCGTCCCGATTTTTGCGGGCGCGCTGCTGCTCGCCCACCGATTCGCCGGGCCCGCTGATCCGTGGTGGCGGATCATCCTCGTCTCACTCGCGCTCAAGCTGTCCTACGTCGCCGGCGTGCTCGCACTGCGCCGTTGGGAGTTCGACCCGGGCTTTGCCCGTCCACGCGACGTCTCGCTGTTCGCCGGAGTGATCTCCGCAGCCGCGCTCTTCGCCGCCCTCATCGGGACGGCCGATGCATTTGTCGACGGCTCGATCGCCGCCGGTGGTGCGCCGCAGACAGTGCTGATCTTCTGGCTCGGCGACGTCGTGGCGATTCTCGCGCTCAGCCCCGTGCTCCTCGCCGCGGGGCGCTGGTGGTCCAATCGCCGCCTGACAGCGTTGGCCACCGCCAGGCCGGCGGGCGTCAGGCGCCTCACCGTTAGGCGGGCGACGGTTCGCCAGGACGTCGTCCTCGTCGTCTCGGTGCCAGTGGTGCTCTGGCTCGCCTTCGGTTTCGCGCCGCAGCTCGGGTTCCTCGCCTACGCGATCTGCTTCATTCCCCTCGGCTGGACTGCCCTCACCCATGGCACCCGCGGCGCCGCGGTCATGACCGCGGTGCTCGACATCGGCGCGATCGTGCTGCTGCGCTGGTTCGGATTGCTCCCGCGTGACAACTTCGAGGTGCAGACCTTCATGGCGTCGCTCGCCGTGACCGGTCTCTTCCTCGGCAGCGTCGCCGACGAGCGCGAGCGAGGCCGGGTGCTGCTCGCGCAGAGCGAGGAACGCTATCGCGCGCTGATCGAGCTCCTCCCCGACCCACTCGTCGTCCACCGTGACGGCAAGGTGCTGTTCGCGAATAACTCCGCAGCACGAACGTTCGGCGTCGCGCAGGCGGAGATCATGGTCGGGCTCAAGCTCGCTGACCTCGCCGATCCGGCGTCACGCGAGCTGGTCGAGCATCGCGTCCATCGGCTGAACAATGGCGAGTCGCTGGAAGTCGCCGAGCACCGCTTCCGGCGACTCGATGGCAGCGGCTCGATCGACCTCGAGGCGTCGTCACAGCCGATTCCCTTCGGGGACGGGTTCGCCGCGCTGACCGTCGCACGCGACGTCACCGAACGCAAACGGCTCGAAGCGGAGCTCCGCCATTCGCAGCGGATGGAGTCGGTCGGCCGACTGGCCGGCGGTGTCGCCCACGATTTCAATAATCTGCTGACGATCATCATCAGCTACGGCCAGCTTCTGCTCGCCGAGCTGGAACCGGGCGCGATCACTCGCGAGTACGCCCAGGAAACCCTCGACGCCGCCGGCCGAGCCGCTGCGCTCACCCGCCAGCTCCTGACCTTCAGCCGGAAGCAGGTGCTTCAGGCGAAGCCGCTACGGCTGGACACCGTCGTCGAAGGAACGGAGAAGCTGCTCCGTCGGCTCCTCGGCCCGGACATTGTCTTCATCACGCGGCTCGATCCGCGAAGCGGGATCGTCCTCGCCGACCCGACGCAGCTCGACCAGGTGATCGTCAACCTCGCGGTCAATGCCCGCGACGCCATGCCTAACGGCGGTCGCCTGGTGATCGAGACGGGAGCGTTGGTCACTACCGGCAGCGAAGTGCGCTGGCCGGCGTTGGCGGCCGGTGGCTATGCGACGCTCACAGTGAGCGACACCGGGACTGGCATGGATGCCACTGTCCGCTCCCACGTCTTCGACCCCTTCTACACGACGAAGGACGAGTCGCGCGGCACCGGCCTCGGGCTGGCCACCGTCTACGGAATCGTCACCCAGGCGGGTGGGTCGATCTTCGTGGAGAGCACGGTCGGCGTCGGCACGCAGTTCACGATCTTCCTTCCCCAGCGCGGCGCAGCAGACGAGCAGCGTCCGCTCGAGGGCGACATCACCGGAGGGGCGCACCCGCAGCGGCCCGCCAGCGCACGACTGCTCCTCGCCGAAGACGACGAGCATGTCCGCATCGCGACGCGCCGGCTTCTCGCCGCGGCCGGTTACACGGTGACCGACGCCTGCGACGGGCGCGCGGCGCTCGCCGCGTACGACAGCGCCAATCCGCCAATCGACGTCATCGTCACCGACATGTCGATGCCGGAAATGAACGGACGGGAGTTGAGCCGAGTGCTGCGCGGCCGCGGCGACAACGTCCCGATCCTCCTCGTCTCTGGATTTGTCGATCCGCTACACGACCTCGAGCTCGACTACCTGACCGTGCTGCAAAAGCCCGTCGACGCCGCCGCGCTCGTCACCGCAGTCGAGACAGCGCTCCGCGCCCGCTGAACCGCGCGCGGTTCAGGGTGAGTCAAAGGGCTGCGCCCGGAGGAACTGGCGCTCGAGATCGTGCGCCGAGAGGGCTCTGACCTCGTCGTATCCAAGCAATGAGCCGACCGCCAGGCCATCGTCGCTCACGAACAAGCGAGTGACCGGCGCCGTGTCGTCCGGAACGTTAGGCGGCACAGACTCCGCGGCGAGCGGGTGGCGTCGTTCGCTGCCGCGGCGATCATAGACCTTCCAGCGCCGCCCCGCCCGATCGACAAAGAACAACCCGCCCCCCTCTACCCGCTCAGCGGCCGGCAGCAGGCGCCGCTCGCTGCCACGCACCCACCACTCCATCGTCGCCGCCGAGTTGACGGCCCGAGTCAGGTTTTCCACGTCCACCGGCAGCTCGAACCAGGGAATCCCTCGCTCGCCCATCACTTTCAGCAGCTCGCCGCTGGATCCCTTGCCTGGAAAAACTGCCAGCGCGATGCGCCGCTGCGCTGCGCGGGCGAAGAACAGGTCCGAGCGGGCGGCAGCGCTCGTGTCGTCGAGCAGGACGACCAGCAGTGGCCGGACGCGAGTGATCGCGTCGTCAGCCCGCTCCCCCGGCGCCGCGAAGGCCGGCGCGAATCCGGCCAGCTCGACCAGCATCCCGACGAGCGCGAGCGTCATCGCGTCGTCGGAGAGCAGGAGCACGGTTGGTCGGGCGGTCACGACAGCGTCGTCATGTTGATTCGGGCGAGGGAAACCCCGATTGCTCGTCAACATTCGGGCCAGCGTGATTCCCCCCGCCCGGCTTGGCCCGCCTAACGCTATGGCGCGCTGGTCAAGCGAACGGCGGTGCCCCATGGATCGAGCACGGCCGCATCGCCGCCCGCCCACTCGATCGCCGCACCCCGCCCGGCCAGGCTCGCCGCGGCGGCGGCCACGTCGGTCGCGGCGGGCAGGATAATCTCCCAATCGAGAAGCCGTGCGTCACGCCCCGTTGCAGGCACTGCGTTCCGCGCCCAGGTGTTCGTGCCGAGGTGGTGGTGGTAGCCGCCTGCCGAGAGAAAAAGCGCGCCCGGGTAGCTCCAGACGACTTTGTCGAAGCCGAGGCCGGCATGGTAGAAGTCTTCGCCAGACGCGAGATCGTCCACGAACAGGTGCACGTGGCCGATCCGCGTGCCCGCTGGCATCCCCTGCCAGGGCGCGCCCGCCGCCGCGGCCACGACGCTACCGACATCGAGCGGCTCGGTCGCCATCAGCAGTTGCCGGGCCTCGTGGCGCCACGCCGCACGCGGTCGGTCGGCGTACACCTCGATGCCGAGCCCGTCGGGGTCGGTCAGGTAGATCGCTTCGCTGACCAGGTGATCGGACATCCCGGCCCGTACGCCGGCCGCGCCGAGGTGCGCGATGAGCGCGCCTAACGCTGCGCGGCTGGGAACGAGAATCGCGAAGTGGTAGAGGCCGAGCCGCCCGTGGTGGGGCACCGGTGTCGCCCCGGCGAGCTCGTGCAGTTCGACCAGCACGTCATCGCCAGCGATCGCGCCGAGGCTGGCAGTCGCTGGCCCGCGCTCGATCACACGCAACCCCAACACCTGCTCGTAATAGGCCAGCGAGCGGGCGAGGTCGGCAACCTGCAGCCGCACGCGCCCGAGTCGCGTCGCCGCCGGCAGGCGGTAGCCTGACGGTGCGACTCCGTACGCGTCCTCCATCAGCGGCCGTCGCGACGCTCGGCGATCACCCGGTCGGTCGAATAGTAGCCAGCCCCGGCAATCGCGATCGCGACGTTTGCGGCGAGGAGCGTCAACTCGAACTCGCCACCCGCCGGCAGGAAGAAGCCGGCGTGCAGGCGCAGGATGAGGATCGCACCGAGCATGTCGATCGCCAGCCCGAGCGCGGCGAGCCGCGTCAGCAGCCCGATCACGAGCGCGCCGCCAGCGAGTAACTCGACGATCCCGGCGAGGGGCCCGGTAATGCCCGGCATCGGCACGCCGATATGCCCGAAGAACCCGGTGACGCCGCTGAAGCCGAAGACAAACAGCTTCTGCCCGCCATGGAGGAGGAAGACGATTCCGATGGCGACACGCAGAACCAGCAGCCCGGCGTCGACACGGCGCGAGAAGTTAGTCGAGTTGGCGTAGCGCGATTGCATGGTGACCCTGGGGGTGCAATGGATGCGGCGGTGTCACGTCGGGAGTGAGGCGATTTCCTGCAGCGCTGCGTCACACATTTTCTGCTGCTCCTTGCCGCGCGTCGGCGAGCAGGTCGATCAATGTTCGCAGCCGGGCCGCGCTGAGATGGCCGAGCTGCTGCCGGTGCAGCCGCGCCACCGGCTCGTCGGTACGGGCGAGCAGCTGCGCACCCTTGCGAGTCAGCCGCGTCAACACCATCCGCCGGTCTGCCTCGGCGCGTTCACGCTCGACCAATCCCATTTCTTCCATCCGGTCGAGCAGTCGGGTGACGTCGGGAACCTGGGCGACCAGCCGGTCGCGGACCTCATTGCGACACAGCCCCTGCTCGCCGGCACCGCGCAGGATGCGGAGGACGTTGTACTGCGTCGGCGTGATCTCGTAGCGGCGGAGCGCGTCGGCCACTCCGTGCGTCAGTACCGCCGCCGTTCGCTCGATGCTGAGCAGCGCCTCCTGTTCAAGGCTCCGAAAGGGCTTCGATTGCTTGAGCTCCTCCTGCAGCGCATGGGCACCGGACATTCCCGATAATACGTGTTATGACACCTTCTGTCAATATCTGACGCTGGCGTTCCTGCCTAACGGATGGCCGGCACCACGCCTGTCGCCAGATCGGCGAGCGCTCCGACCGCCACCATCGGCGACCGCGGGATCGTGACGACGAATCGCGATCCGCGGCCGGCGCCTTCGCTGTCCACCGTGATCTCGCCGCCCATCCCCCGCGCCAGGTCGCGGCTGATGGCCAGGCCGAGCCCGATGCCGTCGCGGGTCTTGGTCAGCGAGCGATCCAGCTGCACGAACGGCTCGAAGATCTTGTCCTGCTCCGCGGGCTCGATACCATCGCCGTTGTCGCTCACCGTGATCGCGACGGTGCCCGCGTCGAGTGCGGCTGCACTGACCTTCACCCGTCCACCCGACGGTGTGTAACGAATTGCGTTCGAGAGCAGGTTGAGCAGCACCTGGCGCAGCTTCTCGCGGTCGGCGAGGGCGACCAGTGGCTCGGTGCTGCGCAGGTGCTCCAACGTGAGCGCCTTCGCCGCCGCCTGCGGAGCGACGAGGCTGTCGAGCTCCACGATGAAGTTGTCCACCAGAATGGCGACGACCTCGTAGCTCACCCGCCCTGCTTCGATGCGACTCAGGTCCAGCACCCCGCTGATCAGGCCGAGGAGGTGCTGCTGGCTGGTGCGGATGCGGGACAGATCGCGCAGCTGCGCTTCGGTCACCGGTCCCCGCAGCCCGAGCTCGAGCAGCTCGGTGTAGCCGGCGATCGCGTTCAGCGGCGTGCGCAGCTCGTGGCTCATCACCGCGAGGAATTCGGACTTGGCCCGGTTCGCGTCCTCGGCCTGCGCACGGGCCCGATCGAGATCGATAGCGACCGCTTCCGCTTCCGCTGCCTTCATTGCGAGTTCGCTGTGCGTCGCCCGCATCTCGTCGGCCATCCGGTTGAAGCTCGCCGCGAGGCGCACCAGCTCTTCGTCACCGCGGGGCGAGACGCGTACGTCGTAGTCGCCGCGGGCAATCGTCTCGGCGGCGTTGGTGATCTCGGCCAGCGGGCGTGTGATCCGCCGGCTGACGATCCACGCCGCCGCGGCCCCGATGACGAGCAGGAAGACACTGACCATCGCCAGTCGCGTGACCGCCGAGCGGGTCGCGGTGAGGACATCGCGTTCCGGAATCTCGATCGTCAGGCCAAACGGTCCGCCGGTTGCCTGCTGCTCGGCGGCGATCAACCGGCCGACGCGCGGACGGGTCACGCGAATTCCGTCGGCGCTCGAGTCGCGGCTCGTCGGTGGCGACGAGATCTCGCCGCCGATCGTCGCCCAGAGCGAGCCGTCGTTGTTGCGGTAGTAGGCGGTAACATCGCGGCCGGCCAGTGCTTCGATCGTCGCGTCGGCCGACTTGCCGCCGGCGATGCGATATTCGCGTGCGATGTAGCCAACACGACGCGCGCCGTCGGTTACCGGGCCGACCATCCAGAAGTGCGGGTGCCCTTCATCCGCATAGAGCGCGCTCGTCCGCACCGAGTCCCCGGTGCCCGGGATACGGAGTCGATCGGGCAGCACGTTCACTTCGAGGTTGTCACGCTCGCCGGGTAAGGGCAGCGGAATATCCCGGCCGGCGAAGGCAACGCGGCGCCCATCGTTCGACCAGAGCTCGACGGCGACGTTCGTATCGTTAGGCGTGAGCAGCTTGCCCAGTCGCGTTTCCGCCGCGGCGATCGTGGCCGGTGACGGGTGCCCGATCGCGACGCGCATCGTGCTGTCGCGCCCGGCCGAGGCGACGCCGCCACGCAGTCGCCCCATCGCCGCCTTGGCGAGCGCGCCAAGTTGCACCGCCGATTGCTCGAGGCGCTCCGAGGTGAAATCGCGCGCCGAATCGGACAGCGTCGCATAGGTCAGCACCAGCGTAGCGGCGAGCACCGCGGCGAGCAGCGTCGTGATGAGCAGCGGCAGCTTTCGCTCGAGCGACTGTGCTTTGTCGTTGTGGGGCACGCTGTACGATCATTGGGGCGACACGCCGGGGCAAGCGTTGAGTCCGCGGCGGTGCGTCGCGGCGTGATCAAGAAGCGTTGACGCCGCCGCTGCCATCATCGTACGCTTCGGTGTGACTGGAACGCATCATCATCATCATCACGGACCGGCGCGGTACGACCGCGCGTTCACGGTCGGAATCGCGCTCAACCTCAGCTTCGTCATCGCCGAGCTGATCTTCGGCGCGCGCGCGCATTCGCTCGCGCTCACTGCCGACGCCGGGCACAATCTCGGCGACGTGCTCGGGCTCGGGCTCGCCTGGGCGGCGACCGTGCTCGCCGCGCGCCGCCCGACGATGCGGCGCACCTACGGCCTGCGCCGTTTCTCGATTCTCGCCGCGCTCGGCAATGCCGGTTTCCTGCTGATCGCTGTTGGGGCAATCGCCGTCGAGGCGCTGCGACGCGTACGTCATCCCGGTCCGGTCGCCACGACGACCGTGATCATCGTCGCGCTCGTCGGCATCTGCATCAACATCGGCACCGCGCTCGGTTTCATGCGCGGCCGCCATGACGACCTCAACATCCGCGGCGCCTTTCTCCACATGCTCGGCGATGCGGCCGCGTCGGCGGGCGTCGTCATCGCGGCGGTGGCGATCGCGTTGACTGGGTGGACGTGGCTCGACCCGGTGGTCAGCCTTGTGCTCGTCGTGCTGATCACCGCCGGCAGCTGGGGGTTGCTGCGGGACTCGATGAACCTCGCCCTCGACGCGGTCCCGCCGGGGATCGACACCGAGGCCGTCACTGCGTATCTCGGCTCGCTTCCCGGCGTCACTGACGTGCACGACGTGCACATCTGGGGGTTGAGCACGACGCACGTCGCGCTCACCGCGCACCTCGTCGTTCCCTCCGGTGGAAACACCGATTCGCTGATCGCTACCGCCTGCACGCAGCTGCACGACCGCTTCGGCATCGAGCACGCGACGATGCAGATCGAACAGCGACATCTCGCACACGACTGCGCCCTCGGCGGCGCAGCGTAGAAGCATGCACAACTCGATGAACAGAATCTTCAACGCTTCGATGTCCCGCGGCGTCGGCGCGACCGCATTCGCGACCGCGCTCTTCGTCGCGGCGCCGTTCGCACTGCAGGCGCAGACGCGGCTCGCCGACGAGGCGATGATCATCCGGGTCGCCAAGCAGGCGACGCCGGCGGTGGTCAGCGTGACCGATCCCGGCGTCGGACTCGGCTCCGGCGTGATCATCCGGTCCGACGGGATCATCATCACGAATGCCCATGTCGTCGGTACGGCGACGCGCGTCGACATCGGCCTTGCCGACGGACGCCGGCTCGTCGGGCAGGTGCTCGGCCGCGACCCGGTGATCGACATCGCCGTCGTCCGCGTCGCGCTGACGGGGCTGCCCAGCGCGCCGTTAGGCAACTCCGACCAGCTCGAGGTCGGCCAGACGGCGATCGCCATCGGCAATCCGATCGGCCTCGATCGCACGGTCACCACCGGCATCATTTCGGCGATCAACCGGAGCCCGCGCGGGTTCGAACTCGGTGGGCTGATCCAGACCGATGCGGCGATCAATCCTGGGAACTCCGGCGGCCCGCTGCTTGATTCGCAGGGGCGCGTCATCGGCATCAACAGCGCGATCCTTCAGGGTACGACGGGCCTTGGCTTCGCGATCCCGATCAACCTCGCGCAGGACATCGCCAACCAGGTCCTCACCACGGGCCACATCACCCGGCCATTTCTCGGCATCAACACCGCCGATCTCTCACCGGAAATCGTCGAGCGTTTCCGTCTACCGGTGCGCGAAGGAGTGATCGTCAGGCAGGTCCAACAAGCGACGCCGGCAGATCGGGCCGGATTGCAGCCCGGGGACATCATCGTCGCGATCGACGGCGCGGCAACGGCCACCGCGAGCGAATTGCTCCGCGTGCTGCGGTCGAAGAAACCGGGCGATACGATCAGGATCTCGCTGGTCCGCCTCGACGACAACGGCCGGATGGCTGGCCGGTCGACGGTCTCGGTACGACTAGGCGCGGCACCGGTCGAATAGCCGAGCCGTGCCTAACGTCAGCCGGGAGGCGGCTCCCCGCCCTCGGCGAGCCAGCGCACCGTGTCGAGCAGCCAGGGGATCGGGATCGGTTTCTGGCGGACACGCCAGCGACCCGGCGCCTCCGAGAGCTGCCAGAAGTCCTCGGACCACCCGCTGACATAGAGCGTCGGCCGCTGACCGATGCGCGCCGCGATATCGCGAGCGACGTCGGAGCCGTCCGCGTCGGGTAGACCGATGTCGAGGATGAGCGCGTCGACCGCGCCGGAGACCCGTTCGACCGCGGCGAGCGCGTCGGCACGACTGCCCGCGGTGACGACATCGTAACCTGCGGCCGACAGCACTTCGCTGTAGGCGCGACAGATTGCCGGATCGTCATCGACGACAAGAACTCGTTTTTGCGGGGGGACCGTCATGCGTGCGCGCTGGAAGATGTTGAAGCGTCCGGGAAATATGTGACGAGGCACCGCGCGACGCACCTTTTCCGTTCCCGGCGCGGCGCGAACCGCTTGAACCACCGAGAACTGCCGTGGCGATCGAGGGCTCGCGGTCGCGAGCGCGCCGTCAGTTCGTTGGCGTGGTGCAGGATCATTTCGTCCGGCGTGCCCCATAGCAGTTCGAGGTCCGGCGTCGCGGGCCCCTCGGTGGCGGCGCGCATCGTGCGGTGCGGTCGCTCTTGCCGCACGCGCGGCATCGCGTCCACTCGCGGCCGGCCTCACCAGAATACCAAGAGAAACCGCAATGCGTCCGACCCGTTCCTGGATCACCGTCCCTCTCGTCGGCATCGTCGCCGTGCTTGCCGCCTGCAGCAGCGGCGGAGACAAGAAGCCTGCCGACACGATCGCTGTCAACACCGCCAGCAAGTGCCCCGGCGACAACGGCGGGCTGACCCTGCCCGTCGGGTTCTGCGCGAGCGTTTTCGCCGACAGTGTCGGCCCGGCGCGCCATCTCGCCGTCGCGCCTAACGGTGTGGTCTACGCCACACTGGAGAGCATGGGTTCGTCGACCGAGAAGAAGCTGGGCGGACAGCCCGAACCGGTCGCCAAGCGCGGCATCGCCGCCCTTCGCGACGCGAACGGCGACGGCAAGGCGGATTCGATCACGTATTTCGGAAATGAGGGGAACACCGGAATCGGGATCTACAACGGCAAGCTCTACGTCGATCAGGGGACGAAGATCGTGCGCTACGCCTGGGATTCGACGGCGCTCGCGCCGACGGCGAAGGCGGAGATCGTCGTGCAGGGGCTTCCCTTCAAGCCCGGCCACCGGTCGCGCAACTTCACGATCGACCAGAATGGAGTGCTCTACGTCAACGTCGGATCGGCGACCAACAACTGCCAGTCAAAGGACCGGCAGCCCGACCTGGCCGGCACCGATCCGTGCACCGAACTGGGCACTCGCGCCGGCGTGTGGAAGTACGACGCGAACAAGACCGGCCAGACGTTCTCGCCCGCTGCGCGATTCGCAACCGGCCTGCGCAATGGGATGGGACTGGCGATGAATCCGGGCGACGGCAAGCTGTGGGCGACGCAGCACGGCCGCGACGGTCTCCTGGATTACTGGAAGAGCAAGTTTCCCGACCCGAAGTATCAGGCGGAAAATCCGGCGGAAGAGCTGGTACAGGTGAACCAGCACGACGACTTCGGGTGGCCATACTGCTACTTCGCCGTCGACCAGAAGAAGCTCGTTGATGCACCGGAGTACGGCGGCGATGGAAAGAAGAGCGATCGCTGCGACAGCCGGAAGGAGCCGGTGGCAACGTATGGCGGCCACTGGGCGCCGATGTCGCTGTTCTTCTACACCGGGAGCAGCTTCCCGGCGAAGTACAAGAACGGCGCGTTCATCGCCTTCCACGGCTCGTGGAACCGCGCGCCGGAACAGCAGGCACCCGGTCGCGTCGTCTTCCAGCCGCTGAGCGGAGACAAGTCCGGCGGCGACTACGAGATGTTCGCCGAGGGGTTCGCGCAGGTGCCGGCCAACGAAGTGCAACCGGGCACCGTGAAGCATCGCCCGATCGGCATCGCGCAGGGCCCGGACGGATCGATCTACGTATCCGACGATCTCGGTGGCCGCATCTGGAAGATCACCTACGGCGGCAAGTAGTTGCGCGTTAGGCGGTATGTGACTGCAGTTGAACCACAGCGCACTGCCGCCGCTAGTGGGCTCGGGACGCCGGAGCTTGGACGACTTTTGGGCACGCCGGGCGACAGGATCTCGCCGTAAGCCCAAGGATTCCTGGCCCGCGCGCGACCGCCACCGGCGAATGCCACGGCAGTGCTCTGTGGATCATGCAGTTCACGAAGGAACAACGCGCCCCCAGTTGCATACGTACTGCTGGGCACCGCTCGACGTCCCCGCTCATCATGAAGCTCCGCGCACTCCTCGTCCTTTTTTCACATGCCTGACCGTCTTCGTTTCCTTCGCGCCGCGTCGCTTGCTGCCGCGCTTGCCGTCGTCGCGCCGTGCATCGTGGAGGCGCAGGCGGCGGCACCACCGCCCCTCAACGCGGCGCAGCGGCACGGCACCGGCGACACGTCGATCTTTGCGCCGCTCGGCCTCGCACCGGGCAACGTGTATCGCAGTGGCTCGGGTGCGCCCGGGCCGCGCTACTGGCAGCAGCGCGCCGACTACACGCTGCGCGGGACCCTCGACACCGCGGCGAAGTCGCTCACCGGCGAGGAGACGATTCGCTACCTGAACAATTCGCCGGACACGCTGCACTTCATCTGGTTCCACGTCGAGCAGAACGCGTTTCGCGCCGGGTCGGTCAATTCGCTCGTCTTCCCGTCGGCATCGCGCTTCGGCGCCCTCAACTTCGAGGGCGGTGACGTCATCGATCATCTCGACCAGCTCGCCGGGAAGACGCGGAAGCCGCTCGCGTCGCGCGTCGAAGGAACCGTCATGAAAGTCGATCTCGCGGCGCCGCTCGCGCCCGGCGCGAGCACGACGCTCAGCATCGGCTGGCACTTCGCGATTCCCGAGCATGGCGCCGATCGCATGGGACGCGATGGCTCGCTTTACGAGCTCGCGCAGTGGTATCCACGGGTCTGCGTCTACGACGACCTGCGCGGGTGGAACACCGAGCCATACCTCGGACAGGGCGAGTTCTATCTCGAGTACGGCGACTTCGACATGTACGTCACCGTGCCGGCGGGCTACATCGTCGCCGGCACCGGCGCGCTTGCCAATCCGCGCGAGGTCCTGACCACCACCCAGATCGCTCGTATCAAGCAGGCGAGCACGTCAGCGATCCCGGTCAACATCATCACCGAGGACGAGCTGACGAGCGGCGCGGCGCGCCCGGCGAAGACGGGCACGCTGACCTGGCACTTCAGGGCGCCTAACGTTCGCGACGCCGTCTGGGCCGCGTCCCCCGACTACCTCTGGGATGCGTCGAGCTGGAAGGGACACATCGCCAACGCCTACTACCGGCCGAGTGCGGCCGCAACGTGGAAGGACGCGGCTGACATGGCACGGATGTCGATCGACGAATATTCCGAGCGCTGGTTCCCGTATCCATGGCCGCAGATCAGCGCCGTCGAGGGGCCGATCAGCGGGATGGAATACCCGATGGTCGCGATGGAGAACAAGAGCGCCGACAAGTACGACCTCTACAACGTCGTCACGCACGAGATCGGGCACATGTGGTACCCGATGATCGTCGGCTCCAACGAGCGCGCGCACATGTGGCAGGACGAAGGCTTCAACACCTTCATCAACTATTTCTCCGAAGCGCGACGCTATCCCGAGAAGGGAACCGAGCCCGCCCGCGCGCGGAATGACATGGAGCTCGTCGAGCAGTACTTCTTCGGCGGCGCCGATCGCCCGCTCGAGATCAACCCCGATCGCATCAACTCCGCTCTCCTCGGCGAGAACGCCTACGTGAAGACCGCCGTTGGGCTGCAGTTGCTGCGTGAGGAGATACTCGGTCACGACGCGTTCGATGATGCGTTCCGGGCGTACACGGCGCGCTGGGCGTTCAAGCACCCGAGCCCGACCGACTTCTTCCGCACGATGGAGGACGTCGGTGGCCGCCGGCTCGACTGGTTCTGGCGCGAATGGTTCATCGAGAACCCCGTCTTCGACCAGGCGATCGACACCGTCGCAACCGCGCCGGCGCGGGGTGATACCGTGGACGTCGCCGTCGTCTATGGCAATCGTGCCCGCGGCGTGCTGCCTATTCACGCGCGCTTCACCTTCAGCAACGGTACGACGCAGAATTTCGACTACCCCGCCGAGGTCTGGAGCACGAACAGCGCGCACTACATCCGCGAGTACGAATTCGTCGGCAAACGGGTCACGATGATCGAGCTCGACCCTGACAAGCGGTTGCCCGACATCGATCGCGGGAACAACGGCTGGCGCGGCAGCGGTGGCCGTTAGGCATGGATTGCCCCGACCCGCACGGTGGCGATCTTGCGTCACGCCCCTGATATTCCGGTGGGCGCCGATCGTCGCGCCGATGATCATGCTCGAACTCACTCGCTCCCCCCGACATGTTCAGCCTGCGCCTGCCTGTCCTGACCATCGCGTCGATCGTCGTCGCTGCGTCGCTCCCCGCTCAGACGGTCGCCGGAACGAGCGTTGTTCCCGGACCCGCGACGCTGACCGCGCAACAGAAGCTCGCCCGCGCGGTGTACGAGCAGCTCGTCGAAACAAATACGGTCGATTCGGTGGGCTCGGTGACGGTGGCCGCCCGGGCGATCGCGGCGCGCTTCCGCGCCGCAGGATTCCCTGCGAGCGACATTCAGATCCTGACGCCACCCGGGAAACCGACCAAGGGAAACCTGATCGTCCGCTACCGCGGGCGCGGCGGCGCGCGCGCGCCAAAGCCGCTGCTCCTCCTCGCGCACCTCGACGTGGTCGCGGCGAACCGCGCCGACTGGCCGCGTGACCCGTTCGTGATGCGCGAGGAGAATGGTTACTTCCTCGGCCGCGGCGTTGCCGATGACAAGGCGATGGCGTCGATTTTTGTCGCCAGCCTGCTGACGATGAAAAAGGAAGGCTTCGTCCCCGATCTCGACCTCATCCTCGCGCTGACCGCCGACGAAGAAGGCGGCGATGCGAATGGCGTCGAGTGGCTGGTGCAGTCACACCGGCAACTCATCGACGCCGCCTATGCGCTCAACGAGGGAGGCGGGGGCACGCTCGAGGGCAACACGCCGTTGCTCAACGCGATCCAGGCTGCGGAAAAAGTCCCCGTCAACTATTCGCTCACGGCGAAGAACAGCGGCGGGCACTCAAGCGTCCCGCGCCCGGACAACGCGATCTATCAGCTCGCCGCCGCACTGACGAAGGTCGCGCAGTATCGCTTTCCGGTCGCGCTGAACGAGGTGACACGCCCCTTCTTCGAGCGCACCGCGAGCGTCGAGCCGCGCCCGGAGATGGCCGCCGCGATGCGCGCCCTCGCCGCGAACCCCGCCGACTCGGTGGCCGCGGCGACGCTGTCGAACGACCCGCGCTACGCGTCGATGCTCCGTACGAGCTGCGTCGCGACCCGGCTGTCCGGCGGGCACGCCTACAACGCGCTCCCGCAGCTGGCCACTGCGAATGTCAACTGCCGCATCGTGCCGACATCGAGCGCCGAGGAGACGATGACGACGCTCGCCCGCGTCATCGGCGACACCGGGATCGCGATCGGCTACACCGTGCCTAACGTCGAGAAGTTCGGCGCGGCGCCGAGTCCGGTCGAGCCGGAGCTCCTCTCGGCGGCAACCGCGCTGACCAGGAAGATGTGGGGCGACATTCCGGTCATCCCGACGATGTCGACGGGTGCGACCGATGGGCGATTCCTCCGCGCGGCTGGCATCCCGACGTATGGCGTGAGCGGGATCTTCAGCGTTCCGAGCGAGACCAACGCGCATGGACGCGACGAGAAGCTGCGCGTGAAGTCGTACTATGATGGGCTGGCATTTCTCGACGCGCTCGTCAGGCAGCTGGCGACGTCGCCCCGCGCCTGACGCGGCGACGCGCTCGTACCTGACGGCATGGGTGCGATGTGTGCCCGCTCCCCTATCAGTGACGCTCCTTGCTCGTCCCCAAGATTTTCACGACGCTCCAGACTTACGACCGCGACCAGTTCCTCGCTGACCTCGTCGCGGGAATCGTCGTCGGCATCGTCGCACTCCCATTGGCGATCGCGTTCGGTATTGCCAGCGGCGTCGCCCCCGAGCGCGGGATCTACACCGCCATCATCGCCGGATTCGTCATCTCGGCGCTCGGCGGATCACGCGTGCAGATCGGCGGCCCCACCGGCGCGTTTGTCGTCATCGTCTACGGGATCGTCCAGAAGTTCGGAGTCGACGGCCTGATGGTCGCGACGCTGATGGCCGGCGTGATCCTCGTCGTCCTCGGCGCGGTGCGGCTCGGATCGGTGATCAAGTTCGTGCCGCGGCCGGTCGTAATCGGCTTCACCAGCGGGATCGCCGTGATCATCTTCTCGAGCGAGGTGAAGGACCTCCTCGGTCTCCGCATGGGCGCGCTTCCGGCGGATTTTCTTCCGAAGTGGGAGCAGCTCCTTCAGCAGCTGCCCACCTTCAACCCGTACGCGATCGGAATCTCGGCGTTCAGTCTCGCATTCATGCTGCTTTGGCCGCGGATCAGCCGGCGAGTGCCCGGCCCGTTCGTCGCGCTGATCATCACCGCGGTTGCTGCGCGCCTGTTTCACTTTCCCGTCGAGACGATTGGCAGCCGCTTCGGCGGGATCGCGGCGGGATTTCCCCACCTCAGTCTACCCCACGTTCCTCTCGCACAGCTCAGCGTGCTGGTCGTGCCCGCATTCACGATCGCGATGCTTGGCGCAGTCGAGTCGCTGCTGTCGGCGGTCGTCGCTGATGGCATGATCGGCAGCCGCCACCGGTCGAACATGGAGCTGGTCGCGCAGGGGATCGCCAACATCGCGTCGCCGCTGTTCGGCGGACTCCCGGCGACCGGCGCGATCGCGCGCACCGCGACGAACGTGAAGAATGGCGGACGCACGCCGGTCGCCGGGATCGTTCACTCGATCACGTTGCTGCTCATCATGCTCTTCGTCGGGCGATTGGCGGCGCAGATCCCGTTGGCGTCGCTCGCCGCCATTCTCGTGGTGGTCGCCTACGACATGAGCGAGTGGCGCACTTTCCGGGCGGAGTTCCATGCGCCAAAGAGCGACATCGCCGTCCTCCTCATGACCTTCTTCCTCACGGTGCTGGTCGATCTCACCGTCGCGATCGGGGTCGGGATGGTGGCCGCGGCATTCCTCTTCATGCGGCGGATGGCCGAGGTGTCCAACGTCAGCGCGGTCACCGCCGAGCTCGAGGACGGCGACGATCCGTACACGGCCGCCGGCAACATCGTTAGGCGGAAGACGGTCCCCGGCGGCGTGAGCGTCTTCGACGTGAATGGGCCATTCTTCTTCGGCGCGGTCGCGACGTTCAAGGATACCATCGGCCGAATCGACGGGAATCCGAAGGTGCTGATCATCCGGCTGCGCAACGTGCCGGCGATCGACTCCACGGGGATGCATGCGCTGCAGGACGTCGCGCGGCGCTCGCGCGGTGACGGCACGCTCGTGCTGCTATCGGATGTGCAGCCGCAGCCCCTGGCCGCGCTCAGTCGGTCGACGGTGCTGGCCGAGATCGGGCCCGGCAACCTGTTCGACAACGTCGACGACGCGCTGGCCCGCGCCCGCGTTCACCTCGGACTCCCGGCCGTCGATCGCCTGCTGTAACAGTCGCATCGCGCGAGGACGGAGCACCCGTTCCCCCGAAAAGTCGCGTCGCGGGGCAGGCCGTTAGGCAGCACAGCCGGCCGGTGCGGCGTCAGGCCTCGCGCAGCAGCGGCAGTGCGGCGCGCTGCGTTGCCTTGCCCGGCGCCACTGACGCGTCGAGCGTCCGCCAGAGCACGTAGACGAACGTGTAGGCGCCGAGCGCTGAAAGCGTCCCCCCGGCGGTGAGCACTATGGTGCCGAGCGCCGCATCGGTAACCCGGATCGCGAATCCGGCAGCCATCAGCGCCAGCCCGGCGTTCGATATCCACCAATGCCAGGCCGGCGCGCGGCGGCTGTGCAGCGACGCGCCGGCGAACCTGGGGACGACATGGTATGCGATGCCGTAGATCATCATCGTCACGAAGCCGAGCAGCACCATGTGGACGTGAACGAGCCTGTACACCGTCCAGACCGGGTGAGCGGCCATTGCAACGCTGAGCGACACGCCCACCGCGAGCCAGAACAGACTCGCCTTGATGAAGGCCTTCACGAACCACTCCATCAGCGTGAAGCTCCCGGTCCGTGGTCCGGCTGCCGCTGCCTAACGACGGAGCCGATCTCGGCCAGTAGATCATCCTCGCGGACCCCCGCCTTGCGTGCGGCCGCGGTGATCGTATCACCACCACCACAGCACGTGTCGATTCCGAAGGCGTTCAGCACTCCTCCCGCTGGAGGTAGACGGCGAAGCAGCTCATTGATCGTCCAGCCGGAATCGATCGCGGCAGCTTCCGTCGCGATGTGACCTGCAGTGCGTCCCAATTTGCGCATCAGTGCTCCTGTAAGTTCGTATTGCCTATTGCCCGGCGGCGCCGGCGGCACAGCGGAACCCGAGCGTACGAATCGTCGAACGGCTCGTGAGCGCGCTGCGAAACGAGTAACGCATGAATGCCGGGTAGTTCGCAGGGTCGGCAGCGCCGATCGCCGCGCTCGCACAGGATGCCATGTGTCCCGGCGCCCGAGCCGCGCTCGGCGCGCGCGACGTTCCGGCCGGGCCAATCGCCTCGTTGACGTCGGCCGTCCATTCCCAGGCCAGACCGTGCAAGTCGCGCACACCGTAAAAGTTCTGGAACCCGGTGCCGACAGTCGGCAGCACGCCGTTGGCCGGACGTTTCGCGTAGAGCGTGAGGAGCCGGCGCATGAAACCCGTGTCGCGCGCGGCATCGGCTCGCGTCTCGCTCGCGGCTGCGGCGTATTCCCACTCGTCCAGCGTCGGCAGCCGCTTGCCCCGCGCTTCGCAGAATGCCGTCGCGGCGAACCAGGAAACGTCGGTTACCGGCCGACGACGATCGATCGCGGTTCCGACATCGAGATCCGCGTTCCAGCTCGACAGGTAGCGCGCGTCGGCGAACAGCGGGCCCACGGCGCTTCGCCGCCAGGACGGCGTCACCCCGACGAACGCCAGAAAGTCCCCTTGGGTGACCGGCTCGCGGTCCAGCCAGAACGATGCAACGGCCACGGTCGCGTTCCCACTCGCACCGAATAGCGGCTGGTAGGAGCCGGCCGGCAGATGTACCATCGGCGCCGGTGGTGCAGTTGCGAGCGCGATCGACAGGATGAGGTGAAGCACGAAGGAACTCCGGATGGTCGATGTTTCGGGGACAGACACCGGGCGCGCGAGTGCGTTCCTCGCGCGCCCCGTCCTGCTTACTGCCCGCCCTTCGCGGTGACGCCGAGGCCCTTGATTGCGGCGAACACTCGCGGATTCTCGTCGCCGGTCACGTGGAGCATCCCTAACGTTCCCTTGTTGAAGGCGCGGAAGATCGCGTGGTCGACGAGGACCAGGTCGCCCGGCTGTTCGACGCCGAATTCGACGATCGTCGAGCCACCGGCGGGGACCAGCGTCGTCTGCACGTTGTGCTGCGCGATCGAGCCGCCCTCGGTGTAGACGTTGTCGAACACCTCGCCGATCACGTGGAACGAGCTGGAAAGGTTTGGTCCCGCATTGCCGACGAAGAGCCTCACCCGCTCCCCCGTTTTCGCCTGCAGTGCCCGGTCGCCGGTGAGTGATCCCACCGCGCCGTTGAAGACGACATAGGTCGGCTTCTCATCGATTCCCTTCTGCATGTCGAGCGTCTGCAGACCATGCTCGCCGTACTTTCCGGTCGTGTAGAACTCGCTCTGCATGATGTAGAACTCATGGTCCACCTTCGGTAACCCCGCCTTCGGTTCGACGAGGATCATTCCGTACATCCCATTCGCCAGGTGCATCGGCACCGGCGAGGTGGCGCAGTGGTAGACGAAGAGGCCGGGGTTCATTGCCGTGAAGGTGAACACCGACTCGCCGCCAGGAATGGTGAGCGAGGCCTTTGCGCCTCCACCGGGACCGGTCACCGCGTGCAAGTCGATGTTGTGCGGCATCACGCTGTTCGCCGCGTTGGTCAGGTGCAGCTCGACGAGGTCTCCCTCGCGCACCCGAATGAACCGGCCCGGGACCGAGCCCCCAAAGGTCCACATCGAGTACTCGACGCTGTCGGCCAGCCGCATCTGCTTCTCGATCACCTCGAGGTTGACGATCACCCGGGTCGCGTGCGTGCGAGTGATCGGCGGCGGTACACGAGGGGCCTCGGTCAGCACCGCGACTTCCTGCCCGACGATCGCGTCGCTCGGCGCGTGGACGGGGACGCCGATAACGGCGCGAAAGGCGGGCAGCGTCGGCAGGCCGCGATAGACGATTGCGCTCCCCGTTCCGACCGCGGCCAGGGCGACCGCGGTGATGAGTGCGATCTTCCGGAGCGGAACTGGTGCCGGTAGATGGATCTGGGGCGTTGTCATGTCCGTGCGTCCTGTGCAGGAGGGACTCTCGGGAATCGCGAGTGCAGTGCGTCGATATACGATCGCACATTCCCGGTGCCAGGAGTGTCGGACAAAATCAGGAACCTGCGTACGGCTTCGTCGGGCAGCGCTGTAGGGCGTTCCCTGATCCGTGGCCTCGCGCCGACGCCGTTAGGCGGCGCGCCGCTGGGCGAGTGCCGCCCGCACCGCGCGCGCCAGCGAGTCGGCAGTGAACGGCTTCGGTAACAGTCCGTTGCTGGTATCGAGCAGGCCGCGCCTTACGATTTCATCGTCGGTGTAACCGGACATGTACAACACCGGCAGCGATGGCCGGGCCACTGCCAACGCCTCGGCGAGCGCGCGGCCGTTCATCTCGGGCATCACCACGTCGGTCAGCACGAGGTCGATCCGGCCGGCCCGCGCGGCGACCGCTACCGCGTCGCGGCCGTTGCAGGCATCGAGTACCGTATACCCCTGGCGCTCGAGAATACGCCGCGCCAGCGCACGGACCGCATCTTCGTCCTCGACGAGCAGCACGGTTTCGGTCCCGCACGGGCAAGCGCTACGCTCAGGGATGGCCGGGAGTGCGGACTCCGGCACTTCGGCGGTTGGCAGGTACACGCGGAACGACGTGCCCTGTCCCGGTTCGCTGTCGACGACGATGTGCCCGCCCGACTGCCTGACGATCCCGTAGACCGTCGACAGCCCGAGCCCGGTCCCCTGACCCGCCGGCTTCGTCGTGAAAAACGGTTCGAAGATGCGCTCCTCGACCTCTGGCGACATCCCGCACCCCGTGTCACTCACCGTTAGGCAGACGTAGCGGCCCCGCATCGCCTCATGCTCGTCAGCCGAGCGCTCGTCGACGACCACCTTGCTGGTCTCGATCGTGAGCGTCCCGCCGCCGAGCATCGCGTCACGCGCGTTCACCGCGAGGTTGATGACCACCTGCTCGAGCTGTCCGGGATCGGCGAACACCGACCCGGATTGGGGATCGAGCCGCGCGATCACCGCGATGTCCTCGCCAATCAGCCGGCGGAGCATCGGCGCGACACCGTCGACCACCGCGTTCAATGGCAGACGCTCCGGTTGCAGCAGTTGCTTGCGACTGAAGGCGAGCAGCTGTCGCGTCAATCCGGCCGCGCGCGCCGATGCCTTCTTTACCTCGAGCAGGTCGGCACGGAGGCCATTCGTCTCGTCGAGATCCTCGAGCGCGAGCTCAGCGTGGACATCGATGATCGTGAGCAGGTTGTTGAAGTCGTGGGCGACGCCACCGGCGAGCTGGCCGACCGCTTCCATCTTCTGCGCCTGGCGGAGCTGGGCCTCGAGCTCGAGCCCGTTTGCGTGAAGCGACTCGTGCGCCTTCAGCTCCTGACCGATCGCGAACGCGACGTGCGCAACGACGAGCAGCCGCGCTGATGCATCTTCGTCGGTTGCCACGCTCAACTTGATCGCGCCGACCGTCTCGCCGTTAGGCGCGTGGACGGGTGCGCCCATCGCCGGCACGCGGGAACCGCGCACGACGTCACCCTGCCGGGCCGCCGACGCGAGCACGACGCCGTCACGGTCGACCAGCGACGCGATGTGCGGCATGTCGAGATGCGCCTTCGACAGCCATTCGAGATGCGGCTGTGCGATCGCGATCAGCTCGGCGTTCGCTGCACGGCGCTCGTCGAGATTGTCGGTCGCCGTGCGGCCAGCGGCGATCGGCTGCATCCTCGGAGCGAGCGTGTCTATCATCTCTGACGGCTCCTGCCAGTGTGATCGCCAAGGCAATGATCTGCCGAGGCGCGCGGTGTCGAACGACAAAAACGCGGCTCCCGTCGCGACGAAAAAACGTCGTCGAGCGATGGGTGGCCGCGTGAACGCGATCCCGTGCTCGGCTTCGGCAGCCGGACCATCTCCCGATAGCTGGGAGACTCCTGGCTTTGCGGCCCCGCCTCGCGACGGGTGTGCTCTTATCGGCCTCGATTTTTTTGCTGCTACCGCCTGCGTTCAAGGACGATCAGGCGAATGCGAGCGCAACGGTTGGTGAGGGCTTGTGCCTCTCATCACAAACGACCCTTTGGCGTCCGCACCGATGCGGTCGCCATCGAGCTCCCAACGCCCGACAATGGAATCAGCTGTCCACGCGCCGCGCATGCTGACCCGTTGCCGGTCATCCTCGGGCTCGAAGACGATATCGACCGAGTCTCGTCCGCGGGGAGAGGCTTCGACGCGGGGGACGCCGCTGGTAATTAGCGGGTCGAACCCTAACGGTCGGAAATCGATGTCATAGGTCCCGTAGAGGGCCGGTCGCGGGCGTTGCGGATCTCCCGCCAGCCAGCGATTGACGACGAGTGCGACGTCCCCGCTGGCCTCGCGGAGGAGTGCATCACCCGGAGCCACCGTCTCGAAGCGCAGGCGATCGACGTGCAGGCGAACCGTCCACGCGCCGGCCAGCCGGCGGGTTTCCGGAGAGTCCGCCGACCGGTCCGACCCGGATCGGTCACCGCCGCAGCCCGCAGCGATTGCCATCACGGCAGTCAGCAGGGCGCGACTGCGGCCAGTCACTGTGCCCCGGCGCTCCCGGCCGATGCTGCCGCGACGAGCGCCACCGGTCGCTTCGCGCGCCCCATCGCGTCGTCGGCCGTCTCGTCCAGTAGCTCGTCGTGATCGATCAGGTCGCGCAGCCGGCGTGCCTGGCCGAGGAGGAATGGTACCGCGATCACCACAACGTTAGGCTTGAAGAGGAACGCCGTCCGGATGTAGAGCGCGGTCTTGTTGTGGAGCAGGTGCTCCCACCAGCGATGCGGCACGATTTCCGGCACCACGACGCTGACCAGCTCACCCGGCGTGTTCAATCGCAGGCTGTCGACGTAGTCCACCAGGGGGCGGAGCACCGACCGGTATGGCGACGGAACGGAGACCAGCTCGATCCCGATGTCCCACGCATCCCACTCCCGCTGCATGCGCGGCGTGTCGCGCTTGTCCACTTCGACGTAGACGGCGCGAACATCATTCGAGATCGTCGTCGCGTAGACGAGTGCGCCCGCGGTCGCCTTCGTGATGCCGTTCACCGGAACGACCACCGTGTGGTGCAGCGGCGTGATCGGACTCTGGCCGTTGAACCGAATCTGCTCGGCGAACGCCGTGTAGTGCCGGTGAATCGCGTTGAGCACCCAGATGATCGCCGGGATCAGCAACACGACCACCCACCCGCCGGTCGTGAATTTGGTGACCACCTGGATCACCGACACGATCGCCGTCGCGATTGCTCCAATTCCGTTGAGGGTCGCCCGCCAGCGCCAGCCGGGCTCCTTCGTCCGGCGCCAGTGCACCACCATCCCCGCCTGCGAGAGCGTGAAGCAGACGAAAACACCGACGGCGTAGAGCGGAATGAGCGCGTTGGTGTTTCCGCCGAACAGCCAGACGAGCAGCATCGCGAACAGCGCGAGCAGCACGATGCCGTTTGAGAACGCCAGCCGGTCGCCCCGCGCCGCAAGCTGGCGGGGCATGTACCGATCGTTGGCGAGGATCCCGGCCAGCCGCGGAAAATCGGCGAATGCGGTGTTTGCCGCGAGCACGAGTACGGCGAACGTGGTGTACTGCAGCGCGTAATACAGTGGCCCGCCGCCGAACACGTGGCGGCCGAGCTGCGACAGCACGGTCTGGTCCGTCGTCGGGAACACACCGTAATGCTTGGCGAGGAAGCTCACGCCGAGGAAGAACACCGCCAGGATGGTGACCATCCAGCCTAACGTCGTCGCCGCGTTCTTCTGCGCCGGCTGCTTGAACGCCATCACGCCATTCGAGATCGCTTCGGTTCCCGTCATCGCCGCGCAACCTTCGGCGAATCCGCGAAGCAGCAGGTAGACCAGTGCGAAGCCGGTGATCGGCGACAGCTTTCCACCAGCGCCGAGACGGCCGGCATCGCTGGCCGAGACCGGGTCGACTTTGATCGTTCCGACCAGTGGCGCCAGCTCGTGCCCGCTGCCGAGCCGGAACAAGCCGACCCCGATCAGCGCCAGCATCATCGTGATGAACAGGTAGGTCGGGATGCTGAACGCGGCGCCGCTCTCACGGACGCCGCGCAGGTTCACGATCATCAGCAGCGCAATGCTCGCGACGCCGATCGTGACAGTGTGCGGCGCGAGGTGCGGATACGCCGACGTGATCGCCGCAACGCCGCCACTGATGCTCACCGCGACGGTCAGGATGTAGTCGGTGAGTAGTGCCGCCGCGGCCACCAATCCCGCCTTCACGCCGAGGTTGTCCTTGGCCACGGTGTACGACCCGCCGCCGCCGGGGTAGGCGAAGATCGTCTGGCGATACGACAGCCCGACGAGCACCAGCAACCCGACGATGACCGCCGAGATCGGGATCACGTAGCTCAGTGCTGCCGCGCCGAGCACCGCGACGACGAAGAGGATCTGATCAGTTGCGTAGGCGACGCTTGAGATCGCGTCGGAGGAGAGCACAGCGAGCGCGGTCTTCTTGTTCAGCCGCTCGTGCTCGAGTCGTTCGCTCGGGAGCGGACGACCGAAGAGCAGGCGCTTGATCCTGGTCGCAGCGTTAGGCATGGGCGGAGCTGGGGTGTCGTCACGCCGTCCGGCCCGGGTCCGCCGCCGCGACACCGACCCGCCGCCCCAGTGGAGCGCGGCGGCGAGCAGGAGGAGGAAGAGGAGCCAGACGAAGGAGCTGAGCATGGTCACGGTGGCGAAGACGTCGTTGGCGCGCGGAATCGCGTGCGCAACTGGGCGTCTCTTGGCGTGACGAAAGCTCGTGTCAGGCTCGTGAAGGTCGCACAAAGGCGGCGGCGCCTTCCGCTAAGAACTCACAAAGAATCGGCGCCGCTGCCGATGTCGGCAGCGGGCAGGCGAAGCGTGAACACGCTGCCGCCCCCGTCACGCGGCGCGAGGACGATCGACCCCTGCTGCGCCACGGCGAGACGCTGGGCGATCGACAGCCCGAGGCCGGTGCCCTTCGCGTCAGGCGACCGTCCGGGCGCCCGATAGAATGGCTCGAAGATCCGTTCCCGCTCGGCAGACGGAATCCCTGCCCCCCGGTCGGCGACCGTGAAGGCGAGCCACGGTCCGTCGCGCCGCGCGGTGACGTCGACTGGCAGTGCATCGCCGCCGTAGGCGAGTGCGTTGGCCACGAGGTTCGATAGTGCACGCACCGAGTGCACGAGATCGAAGCGCCCGACGAGTAGCGGCTCGTCGGAATCGAGTGACATCCGCAATCGGTCGGCACCGGGTAATCCGGCCACGGTCTGCGCCACGCTCTCGAGCAGCTCGTCGGCCGCGGTCAACTGGACATCGAGCCGCAATGCACCGCCCTGCAGCCGCGAAAGATCGAGCAGGTCGGTGACCACTCGCGTCAGCCGATCGGTCTCGGCTTCGATGATCGCCGCGCGTTCGTCGCCGTCAGCGCGGATCCCGTGGGCGAGCGCCTTGATGGTCGTGAGCGGCGTGCGCAGGTCGTGCGAAACCGATGCGAGCAGCGCGTCCTTCATGCGGTCCGCCTCGCGCAGCGTTTCGGCGCCGGCCGCGCCGTGAGCGAGCCTGACGCGCTCGGCGCCGAGCGCGGCGTAGTAGGTCAGCGCATGGAGGACGCGCCGGCGCGCCGCATCGAGCGCGAGGGGCGCGCCATCCGCGATGCGCAGCACGCCGACCACGCGCTGCCTGACGACGAGGGGGAGAAACACCGCGATCGCATCGGGTGTGGCCGCGAGCGCTGCCTCGAAGCTCTCACCGCCGCCGACACTCGTCGTGCCATCGCGGCGCAAGACGATCGCGCGCTCCTGCACCGCGGCGAGTCGTGCCAGCGGAGGACCCCAGTCCGTTGTGTTCGTGGCAGGAACTGCTTCCTCGACGACGAACACCTCGCACTCGGCGACGGCCAGTGTGCGACGGATGACGAGCGCGATCGCCGCCAGTGCATCTTCGGCGCGGGCGAGGCTGATCGTCTCGGCGCCGAGCGTTGCCAGACGATCGACTTCACCGGCGTGCTCGCGCGCGGTGGCCGCCTCCTGCTGGGCGCGGTAGAGCAGCTGCGCCGCGACCACGCTGGTGATCAGGAAGGCGAGGAGCACCAGCCAGTCGAGCGGATCGGCGACGATCAGCGTGGCAAACGGCGGCAGGAACAGCACGTCGAAGGCAACGAACGCCATCACGGCGACTGTCAGGCCTAACGTCCGGCCGCCACGGGCACTGGCGCCGAGGACGACCAGCAGGTAGGTCAGCGCGACGTGTGCCTGGCCGAGCCGCGCCCGCGCCCAGAGCATGATCAGCGTGCCGAGCGCGAGGATCGTCAGCCAGGCCATCCATGCCGGCCATGTGCGTTTCCGCGGTCGCGTCGCCGCTGTTTCTTCCATGAAGGCGCCGCTACCGCTCGACGTCGAGCCGATAGCCGACCCCCGGCTCGGTGTGGATCAGCCCCGGATGCACCGGATCAGCTTCCAGCTTCCGGCGCAGCGCCGCGACGTGCACGCGCAGGTATTGCTGTGCGTCACCGCTCGAGTTTCCCCAAACGGCGATGAACAGCTGTCGATGGGTGAGTGTCCGTCCCGCGGCGGCCAGCAGCGCCCGCAGCAGCTCCCACTCGGTGGGCGTCAGGTGGACGACGGCGCCGCCGCGCTTGACCAGCCGCGCGACGAGGTCGATGACGAGGTCGCCGTGGGTGATCGCGCCGTTAGGCAGCGGAACGCCGCCGGCACGGGCACGACGGAGATGGGCGCGGACTCTCGCTTTCAGTTCGTCGGGGCTGAACGGCTTGGTCATATAGTCATCGGCGCCGGCGTCGAGCAGGGCGACCTTCTCGGCGTCGGTGTGGCGCGCCGAGAGCACGATGATCGGTGCGTCGAGCCACTTCCGGATTTCGCGGCAGACGGTGATCCCCGCCCCGTCGGGTAGTCCGAGGTCGAGGATGACGAATGCCGGGCGTTCGGCGGCGGCGAGGTCGATCGCGTCGGCTGCGGTCCCCGCCTCGATCACGCGAGTGAAATCAGCGGCCAGCGCGTTTTTCACCACTCGGCGGATCTGCGGCTCGTCGTCGACGACGAGCAGGGTCCCTCGCGGCGGCTGCGCTGTGGATCGTGTCACCATGCCGGCCGGCAACGGGTTTGACATGTCCCCATGTCCGCTCCCTAACGCTCGGCGGCTGGCGGGAATGGACCGCTTCCATCCTCGCTGCCTCGCCGGGCGTCGGCTGCCGGCAGCGAGAGGGTGAACGTCGTCCCTCGCCCCACCGTGCTGCGAACCGCAATGCTGCCGCCAAGCGCGGCGACGATGCGACTGCTGATCGCCAGCCCGATGCCGGCGCCCGGCCCGGCGCTCGGGTCGAGGCGGACGAATTCACGAAAGAGCAGATGCAGCTTGTCCTCCGGAATTCCGCCACCGGTATCGGTGACCTCCACCGCGACGGACGCCGGAACGCCGGCGTCGGCGAGGGTGCGAACCCGCACGAAGAGCGATCCGGTCGTGGTGTATTTCACCGCGTTGGAGATCAGGTTGCCCATCACCTGCCTGACGCGCGCCGGATCGCTCTCGATGACCGGCACGTCGTTGGGGCAGTCGATATCCACCGTCAGGCCTTTCGCCTCGGCCTGGGCGCGATATTCCTCCACTGCGTCCCGAGCAAGATCGCCGACGCTGGTCGGCATCCGGCGGACGCTGATCTGGCCAGCCTCGGCGGTCGACAGCTCGAGCAGGTCGCCGATCAGCTCGAGCGCCGCGGCGAGCGAGCGGTGCGCGCGGCTGATGCTCGTCCGCTGCTTGTCGTTGATGGGGCCGAACAGCTCGTCGAGCAGGAGCTGGAGATACCCATCCGCGGCGCCGATCGGGTTCTTCACGTCGTGGGTGAACCCGCGAATCAGGCGGTTCTTGGTCGCACTGATCTGCTCCAGCTCCTCACGGCGGCGTTCCGACTCGATGCGCAGCCGGCCCTCCTCGGCGACCGCGCGCGTGAGCTCCCGGGCGAGCTTTCGTTCGCGCTGGGCGAACCAGGCGACGAGGCAGGTGGTGATGAGCGCGAGCAGCCCGAGCGTGAGTGACACAATGCGCTGGTCATGCAGTATCTCGCGACCTTCCGCGCCGTCGCGGTCATAGATGCGATTGAGTTCGTCGCGGAGCAGACCGCTCGCTGCCATCACCGAGTCATGCTGCGCCCCAACCGTCGGAAGTTCGCTGACGAACTTCGCCGCGCTGATTCGTCCCTCGACCAGTGCATCGGGAAGCGCGTGCCAGCGGTCGGCGCTCTGTTCCATCTCCTCGACACGGAGCGCGATCGTGCGGCCCGTGTTGCTGGCCAGCACCGTTAGGCGGGCGAACAGCGTCGCTTCGTACTTGCGGTACCGGCGGTACTGCGCGAGCGCTACCGAGTCGCGGGCGATGCGATAACGCTGGTGCGCGGCGGCCTCCTCGACAAACAGCAGCCGCAGGTCGGCGGCGATCGGCCGGGCCGCGCCGACGGTGCTGTTCGTCACGCGCCGAAGGTCGTCCAGCCGCCGGATCATCACGATCGGCGTGACCGCGAGCGTCAACAGGCAGATGATGACGAACGCGAACGCGACGACGGGAAGGTGCGTGCGCCAGGCGGTCGACAACCCGAACGAGTCCCTGCCCGGCGGCGCCTGCACTGTTCTGTTCAATAAGTCCGTCGCTAATGACGTTCGAATCCGGTCACCTGATATCGCCCGGACGCCTGGGTCCCGACGGGTTGATCGACACGCTCAAATCTAAGCGCCGTCACCGATACGCTGGAGGTGCTCCTCCGCGCTCGATGCCGTAAATTGCTGGTACACATCGCTCCGCCTGCAGCTGCGCTCCCCAGACCCCTATCCCGCGTGACCGCCACCGCCGACGATCTCCCCCCCGCGCCGCCCGCAACCAGCCAGCCGGCCGACCTTGGCTTCGGGCGCGTCGTGGCCCAGCAGGTGCGCGGCCGCTTCCTCGCCCACGACGGCGAGCCGACCAGCCGCAAGTACGGGCTTGGCGCCCAGCGCGCAGCCCGCTTCTACCTCAGCGCCCTCAACGTCGGCTGGCCGACGTTCATGGCCTGGCTGATCGGCGGGCTGCTGCTGATGAACGGCTGCTTCGCGCTCGCCTACGCAGCGTTAGGCGAGCGTGCGCTTCACGGCGCGAGCGCACTCGGCCTCGACGACCCGTTCCTGCGCGCCTTCAGCTTCAGCGTGGGGATCTTCACGACGACCGGGACCGGTGCCATGTACCCGGTCGGTTCGACCGCGAACTGGCTCGTCGTCTTCGAGTCGCTGGTCGGTCCGCTCACCCTGGTCATCGTCGCCGGACTGCTCATCGCGCGGCTGACCCGGCCGCGCATGCGCATCCGCTTCAGCGAATCGGCGATCGTCGCGCCGTACGAGGATGGTCGCGGGCTGATGTTCCGGATGGTGAACGTGCAGCCCGGTGAACTGAGCGACGTGCAGGTACGCGTCATCCTCGTCGTCTTCGAGGAGGTGGATGGGAAGCGCGAGCGAAACTTCTATCCGCTCACACTCGAGCGGAATTCGGTCGAGTTCTTCACGTTGCACTGGACGGTGGTCCACCCGATCACCGGCGACAGCCCGCTCCGCGGCGCGACCCCGGAGACGCTGCTCGCCGCCGAGGCCGAGCTGCTGATTCTCGTCAACGCGCACGAGGAGACGTTCTCGACCCGCGTGACGACGCGCTCCTCGTACATCTGGGACGACATCCGGTGGGACGTGAAGTTCGCCAGCATCTTCGCCAGCGGCCCCGATGGCGTGCTCGCGATCGACGTCGACCGCCTTGACCGGACGGAACGACTGGAGGATGGAGCGACGCGCACGCCGGCGGCGATCGAACTTCAACCAACTGCTAACAGCTAGCCGTTAGCCTTTAGCGTTGAGCGACGGCGTCAACAGCTGACGTTAGTTACGGTGTTCCTCGCCGCTAACGGCTAACCGCTAATCGCTGCTTTTTGGTGCCTAACGCTCGTCCCCCGCCCCGGCGCGGATCGCTTCCAGGTCGAGCTCCTGCTCCAGCTCCCGCAGCACCTCATCGGAGATCGTCCCTTCGTTCCGCAGGCGGACGAGGATGCGGCGCTCGGCGCCGATCATCCCGGCGCGGAGGCGGCGCCGGCCACGCGGGCCGCCGCCGTGGTGCTCGTGCAGGCGGGCGCGGTCGCGCAGCTCGGTGCGCAGCCACTCGACATCGCGGACGTCCACCCACGGCTCGCGCGACATGTCCTCGAGTGCCTCAGCGCCGCGGCGTAGCGCTTCCCGCCGCGCGAGGCGTTCCTCCTCGAGATGGACCTGCTCGGGAGGAAAGGCGAACGCGCGGATGATCGGCGCCAGCGTCAAACCCTGCACTACCAGCGTCAGCACGATCACCGTCATCGCGATCAGGATGATCTCCGTGCGATAGGGAAAACGCGCGCCGTTGCCGAGCGCGATCGGCAGCGCCAGCGCCGAGGCGAGCGAGACGATCCCCCGCATGCTCGTCCACGCGACGAGGAAAATCCCCTTTCGCTGCGGCGGTGGCTGGCGGCGACGCGTGTCGCGGCTCAGCGCGGGCGCGACCCACATCCAGACCGGTACCCAGAGCAGCCGGACGACGATCGCGACGCCACCTATGATCGCACCAATCCGCAGCGACGCGCCTAACGTTTCTCCGGGTACCGTTCGCAGCATCCCGCCGAACTGGGCGCCGAGCAGGAGGAAGATCATCGCGTTGAGCAGGAAGACGACGAGATCCCACGTCGAGCGCGTCTGCATTCGTGACATCGGCGCCACCGCGGTGGACAATCGCTGTCCGAGGAACAGTCCGCCGGCCACGCAGGCGAGCACCGCTGACACGTGCAGCGACTCGGCCGCCATCCAGGCGAGGTACGGGCCAGCGAGGGTGAGCAGCGTCTCGGCGAGCGCGTCCTTCGTCCAGCGTGACGCCCGGATGATCAGCCAGCCGACCAGCAACCCGACCAGCGTCCCGACACCGGAGTCGATGAAGAAGCGGACGACCGACTCACCCCAACTGAACGAGCCGGTCACCGCTGCGGCGACCGCGGTGCGGTAGAGGATCAGCGCCGACGCGTCGTTGACCAGGCTCTCGCCTTCGAGGATGACGATCACCCGGCGCGGCACCGGGAGCCGCGACACGATCGCTGCGGCAGCGACCGCATCGGGTGGGCTGACGATCGCGCCTAACGCGATGGCCACCGGCCACGGCATCCCCGGCATCAGCAGCCGCGCGACGACCGCGACCGCGGCCGATGTCACCAGCACGAGCACGACCGCGAGTGACCCGATTGGCCGGATGTTCGCCTTGAACTCGCGCAGCGGGGTAAAGAATGCCGCCGCCCAGAGAATTGGCGGCAGGAAGACGAAGAAGACGATCGACGGCTCGAGCTCCGGGATCGCGACGCCCGGCAGCAGCCCGATGATCAGGCCAGCGAGCACCTGCAGCACTGGCGTCGGCACCGGTAGCCGACGCGCCAGCGCCGTCAGCGCGACGACGAGTGTCGCGAAGAAGATCGCAAAGATTACAGCAGGAAATTGTGGCACGCGTCCGTGTAACGACGATGTCTATTGCCGTCCATGCGCGTCGCGGCGGAGGATGAACTCCACCGTCGGGTCCACCGGGTAGCGGCCGAAACGCGCGCCGTAGATCGCCAGCCCACCGGGCAGCGCATCGCTCACCTCGAGCCGTACGACAACGCTGCCCGATCGGGCCGCGCTGTCGAGCGCCGCCGGAGGCAGCGGCACGCGAAGCAGCTGCCCGTACGAGCCGGCCTCGCGCAGGTAGCGATCGCGCGTCTGCGAATACCACGAGAGAATGCCGCGACTGTCGGCCGGATCGTCGGTGAGTTCATAACGGCCGGCCAGCGCGCCGTTGGCCCGCACGGTGACCGCGCTCGGATACAGCCGCTCGTCGGTCATCGGGTACGCGTTGCGATTGCGACTGGGATCCTGCAACCCGCCGCCGCGCATGTAGTCGCCGTCATCGCGCGTGGTGCTGTCGCGATCCTTGCCGAACAGCTGCTTCGCCGATGCCTCGACGATGAATGCCGCCTCGCGGACATCGGCGCGCTTCAACCCTGCCGGCCACGCGATGCGGTACTCGAAGTAGCCCGCACCGGTGCCGTCGACCTTGAGTCCGTCGAGCACCTTCCAGCTCTTCCCCGACCAGTGCGCATCGCTGTAGTCGCCGGCCGCGACACGAGAAATGCGCGCCGAGCTCCCATCCGCGACCCGCATCTCGGCCGGTGCCGGCCCCTCGACCACGAACGTCGTGAAGTTGCGATGCAGCACCGTCCCCGCCGCATCCTCGAGCCGCACCGCGAGCACCGCTACCGCCGGCTCGCTCGGCATCGTCGCCGCGATCGGGGCCAGTGCCTCGGACATCCAGGGATGATAGGCTACGCGCACCGACGAGGTGGAATAACTGCGGCGCTCGCCTAACGTGTTCCAGCCGTAGAGCTCCGTGCGCAGCACCAGTGAGTCGCCTGACGCGCGTGTATCGCTGAGGAACGACGCGTAGAGCGGAACCTGTACCGTCTCGCCGGGCTTCGCACTCTCGCTCGCACTCCGCCCGACAGCGACGTAGAACGGCGAATGGAAGTCGCGCAGCGACATCCCCGGCGCCAGTGCGCCGACACCCGTCTCCTTGCTCGTCCGGTCAGCGCGCCAGTAGCCGTTCCACTCGTTGATGACGTCGGAATGCTCGGTGTAGAGCCAGCCGGCGAGCGCGGGATGCCGGCGAAAGGCGTCGATCGCCAGGTGATAATCCCAGCTCCAATCGACGTCGCCGCTGCTCCCCTCGTAGCCCCAGACATTGCCGAACTCAGTATTGATCATCGGCTGCGTGCCCTGCGCGTAGCCCTTCTCGAAGTTCCAGTGCGACCCCGGGCGCGTGCTGTCGGATACCATCTGCAGATAGTCCTGCCACTGCCAGCCACCGAGGTAGTTGTGCCACGAGTTGATGTCGGTGACGGTGTGGCCGCGACCGCAGCACACGGAATTGTCCTCGACGAATCGCGTCGAGTCGAGCGACTTCGCGAGCTGCACTGTTGCGACGACACGCTGCTGCGTCGCCGGAAGATACTCGTCGCGCTGCGCGCCCTTCGACGTCAGCCCCCACGTTTCGTTGAAGAGAATCCACGAGAATATCGCGGGATGGTTGTAGTCGCGCTCGATCATCTCGCGCATCGCGTAGTCGTGCTCGCGGAACGCCGAGTCGGTCGGTGGCCCCCACCAGTTGGGCACGTCGGCCATGATCAGCACGCCGAGCTTGTCCGCCCAGTACAGCTTGCGCGGCGTCTCGATCTTGATGTGCTCGCGCAGGCCGTTGAGCCCGATCTGCCGCGCGCGGAGAATCTCCATCCGCAGCACCGAGTCGCTCGGAAACGTATAAAACCCGGTCGGGTGATATGCCTGGTCGAGCGCGAGCTGCAGGTACACCGGCTTGCCGTTGATTGCGACGTAAGCACTACTCGTCCCCGGCAGCGTCATCGTCGTCAGGGTGCGCATCCCGAAATAGCTGCGCACCGAATCGGAGGCGACACCAGCTCCGCTCACCGTCGCCGTCACCTCGTGCAGGAAGGGATCGTCGAGCGACCAGAGATGCGCGTTAGGCAGCGGGACGTCGAACTGCACCGTGCGCGACCCGGCGGCGATCGGCCGCGAGAACACCGGCGCACCCGGGCGATTGGTGAACGCCAACCGCAGCGAAGTCCCACGCGCCGCTTTCTCGGCGAGTCGCGCTTCGACGCGAACGAACGGCGGACCGCGGTCGAGGTGCGGCGTGAAGTGCAGCATCTCGAGCGGATTGCTGCCGCGCGCCTCGAGATAGACAGTTTGCCAGAAACCGCGCGCCTTTCCGTAGCCCTGCTTGCCCTCGAGCTTGAACGCGTGATCGCTGTCGTCCACGCGCACCGTCAGGCGCTGCGGCGCGCCGAGTGTCGCCTGCTTCGTCAGCTCGAGCGCGAACGGCGTATAGCCGCCCTGATGTTCGCCGAGCTTCACGCCGTCGAGCCAGACCGACGACCGCCAGTCTGCCGCACCAACGACGAGATAGATGCGTTTGCCCGTCCACGCCGCCGGTACGGTGATCGTTCGTTCGTACCAGCCGATGTCGGCCGAGTCGGCGACACCGGACAGCGGTGCGCCCCACGAAAATGGAACGACAATCGTTTGCCGCGCCTCGAGCGGTGCAGCAAACCAGCGCGCCGCTTCGCCGGCGTCACGCTTGTCAAACCGAAAGCCCCAGCGCCCGTTGAGGTTCAGCCAGTCGCGGCGTTCGAAATCCGGTCGCGGATGCTCGGGCAGCGGAATCGCCTCACCCGGGGCGCCGGCAACGCTCGACTGGGCGCGTCCGACTGACGCGGTAAGCGCGACGAGCATCGCGGCGATGATCGCGCCGCCTCGGAAGGTTCGCATCGTGTCGCCTGCGGAAGTGGGTTCGCGCTGGATGGTGCCGCTTTTCATCTTCGCCACCGCGCGCGCGTCAGACCGAGCAGAGCTCGAACGCCTCGCGGAGCGAAGTGAGTGGGTCGCGGGTGGGTACGAACTCGTGCGCGAAGAAGCCGGTGAACCCGGCATCGGCGATCGCGGTAGCCACCGCGCGCCAGTTCAGCTCCTGCGTCCCGTCGAGCTCGTGGCGACCGGGAACACCGCCGGTGTGAAAGTGCCCAATCTCGCCGATGTAGTCGCGCACCGTGCGGATGACATCTCCTTCCATGATCTGCATGTGGTAGATGTCGTAGAGCAGCTTGATGCGCGGCGAGCCGATCGCCCGCACCACCGCGGCCCCGAATGCAGTATGATCGCCCTGATAGTCCTTGTGATCGACCTTGCTGTTCAGCAGCTCGACGCAGACCGTCACCTTCTGCTCCTCGGCCAGCGGCGCGATCTGCTTCAGTCCGGCCACGCAGTTGGCCATCCCCTCTTCGTCGCTGCGCCCGCCGCGATTGCCGAACATCGCGATGACGTTAGGCACTCCCTCGCGCGCGGCGCGCGGAATCGTCGCCTCGAGCTCGCGGAGGAGCATCGCGTGGTTCGCCCGGTTGTTGAAGCCAGTCGCGATGAAGTCTTTCCGCTTGGTCGGGTAGCCCATCGACGGCACCAGTCCGGCATCACGGGCAACCGCCCATTCCTCCGGCTGCAGCAGGTCGATCCCGGACAGGCCGATCGTGCGCGCCGCGCGGCAGAAGTCGGGGAGCGGGATGGCGTTGTACGGCCATCGTGAGACGGACTGCTTCAGCCGCCCATGTCTCGCGTGTTCGCTTACCGCCTCGGCGGCCGCGAGCGCGGTGGATGACAGGGCGAGTCCGCCTATGCCACCGGCAGACGCCAGCAGCATGGTACGACGTGAGAGATCGCGCGAGGTGAACATGCGGCGAATTTGGAGTCGCGCCCAACGACGGGCAAGAGCAACGCTCGCGTTCCGTCGGCGCTCGACCGTTCGCGACTCAGTCGGTTGCGAGGACCCGCCGCGCCGAGACGACGTGGCGACGAAACCAGCGTCCGCGCGCCGAGTCGAGGTCGTCATAGCGTACTTCGCCCTGCCCTGAGCTCGCGTGCACGATGCGTCCGTCGCCGAGGTAGATCGCGACGTGCGAGACGCGCGCGCCGCGCTCGGCGAAGAGCAGGAGGTCGCCAGGTGCGAGCTCGGTGCGGCGCGCGGGTATGCGATGGCCAGCCGTGCCCATCGCGCGCGCCGTCCGCGGGAGGTCGATCCCGTGCTGGGAGAACACCCAGCGTACGAACCCCGAGCAGTCGAAGCCACCGGCCGGCGTCGTCCCGCCATAGCGGTAGCGCGTACCGACCAGGTCATCGGCGGTCGACAGCACCATGGTTCGGGTCGTCGGCGCCGAGCGGGGCACAACGGCGATGTCGCGCGGCGCGTTGACCGTTAGGCCTGACGTTGACGTGATCACCGGTGTGCCAGTGGCCGGCAGCACCGGCGACGGCGACGCTGCCGGGTGCACTGCCGTCGCGCAGCCGGCGACGAGGAACGCCGCCAGCGCCAGCTGGCCGATCGAGGCGGCCGTGGACAGCGTCCCTCGCGGCATCGTGAAGCAGCGGACGTGACGGATCGGCGTGTCCATGGTGTCTCCGTGCGGGAGTCACCTATATCCATCGCACGGTCGCGGCCGTCAGCCCTGTCGAACGCAACCCGCTGTGGCTGTGAGTGTTAGCTCGTGACACCCGTCGTGATGGGGCGCACAACGTCCGGGTGCGAGGACGCCGGGCTGTCCCCGGCGGCCGCGGCGCGCTGCCCCGGCGCGACGCAAAGCCGCGTCGCACATCGCGTCGGGGAACCATGGCTCCCCGATGACAATTGCGTGTATATCAAGGATTCTCGCGCGCATATTCTGGCGCGCCTGCACGAGACGACGTGCGTTCCGCCCGACTCGACGGAGAAGACAGAACGATGAACACCGAACAGACGACCACGACCACTGCCGTCGCCGCGGGCAAGCAGACCGAGATCGCCGTGCTCGCGGGCGGTTGCTTCTGGGGTGTCGAGGACATCCTCCGCGGCGTGCCCGGTGTGCTCGACACCGACGTCGGCTACACCGGTGGCTGGCTCGAGAACCCGACCTATCACGACACGCACGACAGCAAGTCGGGGCACGCCGAATCGATCCGCGTGACCTTCGATCCCTCTGTGCTCAGCTATGGGACGCTGCTCGAGCAGTGGTTCTTCAAGCTGCACGATCCGACCACGCTCAACCGACAGGGCAACGACACCGGCACGCAGTACCGCTCGGCGGTCTTCCCGCAGTCTGCCGAGCAGAAGGCGACCGCCGAGCAGGTGATCGCTCGCGTCAACGCGACCGGCAAGTGGAAGAAGCCGATCACGACGAGCATCGAGCCGGCGGCCACGTGGTACAGCGCCGAGACATACCACCAGGATTACTTGAAGAAGAATCCTGGCGGGTATACCTGCCACTGGATGCGCGATTAGCGGAGGGTTCGTACCGTGCGACTGGCCGATTTCATAGAAAAGAACACCGAGCCGATCATCGCCGAATGGGTGACATTCGCCGAGTCGTCGGGGCCGGCTGGCCAGGCGATGGACCGCACGGAGCTGCGCGACCACGCGGTCGAGATGCTCGCCGTCATCGTCAAGGATCTCCGGACGCCCCAGTCGGCCACTGAGCAGACGGAAAAGGCCAAGGGGAATTCTGATTCGGCGCCCGATGAGCCGGACACCGCCGCCGAGGTCCATGGCTCCGGTCGCGCCGAGAGCGGCTTCACGGTCGGCGAGATGGTGTCGGAGTATCGCGCCCTCCGCGCCAGCGTCATCCGCCTCTGGACCAGGGTGAACGGGACGCTCTGCGATGACGACCTCGAGGACCTGATGCGCTTCAACGAGGCGATCGACCAGGCGCTCGCCGAGTCCATCACGCGCTACACCTCGGACATCGACCGGTCACGCGAGATGTTCGTCGCCATCCTCGGCCACGACCTCCGGACGCCGTTAGGCACGGTCATCATGGGCTCGCAGTTCATGCTCGAGGAGGGAGGGCTAGCCAAATCGCAGCTCGCCATGGCAACGCGCATCCTCAGCAGTGGAAAGCGGATGAACCAGATGGTCGGCGACCTGCTCGATTTCACCCGCGGCCGCCTGGGCTCGGGGATTCCGATCACGCGTGAGGCCATGGATCTGGCGGTCGTCGCTCGTCAGGCGGTCGATGAGATCCGCACCGCCCATCCGGAGTGTCTCGTGCAGTTCAGCGCGTCAGGCGACTTGAAGGGATCGTGGGACGCGGCGCGTGTCAGCCAGGTGCTGGCGAACCTGCTCGGCAATGCGGTGCAGCATGGCGCGTCGGACAAACGCATCAGCGTCACCGTCCAGGGAGAGGCTACAGACGTCGTGATTCGAATGCACAACTATGGCCCGCCGATTCCACGATCGGAGATCGCCGGGCTGTTCAGTCCATTCAAGCGCTTCCGGGGGGGCGAAGTCGCCACTCGCGATTCCGGCAGCCTCGGGCTGGGGCTGTACATCGCCGAGCGAGTCGTCACCGCTCACGACGGCAGCATTGACGTGCGATCATCGGCCGAAGCCGGAACGCTGTTCACCGTCAGGCTCCCGCGTTGAAATAGCGTCGCACACGGGGGACATTGGCCCAGTCGCGGCCGCTGACTTTCATCGCCACACGAGTGGAGCTGCGGCTCGAGGACGCATCGCGGCCGCCGTTAGGCACCCCCTCGCTGCTTGTGCACTACTGCCGTCCACCGCCTCATCACCTCGCGGTATTGTGCGCGCGCCCGCGCGCAGGCGGCGACCTGGCCGGCGGTCGGGGTAACGTCGGCGCCCTGCAGCGACATTGCCGCGGCAAGCATCGCTTCGCTCACCGCGTCGAGCGTTGTTGGAACCGGCGCGCCGGCACGTGCGCCGCGTCCGCGGCTCTGCGACTGCGGTCCTGCTCCTGCGGCTTTGGCCGGCGCGATCGCCTCCACTTGCGCCTTCAGCGCCAACGCACCGGCACCACGCGCCGTGTCGAGCCGCGCGGCGAGTGTCCTCGCCTGTTCGTACGCCTCGTGCGACGCGCGCGCGCCGTCGTACATCTCCCGCGTCAGCGCCGCCAGCTGGGCGAGGCCGGCGGCCGGCGTCGTCAGCCGCGGATCGAGCCGGAGCGTAAGCGGCTGTGTCTGGGTGTGGCCATCCACCGTCAGGTGGACGGTGTAGCTGCCGGCCGGCGCCCACGGCGCGATTGCCGGCGGATAGCTGCGGTTAGGCACCGCGCCGACATCCTCGACGCCCTCGCTGCGCGCCTTGCCGATCGGGTCGTAGCGCATGTCCCAGCTCACCCGGTGCATCCCCGGCGCCGTCGAGATCACCGTCGGTGGTGCCGGCCAGTAAAGCGGCAGCGCGCAGTTTGGCGCGGTTGGCCGGTTGTCGCAGAGCTGCTCGTACGCCTCGGGGTCGAGCGCTGCGTTGGGCCGGGGCAGTGAATCGGTGCTCGAGTACGAGCGAATCACCCGCCCGGCGCGATCGACGATCGCAAGTGCCAGCGGGCCGTTAGGCCTGACGGCAACCGTATAGTCGATAATCGCGCCGGCTGGCGGGTTCTCGCCAGCGGGCAGCTCGGGTGGCCATGGCGTCGGGTCGTTGGTCGCGAACCGCACCCGCGCCGCGACCATCGGCTTGAAGAGGTACGTCCCGCCCGCCGCCTTTGCCTCGGCTCCCTGGCGCAGCGGCGTGACGTCGTCGAGGATCCAGAAGCCGCGGCCGTGTGTCGCGGCGATCAGGTCAGAGCAGAGGCAACTGCTGTCGTCCTTCACCACGAGGTCGCGGATCGACACCGCCGGCATGTCGAGGCGGAGCGACTGCCAGTGGTCACCGTCGTCGAACGAGACCCAGACCTGCGTGTCGGTGGACGCGTAGAGCACTCCCTTCGTCCGCGGATCCTCGCGGATCGAGTTGGCGACCGCGCCGGGCGCGATGCCGTTGTTGATCTCCGTCCACGATTTGCCGCCGTCGTGCGTCCGCCAGAAGTGCGGGTTCGCATCGTCGATGCGCAGCGTATTCGCGGCAGCGTAAGCGGTGCCAGTGTCGAAGTGCCCCGCATCCATGTTGAAGATGCGCGTCCACGCCTTGATCTCGGGCGGAGTGACGTCGCTCCAGTGCGCGCCGGCGTCTGTCGTCACGTGGATCGTGCCGTCGTCGGTGCCGGCCCAGAGCACCTGCTTGCTGAGTGACGAGGGCGAGAACGCGGTGATGCTGCCTGACGG
>JANMBU010000042.1:0-6427 GCA_031360575.1 Gemmatimonadaceae bacterium
CAGTGGTCCGCGCTGCTCAAGGACATCGAGACCGACGACGACAGCGTCGATGTCGTCGACGATACCGAAGAGGTGATGTCAGCCGCGGCGCTGGCCAGCCCCGTCGATGATGCTCCGGTCGTCAAGCTGCTCAATGCGATCCTGACCGACGCGGTGAAGCGCGGCGCGTCGGACATCCATTTCGAATGTTTCGAGCACGAGCTGCGCGTCCGCTACCGGGTGGATGGCGCGCTCTACGAAGTCATGAAGCCGCCGATGAAGCTGAAGGCGGCGCTCATTTCGCGATTCAAGATCATGGCGCAGCTGAACATCGCCGAGCGCCGCGTGCCGCAGGACGGCCGCATCAAGCTGAAGGTCGGCAACAAGGTCATCGACTATCGCGTCTCGACGCTACCGACGCTGTTCGGCGAGAAGGTCGTGCTGCGAATTCTCGACAAGGGGAACCTGACGCTCGATCTCGCCAAGTTCGGCATCGAGCCGGCCGCCGAAGAAGCATTGATGGAAGCGATCATGAACCCGTACGGGATGGTGCTCGTCACCGGCCCGACCGGTTCAGGAAAGACGACCACGCTCTATTCGTCGCTGAGCAAGGTCAACACGATCGACGTCAACATCATGACCGCCGAAGATCCCGTCGAGTACAATCTGTACGGGATCAACCAGGTGCTCGTCCGCACCGAGATCGGGATGACCTTCGCCGCCGCACTGAAGGCGTTCCTTCGGCAGGATCCGAACATCATCATGCTTGGCGAGATCCGCGACCTGGAGACGGGTGGTATCGCGATCAAGGCGGCGCTCACCGGCCACCTCGTGCTCTCGACGCTGCACACCAACTCGGCGCCGGAAACGGTGACGCGTCTGATGGACATGGGTCTCGAGCCGTTCAACGTCGCCTCGGCGCTCAACCTGATTCTCGCGCAGCGGCTCGTTCGCCGCATCTGCTCGAACTGCAAGGAGAAGTACAACCTGACGCCGGAGGAGTACGCCGGCGCGAAGGTCAAGCCGACGACGACGCTGCGCGAGCTGCACTTCACGCCGCGCGCGCTCGCCGACGCAAAGCTCAAGGCGACCAAGGAAGCCGCACCGTTCCTCGGCAACCTGACGCTCGATACGACGATCGGCGAACTGCCGTTCTTCCGCGGCAAGGGCTGCGACCAGTGCGCGGGCACCGGCCTGAAAGGCCGTCAGGGTCTCTACGAAGTCATGACCATGACGCAGCACATCCGGAAGCTCGTCATCCAGAACGTTGGCGCCGCCGAGATTCGCGATGGCGCCGTCGAGGAAGGCATGCTCACGCTGCGCATGGACGGCTGGCTGAAGGTGCTCAAGGGAATCACCACGCTCGAGCAGGTCGTGCGAGAAACAGCTGCCTAACGATGTTCAACGCAGTTCGGCTAACGGCCTGCGGTACACGAAACCCAATCGGTAGAGAGCAATGACAGCACCAGCAACAACTGCGTCTTCAGTCAACCTCCGGATGCTATTGGAGGAGATGATCGAGCGCGACGCGTCCGACCTCCACATCACGGCGGGGGAGCGGCCGAAGCTGCGCATCGACGGTGACATCACGAACTCCAACGTCGAGTACGTGCTGAATCCCAAGGACACGCTGCAGATCGCCTACAGCGTGCTCACCGAGAACCAGAAGAAGCGGTTCGAGCTGGACGACGAGCTGGATTTCTCGTTCGGCATCCAGAACCTGGCCCGCTTCCGCGGCAACTGCTTCAAGCAGCGCGGCTGCGTGTCGATGGTCATCCGTCAGATCCCGTTCACCGTGAAGACCTTCGCCGACCTCGGCCTCCCGCCAGTGATCGCGAAGATGGCCGACAAGCCGCGCGGGCTCGTCCTCGTCACCGGCCCGACCGGCTCCGGCAAAAGCACGACACTGGCCGCGATGATCGACAAGATCAATCGTGAGCGGAAGGGGCACATCATAACGGTCGAGGATCCGATCGAGTTCATCCATCGGCACCAGGGCTGCATCGTCAACCAGCGCGAGGTCGGCACCGATACGAAGAGCTTCAGCAACGCGCTCAAGTACGCCTTGCGCGAAGATCCCGACGTCGTGCTGATCGGCGAGTTGCGCGACCAGGAGACGATTGCCGCCGCGCTGACGATCGCCGAGACGGGTCACCTCGCCTTCGCGACGCTGCACACGAACAGCGCGACGGAAGCGATCAACCGCATCATCGACGTCTTCCCGTCGCACCAGCAGGAGCAGGTCCGGACGCAGCTGCGGTTCGTGCTCGAGGGAATCATCACCCAGACGTTGCTCCCGCGCGCGAAAGGCCGCGGCCGAGTGATGGCGGCGGAGATTCTGGTGATGACGCCGGCGATCCGCGCGCTGATCAAGGATGCGAAGATCGAGCAGATCCCGGGCATGATGCAGGCCGGCAAGAAGTACGGGATGCAGACACTGAACGACTCGCTCTACGCGCTGTACATGGCGCGTGAGGTCACCCTCGACGAGTGCGTGCGCGTCAGCGGCGAGCCTAACGATTTCCTGCGGATGATCGGCCAGCCGCCAATGGACGATGGCATGCCGCCGATTGGCGGACTGTCGGCGAGCCGGCCCGGTGTTACCGCAGGGAAGAGATAGCCGTTAGCCATTAGCCGTTAGCGTCAAGCAACGGCGTCAACCGATGTAACCGCAGTCGCTCAACGCTAACGGCTAAAGGCTAATAGCCGATAGCCACCGGAAGTCCAACGAAGGGGATAGAATGGCAACATTCACGTATACAGCCCGCACTCCACAGGGTGAGCTGAAGACCGCCACCATCGACGCGGCGACGCGCGATGATGTCGTCGCGCAGCTGCGGCGGCAGCGGCTCAATGTCGTCAAGATCGACGAGGCCAGCGGGCCGAAGAAGAAGTTCGGCTCGATCAAGGGGCGCGACATCGTCATCTTCACTCGGCAGTTCTCGACGATGATCAACGCCGGCCTGCCGCTCGTCCAGGCGCTCGACATTCTCGCCAAGCAGTCCGAGAACCCGGCGCTGAAGGAAGTGACCAAGGCCGTGGTCTTCGACGTCGAGTCGGGCCACACCGTGGCCGACGCCTTCCGCAAGCATCCGAAGGCGTTCGATGATCTCTACGTCAACATGGTCGCCGCCGGCGAGGCGGGTGGCATTCTCGACACGATCCTGATGCGGCTCGCGATCTTCAAGGAGAAGAACGACGCGTTGATCCGGAAGGTGAAGGGCGCGATGATCTATCCAGGCGTCATCATGAGCGTGGCCGTGATCGCGATCGTCGTGCTGCTCGTCTTCGTCATCCCGACGTTCGCCAGCATGTTCGCCAGCGTCGGGCTGCCGCTGCCGCTGCCGACGCGCATCGTCATCGGCGCGTCGCACTTCCTCAAGGGCTTTTGGTGGGCGATCGTCGGTGTCATCGTCGGCCTCTTCTACTTGCTGAGGAACTACTACAAGACGTCGAATGGGCAGTTGACGATCGACCGGCTGCTGCTCAAGGCTCCGGTGCTCGGCGACGTGCTCCGCAAGTCGGCGGTGTCGCGATTCACCAGAACGTTAGGGACGCTGATCGGGTCGGGGGTGAGCATCCTCGACGGGCTCGAGATCACGGCGAAGACGGCCGGCAACCGGGTGATCAGTGACGCGATCATGGAATCGCGCGCCTCGATCGCCGGTGGTGAAACAATCTCTGCCCCGCTCCAGAAGTCGGCGGTGTTCCCGGCGATGGTCATCTCGATGATCGCCGTCGGCGAGCAGACCGGTGGCCTCGACGAGATGTTGTCCAAGATTGCCGACTTCTACGACGAAGAGGTCGACGCCGCGGTGAGCGGGTTGCTTGCCCTGATGGAGCCGATCATGATCGTCTTCCTCGGCGTCATCGTCGGCGGCATGGTCGTGGCGATGTACCTGCCGATCTTCGACATGGTCAACGCTGTTCAGTAGTTGACTGGCTATGACACGGCGACGGGGGACGTGGAAGGATCCGACGAAGGACGAGGGATGAGGGAGTTCAACGAGGAATGAGAGGGAAGGGCGGTCGCGATCGCGGCCGCCCTTCGCTCATTGGGTGGGCGCGGTGACTCGAGATCGGGAGATGATCGATGCGAACCAGGGGATTGCTGGTGCACGCGTTCATTGGCGGAGCGATGCTGACGGCGGCTCCGGCGCTTCGCGCGCAGGGGACGCGGGCGAATGCGTCAGTGGTTCGGACGGTCGGGAGCGCGACTGCTGACAGCGGATTTTCCGGGGCTGAGGGCGACTTCATCGTCGGGCGGCGCGTGTACCTCCGATCGACGAAGACGTTCATTGGCACGATCATCGACGCGGATGCGAACAAGCGGTTTCCGGCAGACCGGTATCCGCGGGCGCGCATGAAGGCGGTGCTGATCCAGCGGTTCGACGGACCGTTAGGCTGGGTACCGATGGAGCGGGTCACGCGCATTTATGTCACGCGGACGCGGTAGGTCGAGGTGATCGGCACGCTGTTCTCCATGAAGCATTGCGCCCGCACCGCGGCACTGCTCGTGGCACTCGGCGCCTGCGCGAAGCAGGCCGACGATCCGCGGATCCAGTTGACCGACGTCGGCTTCGCGCTGCATCTGCCGCCGGCGATGCAGCAGGCGCTGGATTCACTGGCGCCGGGCTTCCGCGCGGTGCGGACGACATCCTACCGCTCGGACGTCAGTCAGGCGGCTGCGGCCGGAAGCGGCGCGATGCCGGCACTGTTCGCCGCGATCGGTGACTTCGATCGCGACGGGAGTGTCGATGCCGTCGTCGAAGGCACCGCCCCCGGCGATTCGGCGCTCCGTGTGATCGCGATCCTCAACGGGTCGAAGCCGACGGCCGTCGAGGTCGCGCGCTTCGACGTGTACGATGCCGATGCGGTCGGCACGTATCTCTCGAACCCGACGGCAGGGCACGGTGGTGCGTTCGAGGTGGTGAGCTATCCGGATTCGTCGATGCTGTTCCGCTACGCAAACGGCAGCTTCACGGGCGCGAAGTTCGGGAACTAGCCAGCGCGCCGGGCGACGACCTGTGCCGGGCTCAGAGCTCCGCGCGGAACCAGTAGCAGATGGCGTCGATGGCGCGGGTGCCTAACGGCCGCTCGGCGACTTCGGCCGCGGTGATCTGGCGAGAGCGCGCCAGATCGGCATCGGACGCCGCGTCCAGCTCGGCGGCCAGGCGCGCGCTGGCGACGACGATCCCGCACTCCGCATTCAACGAGAACGAACGCGGATCGAAGTTGATCGAGCCGACGAGCAGGAGCGCACCGTCGACTGTCAGCGTCTTGGCGTGCACCATCGCTGGCTGAAATTCGTGGATGGCGACGCCGCTCGCGAGCAGTGCCGGCCAGGCGTGGCGGCTGGCGCGACGGACGAATGGTTTGTTGTGGTGCGGACCGGGGACGATGATGGTGACGTCGACCCCGCGGGCTCGGGCAGCGCATAGCGCGCGGACGAAGGCCGGCGTCGGGACGAAATACGCGTTAGTCACCCGCAGCGTCCGCGACGCGGCGGCGATGCAGGCCGCCATGACCCGCTGCGCGGGCGACGACCCGCCGGCGGGGGTGCTGATGACCGCCGTCGCCGTCATCTCCCCGCTCGACGAAAGCAGCGGAAAATCGCGCTCGTGAAGCAGCAGCTCGCGCGTCGCCTGATTCCAGTTATCGGTGAACCCCGCCTGAAACGCGCGGACGACGGGTCCCGTCAGCCGAGCGTGGGTGTCCCGCCAGTGTGCCGGGCTGTCCGCGTTACCGAGCCAGAGATCGGCGACTCCGGCGCCCCCCGTGAAGGCTGCCGAACCGTCGACCACCAGGATCCGCCGATGCGTGCGCCGATTGTACTTGGTGAGGTCGAACCACTGCGCCGCCAGGTACCAGGCGAAGTGGCAGCCTGCGTCACGCAACCGCTGGACGAGCGCGGCGTCGAGCTCGTGCGCCGACCCCTCGCTGTCGATCAACAGCCGCACGACGACACCGCGCCGCGCCGCATCGCAGAACGCATCGCCGAAGCGTTCGGCGAGCTCGCCTGACCAGAGAATGTACGAGGAGAAGTGGACCGTTGACCGGCTCTCGCCGATCGCGGCGAGCATCGGCGGGAAGATCTCGTCGCCGTTCTGGTAGAGCGTGATGTCGTTCCCGGTGGAGAACCCCTCGCCCGCTGCCCCGTGCAGGGTGCGCATGAACGCCGACGGATCGCTGCCAACTGCCGGAACGCTGTCGACCACATCCTGCTGGTTCGCGACAAAGTTGACGGCGGCCGTTACGTAAAGAAATGCGGCCACCATCGCGGCGAGTATTCCGCCAGCGATCCAGAGAAAGTGTGTCACGAGGTTCGACAGAAGTTGGCCGTGCGCGCCGCCCCCCACTCGTGGAGTCCGGCGGGCGGCGGGTCGCGCGCTTAGGGATCTCTGGGCTTACTCGGGCCCATGCAGCCGTAACGATAACACCTTCTTTG
>JANMBU010000088.1:0-21341 GCA_031360575.1 Gemmatimonadaceae bacterium
GTCTCGAGTCTCAACAAGGTCTACTTTCCCGACGACGGGATCACCAAGGGCGCGCTGATGCGCTACTACGCGACCGTCGCGCCCCTCATTCTCCCGACGCTGCGCGATCGCGCCCTCATCCTCAAGCGGACACCGGAGGGCATAAAGGGCGAGACTTTCTTCCAGCAGAAGGCGCCTGACGATCCGCCGGCCGGTGTACGCGTCGAGCCCGTACCCGAGTCGGACGGCGATTCGAAGCAGCGTCTCGTCGGCGGTGACACCACCACCCTCCTCTACTGCGTGCAACTCGGCTGCGTCTCCACCGATCCGTGGCACTCGCGGATCCAGAGCGCGGAGAATCCTGACTACACCTATCTCGACATCGATCCGCAGCCGAAAGCCGGCTTCCGGCGCGTGCTCGACGCTGCGCGCTGGGTGAAGGAAGAGCTCGATGCGATGGGACTTCACGCCGCGCTGAAGACATCGGGCTCGCGCGGGCTGCACGTTGCCATCCCGCTACCCGCGTCGGCGACCTGGGATACTGCGGTCACGCTCGCCCAGATCATCGCCGCGCAGGTCGCGCAGAAACATCCGGCCGATGCGACCATCGAACGCAGTGTCGCTGCGCGTTCGACGAAGGCGGTCTACATGGACTACCTGCAGAACATCCGCGGCAAGAGCATCGCCGGCGCGTACTGCGTGCGAGCGAAGCCGGGCGCGATGGTATCGACCCCGCTGCGCTGGGACGAGCTCACCGACGATCTCGACCCGCACGAATACACGATCGAAACTGCACCGCTGCGCTTCAAGGAAGTCGGTGACCTCTGGCGCGACGCGCTCAGGTCGAAGAATTCGGCGGCCGCGTTGAAGGGGTTGGCGCGTGCCGGGAAGCAGAAGCGCTGAAAACGGGGCGCGCTAGATCGCTGACGCGCCGCGGCGCGATCGCCGTCGGCCTCCAAGCACTATCTTGGCAGCGATGAACACATTCGAGCTCGTCACGGCTGTCATCGGCGCGATCAGCGTCTGGCTCAGTGTACGGCAAAACGTGTGGAGCTGGCCGACGGCGATCGTCAACGTTCTTCTCTCGGCGGTCGTCTACTACGAGACACGGCTGTACGCTGACATGGGTCTCCAGGTGATCTATGCGATCCTCTCGGTATACGGTTGGTACGAATGGCTGTACGGCGGTGCCGGGCGCACTGAACTGCGAGTCAGCCGGACTGGGTCGCGCCTCGCGTCGCTGCTAGCCGCGATCGCCATATCCGGCTCTGTCGCGCTTGGGGTACTGCTTCACCGCACGACTGACGCCGCGCTGCCATTCATGGACTCGTTTCTTTCGAGCACGAGTCTCGTCGCGCAGTGGATGATGACCAAGAAGCTGCTCGAGAACTGGCTGGTCTGGATCGCCGTCGACGTGCTTTACGTCCCAGTCCTCATTTACAAGTCGCTCTACTGGTTTGCCGCTCTCTACGCCTTGTTCCTCATACTCGCAGCGTTAGGCTACCGCGACTGGCGGCGGTCGATGGCGACGGTCGCCGCGGCGCCAACCTCCGCGTGATCACGCCGCTCCGTCGGCTCTGCATCACCGGCCCGGAATCGACTGGGAAGACCACCCTTGCCAGGCGGCTCGCTGAACTCGCCCACACCGAGTGGGTGCCCGAGGCGTCGCGGCTCTACGCCGAACGAAAGGCCGGCGAGCTGACTGCTGCGGACGTCGCTCCGATCGCCCGCGAACACATCGCGCTCGCCGATGCAGCAGAGGCGCACGTTCGTGCGGACGGCGGAACGCTGGTTGTCCTCGACACCGACCTGCTCAGCACCGTCGTCTACGCGCGATACTACTATCGGACGGTGCCCGCCTGGATCGAGCGCGTCGAGCGGGCACGCCGCGCGGATCTGTACCTGCTCTGCGACGTCGGCGTCCCATGGATCGCCGACGGCGTGCGCGACCGGCCGTCCAATCGCGACGAGATGTACGCCCTCTTCCACGGCGCGCTGCTCAGGCGCCGTGCGCCATTCGTCGTGGTGCAGGGGGACTGGGACGAACGCTGGGCGATCGCCCGCACGGCGTTCGCCCCGTCCACCAGCTGAACGTTAGGCGCTGACCCTTCGCGGCGCGATCGTCAGAACGTCAGCCGAGTGCTCACCGTGAAGTTCCGTGGAGCAAGGATGTAGTAGTACGGCTCCATCGCTGACGGGTCGGCGCTCCCCGGCACCGCGCCCGGGTAGCCGCCGGTGAACACTGCGCTGTCGAACACGTTCCGCACTGCCAGCAGCACCGACTGCCGTGCCACCCGCAGCGTGATGCCGGCATCTGCGAACCAGCTCGCCGGCACGACGAATCGCGCGTCGTTCGTGTTGGTCAACATCATCCGCGACACGTAGCGACCGTCGAGGTCGAGCGAGAGCCACGGCGCGAGATCGCTCCGGATCCCCTGTCCGCTGACGAACTTCGGAGTGAGCAGCGCGGTGACGTCGTGGAACACCTCGCCGGTCGCATCGTCGCGATATTCGCGGATGCGCCCATCGGTGAGCGACGCGGTTGCCACCGCCGTCAGGCGCGGCGCCACGCGCCAGGTCAGATCGCCCTCGGCGCCGCGGCGCATGCTCCGTGCGACATTCTTCCGCAGGACGTAGCCGATCTCGTTGATCTCCCCGATCGGCGCGATCTCGTTGCGGAACTGCATCCAGAAGACATTCGCCGTGACTTCGAGCGCCGGGCGCCGGAGGACGATGCCGGCCTCGACGTCGCGCGCGGACTCCGGATGGACGCGCGTCAGCGGCAGTACCGATCGCGCCGTCACGCTGTCGAGATCGTCCGCGCCGGCGAACATGTCGGCCCGCGTCGGTTCGCGACCATTCATCCCGACGCTCGCATAGCCGGTCAGCGCCTTGCTGATCCGGACGCTCGCACCGGCCTTCGGGTTGACGAACGACCATTTCACGCTCGCTGGCGTGACGCCCGCTCCCGTGGTCGGCCGGTAACGAAACTGAGCGAGGCGCAGCTGCAGGTCGCCGAACAGCGTCGTCCGCCCGCGTACGATCGATCCCTTGGCGAACGCGCTCTGCTCACCCTTGTAGCCGGTGTTGTCATAGAGTCGCGTCGACAGGTCGGGCCTGGTATAGAGCCAGTGTTCGCGCGCATACCGGCTGGCGTGGATGCCTAACGCTGCCTTGCTGCTCTCCCCCGCCCACTCCAGTGCACTGAGGATTCCGCCCCAGCGCGAGTGCAGGTCATAACGGTAGACGTCGCCGCCGTACGGCACGTCGTACCAGCCGCCGGCGTCGAAGCCGTACGCTGTCGTCGCGATGCTGGTGCTCGACGACAGCGCATGCGTCCACGACAGGCTGGCCAGATCCTGGTGGAACCGATCGTCCACCGCATCGGTGCCGGCGTTGCCATACGGGTTGTCGCGCGGCGTCACGCGGAGCACCGAGAGTGGCGACGCGTAATACGCCTGCTCGTTCGACGAGAGTCCGGCGAGTAGCGTCGCCTTCACGACGTCGTTCGTGCCGAACCAGCCGCCGCTGGCGAACAGCGAGTTGGATTTGTTGCCCGAGTTGTACCGGTAGCCGTCCGTCGTCTGCGCCGACGCCCGGGCGTAGCCCGCGAAGCCGCTGCTGGTCAATCCCGATTGGTACTCGGCACTGCCGCGCGACGTGTTGTACGAGCCGCGGGTGAGCTGCACCTCGCCCCCCCGCCTGACGCTGGCTATCGGGACCGACTCGAAGTTCACCGAGCCGGCGTACGACGCGACACCGTGCGTACTGGTTCCAACGCCGCGCTGCACCTGTACCGTCGCGATGCTGTTCGCGAAGTCGGGGAAGTTCGAGAAGTAGAGCCCTTCGTCTTCCGGCTCGTTGAGCGGGATCCCGTCGAGGGTGATGTTGATGCGCGTCTGGTCGATGCCGCGAATCCGCATGTACGAATAGTTCGAGCCCGATCCGCTCTCGGCGTACGACGTGATGCCCGGTGATGTCTGGAGGAGGATTGGCGTTTCCTGCCCCGTATAGCGGCGGTCGATGTCGGCGGCGGTGATCGTCTTCGCCGATGCCGCGGCCGCGCCGCCGCGGACGGCGGTGACCTGGACGGCCTCGAGCCGTTGCGCGCGCGAGCCGTGCGCCGAGTCAGCGGCGATGCGCCCGGTGGTGGTGTCGGCGCGAGCAGCGCGCGGCGCGGTGTCCTGCGGCGCCCCGGCCGGCGTCCCCTGCAGGGCGAGGATGAATGCGAATGCCAGCATGTGCGGCGCTCCCGTATGTCGCGTGACGCGAAGGGAGCGGAGCCGGCGGCGGGAGAAGACGGACGGGCGCCGTTAGGCACCGAGCTTCCCCGCACCTGCACCAGTGACGCTCCCTTCGCTGGAATGACCCAGATCAGGTTCGACGGGTGTGATCTCAGCCCGCGCTTGTCGACATCGTGCGCGGGCACCCCGTGCCACTGTACTGCTTGTACTACATGTTCGACGTTAACGGGTTGCATGGCCGTCGCGCAACCGCCCAGCGGTTACGCGGTCCGTGGATCGGCCGGCTCGGCGCGCATCGCCGCGGGATCGAGCCCGACACGGCTGCACCACGCGACGTATTCGCTCGGCGCGATCTCCGACGGCTTGATCTCGCTGCGCCCGCCCCAGAAGACGTTGGTATAGCTCACCGGAATCCCGATCGAAGCGAGATGCGCGTCGATTGCCGCCTTGTGGGCGAGCACCATCGGCTTCTCGGTGCCATGCGCAACCGCCATGATGTTGACGTTCGCGAATTCCTCGCCCCCCTCGCGCCAGTAGGCGTGAGTGAGGATGTGATGACGGCCGACCTCGCGCCCTGCTTCGATCTCCCGGCCCGCCGGCACGCGCCAGTGAAAGAGCGCATTGTACCGTGTCACTCGCGTCCCTTCGCTGCTCGGCTTCACGTGCTCGAGGAATGTCGAGAAGCGACCGATCACGCCGCGCTCGGCCAGCGAGCGCGCGACGCGAAGGAACTCTTCGTACGACACGCTCGCTTCCGTCGCCCGCACGCGCCACGGGTCGGCACCGATTTCGTCGGCCGCGAGCTCGCGCTTGAGCGCGCCGAGCACTCGCCAGTCAAGTTCCGACAGCTCGACGATGTTGGTGTCCATCACTCGCCCGGGCTCGTCGGTCTTCGAGCCCGGCTCCATCCCCTTTCGGCGCACATGGCCCACGCCTAACGCGAAGAGGCGCTTCGCCGGCATGATGCGGTACGCTTCGGCACCGACGATGCGAGCCAGGAAGTCGCAGTGCTTGCGCATCGAGAAGCCGACTGGAACCTTGAGCGTGGTCCACAGGCGATAGACCGAGCCACGCGTCTCGCCATCGGTCGAGCGGATGACGACGTGCCCCGAGAATGGATCCTCCTTCGCCATGTACTCGAAGGCGGCATCGAGCCGCTCGGCCGGAACTTTCCAGGCGATCAGCGCACCCGGCGCGAGGTTGGTCGCCATCAGCGTCTGCCGCACGCGCCGGATCGTGTGTGCCTCGAGCATCGCACGAATGCGTTCATGCACCGTCTCGGCGCTCAACTCCGCCAGTCGCGCGATCTCGGCGAACGGGTCGGGTAGGAAACCGGCGATGCGATCCTCGGAGACTGCGAGGACGCGCGCGTTGGTCGGGTCGGTGATCTCGGTCGGGACGACGGTCGGCAAGGCTGCGTGGGTGTGAGTTCGTGCGAAAGATATCGTCGGGCGAGTCGCGAGGAGAATTGGGTGTGCGCGGGGCGGGAGAATCTCGCCTTGTTGCCCCCCAAAGCAGTTCAGCCGGGGTGCGACCGGCTCGACCCGACGCGTTCGTCTCGGTGCTCTCGTCTTACTCGTTTTCCTCCCAAGCCTGCAGTTGCATGACTTCGCCGCCGCAGCCGACCTTGGCCCCCACGCCCGTAGCCCCGAATTGAGAACGGAGCCACCGTTCCGCTTGCGGCGTGAACCATGCGCTTTCAGTTTGAGCAATCTCGCGCCCATGGACGCCCTCACATGACGGTGACGCAGTGTTGAACACCCGCTCAGGCCGCGGCGCATGACCGGCCGCCCGTACGTACTCGCCGAGTCCTACTGGGGGACCGTCCGCGACACGGTGTACGATGTCGCGATCCTTCCCTGGGGCGCGACCGAGGCGCACAACTTCCACCTGCCCTACTCGACCGACGTCATCGAGAGCGACATGCTGGCCGCCGAGTCAGCGCGGCTGGCGTGGGAGCAGGGCGCGAGGGTGATCGTGCTGCCGACGATTCCATTCGGCGTGAACACCGGCCAGCTCGACGTGCGCTTCTGCATGAACATGAATCCGAGCACGCAGGCGGCGATGCTCGCCGACGTGGTAGCGACGGTCGAGCGGGCCGGCGCGCGGAAGCTCGTCATCTTCAATTCGCATGGCGGCAACGACTTCAAGCAGATGATCCGCGAGCTCCAGCCGCGGACAACGGTCTTTCTCTGCACGATCAACTGGTGGCAGGTCGTCGACGCCAGGCCATTCTTCACGGAGCCGGGTGACCACGCTGGTGAGCTCGAGACGAGCATTCTCCTCCACTATACGCCTGCCCTCGTCCGGCCGTTAGGCGAGGCGGGCGAGGGCCGCGAGCGGAAGTTCGCGATTCCCGGCCTCCGCGAGCGCTGGGTCTGGGCGCAGCGCGAGTGGACGCGCATCACCGGCGACACGGGCGTCGGCAATCCACGCGACTCGACCGCCGCCAAGGGCGCCGCCTTCGCCGCCGCCGTCACGACCAAGGTCGCCGCCTTCCTCGTCGCCCTCGCCGCCGCCGAGCCGGAGACGCTGTACGAGTAATGACAGCTATGAGCCATTAGCTGTGAGCGTCGAGCCACTGCGAATCAACCGCCGTCGCTCACTGCTAATGGCTAACGGCTAATAGCTGCCGTTTGCACTGCCCGTTCCCCGGTCACCAGCAGGTCGTCGGCGTTCTCCGGCGCCTCGGCCCGTGGCAGGTCGGCGATGAAGCGCGCTCCGCCGTTAGGCGCGCTGGTCACCTGCACCGAGCCGCCGCTCTGCAGCACCAGCTCGCGGACGACGGCCAGGCCGATGCCGGCACCCGTCGCGCCGGCGTCGATTGCTGCCTGACGGCGATAGAACGCACGCCAGATCGCCTCCCGCTCCGGCTCGGGCACGCCCGGACCCTGGTCATCGACCGAAACGCGCACCACTTCGTCGACTCGTTTTGCACCGACGGTCACTGTCTGTCCGTGCGGGCCGTACTTGACCGCGTTCTCGAGGAAGTTGAGCAGCACCTGCCGGAGACCGAGGGAATCGACCGTCGCCCAGAGGTCGGGGTCGACGTCGGCGACGATGCGCACGCCGCGTTCCGCTGAGAGTGGCGCGAACGACTCGATCGTCTGCGTGACGGCACCGCTCACGTACGTCGGGATCGACGAGGCGCGTTCCGCCCGCTTCCTCAGCCGCGTGTAATTGAGGATGTTGTCGACGAGGATCGTCAGGCGGCTCGCCTCCTTCTCGATGATGCGGAGCGCGCGATCGGCATCGTGTGGAGTGCGCATCGATCCCTTGCGCAGCAGCTCGGCGAACATCCGGATCTGGGCGAGTGGCGTGCGCAGTTCGTGCGACACGCTCGACACGAAGTCGGCGCGCAGCTGCGTCAACTCGTTGACACGTCGCGCGCGTACGGCGCGAACGCGGTTATCGACGAGGAACACGAGCGAGAAGAAGAGCGCGATCAGGAGCGATTCCTCGATCGCCAGCGCAGTGTTCACGCGGCGCATGATGTCGTCGCTATCCAGTTCGCGGATCACCGCCCAGTCTACCCCGGTCACTGGCGCAGCCGCGTAGATCACCTTCACGCCAAACAGTCCGGGTCCGTGACCGTTGGACTGAACTCGGCCGAGCGCACTGCGGACGTATGCCGGGACCTGTGGCCAGGGAATGACGCGCGGTATCCCCTTCTCCGAGTTGCTTCGGGTCGCCAGGACCGCGACCGAATCGCCGATCCGCGCGACGAGCGATGTTCGCCCGGTGTGATTGGTTCGCGACGCTGGATTCAAGCCGCTGAATGTCTCGTCCGTGACCGGAATCCAGAGCACGATCCAACCGCTCCGCCCTGCCCATTTCGTCGGCTCGCGCATGGCAAGGCAGATCTGCGCGCCGCAGCGCACTGTGCCCGTCAGCTGGCGCCGGTCGAGCTGACTCCAGGCCGTAGGCAATGGCGCGTACGCGCCATCGCTCTCACCCGCGATGATCGCTCCGCTGTCGGTCATCGCCGCCGCGACCGCCGCGACGCCGTCGGTGTGCAGGCGATCGACCATCGCGTCAAGCAGCGCGCGCAGATCGCGCTGCGCATCGGGCGTTGCCAGGTCGCGTCCCTTCGTCAGCTGCGCCGCCATTGCGACGCGGTCACGCTGTGCGCCGGCCCATGCACTCGCTTCGCTCTTGCTCGTCGAGAGCGAGACCTCGAGGATCCGCGCGATCTCGTCGTTGCTGGTGCGGTGCACGTAGTCGACACGCCAGACGATCCATCCCAGGGCAAACAAGATGAGCACCGTCCACATGAACCGCGGCGAAACGCGCAGCCAGGGCTTCACGCAACCAGCTCCGGTGCGTCGTCGCTCGCAACGACAAGCGTCGTCACCATCGCCACTGCGAGGTCATCCGCAACGACGAGCGTCGTTGCACTCCTCACGGATCGAAGCGGTAGCCCGCTTTCCACACGGTCATGAAATGCCGCGGCTCGGCAGCCACGTTCTCCAGCTTCTTTCGCAGCTCGCCCATGTGAATGTCAACGGTTCTCGTCATGACGTCGGCCTGATGTCCCCACACCTCACGCAACAGCGTCACCCGCGACAGCACGATACCGGGACGCTGTACGAGCGCGAGAAGGAGATCGTACTCCCGGGGCGTAAGCGCAACCCGGTCGCCGCCCTTGGTCACGATCCGCCCACTGGGTACGATCTCGATGTCGCTGAAGGCGTAGCGTTCCGACGTTGCGCCACTGCCGCCAGGCAGGCGTGAGCGTCGCAGTTGGGCCGACACCCGCGCCAGCAACTCGGACAGCCCGAATGGCTTCGTGACGTAATCATCCGCACCGACACGAAAACCGTGCACCTTGTCCGCCTCCTCGCCGCGTGCCGTCAGGATGATGACCGGCATTTGCAGCCCGGCGCCACGTATCGACTCCAGCGTGCGGTATCCGTCCATCCCCGGCAACATCAGATCGAGGATCACCAGGTCAGGCTTGTCATCGCGCGCGCGCTGCGATCCGCGCAATCCGTCGGCGGCTACTTCCACCGCATAGCCTTCATCCTCCAGCGTGCGCCGGAGTCCGAACGCCAGATCCTCGTTGTCTTCGACGATGAGGATGCGTGTCATTGTCTTCCTGATCATGTATGAGCGGGAGGCTTGCTCCGCGTCGAGTCGAGCCACGCCGATGCTTCTAAGATCGCGGGCCATGGCGCGTCGCGACACCCACCCCAGTACGTGATCTGTAAGAGATTTCGCGCGGCGCCCGGCAGCCGTGGTTCGAGCGCTCGCCGGCCGCGGCGCCATGTCGCTCTGGCGCTTCCCTCCTCGCCGCCGCCGCTTCGCGTTCGTTGCGCGACAGGTCGTTGCGAAGTCCCTGTCCTGCCAGCGCGCGGAAGTCTGACCGCCGAACGCGAAGCCCCGCAGCCGATCCCGCTTAATCTCCTTTCCAATGCGATCACGTACACCCCGCCTGGCGGGCGAGTCGGTGTTTCGCAGCGCGCCCGATAACGCGCCGCTGTTTGCATTGCGGCGTCTCAGGGTCTGACCGCTCGTGATGCCGTCCATACAGTGACTGCTGCATCGTCAGGCAGCGGCGCCGCTGCCCTCGCCCAGGCGCTGTTCGACCAATCGCCGTTCAGCACCGTCCTCTACGACGCCGCTGGCCATGTCGTCGCTCTCAATGCCGCCTTCACGGCGCTCTGGGGGGCGCGGCTCGAGGATGTTCCTGCGAACTACACGGTGCTCACCGACCCGCAACTCGAGAAGCAGGGAATCCTGCCCAGCGTGAGGCGCGCGTTCGCTGGCGAGGCGGTGACGACACCGCCGGTCCGTTACGCGATGTCCGAGGCTTCGACCCGCGGTGAAGGACCGACGATCTGGACCGAAGCGCACGTCCACCCGATCCGCGGTGCCAGCGGTGACGTGGTCAACGTCGTGCTCACCCACGTCGACATCACCTCGCGGATGCTCGCCGAGTTCGCGCTGCGAGAGTCGGTCGAGCGCATCACGGTGCTCCAGTCGGTCACCGCGGCATTCGCCCAGGCGTTGACCGCCGACGAAGTGGCCGCCATCATGCTTCGCGAAGTGACGACGTTAGGCGCTGTGCTCAGCGTCGTTTACCTGCTCGCCCCCGACGGACAGACGCTCGTCGCCTCCATCCAGCATGGGCTGTCTGACGAGGCGATGTGCCCATTCGAGCGCATTCCGATCGACGCGCGGCGGCTCCCGGCTGATGTGACTCGTACGCGGCAGCCGCGCTATGTCTCGAATCCCGAAGCGCTGCTCGAGGATTACCCTGACGCGGGGCCGATGATCGCCGCCGGTGCCGCCCGGTCATGGGCCGCGCTGCCGATGGTGCAGGACAACCTGCCGTTAGGCGCGTTTACACTCGGCTTCCCCACGTCACGCGAGTTCACCGCCGCCGATCGCGCCCATCTCGAAGCATTTGCCGGACAGTGCGCCCAGGCGCTCGAGCGCGCACGGCTCTATGACGCCGAGCGCACCGCGCGGCACGCCGCTGAGCGCACCGCGGCGCGCCTCGAGGCATTGCAGCGCGGGACCGGTGAACTGACCGGCGCACTCACTCCGGCCGCCGTCGCCGATGTCATCGTTCGTGCGGCCCTCCCCGTGCTTGGCGCAACACGATTCGGCCTCGCGCTCCTCGACGCGACCCGCGATGGCGTCGAGGTGGTCGGCGCGCATGGCTATACACCGACTACCCTCGCGCGCTATCGGTTCATTCCGATCGACACCGTGTTCCCGCTCTGCGACGTCATTCGCTCGGGAACCGCGATCATTCTGTCGTCAACAGCCGAGCGCGGCGAACGCTATCCGCATCTGGCCCAGCTGCGCGATGAGAATGGGACCGGCGCGATGGCGGCGTTTCCGCTGCGCGGAAACGGCCGTATCGTCGGCGCGCTCGGCTTCAACTGGTCCGAGGAGCGCGCGTTTTCGACCGAGGACATCGCCTTCCTCGACGTGCTCGCACAGCAGTGCGGCCAGGCATTGGAGCGCGCGCGCCTGTACGAGGATGAACGTCGGGCCCGCAATGAAGCAGAGCAGGCCAATCGAGCGAAGGGAGATTTTCTCGCAGCGATGAGTCACGAGTTGCGCACGCCCCTCAATGGAATTGGCGGCTACGTCGAGCTGCTCGACATGGGACTGCGCGGTCCGGTGACCGATGCGCAGCGCGCCGATCTCGCGCGCATCCGCCGCAACCAGCAACACCTGCTGCTGCTGATCGAGGATGTGCTCTCGTTCGCTCGTGTCGAAGCCGGCCGCCTCGAGGTCGATGATGATGCCGTACCGATGGACAGCACGCTGCGCGCGCTCGAGGCGATGATCGGTCCGCAGGCGCTCGCCGGCGAACTGCAGTTCGTCTACGAATTCTTTGATCCGTCGCTCCGCGCTCGTGGCGACGCCGGACGCATCGTGCAGATCTGCGCCAACCTCCTCGCCAACGCCATCAAGGCGACGCCGGCCGGCGGAACCGTTAGGCTTGTCTGCGCCGGCACCGACGATCGCGTCGAGGTTCGCGTCGTGGATTCAGGTAGCGGCATCCCGGCTGAGAAGCTGGAGACGATCTTCCTGCCCTTCACCCAGCTGGGGCGTTCGCTCAACAGTCCGCGCGCTGGAGCCGGCTTGGGCCTGTCGATCTCGCGTGGCCTGGCGACCGCGATGGGTGGGTCGCTCAGCGTGCAGAGCACGGAAGGGCAGGGTTCGACATTTACCCTGACACTCCGCCGCGACCGCTGATCTTCGCAGCATGCCCGAGCTTCCCGACATCACCGTCTATATCGAGCGACTCGAGGCGCTGATCGTCGCGCAGCCGCTGCAGCAGCTCGACGTGCGCAATGTCTTCGTTCTCCGATCGGTCAGCCCCTCGCCCGCGGATCTCGCGGGCCGGATCGTGATCGGCATCCGGCGGATGGGTAAGCGAATCGTCATCGCGTTCGATCGCGACGTGTTCGCGGTGCTTCACCTGATGATCGCCGGCCGGCTTCGCTGGCGCGTCCCTCGAGCCAAGGCGCCAGGCCGGATCGCGCTCGCGGCGTTCGTCTTTCCGAATGGCACGCTGTTTCTCACCGAAGCCGGTTCGACGCGACGCGCGTCGATTCATCTCGTTGCCGGCGAGCCCGGACTCGCTGCATTCGATCGCGGTGGGCTCGAAGTGCTCGGCAGCAGCTCTGCCGCGTTCGGCGAGCGCCTGACCTCGGAGAACCACACGCTCAAGCGCGCGCTGACCGACCCGGGGCTGTTCAGCGGAATCGGCAATGCGTACTCAGATGAAATCCTCCATCGAGCGCGGCTCTCGCCCCTGATGCTCACGTCGAAGCTCGACGCTGATCAGATCGAACGGCTGCATCGTGCGACACTCATCACACTTCGCGACTGGACGGAGCGGTTGCGCGCGGTCGCCGGCGATGCATTTCCCGAAGAAGTGACCGCGTTTCATCCGGAGATGGCGGTGCATGGGCGATTCGGGTTGCCATGCACAGCGTGCTCGTCGCCTGTGCAACGCATTCGTTATGCGACGAACGAGACCAACTACTGCGCGCGCTGCCAGACCGGTGGACGGCTGCTCGCCGATCGTGCACTCTCGCGCTTGCTGAAGCAGGACTGGCCTCGATCGATCGACGACTCGGATTGATCCGCACGCGTGGCGGCAGTGTCCCCACCCCGAGCGCGCGTCTGGCCGCCGTCTTGCTGCACACCTTGCCGAAAACTTTCAATCCCCCAACACACGCGCCCGCGGTCGCGCGACTGCATGACTACCGAACGGTTCGGAGCAACAACTGCTCTGGTCATGGTCGTTGACCACGAGGAGTGGCGCGTGTACGAGCTGTCGGCAGCGTCTTATGACCGCCGCGGCAGCAACACGCTTGTATTCGAGTCCGACATGGTCGTCCGGCGCGTGCGCAACTTCCCGGAGACCTGGCGCGAGCTGTCCACCGCCGAGCTGCTTCGTCTCAGCTGGACCGCATAACCGCAAATTTGACCGGTCCGTGTCCTGCCAGGCGCTTATTCGGCTTCGATGCGCCGACAGCTGTGGCCTCCGGGCAGGGTCGCTCGTCTTCGATCGATGCCTTCCAAGCCGTTGATCCAGCTTCCGGGCGCAATCCGCCCCCCCGCCAACGGATGCCCAGTTCCGCGTGAAGCTGCCGCGCTCTGGGAAGCGGCGCTCGAACACGCCACGCACCTGATTGCCGCAGCACTCGCCCAGTGCCCACCAACAGGCTCGGCACCCCGCGCCAAGCTCGCCGATCTCGCGGATCGCCGCGGCGCGGCGATGGCGATTCAGCTGTTCGTGCTGCCGCCGTCGAGTGACGCCTACACATCGTTCTGCCCGGACATCCGCGACAAGACGGTCGAAGGAAACGCATTCGCGAAATCCGCCGGCGACATCGGCGGCGCCGCATACGCCGCCGTTCCCCTCGTTCGCAATGAGGAATCGTCGGCACCGCAGCGCACCGGCACCACAGCGACCGTCGGCACCTTGCTCGTCGTCCTCGACGAACCGCACGAGTGGACGAAGTCGGATGAGAGCGTGGTGCGCGACGTCGCTGCATTGCTCGCCATCGACCTCGACCTGCATCAGGAGCTCGCGCAGCGTCTCCTCGCCGAGGAGGCACTGCAGGAACAGGCGCTGCACGATCCGCTGACCGGTGTTCCGAACAGCACGCTCTTCCTCAATCGCCTCGCCCACGCGATCGAGCGCGGTCACCGGCACAAGGATTTTTGCTTCGCCGTCCTCGCCCTCGATCTCGATCGTTTTCAGTCGATTAACAACAGCCTCGGTCGTGACGCCGGCAACGAGGTGCTGACCGTTATCGCGCGCCGACTCGAGTCGTGCGTGCGCGGAGAGGACCTCATCTCGCGCAGCGGCGGCGACGAGTTCACCATCCTCCTCGAAAGTCTCTCCGACGACAGCGACGGCAGCCGCGTCGCCGAGCGCATGCAGCAGTCGATCGCCCAGCCGATCGAAACCAGTGACGGAGAGGTCTACACCTCGGCCAGCATCGGTATCGTCCTCAGCTCGTCGGGGCTCAGCACTCCGGCGAAGATGCTGCAGGAGGCGGGGATCGCGATGTCGCGCGCGAAGGGCGCTGGGCGCAACCGTCACGAGATGTTCGACAGCGCGATGCACGCCCGCGCCCTGGCGCGCCTGCGGATGGAGACCGACCTCCGCCACGCTGTCGAGCGCAGTGAGTTCGAGCTGTTCTACCAGCCGCTGATCACGCTCGGCACCGGACGAATCACCGAGCTCGAGGCGCTGCTTCGCTGGCGACATCCGCAGCGCGGGCTGATCCCCCCCCTCGATTTCATTCCGCTCGCCGAGGAGACCGGCTTGATCGTCCCGATCGGGCAGTGGGTGCTCGCCCGCGCCTGCGCCGACATGGTCGGCTGGCAGCAGCGCTTTCCGCGTACCGCGCCGTTGGCGATCAGCGTCAATCTTTCGCCGCGCCAGTTCGCCCAGGCAAACTTCGTCAAGACCGTCGCCGGGACCGTCGCTGCGAGTGGGCTCGATCCGCACACGCTCAAGTTCGAGATCACCGAGAGCTTCGCGATCGCCGAGCCGGCACGAACCCGCGAACTGCTCACCGAGCTCCGCGCGTTAGGCATCCAGATCTACCTCGACGACTTCGGCACCGGCTATTCGTCGCTCGGCTACCTGCACCAGCTGCCACTCGACGGGATCAAGATCGACCGCAGCTTCGTCATGCAGATGGACACCGGCCCGCTCTACCGCCAGCTCGTCAACACTGTCCGCGACCTGGCAATGAACATCGGTGTCATCGCGATCGCCGAAGGGGTGGAGAACCAGACCCAGCTCTCCGCGCTGCGCGAGATGGGCTGCTCGTCCGCGCAGGGTTACTTGTTTTCGCGACCGGTCCCCGTTTCCGAGATCGAGGTCCTGCTCAGCAACGACCCGCGCTGGTAGGACAAAGGGCCAGGAACCAGCGGCATGCTGTTGCCGGTTCCTGACCCCCATCCGCGCCGTCCAGAGCCCCCCGGCCGTTAGGCAGCGCGCACAGACCTACTTGTTCGCGCCTTTCGCGAACAGCGCCACATACTTTCCGTATCCTTCGGCCTCGAGCTTCGCGACCGGGATGAACCGCATCGCCGCCGAGTTCATGCAGTAGCGCAATCCCGTCGGCGCCGGCCCGTCATCGAAGACGTGACCCAGATGCGAATTCGCCGCCGCCGACCGCACTTCCGTCCGCGCCATGCCCAGCGAGCGATCGGATCCGGTGTGGACGTTCGCCGGCTCGAGCGGACGCGTGAAGCTCGGCCACCCGGTGCCCGACTCGTACTTGTCGAGTGAGCTGAACAGCACCTCGCCGGAGACGACGTCCACGTAGATCCCGGCCTCGTGGTTGTTCCAGTAGCTGTTCCGGTAGGGCGCTTCGGTCCCGTCATGCTGCGTCACGGAGTACTGCTCCTTCGTCAGCTTCTGCCGGAGCACCGCATCGCTCGGCTTCACGAACGCCGGCTTCGGTGACGTCTGGGCGGAACCCTGCTTCTGGTGGCTCATCGTCGCCTGTGCGCTGAGAGTTGCGGCTGCTCCCACCGTCGCCAGCACAAACGCCCCCCCGACGACGAGCAGCTTGATGTCGTATGACTTCGTCATGGCTGAATCTCTCTCCGAAAAATGACGCCTGCCGGGCGATGATCCTGCCTTCCCGCCCCTCCGTAGATTTACGACAGCAGCAATACGATTGGATCCGTCGGGCACCGCTGTTTTTTCAACATTGGGAGGCCGGAAACTCGATCCGAATCGGCCCCATTCTCCCTGCTGAAGGAAGACCCGAACGCGTCAAAGAGTTCCCCCCGCTTTCCCTCCTTACCCCTTCACGTATCACGCATCGCTGGTGTGGTTTCACGCATCACCCATCATTTCGCCCATCCTGCCACTTTCGACCCCGCTCGAGCGACGCGATGCTCGATCGTCAGTGCCCGATGCCGCTCGCCCATGCCGCGATAGCGGTGACTGCGGCGGCACCAAGTAGCGCTGCTGCCTGACGCGCGCGCCGCCAGCGGCGCGCGGCGCGGTCAGCGTTAGGCTCGACGGCGCGGGCAAATGCCGCCATGTCGGGGAACCGGTGCGACGGCGCTTTCAGCAGCGCGCGCGCGATCGCTGCCGCCATGTGTTCAGGTACGTCCGCTCGCAGTGTCGTCAGGCGCGGTGCCAGTTCGTTCAGGTGCTGGTGAATGATCCCGTGCGGTGTGTCGTCGTCGAACGGGACCGACCCTGTCAGCATCTCGAAGCCGACGATCGCCAGCGCATACTGGTCGGCTCGGCCGTCCACGGCCCGGCTCAGTGCCTGCTCCGGCGCCAGGTAGTGGGGCGTGCCGAGCACTGTCCCGAACTCGGTGAGCGCGGCCGCCGTCGTTCCGTCCGTGCGTCCCGCGGCGCTCTTCGAAATCCCGAAATCGGTGAGCATCACGCGGCTCTCCTCGTCCAGCATGATGTTCGCCGGCTTCACGTCGCGATGGACCACGCCCTGCGCGTGCGCATGTGCCAGCGTCGACGCCGCGTCGCCGAGGATCCGGGCGACCGCGGCGACCGATAGTGGGCGCTGTTCCGATTTTCGCGCGCGCAGCAGCGCGTCGAGCGAGCAGCCGGTGACATACTGCATCACGAAGTAGTGCAGTCCCTGTTCGCTCCCGACTTCGCGAATCGGGATGATTCCCGGGTGCCGCAGGCTCGCGGCGATCTCCGCCTCGCGCTGGAAGCGTGCGACGCCTGTCTCATCGCTCGACAGTTCGGGCCGCAGCACCTTGATCGCCACCTGCGTCGCATCGCCGACGGCGTCCGCGAGATAGACGATCCCCATCCCACCCTTCCCGATCGCCTCGCCGACGCGGTAACGGCCAGCCAGCGCATGGGCGAGTCGCGCCTGCATCATCGCGACGATCGCGTCGTCTCCTCCCTGCAGCGACGACAGCGTCTGCCCGGCGAGCTCTCCTCCGCAGATGAAGCAGTAGCGAGCCGCTGGCGGGAGCGCGACCTCGCAATGGGCACACCGTTTATCCGCGGCGTTAGGCGGTGGCGTCAGCGCAGCCTGCATCGCCGATGGGGCGCGTCGAAACCAGTTTGAGAGCGGCATCGCGGCGGTGAAGGGGTGGCGCGGAACCGTCGTCACGGTCGCTTCCAAGGACGCGTCAGGCGATGTGCTCGAAACCGCCGCCCTCGCGGTCCGCACCGCGTCGCGCTGGACCCCGCGCGCGAGGCCTTACACCGACGATGCGATCAGCGTCACCACGTCGGCCAGCCAGTCTTTCGCGGTCACCCCGACGCCGAGCGCGCTGAAATCGAGGCCCGCTTGGGCCAGATACGCCTCGAACGCCTGCAGCTCCGAGTTCACCGCGAGGATCGCCCGCGCATCGCTGGCCGCCTGCAGCAGGGTGCCGTGCGGCTCGGTCAGCACGAACACCAGCACCGCGTCACGATAGTACGCGCCGTCGCGTGCCTTCTCGAGCGAGAAATACTCGGCCAGCAGCCGCGTTAGGTCAGGGTAGAGCTCGGGAATGGTCATCGTCCTGTAACGTAGATGCGCGTTGGGCGGCGCGCATCGCGCACGCGGCGCGCATTACCGGCTTGCCTTGACGACCGTCGCCACCCGTTCGATTTGTCCGGCATGACGGGTGATGTGCACCGCATAGATCCTGAACGCATCGCCGAGATTCATCTTCGGAAAGAATCCGGGGAGCGCCGGTGTCGCGATGCGCAGCGCCCGCCAGTCGAGCAGCGTTGCCTCGACCATCGTCGCCGACACCAGCCGCTCGCCGGCGAGGAATGCTTCGAGCACGCCGTTCCGCGGTGTCGGCCCGGGCTGAAAGAGCTTCGGCGCCCGGATCTTTCGCGGCTTCGCCAGCGAGCTCGCGATCATGCCGCCAAGGAGTGACGACTTCCACTCGCGCGCCGGCGCAGCGGCATCTGGCCGCGCCGAGTGCACCACCTGGCGAATCGGCTCGTCGTACACCTCCCCGCTGAGGCAGAGATGCTCGAGCACTTCGCCCACGCTCCACGCGTCACGCTGGGGACGCTGCACGAGCTGTGCGCCGTCGAGCGCGCGAGCCGTTGATTCAATCCGCTTCCGCGCCGAGTGGATTTCGGCGGCCACCTGCTGGTGAAGCTCACGCTGAATCATTCGCATGGAATGCCGCCCCGTTCGGGAAGTGACGCCGGCTTGTCCCCGCTGGGCGACCGGGCACCTTCGCGCCGGCCAACCCCTCGACGCCCATACTACCACCAGTCGTCGGCGGCGGTAAGCATCCCGGCATGCATGCACCCTCGGTCACCCGAACGATCGCGGCCCCGCCGCGTCCGGACGTTAGGCGCTTAGAGACAGCGAACCAGCTGCGGCGCCGCGCCCCGCTGGACATCGAACGGCCCGAGCGTGTCTGGTCCGGCGAACACCCGGAAAGTCATCCGGTCCCGATTCACCTGACCGGTGTACCGCGCCGTAACAGAGTCGGCGATCTCTCCAATTCGAACCGGCCCGCCGTGCTCGCGAATATGCACCCCAGGAACGTCGAAGTGTCCCGCCGCATCGGGCACCACAGCGGCATTCAGCACGCCATGCGCACAGTCGTATGCGATCGTGCCGCCGGTTCCGGTCAGCGCCAGATCGACATGCGGGCCGCCCCACTGACCGGTGAGTGGAGCCCCGCCACTCGACAGTGCGCCGGTCGTCGTGCATGCAAACATCGCCGAAGCCGCGAGCGCGAACGCGAGATGGGGTCTGCGCATTTCTACCTCCATGGATAGCTGGGTACCTGTCGTAAAACTGCTCGACGGCCCACGCGTGTGAAAGCCAGCCATCGACCGGCGAGCGACCTTGACTGCTTCTCGCGCCGGGCCGAGGTTAGGCGAGCCCGTCGTCTCCCACCTGCAGCGCACGCTCGGAGAGCCAGCCATGAAGCATCCCCGCAACTGCATCGGCCGCGTCGTCCTTGCGTTGGTGTTCGTCGCGACAGCCGTACTCCCCGCGCGCGCCCAGGACTCCACCCTGACGCTGCGCCTCGCGAAGCTCTTCGGCGACGGGATGGTGGTGCAGCGCGGCGCGCGGATCCCCGTCTGGGGCTGGGGCGCGCCCGGCGCGGCCGTCACCGCTCGGCTCGGAACTCGCGTCGCACGGGCGACCGCGGACAGCTCCGGGCGCTGGTCGCTGACATTTCCAGCCTTGCCCGCCGGCGGGCCATGGACACTGTCCGTCGACGCGAACGATCAGCACGTCGCGATCGGCAACGTCCTGGTCGGCGACGTCTGGATTGCATCCGGGCAGTCGAACATGGAGTTCCACCTCCGCCAGGCTACCGGCGCAGCGCAGGAGATCGCGTCCGCACATGACTCGCTGATCCGCGAGTTCAAGGTGCCGATCTCCTGGTCGGAACAGCCGTCCAGCGACCTCGCCGGCGGAAGCTGGTCGCCTGCGGACTCATCCCACGTCGGCGCATTCAGCGCCGTTGCCTATATCTTTGCCCGCGAGCTTCGCCGAACACAGCACGTCCCCATCGGCATCGTCAACACAACGTGGGGTGGCAGCGGGATCGAGACCTGGCTGAGCGCCGATGCACAGGCGCTGCACGGAGACGGCCCCGCTCGGGCACTCGTCGCCGAGCGCGCGCGCATCGACTCGGTGCGCAATGCGTTGCGCGCCCGGTTCGGCAACCTCGATCACGATCCGGGACTCGTCAACGGAACGGCCCTCTGGGCGTCACCGACGTTAGGCGATAGCGGTTGGTCGACGATCGCGGTCCCCGCGCTCTGGGAAGCGCAGGGATACGCCGATCTCGATGGCATCGCCTGGTACCGTACGACCTTCGTGCTCGCCGCGGACGAGGCGGGGCATGACGCCAGGCTGTCGTTAGGCACGATCGACGATGACGACATCACTTGGGTGAACGGTGTCGAGGTCGGCCACACCAACGGGTACAATGTCCAGCGGCATTATACCATTCCCGCGGCTGCCCTCCATGCCGGCACCAATATCGTTGCCGTTCGTGTCGCTGACAGTGGCGGCGGCGGCGGGATCTATGGACCACCTGACCCGCTCCGCGTCGAGATCGGTGGCACTTCGCATCCGCTGGCCGGCAACTGGAAATTCCGCGTCGGTGAGCTCGGCGTGCAGCAGATGGACGGCCAGCGCATCAACAAGCTGCCCGCGCTCACCTACAACCGGATGGTGCATCCGCTGCTTCCGATCGCGATCAAGGGCGTGATCTGGTATCAGGGCGAGTCGAACGCGAACGACGATGTGCAGGCACACGCCTACCGCGCACAGTTCCGGCAGCTGATCACCAGCTGGCGACACGAATTCAATGGCGGGCAACGGTCAACCTTCCCATTCCTCTGGGTGCAGCTGCCAAACTTCCAGCAGCCCGACGCCGAGCCGACGGCGACCGGTGGCGGATGGCCCATCCTCCGCGAGTCGATGACGGCAGCGCTCAGCCTTCCGAGTACCGGGCAGGCAATCACCATCGACGTCGGCGAACCGAATGACATCCACCCGAAAAACAAGATCGACGTCGGTCGCCGCCTCGCACTCGTCGCGCGGAGAGTGGCCTACGGCGAACGCGTCCTCACCTCGGGACCGACGTACGGAACGCACACGGTCCGCGGCGGCCGGGTCACCGTGCACTTCGCGAACATCGGCCGTGGCCTCGTCTCGCACGGCGTCACCGATAGCAGCATTGGCGCATTCGCGCTAGCGGGAGCGGACCGTCATTTCGTTTGGGCGCAGGCACGGATCGAAGGCAGTCACGTCGTGGTCTGGAGTTCTCGCGTCCCGCATCCTGTCGCGGTGCGCTATGCCTGGTCGCAGAACCCGGCCGACGCAAACCTCTACAATCGCGACGGGCTCCCCGCCCCCCCATTCCGCACTGACGGGTGGTGAGGCTGCCTAACGCGTCGCGGCACAACGCCTTTCATTTGTCCCGGAATCAGACTGCGATGCATCATACCGTAAATCGTCATCTTCTTGCCTGTGCGATCGCGCTGGCCGCGACCGGAATTCCCCCTCGCGATCTGCCGGCGCAGGGCGGGGGTTCACGCCCCGCCCCGCGCACGCCGCGACTGGTCGTCTTTCTCACCGTCGACCAGATGCGCCCTGACTACTTCACCCGCTTCGGTTCACAGTTGACCGG
>JANMBU010000089.1:0-21600 GCA_031360575.1 Gemmatimonadaceae bacterium
GCGGCCCGGCAGTCGGGCATCCTCCAGCACGCCGACCAGAGCGCGGCCAAGGTGCTCACCGAGCTCCTGGCGCGGGATGGCTATACCGTGGAGATCAAGCGGCCAATCGTCGTGCGAACCCCCGTGGGATGACGATGCGGCTGCGCATCGCTGTTGAGCACCGGTGATAATGTCCCCTTGAGGCGCCGATAGAAGTGTCCCTCTAAGCTCCGGTCTCCACGCGGAGGCCGGTTTGGAGCGGACAGCCATGAGTGATCGAGAGTTCGCGCGCGCGGCCGTGCTGCGGCGCGTCATCGTCGGGGACATGCCGCTCACGGAGGCGACGCCGTTGCTTGGGGTCAGTTACCGCCAGGCCAAGCGGTTGCTTCGTCGCATGCGAGCGGACGGCCGGAAGGGGCTGGTGCATCGGAGCACCGGCCGCCGCTCGAATCGGGCGACGCCGGCGGCGTACCGCGATGCCGTCCTCGCGTTGGTCCGGGCGCACTACGGGGGGCCAGCGGCGCGCGGGCCAGCGCAGCGCTTCGGGCCGACGCTCACAGCGGAGCATCTGTGGACGGATCACGGCGTGCTCGTCCCGGTGACGAGCCTCACCCGGTGGATGCGAGCGGCCGGGTTGTGGGGTCGCGTGCGCCGGGTGCGGCCGCGCCATCAACGGCGGGAGCGCAAGGCGCATTTTGGGGAACTCGTGCAGCTGGATGGGAGTTTCCACGACTGGTTCGAGGGGCGCGGGCCGCACCCCTGCGTGATGACCATGGTGGATGATGCGACGAGTCGGACGCTCCTGCGGTTTGGTGCCGAGGAGACGACCTGGGCGGCCGCCGCGGTGCTGCAGGCCTGGATCAGCACGTACGGGGTCCCGCGCGCCCTCTACGCCGACTGGAAGAACGTCTACCAGCGGGCCCCGACGAATAACGAGTTGGCGCGTGGCGAGGCGCCGCTGACGCAGTTCGGGCGCATGTGCACGAAGTTGGGCATCGCGCTCATCGGCGCGGCGAGCCCGCAAGCCAAGGGACGAGTCGAGCGTGGGCACGGCACGCACCAGGATCGCTTGATCAAGAAGCTCCGGCTCCGCCGCATCAGCGACGTGCGGGCCGCGAACGCGTACGTGACGACCGACTACCTGCCGGCGCACAACGCGCGGTTCGCCGTGGCACCGGCGAGTCCCGTGGATCACCACGGCGTGCGGGACCACCGCCAGCGGACGGACGCCGATGTGTTTTGCCTCGAGACGATGCGCGTGGTGGGCAACGACCACGTCGTGCAGTACGCGGGCCGGGCGCTCCAACTGGATCCTCGTACGCGCGGCCGGATCCCGCCGAAGAGCAAGGTCCTCGTGCGCGAACTGGCCGACGGGACGCTGCGCCTGGTCCACATCGCCCATGACGGGCGCGAACGGGTGCTGCCCTGGACGCCTGCCGTCGCCCGCATGGCGCGCGCGCAGCCCGCGCCAGCGCCCGTGACGACCGTCGCGCGGCCCCCGGCATCGTCGGTCCCTGCCCCTGATCACCCGTGGCGGCAGCAGCATGCCCGCTGGCGAGAGTGCGCGCTGGCCCGGCGTGCGCGTCGTGGCGTCGCGGCGGTCGCGCAGTCCCCACCCCCGTGACCAAGTCCTCCAGTCGCTGCACACATACCAACCACACGGGACATTTCTACTGGCGCTATTCAGGGGACATTTCTACTGGTGTTTGACAATGCGGCTGCGCATCGCTTGACGCCCGCCGCGACGCGCGGTATCCTCGGTCCATGCGCCATCGCACTGCGTCCGCGAGCAATCGAAACCGGCACTCCCTCGGGAGGTCCGGCTAGCTCGCGCGCGGTCGTTCGTTCGATTGCGTCGCTTCGCCCGCCAGACCTCGGTCTGGCGGGCGTCGTGTTTTTCAGGTGATGGGGTGTAGGTCAACTGGCAGACCGCCCGGCTGTTACCCGGGAAGTTGCAGGTTCGAATCCTGCCGCCCCAGTGCGAAGGAGTCTCGAGAGACGATGAACGGAGCACGATGACCATTCCCGGCACTCACCAGGCCATCGCGTATCACACCGGCCAGATCTCCCTGCGCAAGCGACGCGACCGCGGCGGCGTGCCTAGTTGAACTGCCGCAACTCCACGCGCGAGCTGCTGAGGTACACGCCGTACAGTCGCGCGTAATCGCCGGCGCGCAGGCTGCGGAATCGATCGAGATCGTTCCGGCTGACCTGCCGCGACAGCTGCACCGTGAGGCGCGCCCCGTTGGTGGCATCGAGCAGGAACAGGCCGTTCGCCTGATCCACCTGGCGCACCGTGCCCTGGATCAGCTGCACGTTGCCGGACTGCATCGTGCTCGAACTGGACGCGGAGCGGTCCACCTGCACGACGTCGGTATAATACCCGCCATTCTGCAACTGCTGCACGCGGAGGGTCACCTGATCCCCGTTTTCCAGCGAGGTCACCGGAAAGTTCTGATTCTGGTAGACGACCTGCGTCTGGTTGTCGTACGAGACGACGAGCGTCTGTCCGTTGGACTGCTGGACGCCGATCTGGCGGTTGCGGGTATCCACGCCCTGGATGTACCCGCTCACCTGGTTGGACTGTCCGCCTCCACCCGCACCGAGGACGCTGCCGAGAATGCTGCCGAGCGATCCGGCGCTCGAGCAGGCGCTGGCCGACGCGAGCAGCAGGACACCGGCGATGACGCGCGCGGACATGGTCATGAGTCGCATTGGTGCTCCCTGTTGGATTCGCCCACCCATAGCGCAATCCCGGTGCCCCATGGGCGGCCTCATCCGTGCCAGGTCCGGCAGGCAGCGCGCTCGTCCCGAAGCGCGGGCCCGGCAAGTCGCGCCGGTCACGCGCACCCGCCCACCGGTGCGCATCGGAGTCAGCGGCGCCGGCGCCCGTCCACCTGTTCGTCGGTCAGGCCGATCAGGCCGAGCGTCCCGATCGCTGGCTGCACCGCCGACTGCACCGGTTGGAAATACAGCGTTACGCCCCCCAGGCGAAGTTCGCACGGACCGCGGAGTACGCATTCGCTGATGCGCTGATCGTCCACGTAGGTCCCGTTGCGCGAGCCGTGATCGATCAGGTGCCAGGTGGACCCGCGCAGCATCAGGGTCGCGTGAGCGCCAGAGACACTGTCGTCCACGAGGCACACGTCGCTCGCCGTTCCCCGCCCGAGCTGCGCGACGGGCCGCTCGAGCGGAAAGCGCATGCCGATGGGAATGCGTCCCGCGATCACCTCCAGCGTTGCGAGCACCGGCGCCGGCGCGGGCTGCGCGATGCGCGCCTGCTTCGGCGTCGGAGCGGTGGGTGGAGACTCCTCGACCGGGCGAGGCGCGATGGCCTCCGCGAGCGGCACGGCGGGCGCGCTCCACACGGACGCGTCGGGCTCGTACGACGGACTGTCCGCCGTGAACCGGAAGATCAGATCGCCCACCCGCATCACGTCGCCCTGACTCAGGAGATGCACCCGCTCGATCCGTTCCCCGTTCACGAACACGCCGTTGGTGCTCTCATCCTTGAGCGTGTAGCCCAGCAGGCCCGGCTGGATCGTCGCGTGCCGGCGCGACACCTCACGCGACTCCAGGATGACGTCACAGTCCGGATCGCGACCGAGCACGATGCCCGCGTCGCGGATGAGGTGGACGACGCCATCAGCGACCGCGGTCAACTGTCCACCCGTGGACGCGGTGGGATTCGCGCCGGAGATCGACGCGCTCTCTGCGAGCTGGTCGTCGGTCACGCCGGCGCCGCGCGCGGTTCGCCCCGCCGCGCGCAGATCGCCGACGTGAATGACGAGCGAGCCGACGACGAGCTGATCGCCATGCCGAAGCGTGCAGGGGGTCTCGTCCAGCGGGCGGCCATTGAGCAGGGCACCGCGCGATGCGCCCGTGCTCCGGATCGCGCTCGCGTCGTCGTCCGAGGTGATGATGGCGAACGGCTCGAGCGCCGCCAGTGGCGAGGCGCGGAGCACGTCGTCGGAATCTCCGCCGAGCGTCGTATCGCCGGCCGAGAGCGCATACCGCTCGCCGGCGATCATCAGGAAAGGCATACCGTCACGCCCGGAGACGAGCTGTCACATGACCGCGGGTGCGCCATCGCACCCGCCGGCTGCAACAAGGACGAGTTGGACGATGAATCGTGACGGCGGAGTGGCCCGCTCCGTCTAACGCATGACTGCTGGCGGCGCCGCCATTTCGCTCCTCGCCCCTCGCGCTTCACGCTCCCGGAGAGACCATGCCCACACCCACCATTCCGCTCGCGGCCATCGCGGATCCTCGCCCCGCCGATCGCACGACCTCCGCGCGATTCACCACGTCGATGCGTCGCGCGGGCCAGAGCTCCGCCAGCATGCCCGACTCGGTGTGGGTGCCGGTCACCTCCGGCGCACTCATCCTGGCGGCCGGCGCGATGAGCCTCGCCACCGGCAAGCCATGGCTCTTTCCCGCACTCGGTCCCACGGCCCTCCTCATCGCCGCCAGCCCGGGACACGCGACCACGCGATTCCACAGCATCGTCGTCGGGCACGTCACGGCCTTTGCCTGCGGCTGGCTGGCGGTGATCCTCGTTGGTGCGGGCGACGGTGCGCGGCTCCTGAGCGGCGGCGGCCTCTCGGTCGCACGCGTATGGGCCGCCGCCTTTGCGGTGGCGGGCACGGCCCTCATCCAGCCATCGCTGCGGGCGTACCACCCGCCAGCGGCGGCCACGGCCCTGCTCATCGCGCTGGGCGCGTACCGCACCGATCTCAAGACCGCATTCGCGCTGCTCGCCGGCGTGCTGGTCGTCGCGCTGCTCGGCGAGTGGTTCCAGCGCCTGCGGCTGCGTGACGCCGTCGCCAGACCCGCGATGACGCAGGCCTGATCGCGACATGACCACGCCGGTAAAGGCCGGGCGCAGCGACCTGGCGGTCGTCCGCGCCGCGCTCGACGATACCTACGAGATTCTGGACGAGCTGGGGCGAGGGGGGATGGCGGTGGTCTATCGCGCGCGAGAGCGGCAGCTCGATCGCGAGGTGGCCATCAAGGTGCTGCCGTTCACGCTCGCGTTCGACGACGAGCTCGTGGAGCGATTCCAGCGCGAGGCTCGGCTCTCCGCCCAGCTCGAGCATCCGCACATCGTGCCGATGTATCGTGTGGGACGGAGCGGCGACGTCATCTACTTCGTGATGAAGCTGCTCCGGGGGCAGTCGCTGTCCACGCGGCTCACGCAGCGCGGCAGGCTCCCCGCCGCGGAGGTCCAGCGCATGCTCATCGAGACGGCGAGCGCCCTCGGCCACGCGCACAAGCGCGGCATCGTGCACCGCGACGTGAAGCCGGACAACATCATGCTCGACGAGGATGGCCGGTGCGTGATGACCGATTTCGGCATCGCACGCTCGGCCGCGGACTCGAAGCTCACCGCCGCGGGCATGTCCATCGGCACCCCGCGCTACATGAGCCCGGAGCAGGCGCGGTCGAAGCCGCTCGACGGACGGAGCGACATCTACTCGCTCGGCATCGTCGGCTACGAGTGCCTCGTTGGCGACACGCCCTTTCACGGCGACGATGCGTTCGCCGTGCTGATGGCGCACATCCGCTCGCCGCTTCCCTGCCCGGCGTTAGGCAGCGCCGAGGAGTGGGACCTGTTCGACGTCGTCGAACGGATGCTGGCCAAGGATCCCGATGACCGCTTCCAGGGCGCCGACGAGCTGATCGCCGCGTTAGGCGGCGTCCGCTCGGACACCGGCCGCCGTGTGGCCTGGTCTCCGGGCGCGCTGCCGGTCGCCGCGACGCGGCCGACCCGCGCGGTGCGCGAGCCATCGCCCGGCGCCGACTCGAGCGGGCCGCGACCGTCCGCGGCGCTCGACCGGGCGCTCGAGGTCGGGGTGCGCTTGCTCAAGCAGCAGAAGCCGAAGGTGCAGGCGGGACTCGCGGCGGGTCGCCAGCTGGCGCTCGAGCAGCAGCCGCGCGTCGCCGCTGTCCGCCAGCGAGTCACTGGGGCGGTGGTCACCGGGATCGGGTACGTACGGTCGCGGACGCGGCGCTTCTGGATGGGGAGCGCCACCGCCGCGGCGACCGTGGTGGTCGGCTATTACGCAATCCACTTCGCGACCAGGCACCGCACGCGCTGCCCGGTCGTTCCACTCGCTGCCGTGGACAGCACGCATGCTGGCGCTGCGAAAGCGCGGACGTTCTCCGTGCTCATGGATGCCGTCGGGTCGCAATCGGTGGGCAGCAACCTGGACGTCTACTACGATGTCTGTGGACTGGACGCCGGTACGACGTACACGGCGAACGTGCGCGTCGAACAGAACTCGTCCGGGTTCAGGCGATTGCTCGGGCGTTCGCCCGGCCCGATCACCGCGAGCTATGACGAAGAGGCGAGCGGCCCGGCGGTACGCAGGCACCGCACCCTCGCCTTCGGCGACATGCCGCCCGGATCGTACAGCGTGGACCTCGTGGTCACCGACGCCGGTGGCCGCGTCCGCGCCAAATCGACCGCCTTCCAGGTTGAACGTTAGGCGCCATGCCGCGGATGTGCTGGTGCGCACTGCCAGACGGCCAGGGGTTGCGTCGGCGGGCGGCATCCGGTAGCTACCACCCATGATCTCCGGCCGCTCCGCTACTCCCCTCGACAACGACCCGATCCTCGCCGAGACCTTCCGGCTGATCCAGACCCGTGCGGTCGACGTGCTCAACGCGATCGACGATGGCATCTACTGCCTCGACGCGCAGGGCCACGTCATCTTCGTCAACGAAGCGGCGTCGCGGACGCTCGGCTTCACCAACCGAGAGATGCTCGGCCGCTCGATGCATGAGCTGACCCACCATCACTATGCGGACGGCACCGTCTTCCCGGTGTCCGAGTGCCCGATCCAGTTCTCGGTCACCGACGCCGTGCAGCACCGTGTCGGCGGCGACACCTTCTGGACGAAGGCCGGCAAACCGGTGCCGGTGGACTTCACGAGCATTCCGATCAAGGACGGCCGCACGGTGGTTGCGGTGGTGGTCACCTTCCGCGACATCAGCGACCAGCAGCGCGTCGAGGAACAGGCGCAGCGCCTGAAGCGCGAGCGCGAGTTGAGGGCAGAGGCCGAGAGTTCACGCGAAGCGTTGCTGGCGAGTGAAGCACGCTATCGCTTCATGGCCGAAGCGATCCCGGTGCTGATCTGGACATCGGCCCCCGACGGGAAGCTCGATTACATCACCGAGCGGGTGAGCCACTACTTCGGATTGCCGACCGAACAGCTGCTGCGGGATGGGTGGAGGGACGTGGTGCATCCCGATGATCTGCCCGACGTCGGCGCGCGCTGGGCGCACGCCCTGTCCACCGGGGAGGAGTACAACGTCGAGTTCAGGCTGCGGGCCGCGGACGGCAGCTATCGCTGGCACCTCGCGCGCGCGCTCCCGCAGCGCGACGACAGCGGCGCGATCGTCAAGTGGTTCGGCACGAACACTGACATCGAGGACCAGAAGCGCGCGCAAGTGCAGTAACGCCTAACGCTGCAGGCGCCGTCGCGGTCACTCCCGCGGCGGCACTCCGAGCTTGATCGCCTCGCGCCCGTAGCGCGAGCGCACCGAGTCCATCGCCGCGGCGAGATCGCGCTGACGTTCCGTTTCACGTCCGACGCCCTCCTCCTCGAACAGCGCGAGCTGCGACTCGGCGCCGATCTGCACCAGCTGCGACGCAGTAACTCCGATCAACCGCGCCGACACCCGTCGCTTCGTCCGCAGCTGTCGCAGCAGCTCGCGGGCGACCGGCGCCATCGCGTGATATGTCGTCACTGGCTCGTCGAGCGTGCGCGCCGCGGAGCGCAGGGTGAAGTCGGTATCCTTCACCTTCACGGTGACGGTCCGCGCCGCATAACCCGAGTCGCGCAGGTCCGAGGTGACACGGTCGACGAGCTGCAGCAGCTCGCGCTCGAGCGTCGCGTCGTCCATGACGTCGCGCGGAAAGGTGTCCTCGCGCCCCATCGATTTCGGCTCCTCGCGCTGCTCGACCACCGAGCTGCCGATGCCGCGCGTGATGTCGTGCAGCCAGGCAGCCGAGCGCTCGCCCAGTCGGCGTTCGAGCTCTTCGTGCGGCACGGCGAGGACATCCTTCACGTCGCGCCAGCCGCTGCGCGCAAGCTGCTCCTGGAATTTCGGCCCGATCCCCGGGAGCTCGGCCAGCGTCAGGCGGGCGACGAACGCCGCCTCGTCGCCGGGCGCCACTACAGACACCCCATTGCCGCCCGTGCCGGCGCGCGGCTTCGCCAGCTCGACCGCGAGCTTGGCCACCAGCTTGTTGGTGCCGCCTCCCATCGAGATCCTGATCCCCGTCTCGCGCTCGACGGCGCTCCGTACGGTATGCGCGACATCCTCGAGCGAACGTCCGCGATAGATGGTCTCCATCGTCGTCGTCAGGTCGAGATACGCTTCGTCGGGCGACGCGCTCTCGACATCGGGCGCAAACCGCTGCAGCACCTCGACAATCTCCGCGCTCTTCCGTGAGCAGAGCTCGCGCGGCACCGGCACGCACATCGCCTGCGGACAGAGCCGCACCGCGCGCGAAATCGGCATCCCCGAGCGCACGCCATACTTCCGCGCCTCGTAGGTCGCCGAGCAGACCACCCCGCGACTCTCCGCCGACCCGCCGACGATCAGCAGCGGCGCGCGACCGGCGCCCTCCGGGTCGGCGATGCGCGCGAGCTGGACGTAGTAGACGTCGCAATCGGCAAGCAGGATGCTGCGCGGTCGATCGAGCGCGCGGTTCGGCGAGAGCATGGCCCTTCAGTATACCGGTAAAACGGTCGGAACGTCGAGGCGCGCGCGCGGCGTTGCCGCGAATTCCGCCAGTGCTATGTTCAACAGTCGCGATCGATCTCCCCCAGGTGTAGAGGTTCACATGCCCATCTTTGCCCAGCTCGGCGGAGTCTTGTTCGGATGTCTGGCCACGGTTGGCGCGTTCGTGGTGATTCGCGGTGCCATCGTCGGTTGGCGCCGCCGCGCGACGGCGACCGCTCCGGCGCTCGCCGAGGAGCGGCTGCTCCGGATCGAGCAGGCCATCGAGTCGGTGACGCTCGAGATGGAGCGCGTTTCGGAAGCGCAGCGATTCACCACGCAACTCCTTCTCGACCGGCTTCCGGTACGCGCGCCCGAGCAACTGCCGTCGCGCGCCGTCGCGCGCGCGCCGGGAACGGTCACGCCGCATTGATCGCAACGAGCCCGAATGAACGTCCTCCTCTGCGGCGCCACCGGGATGGTCGGGCAGGGAACACTCCGCGAGTGCCTGCTCGACCAGAGCGTTAGGCAGGTCGTCACCGTTGGCCGCAGCGCCACCGGGCAGCAGCACGCGAAGCTGCGCGAGCTGGTCGCTCATGACCTCTACGACCTCTCGTCAATTGAGCAGCAGCTCAGCGGATTCGACGCCTGCTTCTTCGCGCTCGGGACGTCGGCCGCCGGCAAGAGCGAGGCGAGCTACTCGCGGGTCAGCTACGACCTGACGCTCGCTGTCGCCCGCACGCTGCTGCGACTCAATCCCGCGATGACGTTCATCTACGTGTCGGGGATGGGCACCGACAGCACCGAACGTGGACGCACGATGTGGGCGCGAGTGAAGGGTCGGACCGAGAATGCGCTGCTCGCCCTCGGCTTCAAGGGCGCCTACATGTTCCGCCCCGGGTTGATCATCCCGCTGCACGGCATCAAGTCGCGGACGACCTCGTATCGGGTGCTCTACACGATCCTGTCGCCGCTCGTCCCCCTGATTCGCGCCGCCTTTCCCAATGCGGTGACGACGACCGAACGCGTGGGCCGGGCGATGCTCGCCGTCGCGCGCCGAGGCCACGCGAAACCGGTGCTCGAGACCGTCGACATCAACAGCGTCGCGGCGGAGGCGGCCAGCGGTTGACCGCATCGTGACGCGATCGCCCGCCGCGCGCACAGCGCGCATGTGCGCCGGCTCACCTGCCTAACGGCGACGTTTACCCCGGCCGTCCGCCGGTCGTCCTGCCCGGGAAGCGAACGATCCCGACCGTTCCAGTTTCCCCGGCAGCAGATGATCAAGTCGTTGAAGTGGCCAGCGCTCGCCGTTGTGCTGTGTGTCACCCAGTCAGCGTGCACCCTCGATTCGCTCGGCCTCGGCGCCAACGCCAACAGCACGCTTCCCCAGGTGACCCGGGTGGTCGTCGTCAGCATCCCTCCGCGTCGACGCACTCGCTGCGGCGACCGCGCCCAACGCGCCGATGCTCCTCTTCATCCATATCCCGACGGTCGACTTCGCCGGCCACGACTTCGGCTGGGTGCGTGCCGACACCGTCGCGCCTAACGGCGAGGACGTCCTCGGAGTGCGCTATGCGGCGGCCGCCCTCGCCGCTGATTCAGTGGTGAACGATCTCTGGCTCGCGTTGCAGCCGGCAATCGAAAGCGGAGTGACGGCGTTGATCGTCACCTCCGATCACGGCGGCGGGCACGGCGAACACTGTGTCAGCGGCATGCCCGCGAGCCGGCAGCACTGCACCAGTCAACCCGGCGACCGGACAACCCCCTTCCTCCTGCTTGCGCGGTCGGTCCCCGCGGGGCGGCTCGCCGGCCAGCCGACGATCATGCAAGTGGCGCCGACGGTCGGTCAGCTTCTGCGGCTGAAGATCCCGAATCGCGTCGGGCCGGCGGTCGAGTAGGCCGGCTTTCGCAGCGCTTGCTGGTTGCGTCGGGCGAGCTGGCGAAGCGTCATTTCGCGCAGCGCCAAACGGCGCGCGCGGCATCAGGGCGGGCGTAACCGATCCGCGGCAGCGTCTCTCGCGCGGCGATCGCCAGCGCCCAGATCAGCACCAGCATCGAGACAGCATGCGTGATCGGCATGCGCTGCTGCCAGCTGAGCGTCGCGATCCACAGCCCGCCTAACGCGACGGTGGACGTCGCCGAAAGGTAGCCGAGCAGTCCGAAGCCGCATCCGGAAGGATAGGGCCAGAAGACGATCGCCCCGCTGAGCGCGAGCACGAGCAGCATCCGGACGACCACCCACCGTCGCGCCACCCGGTCGCGAGCCTCCTGCTCGGCCATCTTCCGGACCCGCTGGGCGGAAGGACTGGGCTCCGGCGGAAGACCGTCATACTCGCGCTCTATTTCGCGAAGCTTCGTTTTCCAGTCGACTTCGGTCATTGGGCAGGTCCCTGCGTGGCGTCGTGCACCCAAAGGAACGACTACAGAGCCGCGGCAGGGTAACTCGGTATCAGGCAATCTGGCGTTGATCTCCGGAACAAGGGGCGTAACGAGGGACGACAAAGCAACGAGGGACGCTCAGCGGCCTCAGGCCGCTTTCGCAACCAGGAACGCAGAACGCGGAAGGACCCGACGAGGGACGAGGAATGAGGGAGGTGGCACCCTTGTTCCTTGTGGCTCGTTGAAGTAGAACGAGGGAGTACGAGGAACCGGGAACGAGCGACAGCGCGTCCCTCGTTTTCTTCGATCCTCATCGCTCGTTCTTCTTCGTTCCTCGTCGGATCCTTCCGCGTTCCCAGTTCCTGATTATCCGTCGTTGCGGTTCCGGAACCAGTCCGTTGACCCAACGCTATCCCGCCGTCCCCTGTAATCCTCCCAACCCCGCCGACGCCGTCGTTTCGTCTGTCTCACGCGCCGGCCGCAGTCACCGAATCCGGTCCACGTGCGAGTCTTCGCCTTTCGTTACGTCCTCGTCCTCACGGCGACCACCGTCGCCTGCATCCATAACCCGCCCTCCATCGATGGCGTGCGCGGCGAGCCAGCAAATCCCGCGTCACTCTGGCCGGTACCAGAAGCGGTGCGCACTCCCGCGCCCAACCCGGTCCCTCCCCAGTCGCCAGCGGCCACCGCTGCACTCGCCCGTGACGCCGCAACGGCGAGCACGGTTCGCGACTTCTCGCACGCCGATGTGATCGACCTCGCGCTGCACAATAATCCCGATACCCGGGAATCGTGGGAGCTGGCGCGTGCGGCCGCGTCGCTCTACGGTGCGAGCCGCGGCGCGCTCTATCCAACTCTGGTCGCCGGCACCACGCTCAACCGATCGGCGGGGGCGACCAATTTCAACGGAACGTCAGCCACTGGCACGACCGTTACCACACCTAACGGTGTGGCATCGGTCACTCGCACCCTGCTCACGCCGAGCGTGCAGCTCTCCTATCTGCTCTTCGATCTTGGCGGCCGTGCGAGCAGCATCGAGGCGGCAAAGCAGCGGGCGATCGCAGCCAACCTGACGCATAACGCGACGGTCGCCAACGCGGTGCTGCAGGTCGAGGCAAACCTGTTCACCTATCTCGCGGCCAAGGCGACGCGCGATGCGCAACTCGAGTCGCTCAGCGAAGCGCAGGCCGACCTCGAAGCGGCAACCGAGCGCAAGCGGCTCGGCGTCGCCACGCTGCAGGAGGTGCTCCAGACGCGCACCGCGCTCTCGCAGGCGCGCTTTCAGCTCGCGACGTACGAAGGCAACCTCCTCGGCGCGCGCGGACAGCTTGCGCAGGCGATGGGACTGTCGGCGAACACGCGCTTCGAGATTCCCGACGTCACCGCGAGCGATTCGGTCGGTGACGTTGCCGCGTCGGTGGACTCGCTGATCAATCGCGCGATCGTTGCCCGGCCCGAGCTGGCCGAGCTCCGCGCCGAAGCGTCGGCGCTCGCCGCACAGGTGCGCGTCACGCGATCAGCCGGACTCCCCGCGCTGACGCTGACGTCGAGCACCGCGTACATCAACACGCTGCAGTCGAGCAACAACAACACGAACAGCAATCACAACTTCCTCGTTGGCGTCGGCTTGCAGATTCCGCTGTTCAACGGGTTCGCCGCCGGCTACCAGCTGCGCGCGGCGCGCGAACAGTACGCCGCTGGTGCAGCGCGAGTGATCTCGACGCAACAGCAGATCTCGGTGCAGGTGTTCACGTCGTACTACGTACTCCGCGCCGCGACCGAGCGCGTGCGCAGCGTCACCGACCTGCTGGCCAGCGCCGAGCAGTCGGCGACCGTCGCGTTAGGCAGGTACCGTGAGGGTGTCGGCACCGTCGTCGACGTCCTCCTCGCGCGGAGCGCGCTGGCCACGGCGCGAGCCGAGGCGGTGCAGGCGCGCTGGGAGTGGCGCACCGGACTCGCCCAGCTCGCACACGACGCCGGCGCACTCGACCTGCAGGGCCGCCCCAACATTATCCTGACCGCTGACACAGCCGGATCCCATAAATGATGCGCGCACCTCGCACTGCCACCATCGCCGCGAGCCTGCTCGCACTGTCTGCCTGCAACAAGGAAGCGCCGAAGCGCGAACCACCCCCGGTTCCGGTTCGCGTCGCCGCCGTCGGGCTGATGGATGCGCCGATCACCGTGATGGCGAGTGGCGTCGTCGAGCCGGTGCAGACGGTGAACGTCGAAGCGCAGTCGAGCGGGACCGTGCTCGAAGTCTCCTTCCGTCAGGGCGATTACGTCCGCGCCGGGCAGGTGCTGTTCCGCCTCGACCAGCGTCCGCTCCAGGGCGCGGTCGACCAGTCGCGTGCCGTGCTCGCCCGCGACGTCGCGCAGGCGAGTGCATCGCAGCACGACGCCGAGCGTTATTCGAGTCTCGCCGAGAAGGGCTACGTCACTCAGTCGCAGGCCGAACAGATGCGGGCGACCGCGCTCGCGCAGGCGGCGACCGTCGTCGCCGATCGCGCTGCACTGCAGAACGCGCAGGTCAGCCTCGGCTATGCGACGATCCGCGCGCCAATCGACGGGCGCACCGGCGCGCTGCTCGTCCGGCAGGGCAACCTGGTAAGCCCGGGGAGCGGACCGCTCGTCGTGATCAACCAGCTCCGCCCGATCGAAGTGCGCTTCCCCGTGCTGCCGCAGGACTTCCAGCTGTTAGGCGCGAGCGGTGGCCGCGGCGGGCTGCCGGTAACGGCGACGTCCACCGACAGCGGGACGGTGCACGAGTCGGGTGAATTGACCTTCCTCGACAACGCGGTCGATTCGCTTACCGGGACAATCACCGGCCGGGCGCGATTTGCCAACGCGTCGAGCCATCTCTGGCCGGGGCAGCTCGTGTTCGTCTCGGTGCACGCCGGGACGCAGCGCGGCGTGCTCGCCGTCCCGACGCCCGCGGTGCAGACCGGGCAGCAGGGGACGTACGTCTACGTGATCGACCAGCAGAAGCAGACGGCACAGACGCGCAATATCGCGACCAGCCGCACGGTTGGCGAGCTGACCATCGTGACGCGCGGGCTTGCCGCCGGCGAGCAGGTGGTGACCGACGGGCAGTCGCGGCTCAGCGCCGGTTCGCGGGTCATGATCATCAGGACGCCACCCGAGGGAATCCCGGTGATGCCCGGCGGCGACACCGCGGCGGCCGGCGTCGCCGCGTTAGGCAGGGAGGCGAAGGCGCAATGAACGTCTCCGAGCTGTTCATTCGGCGGCCGGTCATGACGCTGCTGGTCATGCTCGGCATGGTCGTCTTCGGGATCGTTGCCTATCGGTCGCTGCCGATCAGCGACCTGCCGACGGTGGATTATCCGACGGTGACGGTCAACGCCAACCTGCCGGGCGCCAGCCCGCAGACGATGGCCTCCGCGGTCGCGACACCACTCGAGAAGCAGTTCTCGACGATCGCCGGCATCGACAACATGACGTCGAGCAGCAGCCTCGGCTCGACGTCGATCACGCTGCAGTTCTCGCTCGACCGCGACGTCGACGCGGCAGCGCAGGACGTGAACGCGGCGATCTCGAAGTCGCTGCGCCAGCTCCCGCCCGAGATCACGCCGCCCTCGTACCAGAAGGTCAATCCAGCCGCGCAGCCGATCGTGTTCTTCGCGCTGACGTCGAAGACGCTGTCGATGACGCAGCTCGACCAGATCGCCGAAGCGACGCTCGCCCAGCACCTGTCGACGATCGACGGTGTCGCCGCGGTGCAGGTGTACGGCGCGCAGAAGTACGCCGTGCGCATCCAGCTCGACCCGACCGCGCTGGCCTACCGGAAGATCAGCCTCGAGCAGGTGGCGAGCGCGGTGAGCGCGCAGAACTCCAATCGCCCGGCGGGGGTGCTGCAGGGCACGTCGACGACGTACACGCTGCAGACCAACGGGCAGCTCACCAACGCGGATGGTTTTCGCACGCTCACCGTGAGCTACCGCAACGGTGCCGCCGTGCAGCTCGGGATGCTCGGGCAGGTGATCGACGACGTGCAGAACAACACGACTGCCAGCTGGTTCAACGGCAACCGGTCGATCGTCCTCGCCGTACAGCGCCAACCGGGCTCGAACACCGTCGCCGTCGCCCAGCGAGTGCGGGCAACGGTCGACTCGATCAGCGGGCAGATCCCCGGCGATGTTCAGCTCCAGCTGCTCTTTGACCGGAGCGTCGGCATCCAGGAATCGGTGCACGACGTGAAGTTCACGCTGATCCTGACGCTCGTGCTGGTCGTGCTCGTGATCTTCGTCTTCCTGCGCAACGTCTGGGCGACGATCATTCCGAGCCTCGCCCTGCCGATGTCCATTGTCGGCACCTTCGCGGTGATGCGAGTTCTAAACTACTCGCTCGACAACCTGTCGCTGATGGCGCTGACCCTGGCGGTCGGCTTCGTCGTCGACGATGCCGTCGTCATGCTCGAGAACATCGTCAGGCATCTCGAGATGGGAAAGCCACCACTGCGGGCCGCGATCGAGGGCGCCCGCGAAGTCGGCTTCACGATTCTCTCGATGACGCTCTCGCTGACCGCGGTGTTCATTCCGCTGATCTTTCTCGGCGGGATCATCGGGCGTCTGTTCCGCGAGTTTGCGATCACGATCGCAGTCGCGATCCTCGTGTCCGGGGTGATCTCGCTGACGCTGACGCCGATGCTCTCGAGCTTGTTCCTGAGGTCCGAGCACGACCGCGAACATGGCGCGATGTACAACCGGACCGAAGCTGCGTACGATTGGCTGCTCGTGAAGTATGGAAGCTCGCTCGACTGGGTGATGGAGCGGCGCGGCCTGATGATGATCTTTTCGCTGGTGATCCTCATCGGGACGTACGCGCTGTTCGCGATGGTGCCGAAGGGGTTCATCCCGAATCAGGACACCGGCCAGCTGATGGTCAACACGCTGGCCGGCCAGGGCACCTCGTTCCAGCAGATGGTCCGCAACCAGCAGCAAGTCGCCGCGATCGTCGAGCGCGATACCAACGTCGCGAACATGACGTCGTCGGTCGGACTCGGCCTCGGGGGCGCCGGCGGCTCGAGCAACGAGGGGCGAATCTTCATGTCCCTCAAGCCGTTAGGCAAGCGCCTCTCGGCTGACGACGTCGTCAACGAACTACGGCCGAAGCTGTCGAAGATTCCCGGCGTCACCGTCTTCATGTCGGTGCCGCCGGCGATCCAGATCGGCGGCCGTTCGTCGCGCAGCCAGTACCAGTTCACGATGCAGTCGTCGGACATTGACGGGCTTTACCCGGCGGCCGCGAAGCTGCTGGCCGTGACCGCGGACTCGCCGCTGCTGATGGACGTGACGAGCGACCTGCAGCTGAGCAATCCCCAGATCAATGTCCAGATCGACCGCAACCGGGCGGCCGCGTTAGGCGTGACCGCCGACGCGGTCGAGAGCACGCTCTACGGCGCCTACGGCTCGCGACAGGTCTCGACGATCTACTCGCCTAACGATCAGTACTGGGTTATCATGGAGGTGCTGCCCCGCTACCAGCGGGAGATCAGTGCGCTCCAGCAGCTCTACGTTCCCTCGTCCTCGGGCCGCCTCGTCCCGCTGAGCAGCATCGCCACACTCGGCCAGAGCGCCGGGCCGTCGCAGGTGAATCACTCGGGACAGATCCCGTCGGTGACGCTGTCCTTCAACCTCCGGCCCGGCGTTTCGCTCGGCGAAGCGACGGCGTCGGTCGAGAAGCTGGCGCAGCAGAACCTCCCGGCCGGGATCACCACTGCCTTCTCGGGGACCGCACAGGTCTTCCAGTCCACCCAGGCCGGGCTGCTCGTGCTCGTCGTGCTGGCGATCTTCGTCATCTACGTCATTCTCGGTGTGCTCTACGAGAGCTTCATTCACCCGCTGACGATTCTCTCCGGGCTCCCGTTCGCCGCGTTCGGCGCGCTGCTCGCCCTGCTGATCACCCGTCAGGAGCTGACGGTCTACGCCTTCGTCGGGATCATCCTGCTGATCGGCATCGTCAAGAAGAACGCGATCATGATGATCGACTTCTCGCTGGAGACCGAGCGCACCGAGCACATGCCGGCGGCGCAGGCGATCGTCCACGCGGCAAAGGTGCGCTTCCGCCCGATCATGATGACCACCGTCGCCGCGCTCGCCGGCACCCTGCCCATCGCGTTAGGTACCGGCGCCGGCGCCGAGGCGCGCCGCCCGCTCGGGATCGCGGTGGTCGGCGGGCTGGCGTTCTCGCAGCTGATCACGCTCTACATCACGCCGGTGATCTACACGTACCTCGATCGCTTCAATCGTCGGGTCGAGAAGACGCTGGCGCGGTCCGAGACGTCGGTGGGGGGTGGACTGGCCGATGCGTCGAGCCTCGCTGTGCGCAATCTCAACACGGGCGCGTGACATTCGGCCAAACGGCCGTTAGGTGATACTGGACAGCCGCGGCGCGCGAACGTAATGTTTCCCCCCCCCCGCTGCTTTCGCGCTCGACCGGAGTGGCGCCTGTGGTAGCGAATGTGATTAGCCGACTCTCATCCCCCCCCCCCGCGTATGCGCCGCGCCGCCATCTGCCGGATTCTGCTCGTCACCGCCACCGTGATTGCGGGCTGCAAGAGCGCGACTGATCCCGGGCCCGGGCAGGCGACGGGATTGGTGATTGCGTCGGGCAACAACCAGCAGGGCGTGGTCGGCGCCGCGCTCCCGGTTCCGATCGCGGTGAAGGTGATCGATGCGAAGGGACGCGCCGTCCCAAATCAGGCGGTCGAGTTCACGCCGCTGTCTGGCGGCGGGCACTTGAGCTCGACGAGCGCGACGACCAACCGGCAGGGCATCGCGACCGCGATCTGGACGCTCGGGCCCTCGACCACGGCGCTGCAGCGTGTTGGCGCGAAGTACATCGACGTGCTGACCGGGCTTCCCGCCGGCGACGTCCTCTTCCGCGCAACGGCGATCGCCGGAGGAGTGGCCCGGGTGTTCCCGATCTCCGGCGACTACCAGACCGGTTTTGAGGCGCAGCGGCTGGCCGATTCGCTCGTCGTCGTGACCACCGACGCCTACACCAACGTCGTGCCTAACGTGACGGTCAGTTTCCAGGTGACATCTGGCGGGGGTAGTGTCAGCCCGGCCACCGCGACGTCCGATGCGAATGGTCGAGCGGCCACGGCGTTCACCGTCGGCGCATTCGGGGCGCCACAGACGGTACGTGCGTCGGCTGGCAGCGCCGCCTACACGTTCACCGCCCTCGTCAGGCGGACTCCCGACGGGACTTCGATCACGCTCGGCGGACGGCCCTACGCGCTGGCCGTGTCATCGCGTGATGTTGTCTACGTCGGGCGGCTCGACGCCAGCGCTCTCACCCGGTTCGATGGTTCAAGCCAGGCGGTGACTGGCACGGTCTCGGTTGGGTCGGTACCCACCGAGCTCGCCTTCAATGCGAGCGGCACCAAGGCCTACGTCACCAACCAGTACTCGAATAACGTCGGCGAGGTCGACGTCGCGACGAACGTCCAGACCCGGACGATCGCGGTGACCGGCAATCCCTTCCAGATCGTCGTCTCCCCCGACGAGAAGCGCATCTACGTCACGACGAACGCTGACAATGTGTACGCGATCGACGTCGCCACTGGCGGTGTGATCGGACAGCTGGCAACGGGCGCGACCGCCAACGGCCTGGCGATCAGTGCGGATGGCTCGACGTTGTACGTATCGACCCGCGCGGGCGGTTCAGTGCTCGAAGTCAATACCGCGACCATGACGACAGTGCGGACATTCACGCCGGGCGGAATCACGCAAGCGGTAGTGATCGCCCGCGACGGCAGCGAGATGTATGTCGTGAACGAACAGGGTTACCTCTACGTCTACAACCTCACGAGCGGCGCGCTCATCGCGACCACCGACCTGGGCGGACCAGGTCCGTTCGGGATGGCGCTGAACCTCGACGGGACGAAGCTCTATGTGACCGTCAGGCTGACCGGCGCCGTGCAGGTCGTCAGCCGCGCGACGCACTCCATCGTCCGCAGCTACTTCGTCGACGGGCATCCGCGGCGAATCGGGTTCACCAGCGACGGGACGGCGGTCGTCGCGAACGAGGACGGCTACGTGACCTGGCTGAGGTGAGTCGCGGCGCGCTGGCTATGACACTGCGATGAGGAATGCGGAAGGCTCCGATAGAGAGACGAGAGAAACGCGGGACGCGACGGCTACGTCAGACGACGTATATGCCTGACGTTCCCGGTTCGGGATATTCGGTCCGTGGGAATTACCCACCACCTCGGACATCAGCTCGGAGACGACGAATGCGTATCGCCCTGCCTCTCATCATCCTCGCCAGCGCGGTGCTTGCCGCGACGGGGTGCAGCAGTGACTCCAATGCGCCCAACACCAGCCACGTCGGCAGCTACGCGCTCGAATCGGTGGACGGCGCTCGGTTGCCGGCCACGGTTTATGAGGATTCGACTTTCAAGGTGACGCTGACCCAGGGCGCGCTCGCGCTGAACGCGAACAACAGCTTTGTCAACAGTGTCCGGCTCGATTTGATCGTCAATGGCCAGGCAGGGCCGCCGGAGAACATCAGTTGTGGTGGAAGCTACCGCCTCAGCGGGAGCACGGTGACGCTGACAGCCACCGCGACCGCTGATTGCGATGCGGCCACGGTGACCGGGACACTGAGCGGAAACGTGCTCACCATCAGCGACCAGGGGACCGTGGCGGTCTATCGACGTTAGGCAGGCGCCCGGCGCGTCCTACGGCGCGACCTCATACCACTGGACGGTCGTCTCCTTCTCGGTCGCCCACTTCAGGTCCCACGCATCGTTGAACAACACGACGGCGTTGCCCTTGACGTCGTAGATCAGCGAACGGCCGCGGTCCCGGGAGACGCGCTCGATCTCGTCCTGCGGGCCGGTCACCCAGCGCGGTGACTTCCCGGCCATCCGCTCGAGGCGGCAGCGGACGCCGTACTCGTGCTCGAGGCGGTGGAGCATCACGTCGAACTGCAGCTGGCCGACCGCCCCGACGATGGGAGTCGGACCAGCGGTGTCGGTCCGCGACGTGAAGAACACCTGCGCCGCGCCCTCCTCCGTCAGCTGACGGAGGCCGGCGTCGAGCTGCTTGCGCTTGATCGGATCAATTAGTACCACTCGCGTAAAATGCTCGGGAGCGAACCGCGGGATCCCCTGGAACTCGACGCCGTCGCGCTCCGACAGCGTGTCGCCGATACGCAGGTTGCCGCGATCCATCACCCCGATCACGTCGCCCGGCCACGCTTCCTCGATCGCCGTCCGCTCGCGGGCGAGGAATTGCTGCGGGGAGGCGAGGCGGATCGTCTTCGACGTCCGCGTCTGCTTGACGTCCATCCCCGCCTCGAACTTCCCCGAGCACACCCGAACAAACGCGACACGATCGCGGTGCTTCGGATCCATGTTCGCCTGGATCTTGAAGACGAAACCGGTGAACGCCTCGTCAGTCGGCTCGATCAACCCGAGATTCGATTCCCGCGCCAGCGGCGCCGGCGCCAGCTCGAGGAACTCGCTGAGAAAGGTCTCGACGCCGAAGTTCGTCAGCGCACTCCCGAAGAACACCGGCGACAGCTCCCCCGACGCGATCGCGTCCTCATCGAAGGGGTGACCGGCCTCGTCGAGCAGCGCGATGTCGTGCAGCAGCGTGTCGTGCGCCTGGTCGCCGAGCATTGCGCGCGTCTCCGGACTGTCGAGCGTCGCGACGTGATCGCGCACCCGCGTCGCGCCGTGCTCCTCGTCGCGATCGAAGAGGTGGATCTTCTGCTGCCGCCGGTCATAGACGCCGACGAACACATCGTCGCGCCGGATCGGCCAGGTCACCGCATGACACATGATGCCAAGATCGGCCTCGACATCGCTGATCAGCTTGAGCGGATCCTCCCCGACGCGATCGCACTTGTTGACGAAGGTGAAGATCGGCGTCCGCCGCCGCTTGCAGACGGCGAACAGCTGGCGCGTCCGATCCTCGACGCCACGGCGATTGTCGAGCAGCATCACCGCGCTGTCAGCCGCGACCAGCGTCCGGTACGTGTCCTCGGAAAAGTCCTCGTGCCCCGGCGTGTCGAGCAGGTTGACATGATACCCCGCATACTCGAACTGCATCACGCTCGACGTCACCGAGATCCCGCGCTCGCGCTCGAGCTCCATCCAGTCCGACGTTGCATGCCGCTGCGCACGCCGCCCCTTCACCGACCCGGCAAGATGAATCGCGCCACCGTAAAGCAGCAGCTTTTCGGTGAGCGTCGTCTTGCCCGCGTCAGGGTGCGAAATGATCGCAAACGTCCGCCGCTTGGCGATCGCCGCGGCGAGCGCATGCTGGGTTGCGGTTTCGGTCATGGGCGAGGGAGAAGGGACGAGAAACGTCGGCCACGCCACGGCGCGGCCGACGTCCCTCATCCAAGATAACCGAACTTCGGACGGACGAGAGACGAGGGAGGGACAAGGAACAAGGGAGGGCGCCGTCGCCTGAGGCGACGAGCGCAACGGAGGAACTCGGAACGCAGAAGGAGCCGACGAGGGACGAGGGA
>JANMBU010000106.1:0-123098 GCA_031360575.1 Gemmatimonadaceae bacterium
GCGGTATCGTCTAGGGGACTAGGACGGAGCCCTCTCAAGGCTCAAACACGGGTTCGAATCCCGTTACCGCTATTCACGGCGAGTCACTCGCCAGTTTGGTTTAGGGCGCGTTCGTCTATCGGTTCAGGACGGCACCCTTTCACGGTGCAGAGACGGGTTCGACTCCCGTACGCGCTATCGTGGGAGCACTCGTTCCGCGGCGGTGTGCAGGATTGCAGGAGGCAGTTCGGAGGACTGCGGCCGGGTCATAACGGTCGCGGACAAGGGGGCCGTAGCTCAGCTTGGTTAGAGCACTCGACTGTCACTCGAGAGGTCGCGGGTTCGAACCCCGTCGGCCCCGTGGCGATAGCAGGTCGCAGGCAATGCAGCACCGCGAGGTGCGGGTCAGCCGGTCGGAAGCGTTAGGCAGTCGTGATTGCCCTGGTGGTGAAATTGGTAGACACGCCATCTTGAGGGGGTGGTGCCGCAAGGCGTAGCGGTTCGAGTCCGCTCCAGGGCATTGGCAGGCCACCGTAGCTCAGTGGTAGAGCACTCGATTCGTAATCGAGCGGTCGTCGGTTCAATCCCGACCGGTGGCTCTCAGTCGGATGTGCATCCCTCGACGCACGTCCCCGCGGCCAGCCGTCACCGGCTGGCCGTTTTCGTTTCACCCGACCGCGTGGGACGCATCGCGCGATGCGGCATCGCTGGTTCCTCTGCGCTCAGCACCTCGCGGAGCAGGGTCGAGACCTGGTCGCCCTCGAGCAGGAATCCGTCGTGCCCGCGCAACGACGTAATCTCCCGATGCTCGGCACCCGCAGCCGCGGTCCACTGCCTGACGTCATCGGGATGGTAAAGCAGGTCGCCCGGTATCCCGACGCCGATGAGTCTTCCCTCCACCGGCCGCAACGCCGCCGCCACTCCGCCGCGATCTCGCCCGACATCGTGGCTGTCCATCGCCCCGAGCAGCGTGAGGTACGTGTGGACGTCAAATCGCGCCCGCAGCTTTTCACCGTGCCGCGTGAGATATCGCTCGACGGCGTAGCCACCACTTTCGTGCGCGTCGCGGCCAAAGCGTGTCGCGAGCTCGCCAGCGGTGCGATACGTCATCATCGCGATCATCCGGGCGATTTCCAGCCCGTCGTCGCCGGCGGCCGCGATCGCCCGCCGCTGGATGTGGCTCCACGCAATCGCCGACGCCGGATGCTCGGCCGGCGCCGCGAGCACGACAACGTTGCGGGCGAGCGCGGGATATGTTGCCGCGATCTCGAGCGTCACCATCCCGCCTAACGATCCGCCGATCACCAGCGCCGCCGAATTCACCGCGAGCGACTCGACGAGCTGACCGATCAGCCGCGCCATGTCGCGCGTCGTCACCGGCGGAAAGGGACGTCGCGCCGGATCCGACGGGCCGGTCGTCCCGTAGCAGGAGCCGAGCAGGTTGGTACAGAGGACCGCGAAGCGATCGGTGTCGATCGCCAGGCCCGGGCCGGCAACGTCGCGCCACCAATCCCCGACCGCGTCCGCCGAACCGGTCAGCGCGTGGACGATGACCACCAGGTTGTCGCGCGCGGCGTTCAGCGTGCCATCGAGGTAATACGCCTGCTCTACCTCGCGCAGCACCTCGCCACTCTCCAGTTCGAAGTGGTCGAGATGCTGCACTGTCGGGCGTCGGGTCACAGCCCGAGCGCTCCGCGCAACGCGAGGTCGAGGTCGTGTTGCAGGTCGGCGACGTCTTCGATCCCCACTGACAGGCGGATCAGGTCGGCCGTGACGCCCGCTGCCTCACGCTCCGCGTGCTCGAGCTGCTGGTGCGTCGTGCTCCACGGGTGGATGATCAGGCTCTTTGCGTCGCCAACGTTGGCGACGAGGGAGAACAGCTTCGACGCAGCGATGACCTTCTTCGCCGCGTCCTCTCCACCGAGCACGCCGAAGGTGAGTACGCCTCCAAAGCCGCCGGTGAGATAGCGCTTCGCCGTTTCATGCGTCGGGTGCGACGTCAGCCCGGGATAGCTCACCCACTTCACTGCCGGATGTCCCTCGAGGAACCGGGCGAGCGCGAGCGCGTTCTCCGAGTGGCGCTGGATGCGGAGCTGCAGTGTCTCCAGCCCCTGCAGGAAGAGGAATGAATTGAACGGGGAGAGCGCTGCGCCGATGTCGCGCAGCAGCAGCACACGCAGGCGAATCGCAAAGGCGATGTTGGCGCCATTGAAGTTGCCGAAGGCGCCGCCGAACGAGAGTCCGTGATAAGCCGGCTCTGGATCGACGTAGAAGCTGCGGAAGCGCGGCGACGCGGTGTAGTCGAAGTTTCCGCTGTCGACGACAACTCCGCCGATGCTCGTCCCGTGGCCGCCGATCCATTTCGTGGCCGAATGCACGACGACATCAGCGCCGTGCTCGATCGGCCGCGTGAGGAAGGGCGTCGCGAAAGTGTTGTCGACGACGAGTGGTACGCCAGCCGCGTGCGCGATGTTCGCGACTGCGCGCAGGTCGGACACGTCGAGACCGGGATTGCCGATCGTCTCGACGTATACTGCCTTGGTGGTCTTGTCAATCGCGGCCGCGAACGCCGAGGGATTATTGCCGTCGACGAAACGCGTCGTGACGCCGAGCCGGGCGAAGGTGTACTTCAGCAGCGTGAACGTGCCGCCATAGAGCGACGACGACGCGACGATCGAGTCGCCCGCCTGCACGAGGTTGAGCAACGCGAGGGTCTGCGCCGACTGTCCGCTCGCCGTCGCGATCGCCGCAACGCCGCCCTCGAGATCGGCGATCCGCCGCTCGAATGCGTCAGTGGTCGGGTTCATGATGCGCGTGTAGATGTTTCCGAACTGCTTCAGCCCGAACAGGCTCGCCGCGTGCTCGGGGCTGTCGAAGACGTAGCTGGTGGTGGCGTAGATGGGGACCGCGCGCGCGTTGGTCGCGGAGTCGGCCGTTTCCTGCCCGACGTGGATGGCACGGGTGCCGAGGCCGGCGATGTGCTCCTGCTCGATCGTGGTACTCATGGTGTCTGGCTCCGAGATGAAGGGCGTTGCGGTGCTGCGGCGGAAAAAAAAGCAGCCCTCTCGATGGGAGAGGGCCGGTGGGCATGCAGAGGGTGATCTCTGGTCAGCTCATGCGCTGGTGCGGTGTGCACGCTCGCGCCCGTCCGTCTCTCCCGAGGGAAAGCCGCACATGCTCATTCGACAATTCGAATTGCGCGCGAGTGACGTCATGCGAGTCGAGTGCACTGAAAAAGAAAAAGGTCCCGGGCGTGACCACCCGAGACCTTCCGGAGCGGTTTAGCAGTTTGTTCACGCGGATGCAATCGCCACAACGGGCCGCGGTGCCGAAGCACGAGGGAATATCTAGGCGGGCGAACCGGATCTGTCAACAGGCGACCTGACAGCGGGCCATCGACATGACGGCCGCCTGCCGTTAGGCGTGCCGGTGCGACAGTTGCTCACGGTCCAAATTGCGCGATCCCGAGGCGGGCGCCGATTGCCTTGTGCAACCGCGTCTCGATCTTTCCGGTGCTGCCGCAATGCAGCGTGTTCGACGACGTGCCGCCGTCCGGAATGACGTAGGCGTCGACAATCGTCGAGACCCGTGTCGTTTGCGCGTCGATCACCGTCACCTGCGAGCTTGCGCTGGCGACGACCTGCCCGTTGTCGGCCTGCGATCCGCCAGCCGCCGTCTCGCCGCACGAGAAGAGGATCGACGTCCGGACGCCGTTGTACACTCGGCGCATCGGAATCTTGAGCCGCTCCACGACCCCACTACTCGAGTCGGTGACGGCCGGGGCGAGACCGACGTCGCCGTAGGCCGCGACCAATGCGCGCCATGCCGCATCGCGCGGCGCTCTGAAATCGATCTTCACGCCGGTGTCGGTGGCCCGGTAGACATTCCGGTTTGCGTCGACGATCGTGCTGTGACGCTCGGCGCTCGGCGTGGTGGCACAGCCGCCGGCAGCGAGCAGAGTGGTCGCGATGGCGATGCGCGCGAGCCGACTGTTGCAGAATGAATTATGCATCAGGGGTTCCTGTCCGTCGGAATGCCGAGCCGATTGCTTGCGTCACGGCGGAGTTGCTCTTCGATCGCGCCATGACTTACGCAGCGGATCGCATCGCGCGCCACACCGTCGTTGGCCGTGAGGGACGCCTCGATCGTCGTCGTCAGCGTCGCACCTGCGCCATTCGGGGTGACGCGGGAGGTGACGTCAGCGAGCACGCGCCCGTCGTCGGCACGCGGCCCGAACTGCCCGGTGCCGCAGTCGAAGAACTCGGAGAGGCGCCGGCCCTGGAACTTGCCGCGAAACAGCATATGCTGCCGGATCACCATCCGCTTCTCGGGATCGACGAAACTGGGCTCGATACCGAGTGCCGAGTAGGATGCGACCACGGCGCGAAAGGTCGAATCGGCCGATGCCGTGAAGCTCGCTCGCGCCGCGACGTCAGTCGTGCGATAGACGCGTCCATTCTCATCGATGAGGACCGTCGGCGTCATGTCCGGGGTCGCCGTTCCCGGCGTGGCGGCGGCGACGCAGGCGGTGAGGCACGCCACGATCAGCATTGCGGGCGAGGTTCGCAGGTGATGCGAATCAGGCATCTGGTGTGGCAGTTGTTCGAGGAGGCATTCGAGCGGCGGACGCCAGCGAGTGGAAGCTGCTGGCGGGCCCGCCGTCAGGCAAGGGCGGCGGCGCGGGGAAGCGTTAGGGTGAACACCGAGCCCATCCCGAGCTCGCTGGTTACGGTCAGCTCGCCATGCATCGCCCGCGCGAGCTGGCGGCTGATTGCCAGGCCCAATCCGCTGCCTTCGGTCTCCCGGGTGAGCGCGCGCTCGACTTGGACGAATGGTTCGAAAATCACTTCGAGCTTGTCGGCCGGGATTCCGCGTCCGTTGTCGGTGACCGTAACGAGCACGCTTTCGTCGTTGGTCGAACAGTCGAGATCGATGCGTCCACCCGTGGGCGTGAACTTGAGCGCGTTGGACAGCAGATTGACGAGGATCTGCTGCAACTTTTCGTGGTCGGCCGCCACCATCAGGGTGTCAACGGGACTGCGCAGCTCGTAGGCCAGCCCCTTCGCTCGCATTTGCGGCGCTATCATCGCTTCGACCGCTCCGAGGGTATCAGCAACTGACACCGGCACGATCTCGTAATTCAGATATCCGGTGTCGAGCCGGGCAAAGTTCAACACGTCGTTAACCAGTGCGAGCAGGTGACGCTGGCTGCGGCGAATCCGGCGCAGATCGTCGCGCTGCTTATCGGTGATCGGTCCGCGCAGCTCCATCTCGAGCAGCTCGGTGTACCCGGCGATCGCGTTGAGTGGCGTTCGCAGCTCGTGACTCATCGTCGCGAGGAAGTCACTCTTCGCCTGGTTCGCCGCTTCGGCGTCAGCGCGAGCACGCTCGGCCGCGCGGTACAGCTGCGCATTGTCCACGGCCAGGGCGGCGCGCCGAGCCAGTGACTCGGCCATTTCGACATCATCTCTCGAGAAGCGACGGGTGCTTTCGGCGCTGATCAGCGTCAATGCGCCAAGAATGCGTTCGCGGGCCACGAGTGGGACGATGATCACCGAGTGCAGGGACAGCTTGCGGAGCAGCGCGAGGTGGTCGGCGTCGACCGCCGATGCAGCAATCTGTGCGTCAGTGATCTCCGGGTAGAATTCCGTCACCCCGCTGCGGAGGACCAGCGGCACGCCGTTAGGCGCTGACGGGTCGGCCGGGTAGCGCGCCCGCAGCTCGTGCGCGAGCGGAATCTTTTCCGGGTCGGCATGCGCCACCGCGAGCTGCCGCGCAATGCCATCGTCGCCGACGATCTCGATCCCGCACCAGTCGCCCAGTCGGGGCACCGCCAGCGTGGCCACACTGGACAGCGTGGCCTCGAAGTCAAGCGACGACGCAAGGATGGTCGATGCCTCGTTGAGAAAGCGGAGCGCTTGCTCCGCTTTCTTTCGCGGCGAGATGTCCTTCCAGCTGACGGCGAGCCCGCCGTCATCGGTTGGGTAGAGGTATGCTTCGGCCCACGTACCGTCGGGATTTTCGAGCTCGAGCGAGCGCGGGACCCGCTCGACCATCGCCGCCGCCGCATCGCGTTCGAACGCGGTGCCGCGCATCGACGGAAAGACCTCCCATAACGTTCGGCCGGCGACGTCGTCCGCCGCGCCCGATGGCGCCGCGGCAAAGGCGCGCTTGGCGGCGCCATTCACGTAGCGGAAACGCCATTCCGCATCGTAGACGACGAACGGCTCGTTGATGCTTTCCAGGATGAAGCTGATGTCACGCTGCGCACTCTCGACCGCCTGCCTGGCTCTGAGCCGGTCGGCGAGCATGCGGTCCTCGGACTCCTGCGCGACGAGATCCGCATAACGGCGACGCTCGATCCACGACTGATGTTCGCGCTTTTCGTACAGCTCGACGAAGGCACCGACCTTGGCCCGCAGCATGTCGGGATCGATCGGCTTGAAGAGATAGTCGACCGCGCCTGACGCGTAGGCGGCGCTGACCTGCCGGCGGTCCGCCTCGAGCGCGGTGATGAAGATGATCGGAGTGGAGCGAGACCGGATGCGCGTCTTGATCAGCCGCGCCGTCTCGACGCCATCAGTTCCCGGCATCCGGACGTCAAGCAGGACGACCGCGAAGTCCTGCTTGAGCAGGAGGCGCAACGCCTCGGCCGATGAGCTTGCGCGGACGATCGGGTAGCCGAGCGGCTCAAGGACGGCCTCGAACGCATCGAGGTTCTCCGTCTTGTCGTCGACCACCAGCACGGTGCCCCGCTGTGGACCGGAACGGTCCTGGCCCTGCGCGGAACTTGAGAGCGTATCGGTCACGGCGGCGGGATGGGGAGACGGACGCCCGCTAAAGCTAGGATGGCGCGCTGCCGTGCGCGAGTTCAGAACCAGGTGCCGCTGCGGGTGCCGGCGACGTTGATTTTTTGCTCGTCGCCCGGTACACTGGACGAGTCGGGAGTTGTTGTCCGCGGGCGTAATTCAGTTGGTAGAATGCCAGCTTCCCAAGCTGGACGTCGCCGGTTCGAGTCCGGTCGCCCGCTCCTGCGTTCCGTCGTTGTTCCCACAGCATGGAAAGCCCGGGTCCACAATGTGTGGCCCGGGCTTTCGCGTTCCGTCAACTTGGCCCGAGGCAATCGGCCGTCGGCGAACGACAACGATCATCGGCGCGCGGGTCGCCTAACGCGTCGAGCGTTCGTTTCCACGTCGCTCGCTTCTACCACCTATCGAACTGGCTGTCAAGCGCGGGACCGCCAGCGATCCTGGCGATCCGGCTGCGTTGCGGCACTGACGGTCACCGCGCTAACCTTGCCTCCAGCTCGCCGATCACCGATGCCGGCGTAGCGCCTCGACACTTCGTTCACATTCGATGCGGATAGCGATTCCACGTGAAGTTGCCTCAGGGGAGCGCCGGGTAGCGCTGACTCCCGACATGGTCGTACGGTTGATCAAGTCGGGGCACGCGATCACCGTGCAAACGGGCGCTGGCGAGGCAGCCGGATTTCCCGATGCCCTGTATTCGGCGGCCGGCGCATCGCTCGCACCCGAGCCGGCGACGCTCTATCGCGACGCCGAGGCGATTGTGAAGCTTCACCGCCCGCTGCAGGGAGAGTCCGCCGAGCCGAACGAGATCGGCCTGCTGCATCCCGGCTCGGTGCTCATCGCGTTCCTGCGACCGGCGAGCGATGCAGCGCTCCTCGCGCAGCTCGCCGCGCGAAATGTCACCGCGTTCGCGATGGAGCTGGTGCCGCGCATCAGCCGTGCGCAGTCGATGGACGCATTGTCCTCACAGGCGACCGTCGCAGGCTACAAGGCGGTGCTGCTCGCCGCGAATGCGCTTCCAAAATTCTTTCCGATGCTGATGACCGCTGCCGGGACGATCCGTCCTGCGACAGTGCTGGTGATCGGGGCTGGGGTCGCCGGGTTGCAGGCGATCGCCACGGCGCGACGGTTAGGCGCGGTGGTCGAGGCGTTCGACACGCGCCCCGCAGTCAAGGAACAGGTGCAAAGCCTCGGCGCGAAATTCGTCTCGATCGAGCTGAACGCTCCCGACGCTGAAGATGCCGGTGGATACGCGAAGGCGCTGTCCTCGGATCACCTGGAGCAAGAGCAGGCGCTCATCGCCAGGCATGTCGCGAGCGCGGACGTCGTCATCACGACGGCGCAGATTCCCGGGCGGCCCGCGCCGCTGCTGATCGGCGAGGAGGTGCTGGCTCGCATGCGGCCCGGGTCCGTCATCGTTGACCTTGCCGCCGAGAGCGGTGGCAACTGCGCGGCGAGCCAGCCCGGGGTCACCCGGGTTGTGCACGGCGTCACCGTCATGGCGCCGCTCAACCTGCCGAGCGAGGTCGCGTTGCACGCGAGCCAGATGTACGCGCGGAACGTGACCGCGCTCGTCGAACTGCTCGCGCCGAAGGGTACGCTCAATGTCGATTTCGACGATGAAATCATTCGCGGCGCCTGTGTGACGCACGGCGGGGAGGTGCGCTATCCGATGGCCGCCGTCGCGGCGGCCGGTCCCGGCCGATAAACATCGGTCCATCGACGCGGGCTGAGGGCCGTCGGAAAATTTGCCGTTGACAAACGACTCGGCCCCGACGCATGTTGCGGTTGAACATCAATCACGCCGATGACTCGTTTGTCCTGCCGTTTCAACCTTCGTCTCAGCCTTTACCCGATCTTCTACCGGAGATCTGGCTAGGCGCGCACGCACGATGTTGACACGGACAAGCGCCCGCCAGATCCAATCTGGCGGGCGCTTTTTCGTACGCTGGCGCTTCGACTCCGATCGACCTTCTCGCCACCCCGAGCACTCGTGACCACGCAGCCCACGCCGAACCAGCAGGGCCTCTACGATCCCGCCGACGAGCATGACAGCTGCGGCATGGGATTCGTCGCGCATCTGCACGGTGTCCGATCGCGCGAAGTCGTCGCGGATGCCCTCCAGCTACTCGGTAATCTTGCGCACCGGGGTGCAGCGGGCGCCGATGCGGAAACCGGTGACGGCGCAGGCATCCTGATCCAGATTCCGCACGCCTTCCTCCGCCATGAATGCGCCGCGATCGGTGTCGCGCTGCCGGAAGCGGGTGAGTATGGCCTCGGGATGGTATTCCTGCCGCGAGACGCGGAGGCGCGGCGCGAGTGTGAGCGTCTCATCGCGGAGACTGTGGGCGCGACCGGTTGTCGCGTGCTCGGCTGGCGCGATGTCCCGACTGATCCGCGCCACGCCGGTGACCAGGCACGACGTGCGCAACCTGTCATCCGCCAACTGTTCGTTGCGCGGATCGCGTTGACCCTCGACCCCGACGATGGCGCGTCGTTCGATCGCACGCTGTACCTCCTGCGCAAGCGGATCGAGCGCGCGATCGACGCGTCATCGATCGCGGAACGGGAGACGTGCTACATCTCGAGCCTCTCGTCGCGGACGGTGGTCTACAAGGGGATGCTGCACGCCGGTCAGCTCGCCGGGTTCTATCCCGATCTCGCCGATCCAGGCGTCGTCAGCGGGCTCGCGCTCGTGCATTCGCGATTCTCGACGAACACGTTTCCCTCGTGGCCACTGGCGCACCCGTACCGCTTCCTGGCCCATAACGGCGAGATCAACACGATCCGCGGCAACCGGAGCTGGATGCGAATGCGCGAAGCGTTGCTCGCGTCACCGCGCTTCGGCGAGGACATCGGCGACCTGCTGCCGGTGATCGGGGCGGGGCAGAGCGACTCGGCGTCGCTCGACAGCGTCGTCGAGCTGCTCGTGCGCGGCGGGCGTCCCCTGGCGCATGTGATGGCGATGCTCGTGCCCGAGGCGTGGGAGGGTGACGTGACGATGCCCGCCGAACGGCGCGCGTTCTACGAGTACCACTCGACGATCATGGAGCCGTGGGACGGACCGGCCGCGCTCGCGTTCACCGACGGCCGGCAGATCGGCGCGATGACGGACCGCAACGGCCTGCGGCCGGCCCGCTGGCTGGTGACCGACGACGACTTGGTCGTGCTCGCATCGGAAGCGGGCGCGCTCCCGATTCGGAACGATCGGATCAGGTCGAAGGGCCGCCTCGAGCCGGGGCGGATGCTGATCGTCAACACGACGCAAGGCCGGCTGCTCGACGACGAGGACCTCAAGGCCGAGCTGGTCTCGCTTCGTCCATATCGCCGCTGGGTGGACGAACAGAGCCTGACGTTAGGCAATGCCGCGGCGGGGGCTCCTTCGCCGCTGCGCTCCGCGTCCGAGCTGGCGACGCTGCAGCGCGCCTTCGGGTACACGCGCGAGGAACTGCGGATGATTCTCGCCCCGATGGCCGAGACCGGCGCCGAGGCGGTTGGCTCGATGGGGAACGACGCGCCGCTCGCCGTGCTCTCCGAGCGTCCACAGCTGCTGTTCGCGTACTTCCGCCAGCTGTTCGCCCAGGTCACCAACCCGGCGATCGATCCGATTCGCGAGCAGCTGGTGATGTCGTTAGGCATGACACTCGGTCCGCAGGGCAACCTGCTCGACGAGCAGCCCGCGGCGGCGCGTCAGCTTCGTATCGACCAGCCGATTCTCACCGAGGCATCGCTCGCTGCGCTGCGCGGGATCGACGACCTGTCGGTTCGACCAGTGAGCTTGAGCGCCGTGTTCAGCGCAACGATCGGCGCGAGCGCGCTTGCGCCGGCGCTCGAAGCGCTCTGCCGCGAGGCGGAACACGCGGTGCGAGCCGGCTGCGGGATTCTGATCCTCAGCGACCGGGCGACTGACGTTGCGCTCGCCCCGATCCCGGCGCTGCTCGCGGTGTCGGCGGTGCACCATCACCTCGGCCGGTGCGGACTGCGCGCGCGGACGGGACTCGTCGTCGAGACGGGCGAAGCGCGCGATGTGTCACACATCGCGCTGCTCATTGCCTACGGCGCCGGTGCTGTTTGTCCGTACGTCGCACTCGAGACCCTCGACGCAATGGCCGGCGACGGAATACTCGCTGGCGTCGCCAGCGGCGCCAAGGCGCGGGACGCGTACATCAAGGCGATCGGGAAAGGGCTGCTGAAGGTGTTGTCGAAGATGGGCATCTCGACGCTGCAGAGCTACTGCGGCGCGCAGACCTGTGAGGCCGTTGGGCTGGACCGCGGGATGGTTGCGCTCCACTTCACCGGGACCGCGTCGCGGATTGGTGGCATCGGCCTAGACGTGATCGCTGAAGAAACGCTACGGCGCCACGCGTCCGCGTTCGATCGCGGCGAGCCGGAGCTCGCGCTGGAGATGGGTGGGCAATACCACTACCGCGTGGACGAGGAGCACCACAACTGGAATCCGCGGACGATCTCGACGCTGCAGCGCGCGACGCGGAGCGGAAGTGCATCGACGTACCGCGAGTTCAGCGAGTTGGCGGACGAGGAGTCTAGCCGCTACACGCTGCGCGGGCTGCTGGACTTCGCCGAGCGTGAATCGGTGCCGCTCGACGAGGTCGAACCGGCGGCCGCGATCGTCAGGCGGTTCGTCACCGGCGCCATGTCGTTCGGCTCGATTAGCCGTGAGGCGCACGAGACGCTGGCCATTGCGATGAATCGCCTCGGTGGCCGCAGCAACACCGGCGAGGGCGGGGAGGACAGCGCGCGATTCGGCACCGATCGCATGAGCGCCATCAAGCAGGTGGCGTCGGCGCGCTTCGGGGTGACGACCGAGTACCTGGTCAACGCGAAGGAGCTGCAGATCAAGATCGCGCAGGGCGCGAAGCCGGGCGAAGGCGGGCAGCTGCCCGGCGACAAGGTCGACGAAATGATCGCGCGCACGCGCTGCGCGACGCCGGGTGTCACGCTGATCTCGCCGCCTCCGCATCACGACATCTATTCGATCGAGGACCTCAAGCAGCTCATTCACGATCTCAAGAACGTCAATCCAGCGGCGACCGTGTCGGTCAAGCTGGTTTCTGAGAGCGGCGTCGGCACGATCGCGGCCGGCGTCGTGAAAGCGCACGCCGACCTGGTGTGCATTTCCGGCGACGGCGGCGGAACGGGCGCCGCGCCGCTCTCGTCGATCAAGCACGCGGGAATTCCCTGGGAGATGGGGCTCGCCGAGGTGCAGCAAACGCTGTTGCTGAACAACCTGCGTGGGCGCGTGGTGCTGCAGACGGACGGGCAGCTGAAGACGGGGCGAGACGTGGTCATCGCCGCACTGTTAGGCGCGGAGGAATTCGGCTTCGCAACCGCGCCGCTGATCGTCGAAGGCTGCGTGATGATGCGGAAATGTCACCTCAACACCTGTCCCGTCGGGATCGCGACCCAAGACCCGGTGCTGCGCGCGAAATTCAGCGGCCGTCCCGAGCACCTCATCGACTACTTCTTCTTCGTCGCGGAGGAGGTGCGCGAACACCTGGCGCGCCTCGGCTGTCGCACGATGGACGAGCTGATCGGGCGCACCGAGCTGTTGAGGACGCGGGTGCTCGACGCGCACTGGAAGGCGCGGTACATCGATCTCTCCGCGCTGCTCCACGTCCCGGCGCACGACGACGCGGCCGGGGAGGCACCGGCGCGGCGACGGATCCGCGCGCAGGAACATGGCCTGCAGACGGCGCGCGATCACGAACTGCTGGCGCTGGCGTCCCCGGCGTTCGAGCGCGGCGAGCGGGTGGCGGCATCGCTGGAGGTGAGCAACGTCGATCGGTCGATCGGCGCCATGCTGTCCGGCGAAGTGGCCCGCCGCTTCGGCGCCAGCGGGATGCGCGACGGAACCATAACGGTCCACTGCAACGGGTCCGCGGGGCAGAGCTTCGGCGCGTTCCTCGCGCGTGGAGTCGCGCTCGAGTTGACGGGCGAAGCAAACGACTACGTCGGCAAGGGCCTGTCGGGGGGACGCCTGACGGTGCGGGCGCCTAACGCGGCGCACTTCATTCCCGAGGAAACCGTGATCGTCGGCAACACGGTGCTCTATGGCGCCACCAGCGGCGAGGCGTATTTCGGTGGCCTCGCCGGGCAGCGCTTCGCGGTGCGCAACAGCGGCGCGACCGCGGTCGTCGAGGGAGTCGGCGACCACGGGTGCGAGTACATGACCGGCGGCGTGGTCGTCGTGCTCGGGCGCACCGGGCGCAACTTCGCCGCCGGGATGAGCGGCGGGCTCGCTTTCGTCCTCGATGAGTCGGAACAACGCGAGTTCGCCCGCCGCTGCAACAAGTCGCTCATCGACCTGTTGCCCGTTCAGCGTGCCGAGGATCGTGCTCTGCTCCGCCGACTGGTCGAGCAGCATGCCCGCTACACCGGCAGCGCGCGCGCTCGCTCGTTGCTCGGCCGCTGGGATCATGCGCTCCGCGATTTCGTGGTGGTGGTCCCGACGGAATACCGCCGCGCGTTAGGCCGCCACGGGGGGGGGGATTCGTTCGGCGCGGTTCCGCAGCCGCATTCGGAGGGGAAGCGCCATGGGTGACCCGAAGGGTTTCATCACGCTGCGCCGCGCGGCGCCGTCGCGCGAGCCGGCTGCGTCGCGCGTTTGGCACTGGCAGGAATTCTACGCGCCGGCCCAACCCGAATTCGTCGCCGAACAGGGCGCGCGATGCATGGACTGCGGCGTGCCCTTCTGTCAGGGCGATACGGGCTGCCCGGTCCACAACCTGATTCCGGAATGGAACGATCTCGTGTTCCACAATCGGTGGCGCGAGGCGAGCGAGACGCTGCACGCGACCAACAATTTTCCGGAATTCACCGGGCGCCTCTGCCCGGCGCCGTGCGAGTCGGCGTGCGTGCTCGGTCTCATCGACGAGCCGGTTGCGATCCGGAACATTGAACAGGCGATCGCTGACCGCGCGTTTGCGGAAGGCTGGATCGCGCCACGGCCGCCGCACCAGGAATCTGGGTTCAGCGTCGCCGTGATCGGCTCCGGTCCGGCGGGGCTCGCGGCCGCGCAGCAGCTGCGCCGCCTCGGTCATGCCGTGACCGTCTTCGAGAAATCGGACCGTGTCGGTGGATTGTTGCGATACGGGATCCCGGAGTTCAAGCTCGAGAAAAAGGTGCTCGATCGGCGCCTGGCGCAGCTCGTTGCGGAGGGCGTGATGTTCCGCACGAACGTCAACGTCGGCGTGGATATCGCCGCGAGTACGCTGCGCCGCGACTTCGATGCGGTGCTCCTCGCAACTGGCGCGCAGCAACCGCGCGAGCTGCAGGTACCAGGTCGCGAGCTGCGCGGCGTTCACCTCGCCATGGACTTTCTCGCGCAACAGAATCGCCGGCTGGCGGGTGACATGATCGCGCCGACCACGGAGATCAATGCGAACAACAAGCACGTCGTGATCATCGGGGGCGGCGATACCGGCTCCGACTGCGCGGGTACGTGCCACCGCCACGGAGCGCTCAGCGTTCACCAGTTCGAGCTGCTCGACCAGCCGCCCGCCGAGCGCGCGGCTTCGACACCGTGGCCACTCTGGCCGATGAAGCTCCGGTCTTCGCATGCGCACGAAGAGGGATGCCAGCGCGAGTGGAACGTGGCGACGACCGCGCTCACGGGAGAGCGTGGCCGGGTGCGCGCGCTAAACGCCGTGCGCGTCGGTTCCACGACCGATGCCGACGGGCGATCCAAGCTCGCGCCGGTGCCGGGCACCGAGTTCGTCATGCAGGCAGACCTTGTGCTGCTCGCGATGGGGTTCGTCGGGCCCGCCGAGCATCGACTGCTCACCGCATTCGGTGTCGAGCGGGACCCGCGCGGCGCGATTGCCACCGACGGCGCGCATCGGACGACGGTCGAGGGGGTGTTCGCTGCGGGCGACGTCCGACGCGGCGCATCGCTGATCGTCTGGGCCATCCGCGAGGGGCGCGATGCGGCGGAGTCCATTCATCATGACCTCGTCGCACGAGCAAAGCGTCGGAATCCGCTCTTGACTCTGCAGGGCTCCGGGGTATAATGACCGTCATGTCGCGCACCTCGCTCCTCCTCCTTACAAACGCCCTCGGCCAAGAGGTTATTGGTCGCGGGCTTTCGTGCTTGGGAGGATTCACCGAGTAGCGCGATGCTCGCATCGCGAACGGCCCCTCCCGCGTCATCGTGGGAGGGGCCGTTCTGCTTCATGGCACCTTCCGATGCGCGGACGACGTTCGCGGCGAGGTCGTGCGGCTCGACGAGTCCTTCGTCATCCCTCACCGCTCCCCACATGCCCGTATTGCAGTCGCATCGGCCGCCGCCCGATCACGTTCTCATCTTCGACACGACCCTCCGTGACGGCGAACAGTCGCCGGGGTGCACGATGTCGCTCGTCGAGAAACTCGAGGTCGCGCGCCAGCTCGCGCGGCTCGGGGTCGACGTCATCGAGGCGGGCTTTCCCGCGGCGTCGCCAGGCGATGCGGCCGCGGTCCGCCGGATCGCGGAGGAATTCAGCGCGACCGGGAGTCCGATCATTTGCGGACTGGCCCGCGCGACGGAGAGCGATGTCGAGACATGTCTCGCATCGGTCACGCCAGCGGCGCGATCGCGGGTCCACGTGTTCCTCGCGACGTCGAACATCCATCTCGAGCACAAGCTTCGCTGTACGCGCGATGAGCTGATCGTCCGCGCACGTGAGGCAGTGGGCCTTGCACGCACCGGGACGGACGAAGTCGAGTTCTCCCCTGAGGACGCAACGCGCTCCGATCCCGAGTTCCTGCTCGACGTGCTCGCCGCGGTCATCGAATCGGGCGCGACGACGCTCAACATCGCTGACACCGTCGGATACACCACGCCGGCGGAGTACGCGGCACTCATCGCGCGCGTCTGCGCGCTCGCTGCGCGTGCCGATGGCGTCGTCGTCTCGACGCATTGCCATGACGACCTCGGACTTGCCGTAGCCAACTCGCTGGCCGGGGTGCGCGCCGGCGCTCGGCAGGTTGAGTGCACGATCAACGGCATCGGTGAGCGCGCCGGCAACGCGTCGCTCGAGGAAGTCGTGATGGCGCTGCACACGCGCGCTGACTACTTCGGGATCGGGACGCAGATAGACACTCGCGAACTGATGCGCAGCTCGCGCGTCGTGTCGTCGTGCACCGGATCGTACGTATCGCCGAACAAGGCCATCGTCGGCGCGAACGCGTTCGCGCACGAAGCGGGAATTCACCAGGACGGGATGCTCAAGCACGCCTCGACGTACCAGATCATCGCGCCGGAGACCGTCGGCGCCGACGGAAGTCAACTGGTGCTGGGGAAGCATTCCGGCCGCAATGCGCTGCGCACCCGCCTCCGCGCGATGGGCCACGAACTGGATGACGAGCGCTTCCTTGAAGTGTTCGCCCGTTTCAAGCAGCTGGCGGACCGGAAGAAGCTCGTGAACGCGCGCGACCTCAGCGTGCTGGCCATCGGCGCCCAGGAGCATGCGCCGGCCGCCTGGAGCATCGAGCAGCTACAGGTCAGCTGCGGAACGCACCTGATCCCGACCGCTACCGTGCAGCTCCGCGCGCCTGACGGTGCGACCCGCCTCGCATCGGCGACCGGCAGTGGCCCGGTCGACGCCAGCTGCCGCGCGGTCAACATGCTTGTCGGCGAGATCGCCGAGCTCCAGGGGTTCACCGTTCGCAACGTGAGCGAGGGACTGGAAGCGTTAGGCGAAGTGACGGTGCGGGTCCGCGCCTTCCACACCGACGAGACGCATGTCGGCCACGGTGCCCATACCGACGTGGTGACCGCATCGGCCGAGGCCTACATCGACGCGCTGAACAACGTGCTGCACGCGCGGCGCCCCCAGGCGGTGAACGCCACCCACGCCGCCGCCGATCGTTATGACTTCGCGCCGACAGCGGCACAGGAAGCATCGGCATGACGCCGGCGACTCCGCGCACGCTGTTCGAGAAGCTCTGGGAGCGTCATGTCGTCCGCGCCGAGACGCCGGAGACACCGGCGGTGCTCTACGTCGATCTCCACCTGGTGCACGAGGTGACCTCGGCGCAGGCGTTCACGGTGCTTCGCGAGCGCGGGCTCACCGTGCGCGCTCCGCATCGCACGGTGGCGACGATGGATCACTCGACGCCGACAACGCGCGGGGGTTTCGCCGGCCTGCCGATCCGTGATGCGGGTACCAATGCACGGGTCGCGCAGGTCGAGCAGCTCAGCCGCAACTGCGAACAGTTCGGCATCCCGCTACTCGCACTCGGTGACCGGCGGCAGGGGATCGTCCACGTCATCGGGCCGGAGCTCGGGCTCACGCAGCCGGGGATGACGGTGGTCTGCGGCGACAGCCACACCAGCACGCACGGCGCATTCGGCGCGCTCGCCTTCGGCATCGGCACGTCGCAAGTCGGCCACGTGCTCGCGTCGCAGTGCGTGCTGCAGACGAAGCCGAAGACGCTGGAGGTGAAGATCGACGGCACGCTCTCGCCCGGGGTGACCGCGAAGGACGTGATCCTCGCCGTCTGCACGCGACTCGGCATCGGCGGCGCAACGGGACACGTCATCGAGTATCGCGGGAGCGCGATTCGCGCGATGTCGATGGAAGAGCGGATGACTGTCTGCAACATGTCGATCGAAGCGGGTGCGCGCGCTGGCATGATCGCACCCGACGAGACGACGTTTGCATTCCTGCGCGATCGGCCGCACGCGCCACAGGGCGCGGCGTGGGACGCAGCTATCGCCGATTGGCGAACGCTGACTACGGACGAGGGCGCACGATTCGATCGGTCAGTGACGCTCGATGGCGATGCGCTTGCTCCGATGATCACTTACGGCACGAACCCGGGGATGGGGATGGCGATCGACGATGCGATCCCGCATCCTGACCGGCTCGAGGACCGCAGCGAGCGCGAGAACGCCGAGCGCGCGTTGCGGTACATGGGGCTGACGGCGGGCGACATGCTGGCGGGAACGGCGATCGACGTCGTGTTCTTCGGCAGCTGTACCAACTCGCGTATCTCCGACCTGCGCGCCGCTGCGGGGATGCTGCGCGGCCGTCAGGTGGCGCGCGGAGTGCGTGCCCTGGTGGTGCCCGGTTCGCAGCAGGTGAAACGTCAGGCAGAACTCGAGGGGCTCGACAAGATCTTCATCGAGGCAGGTGCGGAGTGGCGCGAGTCGGGTTGCTCGATGTGCATCGCGATGAACGGCGACCAACTCCGTCCCGGCGAGCTGGCGGTATCGACCAGCAACCGAAATTTCGAGGGACGGCAGGGGACCGGTGGCCGCACGCTGCTTGCCAGCCCGCTCACCGCCGCCGCGGCAGCCGTCACTGGAGTGATCACCGATCCACGCACGCTGCTGGCGGCAGCTGTCGCATGAGCGGCACGAAATGGAAATTCGAGTCCTCCTACGTGAGGCTGCCGCGCGAGAACGTGGACACCGATCAGATCATTCCGGCGCGTTTCCTCACCACGACCAACCGCGCCGGACTTGGACCGAATGCCTTTCATGACTGGCGCTACCTCTCCGATGGCAGCCCGAATCCTGACTTCGTGTTGAATCGCCCGGAGGCGAACGGCGCCGAGATCCTGGTCGCCGGCCAGAATTTTGGCTGCGGATCGTCGCGCGAGCACGCGGTCTGGGCGTTGGCCGGCTCAGGATTTCGCGCGGTGATCAGCAGCGAGTTCGCCGACATCTTTCGCGGCAATGCGCTGATCAATGGCTTGTTGCCGATCGAAGTGACACCGCAGGTGCTCGGCGTGTTGATGCAGAACGACCTGCCTGACGCTCGGCTCGGGGTCGATCTCGAGGCGCAGACGCTCACCCTGCCTGACGGCGCGGTGCTCCGGTTCGCCGTTCCCGCCTTTTCGCGCTACAGCATGCTGAACGACACCGACGAGATGTCATTCCTGCTCGGCGCCGCGCCCGACATCGCGGCCTACGAACGAACGCATCCCGCATCGATCGACACCACCCGTTTGCGAACGCACGGATGAATAGCGCACGGCATACGCAGTACACTGTCGTTCTCCTGGCCGGCGACGGAATCGGGCCGGAGATCGTTGCCCAGGCGCGGCGGGTGCTGGAGGCCGCGGTCGTGGCGACGGGCGCGAGCATCACGTTCAACGAACGGCTGATCGGCGGCGCGGCGATCGATGTGACGGGTACGGCGCTTCCCGAGGACACGACCACCGCGTGTCGAGCGGCCGACGCGGTGCTCCTCGGCGCCGTCGGGGGCCCGAAGTGGGACGATCCATCGGCGCGCGTCCGGCCAGAACAGGGATTGCTCGGAATCCGGCGCGCGCTCGGCCTCTACGCCAACCTCCGGCCGATCCTGCCCCACCCGGCGCTCGTCGGCGCGTCGCCGCTGCGTCCGGAGCGGCTGGCTGGCGTCGACATGATGGTCGTGCGCGAGCTGACCGGCGGCATCTATTTCGGCGACAAGGGTGTGGTCGCCCAGGCCGATGGCAGCGAACAAGCCCACGACGTCTGTACCTACAGCACGGGTGAGATCGAACGGATCGTGCGCATGGGCGCCGAGCTCGCGCGCCGGCGGCGAGGACGCCTGACGTCGGTGGACAAGGCCAACGTGCTCGAGACGTCGCGGCTGTGGCGTCGGGTCGCGACGCGGATCATCGGCGACGAATATCCCGACGTCGCGCTCGACCATGTCCTGGTCGACTCCTGCGCCATGCTGCTGGTGACCAACCCGGCGCGCTTCGACGTGATCGTCACCGAGAACATGTTCGGCGACATCCTCACCGACGAGGCAGCGGTGCTCAGCGGCTCGATCGGCGTGCTCCCATCCGCATCGTTAGGCGCGCCGCGGTCCGGCGTTCGCATCGGCCTCTACGAGCCGATTCACGGCTCGGCGCCGGACATCGCCGGGAAGGGCGTCGCCAACCCGATCGGAACCATCCTCAGCGCCGCGCTGCTGCTCCGCTATTCGCTGGCGCTCGAGGACGCGGCTACCGCGATCGAGCGCGCCGTCTTCGAGGCTGTCGCCAACGGTGCGCGCACACCGGATCTCGGAGGTACCGCGACGACTGTCGAGGTGACCGATGCCGTGATGACCGTCCTCCGGCGCGGCAGCGAAACGTCAGGCAGGGCCGCCTGACGTTTCGCCGCGGATGGCTCAGACCATCGTGAGCCATCCGCGCTGGTCCTCGCGCTCGCCGCGCACCGTCGCGAAATACGCCCGCTGCAGCACCGCCGTGAACGGCCCGCGCTTTCCGTTCCCGATCAGAAGGCCGTCCACCGAGCGGACGGGGGTCACCTCGGCCGCGGTCCCGGTGAAGAACACCTCGTCGGCGCTGTAGAGCGCTTCGCGGGGAATCCGCTCCTCGCGCACCTCGAGTCCGGCTTCGCGGGCCAGCGTCATCAGCGTGTCGCGCGTGATCCCCGGCAGGATTGAAGATGCTGCGGGGGGCGTGATGAGCGTGCGGTTCCGGATCAGGAAGATGTTCTCGCCCGATCCCTCGCTCACCGTCCCCGAGCTATCGAGTGCGATTCCCTCGGCATAACCCAATCGCTCGGCCTCCATCGCGATGAGCTGGCTCGAGACATAGTTGCCACCCGCCTTGGCGCCAGCGGGCACCGTGTTCGGCGAGGGACGGGTCCACGTTGAAATGCCGACGTCGACGCCCCGCTCGAGCGCCTCGTCGCCGAGGTAGGTGCCCCATGGCAGCGCGGCGATCATGATCTCGACCGGGTGTCGGATGGGATTCAGCGCCAGCCCACCCGCGCCCCGCCACGCCAGCGGACGCAGATACGCGTTGCGCAGTCCATTCTCGCGCACCGCGGCACAGCACGCGTCGCGGAGGGCGGCATCGTCGAAGGGCAGCTCCATTCGATACAGTCGCGCCGAATCGCGGAAGCGGCGCAAGTGCTCATCGGCGCGGAACAGCGCCGGCCCCTGCGCGGTCTCGTAACAGCGGATTCCCTCGAACACCGACGAGCCATAGTGCAGCGCGTGGGTCATCACGTGCACGGTGGCCGAGGCCCAGGGCACGACGCGACCGTTGAACCAGATGAACGCCGGCAGCGCGCCTAACGGCACCGCGACCGGCGAGGCCGCACTCTCCGGCGCGTCGACCTCGCTCATCGCCATATCGAGCGATGTTGCCGCGCTCATCGCGACGCTCCGGCCGTTGCGCGGGGCGGCGGCGCCGCCGGCCGCGGCGCGTTAGGCTGCGCGCCGACCGCAATCTGGCCGGGCAGCACCTCCTTCGCGTCGAGGAAGGGCATCATCCGCCGGATCTGGCGTCCGACCTGTTCGATCTGGTGATCCGATTCCGCGACGCGTCGCGCCGAGAACGATGCACGGCCGGAGGTGTTCTCCTCGATCCAGTGACGGGCGAACGACCCGTCGCGGATCTCGTCGAGCAGTTTCTGCATCTCACGCTTCGTCTCGGCGGTGACGATCCGGTCCCCGGCGACGTAGTCGCCGTACTCCGCGGTGTCCGACACCGAGTGGCGCATGTAGTTCAAGCCGCCGCGGTACATCAGGTCCACGATCAGCTTGAGCTCGTGCAGGCACTCGAAGTAGGCGACTTCCGGCTGGTAGCCGTTCTTGACGAGCGTCTCGAATCCGGCCTTTACCAGCGCCGCCGCGCCACCGCAGAGCACTGCCTGCTCGCCGAAGAGATCCGTCTCCGTCTCCTCGGAGAAGGTCGTCTGCAGCACGCCGGCGCGGGTCGAGCCAAGCGCTTTCGCGTAGGCCAGTGCGTTGGCGAGCGCATGGCCGGAGTGATCGTTATGAACTGCGACGAGTGACGGCACGCCGGCGCCCTCGACGTAGAGCTCGCGCACGCGGTGCCCTGGTGCCTTCGGCGCGACGAGAATGACGTCGATGTCGGCGCTCGGTGCGATCTCGCCGAAGCGGATGTTGAAGCCGTGCGCGAAGAGCAGCGTCTTCCCCGCAGTGAGGTGCGGGAGCACCGACTGCTCGTACACCGCTCGCTGGGTGTGATCGGGGGTCAGGATGACGATGAAGTCCGCTTCGCGCGCCGCCTGATCGGGCGTGAGCACGCGCAGCCCCGCCGACTCGGCGGGCGCGCGGCTCTTCGAATGTTCCGGCAGTCCAACGCGAACATCCAGCCCAGAGTCGCGGAGGTTCAGCGCATGCGCGTGGCCCTGGCTCCCGTAGCCGATGATCGCGACGCGGCGGCCGGCGAAGCGGTTGAGGTCAGCGTCGGCGTCGTAATAGAGAACGGTCATCGGGCGAGTTCCTGTGTGGTGGTGGCTGGGGAGAGATCAAAGCGGCGCATGACATCGGCGAACAAGTTCATCAGCTCTTCCTCGTATGGGATCTCGGCGACCGACAGCACATCGATCAACCGGGAAAATTGCTGGACGATCTGGTGCAGGTCGGCCGCGTCGACGACGATCACCATCTGGCTGGTGCCGCTGACACCCGACGGGCCGACGACGAGACTGGAGACGTTGTAGGCGCGCCGCCGGATCAGGCCGACGGCGCGATAGAGCGCCCCGGGGCGGTCGTTGAGGCGCACGACAAGCGCGTGACGCTTCGATGTCGACGTCACGCTCATGCGACGGCAGCGGGAACGTGTGTCTGCGCATCGACCATCATCTCGCCGATGCTCCGGCCCTGCGGCACGATCGGGAACACGTTTGCCTCACGCTCGACCCGAAAGTCGATGACGACGACGCCCGGATGCTCCCACGCCTCGTTGATCGCCCAGTCGACGGTGTCGACGGTATCCACTCGGATTCCGCGAACGCCGTATGCCTCAGCGAGCTTCGCGAAGTCGGGGCCGGTCAGCGGAGTACCGCTGTAGCGCCGTCCCTCGAACAGCTGCTGCCACTGGCGCACCATCCCGAGATATCCGTTGTTGACGATCGCGATCTTGACGTTGGTGAGCCCTTCCTGCGCCATCGTCGCGATCTCCTGATTCGTCATCTGGAAACCACCGTCGCCGACGACGACCCAGATCGTCTCATCGGGGAGCGCGATCGCGGCGCCGAGTGCGGCGGGTACCGCGAAGCCCATCGTGCCGGCGCCGCCGCTGGTGATGTGCGAGCGCGGCCGCTGCCAGTCGAGCAGTTGCGCTGCCCACATCTGGTGCTGCCCGACATCGGTCACGATGCGGCTCGGCCCGTGCGAGACCCGCGCGGCATTGAGCGCCGCGCAGACGTCGTGCGGCTGCAGGGTCGCGCTGTCGGGACGGCGACGGTATGCCTGACGTGGCTCGTACGTCGCGCGGAGCTCGCCGACCTCGTGGCGCCACGCCACGTGGGGCGATGTGCCGTTAGGCGCAGGGATCGCGGCGAGCAGCGACGAGAGCACCTCGCGTGCGTCACCGACGATGCCGACGGTCACCGGCACAAGCTTCCCGATCTCCGAGGGGTCGACGTCGATGTGAATGATCGACGCCTGCGGGGCGAAGGTGGACGCCTTCCCGGTGACGCGATCGTCGAACCGGCTGCCGACGTTGAGCAGCACGTCGCAGCGCTGGATCGCGCGATTGACGTGCACCCACCCATGCATGCCAGGCATGCCGAGGCTCAGCGGATGATCCTGTGGAAATGCACCGAGCCCGTGCAGCGTGGTGATCACAGGAATCCCCGAGCGCTCGGCGACCGCAAGCAATTCCGTCGTTGCGCCCGACTGGATCACGCCGTTGCCGGCGAGAATCAGCGGACGCTGCGCGCCGGCGAGCAGCGCGGCCGCGCGCGCGATCCCGCCGGCGTCGACATCGCCAAGCCGGTGATCGGTGTATCCCGGCAGGTCCAGCTCGAAGTTCCAGTCGGGGACGACACTCGCCTGTTGCGCGTCTTTCGTGACGTCGACGAGCACCGGTCCCGGCCGCCCCGTCGACGCGATGTGGAACGCTTCGGCAATCACGCGCGGGATGTCGCGCGGGTCGCGCACGAGGTAGCTGTGTTTCGTGATCGGGACGGTGATCCCGACAATGTCCGTCTCCTGGAATGCGTCGGTGCCGAGGAGTGCGCTGCCGACCTGTCCGGTGATTGCGACGATCGGCGACGAATCCATCCACGCATCGGCAATTGGCGTGACGAGGTTCGTCGCGCCCGGGCCGCTCGTCGCGACGCACACGCCGACGCGTCCGGTCACCCGCGCATAGCCTTCCGCGGCGTGACCAGCGCCCTGTTCATGCCGGCAGAGGACGTGACGCAGCTGATCGGCGTACTCGGGGAGCGCGTGGTAAAAAGGCATGATCGCGCCGCCCGGGATTCCGAAGATCACATCGACGCCCTGGCGGAGGAGCGCCTCGCAGAGAATCTGCGCGCCCGTGCGCAGGTCGCGATTGACAACGGCGCTCATCGTGCGGCTCCGGCGTGTGCAGTACTCGATTCGGAGCGCCGCAGTGCGGGCTCGTTCGCCGGCGGCGGAGCCATAACGCGCGGCGCCGAATTTCGCTCCGGTATGGCGAGCACTGCGCCGGTGTGCGCGCTGGTGACCATCGCCGCATAGCGGGCGAGCCAGCCGCGGGTGAATCGCGGTGGCAGCGCGCGCCATTCGCTTGCCCGGCGCGCAAGTTCCGCGGGCGAGACTTCGAGATCGAGCCGCCGCGCGGCGAGCGCGATCGAGACCATGTCTCCCTCATGCACCAACCCGATCGGGCCGCCCTCTGCCGCTTCCGGGGACACGTGGCCAATGCACAACCCGCGTGTCCCGCCAGAGAATCGACCATCGGTGACGAGGGCAACGGAGTTACCGATCGGCATCCCCTTGAGCAGGCTGGTGAGCGCGAGCATCTCGCGCATCCCCGGCCCGCCGCGCGGGCCTTCCTGCCTGACGATGACGACGTCGCCACCGCATATCTCGCCGGCCATCGCGGCAGCCGTCGCCGTCTCCTCGCCCTCGAACACCCGCGCCGGTCCGCGAAACGTCATCTCATGCTCGGCGACGGCGCCGACCTTGACGACCGCGCCTAACGGTGCGAGTGACCCGAACAGCACGGCCAGTGCGCCGCGCGCCGTATGCGGATCGTCGATCGGACGGATGCATTCCGGGTTCGTCGTCCGCACGCCGTCGACCAGCTGGCCGATCGTCTCGCCGGTCACGGTGCGCGCGTCGAGGTGCAGCGTGCCGGGCTTCCGCGCCAGCTCGCCGAGTAAAGCGGGAATGCCACCGGCGGCATGCACGTCCTGCATGTGCCATTGCCGCGTTCCGTCCCACGCCGGAGAAACCTTGGCGAGGTGCGGGGTCCGCTCGGCGACCTCATTGAACCGGGCGAGCGGATATTCCACCTCGGCTTCGTTCGCCAGCGCGAGGACGTGGAGCACGGTGTTCGTCGAGCCGCCCATCGCGACATCGAGCGCGACGGCGTTGTCGATCGCATCCGCGGTGACGATGTCGCGGAAGGTGATGTTCTCGCGAACGAGCCGCAGCAGGTGCTGCGCGGCGCGGCGGGCCAGCGCATGTCGCTCGGGTGACGTCGCGAGGATCGAGCCGTTGCCTGGCAGCGCGAGCCCGATCGCTTCGCAGAGGCAGTTCATCGAATTCGCGGTGAACATCCCGCTGCAGCTTCCGCAGGTGGGACACGCGTTCTGCTCGAGATCGAGGAGGCGCGCGTCGTCAATGGTCCCGGCCGCACGCTGGCCGACGCCCTCGAAGACGGAGATGAGATCGATCTTCTCGCCTTGCGAGTCGCGCCCGGCCTCCATCGGGCCGCCCGAGATGAACACCGTCGGCACATTCGCCCGGGCCGCGCCCATCAGCATCCCCGGCACGATCTTGTCGCAGTTCGGGATGCAGATCACGGCGTCGAAACAGTGCGCACGCACCATCGTCTCGACCGAATCGGCGATCACTTCACGCGAGGGCAGGGAATAGTGCATCCCCTCGTGCCCCATCACGATCCCGTCGTCGACACCGATGGTGTTGAACTCGAACGGAATTCCCCCCGCGGCGCGGATCTCGTCCTTCACGACCTTTCCGAAGGCCTGTAGATGGACGTGCCCCGGCACGATGTCGACGTACGAGTTGCAGACCGCCACGAAGGGCCGATCCCACTCGCCGTCTTTCACCTGGCCGGTCGCACGCAACAGCGCGCGGTGCGGCGCGCGCTCCATGCCGCGCTTGATGGTATTCGATCGCATTTCGCCTCTCGAGGGGATAAATGCGACCGCGGCCCGTCCGGGAGGGGACGGGCCGCGGCGACTCGAGCTGCGCGCGACCCATCCCGTTTCGAGAGGAGTCGCGGTCGTTTGCTGCTGCTACGCCGTCGAACCCCCTCGCACGCCAATAAGCTCCGTAAGCGATACGGAGAGTACGACGAGAAGCGAAAGGAGGACGAGCGACGAAAGAATCATGAATTGGTCAGCGGAAATCGTGGTGCGGGTTCGCTATGATAGGCAGCCCACCGGGCGCAGCGCAAGGGTCAGGCGCAAATTCGTCGCGCTGGCCCGGCCAGCGACCGGGGGCTAGGTTGCTCCCGCCAACTGTCCCAGCCGCGGCGAGGCGCCGCCACCCCACACGTTGCCCGGAACCTGGAATGAGCCGCGAACTCGTCCTTGGCATCTACGTCCTCATCCTCGCGGCCTTCGTCGGCTTCGAGGTGATCGCGCGCGTGCCGGCGGTCCTTCACACGCCACTGATGTCGGCCACCAACGCGATCCACGGCATCGTGATGCTCGGCGCGATGCTTGTCGCCGGGTCGGCCGATACCCCGCTTCTCCGCGGGATCGGCGTGGTCGCCGTCGCGTTAGGCGCGGCGAACGTCTTCGGCGGATTCGTGGTCACCGACCGGATGCTCGAGATGTTCAAGCGGAAGGAGCGGCCCGCCCCGCCCGCCGTGCCACCGGACGAATCGCGCGACAAACCATGACTGGCGACCCTCGGCTCAGCGTCATCAACCTCAGTTACATCGCGGCGGCGCTGCTCTTCGTCCTCGGCTTGCGGCGGTTGAGCAGTCCGCGCACCGCGCGATCGGGCAATCGCCTGGCGGCACTCGGGATGCTGGTCGCCCTCGCGGCCACGCTGCTCGATCGCAGCATCCTGTCGTTCTGGGAGATCGGGATCGGGACGGTCGTTGGTGCGGCGATCGGCATCTACAGCGCGCGGCGTGTCCAGATGACCGCGATGCCGCAGATGGTGGCGCTGTTCAACGGCGCGGGCGGCGGCACCGCGGCGCTCGTGTCGATCGCCGAATTTCTCCGGGCGACCGCGCATGGCGATCGGGCGTCGGCCGGCGCCGCCGTCTCCGGCGCGTTAGGGATCGCGATCGGGGCAATCTCCCTCAGCGGAAGCCTCGTTGCATTCGGCAAGCTGCAGGAGATCCTCCCCGGGCGCCCATTGCTCTTTCGCGCCCGCCACGCGATCAATGCGCTGCTCGCGTTAGGCGTCCTCGTCCTCGGGGGCTGGATCGGGCTCCACGCGCCGAGCCCGTCGATCGTCTGGGGACTGTCCGGCGCCGCCCTCCTCCTCGGCGTCCTCGTCGTCCTGCCGATTGGCGGCGGCGACATGCCGGTGATGATCTCGGTGCTCAACTCGCTCACTGGTGTCGCGGCGGCGCTGACCGGGATCGTGCTGGCAAATCAGGTGCTCGTTATTGCCGGGATGCTCGTCGGCGCTTCCGGGACGCTGCTCACCCTGTTGATGAGCCGCGCGATGAATCGCCCCATCTCGAACGTGCTGTTCGCCGGCTTCGGGGCGGAATCGATTGCCAGCAGCGCCACCGGGGCCGCGGTCCGCCCCGTTAGGCAGACGTCAGCTGACGACGCAGCGGTCGCAATGGCATTCGCCAACCGGGTGATCGTGATTCCCGGCTACGGGCTCGCGGTCGCCGAAGGCCAGCGCCAGATCAAGGAACTCAGCGCGGAACTCGAACGCCGCGGCGTCGAGGTGAAGTACGCGATTCATCCCGTTGCCGGCCGCATGCCCGGCCACATGAATGTGCTGCTTGCCGAAGCGGACATCCCGTACGACCAGTTGCTCGACATGGACGAGATCAATCCGCAATTCGACCACACCGACATTGCCCTCGTCGTCGGCGCGAACGATGTGGTCAATCCGGCGGCGCGCAGCGACCGGAGCAGCCCGATCTACGGAATGCCGATTCTCGACGCCGACCACGCGAAGCACGTCATCGTCCTGAAGCGCAGCATGAACCCCGGCTTCGCCGGGATCGACAATGAGCTCTTCTACGCGCCGAACACGCAGATGCTCTTTGGTGACGCGAAGAAATCGCTGTCGCAGCTCACTGAGGCATTGAAAGCAGTATGACGCTTGCCGATCGACCGGCGTTGACCAGATTGCGCTCGTGAGCTCCGACGACCTGCCGCGCTACACCGCGACTCGCTACCTGCAGCCACTCCGGGAGGGGGGATCACTTCCCGCGGTGGTCGATACCGACGGCGGCGGGCTATTCGTCGTCAAGTTTCGCGGCGCTGGCCAGGGCCCGAAAGTTCTCGTCGCCGAGCTGGTGGTCGGATTGCTCGCCGCCGCGGTCGGACTACCCGCGCCCGAACTGGCGATTGTCGAGATTCTTCCCGCATTCGGCCGCACTGAGCCCGACCCAGAAATCCAGGACATTCTTGGCAAGAGCCACGGGATCAACGTCGGCCTCCGCTACCTCGACGGCGCATTCAACTTCGACGCATCGGCTGCAGGACAGTTCGTCTCCGAAGTGCTGGCCACTCGCCTCGTGTGGTTCGATGCGTTCGTGACGAACCCTGATCGTACCCATCGCAACCCGAATCTGCTGATCTGGAACGATCGGGCGTGGCTGATCGATCATGGCGCAGCGCTTTACGCGCACCACGATTGGCCGTCGGTCGACGCGGCGCGAACGGCCAGCCCGTTTCCGCTGATCAAGTCGCACGTGCTGCTCGAGCAGAGCGGCGACCTCCGCGCGATGGACGGGGAAATGCATCGGCTCCTGACGCCGTCGGTGATCGATGCCGCGTTGGCGCGGGTGCCGGACGCATTGCTCACCGACCGTGTGAACGGTGGCGAATTCACGAGCGGTGCGCTCGCGCGCCAGCGATATCGCGAGTACCTGCTGGCGCGGCTCAACGATTCATCGGCATTCGTGAGTACCGCGATGCGTGCACAGGAAGCCGTCAGGCTGCAGCCGAAGAGCCGCGTGCAGGCTCGCCGATGAGTGGCCGCATCGTCCCCGGGGCGAACGGACGGTGGATCTCGTATGACTATGCCATCCTGCGCGTCGTTCCACACGTTCATCTCGGAACGTTCGTCCCGGTCGGGGTCATGCTTCACGCACGCACGGCGGAATTTCTCGGGATGCGCGTCGTCCTCGACGCGGACGAACTGAGGGCGCGTGTTGTCGGCGTCGACCCGCAATTGCTGGCGCGCTACCTGCGCTCCTGCAAGGCGGTCTGCGACGGTGATGTCTCGGGCGGACCCGTCGCGCTCGCGCCTCCCTCCGAGCGCTTTCACTGGCTCACTGCTCCGCGGTCCGATGTCATCCAGAGCTCGCCGGTGCACGCGGGAATGTGCGAGGATCCCGCGACCACGCTCGACGAATTGTTTACGCGCTTCATTGGAGAATCGAGCGATGCACGGTCGGGGGATGCGGAAGTCCGCGACCGGTGAGTCCGCCCGAGCGCGACCGTTAGGCACTTCCCCCGTCGCCGTTACCCCATCACCCGCGAAATCGCGTAGAGCGCCAGGCCGACCAGCCCGCCGACCACTGTCCCGTTGATTCGAATGAACTGCAGATCCCGCCCGATTGCCAGTTCGATCCGCTTCGACGTGACCTCAGGGTCCCACGCGGCCACGGTGCTGGCGATCAGCGCCCCAACCTCGTCCTGGTGTTTGTCGACGACCGCTAACGCCGCGTCGACGATTGCATCATCCGCCCGGGCGAGAAGTTCGGGATCGGAGAGCAGCGCTTCGCCGATCGTCGTCAGCCCGCGCTCGAGGGCGCTCACTCGGCCTGGTTCGTCAGCGGTCGCCCGCTCGGCGTAGCGCACGAGCGCTTCTTTCGCGTCCGTCCAGAGCGAGAGCGAGAACTTGCGCACCGCGTCCGCGTCGAGCGTGTCGTTCTTGATCTGTTCGGCCTTGGCGATCACCGCGGGGTCGTACTGCAGCCGCTCGGTGAACTCGTGCAACGCCTGGTCGAACCGGACCCGCAACGGATGGCTGGCATCGTCGCGAATTTCGTGCAATGTGCGCTCGATGGAGCCGACCACCTTTTCGTGAATCTTGTCGTCGACGCGAGTCGGAACCCACCACGGACTCTCCGCCGCGATCCGGTCGCGAATCAGATCGTGATTCTCGGCCACGGCGCGTGCCGCGAGGCGAATCGCCTCGTCGAGCAGTTCCTGGTGGCGATCGCCAGCGGTGATCAACGACAACAGCTTCCCGAGAAGTGGCGCGACCTCGGTCTTCCGGATGCGCGACGCAACCGTACCGTCGATCATCCGCTGGACCTCTTCGTCCTCGAGCAGCGGCAGCGTCCGTGCGATGGCGTTCGCTGCCTGACGCGCGATCGTCCGCGCATTTTGCGGCTCACTCAACCAGCGCGCGAGGCGCTCGCCAATTCGCAATCCGCGCAACCGTCCCGCAATCACGTCGCGCGCGAGAAAATTCTTCTGAATGAATCCGCCCAGTGTCCGACCCACCTGGTCCTTCTTCGCCGGAATGATGGCGGTGTGCGGGATGGGAATGCCGAGCGGATGACGAAAGAGCGCTGTTACCGCGAACCAGTCGGCGACCCCGCCGATCATCGCGGCTTCGGTGGCGGCACGCACGAATCCGAGCCACGGATGCTGGCGCTCGAAGGCGCGCGCGGCGAGAAAGATCGCGCTCGACAGCACAAGCATTCCACTCGCCAGTCGCTTCATCTTCGTCAGCCGGAGCTGGCGCTCGGCTTCATTCGGGGGTGGCAGCGGAGCAGCGGTAGTCATCGCGGGGAGTCTGTATTGCACGCTACGCGCCGCGCAAGCCGGGCCTCTCGCTCGGCGCTGGTACCTGCCGTTGCCGCACGCCATCTTTCGGTGAACTCTCTCTCACCCCAGATTCATGCGCCACGCCGCGTTCGCCGCACTCTTCGTCGCCGTCAATGCCTGCGCCCAGACTCCGCGCGGGATGCACCCCGAGGTCGTGCCGGGCGTAGAGGCGCTCGCCGCGAGCACTCCTCCCGTGCTGCGTGGCAAGCGTGTTGGGCTGATCACCAACCAGACGGGAATCGATCGCGCCGGCCGGACGACGATCGACATCATGGCTGCCGCGAGCGCCTATCGCCTCGTGGCGCTCTTCTCACCCGAACACGGGATCCGCGGCATCGCTGAGGCGGGCGAGCGCGTGGGGTCGGGACGCGACGCGCGCACCGGACTCCCCGTATTCTCTCTCTACGGCGCGACCACCAAGCCGACAGCGGCGATGCTCGACAGCGTGGGCGCACTCGTCTTCGACATGCAGGACGTTGGTGTCAGGCAATACACGTACACATCGACGCTCGCGCTCACGATGCAAGCCGCGGCCGAGCGAGGTATTCCCTTCGTCGTGCTCGACCGGCCTGACGCGGTTACCGGGAATATCATCGAAGGTGGAGTTCTCGATACGGCATTCCGCTCGTTCGTCGGGATGTTCCCCGTACCGTCGCGCTACGGGCTCACGCTCGGCGAGCTCGCACAATATCTCAACGCGACCTTTCAGTTCGGGACGAATCTCACCGTCGTCCGCGCGATCGGTTGGCGGCGCGACATGTGGCTCGACGAAACTTTGCTTCCATTCATCGCGCCATCGCCGAACCTGCGTCGGATGGAAGCGATCATCAGCTACCCTGGCACCGTTTACCTCGAGGGGACGAACCTCTCCGAGGGACGTGGTAGTGAATTCCCGTTCGAGCAGACGGGCGCGCCCTGGCTCAACGCGGACAGCGTCACGCGAATCATGAACGCGCGCGCGCTGCCCGGCGTGCGCTTCGAATCGGTGCACTTCACGCCGACGGCGGGCGCGCAGAAGTTCGGCGGGATCGCGCTCAATGGCGTTAGGCTCGTGATCACCGATCGAAGCAGCTACCGCCCGCTCGTTGCGACGCTCCTTCTCATCGAGACAATTCGCACCCTGCACCCGCGTGACTTCGCCTGGAACGGATCGCTCGACCGACTCGCCGGCACCGACCAGCTGCGCACCGCAATCGAAGCACATGCGCTCCCGGCGCTGCTCATCCGATGGGAAGCGCAATCGGCTGCGTTCGCCGAAGCGCGCAAGCCCTTTCTGCTCTACTAGGACGGGAGCTGGCCTCCGTGCGCACGGACAGCGTGCTTAGATTCTTCGCATGACCATTGCGCACCCGCCGGAAACGCTCGAGGGATGGTACCTCTCGCATCACGTCTTCTCCGCCGACCGAGCGTCGTTGCGCGCGCTCGGCGCCGATGGCATGACGACACTGCTACGAGACGCAGACGCCGCGCTCGCCTCAATCGGACCAGCGTCGCCTGACGGCGGATGGAGCGCCGCGTTCGCGCTGGCCGGATCAGCCGGGCAACTCATGGTCATCCATGCGCGACCGACGCTCGACGAGATTGCCATCGCGGAGCGAGCCATGCTGCGCGCTCCGCTGCTCGACCACCTGCGCCGCGAGTATGGGTTCCTCAGTGTCACCGAGGCCGGCCTGTACCACCTGACGGCGCAGCTGGCGAATGAGGCCACGGCGCGCGGTGGCACCGTCGGTGACGAGCGGTATCGCACCGCGCTCGGCGAACGTGCGACCGCCGAGCGCGCGAGTCCGCAGGTGCAACGTCGGCTTTATCCGACGCTGCCAGCGGATATGCCGTACGTCTGTTTCTACCCGATGTCCAAGCGACGCGACCCCGGCGCGAACTGGTACCAGCTGTCGCTCGACGCACGCAGCGAATTGATGCGCGCGCATGGGATGACCGGACGCCAGTACGCCGGTCGCATCCAGCAGACCATCAGCGGCGCGATCGGCCTCGACGATTGGGAGTGGGGCGTTACGCTCCTCGCCAAGGATCCACTCGACTTCAAGCGCATCGTCACCGACATGCGCTTTGATGAAGTGAGCGCGATCTATGCGACCTTCGGTCGGTTCTTTGTCGGCAAGCGGGCCACGATCGCCGAGGCGCTCGGCTAGCGGCGCGCAATCAGTGGCTCGCGCCGCTGAACGTCCAATGCCTAACCGTTGCCGTCGCCCCAGAGGACAGCGCGAACGGGCGCCGCATCCGCGCCGGCCCACTTGAGCGGGGCCGCTGCCAGCTCGTACCGGCCATCCGCCACGCCCCGCAGGTCGAGATTCTCGAGGACGAATCCGCCGCCATCGAACAGCGCGTGATGCACTGCGAGATTCTTGCTCTCCCGGCGATCGACGCTCGGCGCATCGACGCCGACGAGCCGCACTCCCCGTCGAGTCAATGCGACCGCGGTTTCCGTCGCCAGCGCCGGCCAGTCGGCGGGGAATTCACCGCTGGCGATGCTTACCCCGGTACGGAGGAGGAGTCGTACGGTACCGTTAGGCACGCGATCGAGCAAGTCGAGCCCGAGGTCGTTCGGGCTGGGGTCAACGGCGATCACCAGCACGCGGCCAATGAAGGCGTCGAGCGGCAACGCGTCGGCGGCCGCGCCGCTTTTGCGCACGTGCAACGGCGCGTCGGCATGGGTCCCCACGTGCGGGCTGCACGTCACGGCTGTCAGGTTGACGTTCGATCCATCGCCGATCCGCGCCGTCCACCCGCAGCTGTACGGCGTGTCCCCCGGCCATTCCGGCGTTTTTGGCCCGGTAACGACACTGACGTCGTGCAGCTTCACGGGGTCGCTGCAGCGCCGTAGAACTTCGAGCGCACCGCCCAGAGGCTTGGGAAGAAGCGTTGCGACACGGTCCGCGCGAGATACTTCGCGCCGAGTGTGCCGCCAGTGCCCCCAGTGGCCGGTCCAATCACTCGCTCCACCAGCTGGACGTGCAGGAACCTCCACATCGCGAATCCCTGCTCGTATTCGATCAGTGCTTCCGCAACCATGAACAGCGCCGTCTGCGACGGATTGCGATAGATGTCCTCGAGCGTGGTCCCTGCCCGCGCAACCATCCGCTCGAACGTGTCCTGCAGCGTCGGCTTCTCGAGCGCAGCGCGCACGGGTTCCGGCGGCTGGCCATGTTCGACGATCGCCTGCATGAAGTGCGGATCGCGCAGTCCGGATTTCGCCTCGATGGCGCGGAACTGCTCGCTCTGCGAGCCACTCGACGTGCCGAGGTAGCCACGAAACTCGGCGAATCGCTGCGGTGGCAGCGTCTCCAGCGACGAGAGCTGGTTGGTGATGATCTGCACGAGCGCGTTGACCCGCTTGGTTGCGCCGAGCGCGCCTAACGTGTCGTCGCCGTCCATCCGCGCGATCAGGATGTCGAGCTCGTGGAGCAGTACCTTGAACCAGAGCTCACTCGCCTGGTGGACGACGATGAAGAGCAGCTCATCGGGATGCTCCGGCGCCGATCGGGGGCGCTGCAGTCCGAGGAGGTCGGTGAGCCTCAGATAGGTCGAGTAGTTGACCGGGCTCTCCCCATGATGATGCTCCATCAGAATGTCGAAACCTCGAGCGACGCGATATCGTCGACGCGCATCGTTTCGTAGGTGAAGAACGGCTCGCCGTACTGCGTCCGAATCAGCGATCCGTAGTGCGACGCGTGATATCGGATCACGTCATAGAGAGGCTCTCCGGTAGGATACACCTCGCCTGCCTGGACCGCGCCGTCGAACTGCGATGCGTAGCAGCGCACCGCCTGCATTTTCCGCTCGAACTCGGCGCTGATGTCGACGACGAATGTCGGCTTCTCGAAATCCTGGCGATACGTCAGGCAGTGGATGACTTTCTTCGGCCGATGCGGCGGCGTGCCGGGATCGATCTTGGCCAGGCCGGCGAGGAAGCACGCGTCACGTATCAACTCGGCGGCGACGCGATGGTCCGGGTGCCGGCCCCGTGGTGCCGGCGCGATGACGACGCGCGGGCGAAACTTGCGGATGATTGTCGCGATCTGCGTTCGCGTCGCCGGTGTGTTCTCGAGCATCGCGTCAGGCAGCCCGACGTTCTCGCGCGCTGCGACCCCGAGAATCTCCGCGGCGAGGCTCGCCTCCTTGGCACGGAGCGCGGCGCTCCCGCGCGTCCCCATCTCACCCTGCGTCAGGTCGACGATTGCGGTGCGCTGACCTTTCGCTGCTGCCTTGATCAGCGTCCCGCCGCAGGTGAGCTCGATGTCGTCGCGGTGCGCGCCGATCGCCAGAATGTCGAGGGATTCCATGGCCTCAAAACTACTCGTATCGCAGCGCCTCGATAGGATCGAGCCGCGCCGCGCGCATCGCCGGCAGCAGGCCGAACACCACACCGATGCCAACCGAGACTGCGACCGCGATCAGCGTCAACCCAAGTGGCGGCGTCGCCTCGATGCTCATCGCCAACGTCGCGATCTTGCCGAACGCGAGTCCGACGAGGATCCCGATGATCCCGCCCAACCCGGTCAGCGTCGACGCCTCGACGAGAAACTGCAGCAGGATATCCTGGTTCGTCGCCCCGAGTGCCTTTCGCACTCCGATCTCGCGCGTGCGGCTCGTGACCGACACCATCATGATCGCCATGACGCCGATGCCCCCGACCATCAGGCCGACGCCAGACAGCACAATCATCACGAGAAAGAACACGCCGGTGAACTTGTTGAACACTTCGAGAATCTGGTCCTGCGTGATCATGTCGAAGCTGTTCTTCTGCCCGGGCCGGAGCGACCGCAGTTCACGCAGTGCGATCGTCACGGCATCCTGCGCCTCGCCGACCGTGATCCCCGGCCGCGGTTTCACGGCGATGAACAACCCGTTGACCTTGTCGATCCGGAATGCATGATCGGCGAACAGGTAGGGTACGATCGCGCCGATCTGCTGTCCCTGGGGCGCGAAGATGTTATCAGGCGCGACGTACACTCCGATGACCCGCGCGGGACGACCGGCGAGCCGGACGGTCCGGTCGAGCGGATCGACGCGGCCGAAGAGCCGCGCGACCACCTGTTGGTCGATCACCGCGACCGGCGTCCCACTCTTGAGCTCCGCCTTGGTGAACCAGCGGCCGGCAGCGAGTTCGCCCCCTTGGATCTCGGTGAACCGGTCGTCGGCGGCCATGAACGTCATCTGCTGCGTCCGCGATCCGGCGTATTCGACGCGGCCGAAGGTCTGCGCCCAGATTGCCGCATAGCCGATCTCGGGAAGGCGCGCGAGGCGCTCGGCTTCCTCTGGCACGAGGTCCGGCCGGATCCGCACGTCGCGCGGCAGGCGGTCCGGATTGATCGGCGTGTTCGAGAAATAGCGGACGACGTAGAACGTCGTCGGCCCGGCGATTTCAATCGTATGCACGATCTGCTCGCGAATGCCGGAGACGATCGCCGCCATCGCCATCACGGTTGCCACGCCGATCACCACACCGAGGATCGTCAATGCCGAGCGGACTTTCCCCGCACGGAGCGTGTCGAGGGCGATGTTGAGGTTCTGTGCGGCGCGGTCGAAGAGGCGCATCGTCAGGCAGCGCTGGTCATTCGGCGCGGAGCGCGGCGATCGGGTCCAGCTTCGCCGCGCGAGATGCCGGGTACACCCCGAACAGCACGCCAACCCCGGCGCCCAGCCCGATCGCGAGGACGACTGACCAGGCCGTGACGCGGGCCGGCAGTGGCGAAACGGCGGCTATGCCTAACGCGAAGATCCAGCCGGCGAGTACCCCGATCAATCCACCGGTCGCGGCCAGCGCGATCGACTCGGCGAGGAACTGCTGCTTGATGTCGCGCGCGGTGGCGCCGACGGCCTTCCGGATGCCGATCTCGCGCGTTCGCTCGGTGACCGCCATCAGCATGATGTTCATGATGACGATTCCCCCAACGACGACACCGATCGCGACCACGGCGGGAATCACTGCGAAGAGCACGCTCGTCAGCCGCTTCCAGAAGGCAATCAGCGCGTCGGCTGTCTCGACCGAGAAATTATTGTCCTCGGCCGGACGCAGACGATGCGCGATGCGCATCGCCTCCTCGGCGCGCTGCATCGCCGGCGCGACGTCCGCCGCCTGGCGCATCTTCACCGAGATCGTGTTCGTCGCGCGGCGACCGTACATCGCTTCGAACTGTGTGATCGGCAGCATGACGAAGCCGTCGAACGACTGACCGAGCACGCGTCCTTTCTTCGCAACCACCCCGACAACGGTGAACTGGTTGCCGTTGATCCGGATGTCCTTGCCGACCGGATCGACGCCTTCGAAGAGCTTGTCACCAACATCCGCGCCGACGATGACAACCGCGCGCTTGTCGCGCACATCGAGATCGCTCAGTGGGCGCCCCGCACTGAAGCGATAGTCCTGCACGACCTGGTAGGCCGCGGTGACGCCGAAGATGAGCACGTCGGCTTGCGTCCGGTCACGCCAGACGACGTCCGCCTGTGGCGTCGGCCATCCCGACTGCATGCTGACCGCTTCAGCATCGGGAATCGCGGCGCGCACCGCGTCGGCGTCGGTGGGGCTGATCCGCGGGCGGTGCGCGTACCGCCGAATCGTCTCGTCGTCGACCAGACCGACCTGAATCGGCGACCGGCGGACCTGAAACGCGTTCGATCCGATGATCGCGTTCGCCAGGTTCTCGCGCACGTACGCGTTCATCCCCTGGATGATCGCGATGACCGCGACGAGGAACGCCACCGAGACGATGATCCCGAGCAGCGTGAAAAAGGAGCGCAGCTTGTTGGCCCGGAGCTCCCCAACCGCGCTGGTGACGACATCGCTGGTGCGCATCAGGGCAGAAACTGCGCGTGCGTGGAATCTCTCACAAGGTCCAGCGCGGTACGAACTGCGCTACTCGTAGCGCAATGCCGCGACCGGATCGAGCCGCGCGGCGCGAAACGCCGGAACGATCCCGAACACGACCCCCGTGACCACGCTGCCGACGAATGCGGCGAGGATCGCTGAGCCGGGGATATCCGCCGGCACTGGCGTCGTCGAGCGAATCAGCCAGGTGCAAAGCGCGCCGACCACGAACCCGGTCATCGCACCGACCCCGGTGAGCGTGACCGCCTCGACGAGAAACTGCCAGAGGATCGTCCACTGCGTAGCGCCGAGCGCCTTTCGCACGCCAATCTCGCGCGTTCGCTCCGTGACGCTGATCATCATGATCGCGATGACCCCGATGCCGCCGACGAGGACGCCAACCGCCGATATTGCGATCATGATAACGAAGAATGTCCCGAAGAACCCGTTATACACCTCCATCAGTCGATCCTGCGTCACGACTGCAAAGGTGTTGTCGACACCGGGCCGCAAGCCGCGCAACGAACGCATCGTCGCCGTCACGTCGTCGATCGCCTCCAGCTGCTTGGTATCCGCCCGCGGCTTCACGGTGAAGTCCACCCAGCGGAGCGACATCTTCAAGTGGCGTCGTCCCGTCTCGAGTGGGATGATCCCCGTTGGTGAATCGCCGCTCTGCGCAGAGCCGGGCTTCCCGAGAAAGCTGGCGGTGTAATGGTAGACGCCGATGACTTCGAACGGCTGGCCAGCGATGTCGACATACTTGCCGACTGGCTCGCTCTCGCCGAACAGGCTCTTCGTCGCGTTCTCATTGAGAATCACGACGCGCGCGGCCGCCGTCGATTCCTGCGACGTGAAGCTGCGACCCGGGTAGATGTCGCCGCCGTCCACCTCGGTCCAGTTCGGGGTGTACGCGTCGAGTCCGACGCTGCGCAGCTCCTTGTCCTTGTACTTCACTTTTTCCTGCGTCGACGAGTGCGCGGCCACTGCCTTCAGCGACTCGAGCCGGCCGAGCACTTCCGACTCGTGTACGGTGAGCGGGGGATTGCGCCGCCAGGGGCAGGTTTCATCGGTGCCGTCGCAGACGTTGCCTAACGATATCGGCCGCTTGAAAACGTAGAACGACGTCGGCCCGGCCGACTCGAGGTCCTTGGCGACGCTGGAGTTGATGCCATGCACCGCCGCCGACATCGCGACGACGACGAACACCCCGACCGCGACGCCCATGATCGTCAGGCCGGCGCGTACCTTGTTCGCCTTCATCGCATCGAACGCGATCCCCACGCCCTCGGTCAGGTTGGTCACCACCATGCGCGCGCTCATCTTCTATTCCTGCCGCAGGGCGGCGATCGGATCGAGGCGCGATGCTCGGCTCGCCGGATAGACGCCCGCCACCACGCCGACCCCCGTGCCGATTACCGTGGCCATGACCACCGACCAGAGTGCGACGTGAGTCGGCAACGGTGTCTGGCTCGCGATCACGAACGCGATGATGACGCCGAGCAGGATCCCGATCAGCGCGCCGGAGGTGCTCAGCGTCGCCGCCTCGATCAGGAACTGACTGAGGATGTCGCGACGCTTCGCGCCTAACGCCTTGCGGATGCCGATCTCCCGCGTTCGCTCGGCGACCGCGACCAGCATGATGTTCATGATGACGAGTCCGCCGACGACGAGGCCGATCGCCGGCAGGGCGGTCGCGGCGACCACCAGCATCTTCTTGATCTTGGCGAAGAAGGCGAGCGCCGAGGCCGACGTCTCCATCGCGAAATTGTCCGGCTGGCCGGGACGGAGCTTGCGATGACCGCGCATTGCTTCGCGCACTGACTCCATCGCGTCGTCCATTGCCAGCGCGCTTGGCGCCTGGACCATGATCCCGTCGATATCACCGCGCGGATTCGTCAGGCGGTGCAGGGGAGACTTGTATGGCGCCAACGCGACCTTGTCGAGCGAGAGGCCGAACAGCGTACCTTGCTTCGCCATCACGCCGACAATCGTGTAGGGAATGCCTCCCATCTTCAGCTCGCGCCCGAGTGGGTCGAGGTTCGGGTAGAAATAGGACGCGACCTCGCTCCCGATCACCATCGACGCGGTACCCGACTCCAGTTCCTGCGCCGTGAAGGTGCGGCCACTGGTCAGGTCATAACGCTTGATGGTGAAATAGTCGCCGTCAACCGCGTGTGCTTCGATCTGCCGTGGGCGCGCGAACCGCGAGCTGGCGCGAACGTTCTCCTGGCTCTCGACGGCGTACCGAGTTCCCTGCGGAAGAACGCTCTTCACGAAGTCGAGGTCCGAATAGTAGACGCGCGGACGGCGTTGCCATTCGCGCCACATCTCCTCGGTCGTGTTGCCTTCGAACCATGGAAAACGCTTGAGGGTAAAGGTGTTCACGCCGAGCAGCCGTCCGGCGAAATCCTCTTCCATGTACTTGCTCATCCCCTCGACAATCGAGACGACGGCGATCAGGAACATCACGCCGATCGTCACGCCGAGCAGCGTGAAGCTGCTCTTCAGCTTCTGCGCCCAGATCGTTGCAAGGGCGAGACGCACGGCTTCGAAGAGTGGCACTGGGCTCCGCGGTGGTTGGTCGGCCGGTAGTCGCTGGTCAGACCGTTAGGACTTGCCGCCTTCGATGCCGACCTTCGCGGTGAACGCGTCCCGTCGGTCGTCGCTCGAGATCACGCCGTCGCGCAACACGATCACCCGCCGCGCATTCGCGGCGATATCCGGCTCGTGCGTCACCATGATTACCGTCTGGCCTTCTGACGCCAGCTCCGCGAACACCCGCATGATTTCTTCTGAGGTAGTCGAGTCGAGATTTCCCGTCGGCTCGTCGGCGAGAAGTATGGACGGGCGGTTCACCAGCGCGCGCGCGATCGCCACGCGTTGCCGCTGGCCTCCGGACAGCTCGTTAGGCTTGTGGTGCACCCGCTCGCCGAGCTGCACGCGCTCGAGTGCTTCCATCGCGCGCGCCTTCCGTTCGCCGCTCGGGATGCCGGCGTAGACAAGTGGCAACTCGACGTTATGAAGCGCCGTCGCCCGCGGCAGCAGGTTGAACGTCTGGAAGACGAACCCGATTTCCTTGTTGCGGATTCGCGCGAGGGCGTCATCGGTCATCGCGGAAACGAGCTGCCCGTTCAGCCAGTACTCGCCATCGTCAGGCGTATCGAGGCACCCGATCAGGTTCATCAACGTCGACTTGCCGGAGCCCGAGGGACCCATGATCGCGACATACTCATTGCGGCGGATGGCGAGATCGACGCCGCGGAGCGCGCGCACGACCTCACCGCCCATGTCGTACTCGCGCTTCAACCCTCGCGTCACGATGACCCAATCCGACTCTGGTGCTGCACCAGCAACGGCGACGACTGCCTGACGCTCCGCAGTGGTGCTCGCCGGATACTCGCCCGTCGTGCTCATGCGCCCTTCGCCTCGGCTGGAGTCTTTGGCTTCTTGGTCGGCGGGGTCTCGCGGACCAGCGCGCCGGCGCGCAGGTCGCGAATCGCCTGGTAGGTACCGGCGACGATCCGGTCGCCTTCCTTCAGCCCCGACACGACCTCGAAGTATTTGTCCCCTGCGATGCCGACCTTGACCGGCCGGAACGCCACCTTCATGTCCTTGCCGACGATGAAGACGCCTTCGATGTCCCGCTTGCCAACTTCCTTTGCCGGCCGAGCCTTGCCGAGTCCGACGGCAGTGTCGCCGCGCTCGAGCGGCTCATCCTCGCGGACGGTGAGCGCAATGATCGGAATCGACATCACGTTCTTTCGCGTGTCGGTAACCACCTTCGCCGTTGCCGAGAAATCGGGACGCGTGTCGATTGGCGGATCGAGCAGCTGGATGGTGACTTCGTAATCGACCGCCTGATCGCCCTGTCCGGTCGCCGCGGCCTTCACTGAGCTGTTGGAGATCTCGACCACCCGGCCCGTGAACGTCGTGTCGGGGAACGCGTCGATCTGGATCTGCGCCGAGTCGCCCACGCTGATGCGCGCGACGTCGGTCTCGTCGACCTTTACCTTCGTCTCGAGGACGTTCATGTCGCTGATCGTGAGGAGCGTCGCGGCGTCCTTGTTGAACGTACCGGGGACCGCGGTCTCTCCCTGCTCGACATTCAGGCGCGTGACGCGTCCGCTCATCGGCGCGACGATTGTCGTCTTCGACAGCGAGCTCCGCGCGTCGCGAAGCTGCGCGATCGCCTGGTCAACCTGGTGGCTCGCCGACTCGGCGAGCGCCTGATTCACCTCGGCCTGCGTCTTCAGCTGCTCGAGCTGTTCGTCGGAGATCAGCGCAGCGTTGGTCTTCCGGATCTCCGCCGAGCGTTCGTAGTTACGCTGCGCCTGCAACCGACTCGCCTTCGCCTGCGCCTCGCCGGCTCGTGCCGACGCGAGCGAAGCCTCCGCGCGTTGTACGCTTGCTTCGTACTGGTTCGGCTCGATCTGGAGCAGGAACTGTCCCTTGCTCACCATCTGTCCTTCCTTCACCGCGAGCCTGACGATGCGGCCGCTGATGTCGGACGCGACGTCGACTTTGGTGTGCGGGCGGACCTGGCCACTCGCCGTGACCGACGCGACGAGGTCGCGCCTCGCGACGGACTCGATGCGCACCTCCGCTCCCTTCTTGTTGCTCTTCATCGCGGTCAGCACGACGATGCCGATGACGACGGCAGCGACGACCGCGATGATCGAGTACCTGACCTTCTTGCTCATGGTTATCGCCTCGGGGGGTTAGCGCAGCGGACGGCCGACAGCGCTCTCGAGCGCGGCGAAGGCCTTGTGGTAGTCATAGACCGCATTGATACGGTCACTCTCGGCACGCTCGTACGTCGCGCGCGCCTGCGTCACGTCGAGAAATGTTGCGGCTCCGACACGGTAGCGCTCCTCCGTCAATCTCAGCTCGTCGCGCGCGCGCGCGGCGTTCTGTTCCTGCAGCGCGATGCTCTTCACCGACGTGTTGAGTGTCAGGTAGGCCGAAGTCACCTCGGCGTTGAGCTGCAGTTCGCGGGCGCGGACCTGGGTCCGTGTATTGTTGCGCGCGGCGATTGCCTCCTCGACGCGAAGTTCGCGCTGGAACCCGTTGAACAGGGGCAGTCGAATCGCGGCACGGACCGACCAGGGGCTCTTGGTGAAGTTGAACGGATACTGATCGTTGGAGCGGCGAATCGCCGCTTCGTCCGCAGTCGTGAACGACGAGCTGCAGGGACGGGTCGTCAATCCTGCGCCGGCGCGGGAAAAGTTGTCGGCGAGGCAGCTTTCGTAGCCACTCGCGGCGCTGGCGCGGGCCCCGGCGATCAAGGCGTTGTCGTCGGTGTAGCGTTGTGTATAGCCTCCCCACCCGGTGCTGACGTCGAGCGACGGCGTGTACGCCGCGCGCGACTGCCGAACGGAGAGCGTCGATGCTTTCTCGCGAGCCCTCAGCGCAACGACCTGCGGATTTTGCCCGCGCGCGAGCGAGAGGAGCTGGTCGATCGTGAATGCCGGCGGCGTGATGGTGAACGTGCTGGTCAGCGCCGCGTTAGGCGGCTGGTCGACGCCCATCCGCTGGAACAGCCGCAGCTTCTCAATCTCGATCTGGTTGCGCGCCTGAAGCGCCTGGACCTGTTGCGTTGCGAGGTCCACCTCGGCGCGCTGGACGTCGAGTGACGTTGCCGATCCCACCGCGGCGCGGGCGCGCGCCAGCTCGACCTGCGATTGCGCTGCAGCGACCAGCGTATCGGCGAGGTCTGCCTTCGCCGACGCCTGGAGAACGGTCAGGTACTGCTGCGTGACGATCGACCGCAGCGACTCGCTCGATCCGGTGATGTCGGCTTCGACCGCATCGCGGGTCGCCGCGGCGACGCGCGGCGCGATCAGCGAGCCGGCGTTCACACTGTAGTTGAGCGAAAGCGAATAGTTGGAGCCGATGGTGTTCGGATTCGTGCCGAGCGTGACACCGTTGTAGATCTGCCGGCCCCCTTCCTGGTACTGTCCGCCAAACGAGGCATCGGCGCTGGGGAGAAGTGCACCGTACGCAGCGTATTGATTCGCCCGCGCAGTACGGCGCGTCTCGAGGACTTGCTGCAGGTCGGGATTGTTGCGATGCGCGATGGCGAGGGCGTCATCGAGAGACAGTGCAGGACCGGCGGCAACCGAGTCGCGCGTCTGCGCCGTTAGGGGAGCGGCCGCCAGCGCGATCGCGACGAGCAGATGAAAACGCATTGGGGGGAATCCTGTCGGTGAGTACGAGCGTCGTACGATGAAGCTTGCGGTGTGGTTTCAACCTGCAAAAGCAAAAACGCCCCGCTAGGCGCGGGGCGTCGCACGTTCGACCTCGCGTCAGCTTCCTGCTGGGAGTGCGTCGCGCACCGCGATGAAGGCGAGCTCCGGCGCTTCGACGCGCAACACCCGTCCCTTCGAGTCCGTCCACAGTTGCCGCGCCGCGCCGGCGCCGCTGACGACGTAGTGACGAGCGACAACATGCGTACCGGCGATCTCGATCGACTCGTCGCCTTGAGTGATTACGTGAAGCTGCGTCAACTCGTTGCGCCGAGGAAGCACCGCGGTGACTGCATCCCGTCGCTGAAGTGTAAGAAAGAAGTACTGGTGCGCAAACTCGTCATCGAAGACGGTCATCCCGGGGCGAAGGAAGTACTCACGCGCAGACTCGCCGCGAGCCGACCGTGAGCGCGCGGCGAGCCGGTCACCGGTCGCCTGAATGGTGACGCGCTCGCGCACTTCATTTGCCTCACGGCCCTCGAGCTGAAAATCGACAGGAACGCCACTCGTGTCGGTGCGGACCACCGAGACGACGCGCGAGGTACCGTTGACGATCGTGCCGGTACCGACCAGCGACGTCGTCGCCGCGGAGACCACTCGCACGACGCGAAAATCCTCACGTCCTGTACGGCCGCTGCGCGTGACGGTGAAGCTTCCCTCGTCGAGCATGGTCGTCTGCGCTGGAGCCGATCGCGGCGCGGTGGCTGCAAGGGCGAACAACGCGCCCACTGCTACTCGAGTATGCATGTCGAGTGGTACCCGGCTGACCGTCGCGAGGTTCACGACACCGGTGCCGGCGCCAGAAAGACACGCTCACTGATCCTGCTGCGGATCCGGTCGTAGAGCGCCTGACCTTTCGCGGCGGTGGCCAGCGTCGGGCGACCGATCGACCCCGGGCTGCCCTTCGGCACCTTCAGCCAACCACGCCTGTACCGTCGCAGCTCATCGCGCGACATCATATAATCCTGTGCCAGCTCGAGGTGAACGAGATGCGGGGCGAGGTGCAACATGATCGACGTGTCGACTTCGTCCCCGTGCATCGGTTCTGTCTGCCCCTCCAACAGGTCGGCGAAATCAATGTTGAAGATGTCGACGACCCGGACGCGAGCCTCGGCGGTGATGACCGTCGCGAGCGCTTCCTGATGTGGGTCGTGCTCGTGGGCCGTGAGGAGGATGAATTCGTGGACGCCGCTGGCCTCCCACGATGCGAGCAGGTCGTTGAGCGCACGGTGCAGCGTCTTCTTGCGCAACGAGCCGTTCCCGGCGAATGCGCGCTCGGTGTCGACGTTCACGCCGTACTCGAACGTAGGGGCGAGCAGGACGCCGAACTCGATCGACAGGTCGTCGGCCAGACGTTCGACCACGATTGTGTCGCAGCCGAGTGGCATATGAGGTCCGTGCTGTTCGCAGGTCCCGACAGGGACGATCAGGCGCGGGTCGTCGGCGAGAATGGCCGCGACCTGCGACGGAATGAGCTCTTTCAGGCGGCGTGGCGTGCCGGCCGGGAGTGAAGACGCCATTTCAACGGTGACAGGAGAGCAGACGACGAGCCTCGAGCCGGCTCGCGGCGATGCGATGGTCCCGTGGGCAACAGCGACCGGGATCGCGCTGCTGTCGCTCGCCGGGTGGCTCCGCGATGCAGGCGTACAGTACGTCGTCGCCGCGTGGTTCGCCACGCTGGTGGCGAGCGCCTTCGTCAGCCGGCCGGCGGCCGTGCGCGCGCGGATCTGGCGCGGGGTCGCCACGTCGATCGCACTGGTCCTCTGCGTGGCGACGACGCTCGCCCAGCGCGAACTCACACACGCCGCTGGCCACTGGGCGGCCTACAACGCCGCGCACCGTCAGCGAGCGGCGCGCCGGATGCAGTCCGAATTGCAGTCGGTAGCGGCTGAGTTGACGGCATCGGCAAACCGCGCGGTCCACGCGCCGGGAGGTCGTGCCGCAGCGTTCAGCTACGTCAGCGCGCTGAGCGCGGGCCCGGGTGAACGGGGGATCGTGCTGTATGAATGCGACGATCCGCTCGCGTGGGCGGGCGTCGTACGCGTCGAGACCGACACGCTGACCAGACGCCTCGGGCTCGCCGTGACGCCGACATACACCACGCTGTACGCGGTCGCTACGGCTGGCATCCGGCGCGCCGTCGCCACGGCGTTGATCCATGCGAAGCCGCCGGGAAGCGACCTCTCGCATCCGCTGGACCTCGTCATTGCGAAGGCGACCGACACGGAGGAATTCATCGCCGTTCCGACGGGCAACGCGTCGGGCGCATCGGAAGACACAGCGCGCCTCACGCTCGACGGCGGTTTGCCCCCGCTGCTGCTCGTTCCCGGTGTCGCGTCGGCCGAGGGAACGTTCATCACGCTTTTCGAGCGTGAGCGAATCCGCGGCGCGTTGCTGCTCGCGCTCGGGCTCGCGGCGTTTGTGGCGGCGGTCTGGCGATCGCGGCGGGCGCTGCCTGCCCGGATCGGCTCGCTGCTCCTGCCGCTCGCCTGTGTCGGCGTCGTGCCGCTCAATGAGCTGTCCAATGTGACGCGCCTGTTCGACCCGGCACTGTTCTATGCACCGTTAGGCGGACCATGGACGGCCAGCGTCGGTGCCCTTCTGCTCACCGGCGCGATCCTCCTGCTCGGCTTGCTGGCTCTACTCCGCTCCCCGTTCGCGAACTGGTCGCGCACCGCGGCCGCCGGCGCCGTCCTGCTGATCGCTGCCTCCGCGCCGTTCCTGCTGCGCGACCTGGCCCGCGGGGTGCAGCCGCCGGCTGAGGGAGTTCCCGCGCTGCTCTGGCTGGCTTGGGAGACCGCGCTGTTCTTCGCCGGCTGCGTCCTGCTCCTCGCCGGTGCGTCGGCCGGTCGTGCAGCGTTAGGCGGCCGCCGCGGTGTGCCGCCGTGGCTGGCCCCGGTGATCGCGATGGCCGCGGCGATCGCCGGCCCGCTCTTCTGGGAGGCCCCCGGCCGCTGGCCGGGCTGGTACCCGGTCATCTGGGTCGCCGCGATCGCCGCGCTGGCGCTGACGCGGCGGACGTCGCGGTTCGTTGCCGGCGCGGCGATCGTCGCCTCGTTAGGCGCATCGACGCTGGTCTGGGGGGTGACCGCCCGGAAACGGGTGGAACTCGCCGTGCGAGACGTCGAGGGCCTCCGGTCCGCCGATGAATACGCGCTCGCGCTGATGAATCGGTTCGCCCACACATTGTCCGCCGCCCCGCCGCCCCGATCGCGTGTTGAGCTGCTCGGCCTCTACATCGCGTCCGACCTGGCAGCCGCCCAGTACCCGGTCGAGCTCGAGAGCTGGAATCCGGCCGGCGCGGTCGTCGCGCGGCTGGCGAGCGGCGGCCTGGAATCGGTGGACCAATCGACGTCGCTGGTCGTCGCCGAGGCGCGGGCGACCGGCGCCCCCGTCCTCCGGCCGACGCTCGGCACGCTCGGTGTGTCGCTCGTGCTGGCGGTGCCTAACGACGACGGGTCGGCCACCTCGGCGCTCGTCCTCTCGCGCACGCGGCTGGTCCCGGCCGACCCGTTCGCACCGCTGATTGGCGGCACGAGCGGGGTTGCGGGCGACCCGCCGTACACGCTCTCGCTCACCGGGGCGGACTCGGTGGCGGTAAGCGAAGCTGGCCGCCGCGTCTGGAAGCGGGAAGGAAACGAGCTCCATGGGGACTGGCTCCTTCAGACGTCGCGTGGGTTATCGCGCGCGCATGCGGAAGTCGAGCTGCGATCGCTGCCGTCGCTGGCCCAGCGCGGACTGCTGATCGTCCTCGCCAATCTCGCGTTGGTGGCAATGCTCTGGGCACTGAGCGCGCTCGCCGACGGTGGCTACATCCGTTGGGTTCAGGTGCGCCGGCGGCGCTGGTCACGCAGCTACCGATCGCGCCTGACGCTCGTGCTCTTCGCGTTCTTCGTGCTGCCGGCCGTCGCATTCGCCGGCTGGTCATACCGGCAGCTGCAACGCGACGATCGTCAGTCGCAGGAGCTGTTGTTGCGCGAGACGTTGCGAACGGTCGCCGGCTCGACGGAAGGCGCCGAAGTCACCGGGCCTAACGATCGAACGCCCGGGCCGCTGCTCCGTTATGACCGGGGTGAGCTGGTCGCGGCGAGCGACACGCTCTACGATGCCCTCGCGCCGTTCGGGCGATTTCTCCCGCCCGACATCTACCTCAGCCTCGCGGTCTCCGACGAGGTCACCACGACGACGACGGTCCCCGTCGGGCGGAGCGCCACGGTCGTCGGCTATCGGGCGATGACCGACGATCGCGGGCAACGCGTCGTGCTGGCGGCACCCGCCCCGGTTGGCGAGGAGCTGCTCGATCGCCGGCGGCGTGATCTCGGCGTGCTCGTCCTCTTCCTCACGGCGATCGGTGGGCTCGCCGCATTAGGGCTGAGCGGGGTCGCGGCGCGGGAATTCGCGCGCCCGATCGGCGAGCTGCGCGGAGCGGCGTTGGCGATCGCGGCGGGCGAGCGCGAACCGGCGTTGGCGGCGCAGCCGCCGATCGAGTTTCGCCCGGTGTACTCCGCGTTTCGGCGAATGGCGAGTGAGCTCGGTGAATCGCGCGCGGCGCTGGTCGAGGCGAGGCGGCGCACCGAGGCGGTGCTCCGCACCGTCGCATCGGGGGTCGTGGCAGTCGATCCGCGGGGTGACGTCACACTGGCCAACCCGCGCGCCGAGGATCTATTCGGCCGATCGCTGACCGGGGTCTCGATTGCAGCGTTAGGCGACACGGCGTTGAGTGGGCGCGTCGCTGACTTCCTCGCGTCGGCGGACGAGCAGGTCGCGTTCGCGATCGAGATCGGCCGCCGCGAGCTGCGTGGCAGCCTGACCCGCCTCACTCGCGGCGGGGGCGCTGTGCTCACGCTCGACGACGTGACCGATCTCGCGCGGGCCCAACGGGTCCTCGCCTGGGGCGAGATGGCCCGCCAGGTCGCGCACGAGATCAAGAACCCGCTCACCCCGATCAGGCTTGGCGTCCAGCACCTGCGACGCGCGTACGGCGCAGGACGGGCGGACTTTCCGCAGATTCTCGATCAGAACGCGGCGAGGATTCTCGCCGAGATCGACCGGCTCGACGAGATCGCCCGATCGTTCAGCCGTTACGGAACGCCGCCCTCCGAGCAACCAGTAGCCGAACCGACCGACGTCTCGCCCATCCTTCGTGGCGTCGCGGAGCTCGAGGGACTGGGCGACGACGGCTCGCGGTTCACCGTCCGTGGAGCCGACGGGCCGGTGCTGGCGATGGCGCGCGGCGGGGAACTGCGCGATGTGCTCGTCAACGTCGCAGAGAATGCCCGACTCGCCGGCGCGCGCGATGTCGAGCTCTCGGTCGCTGCCGGTGACAGCGTGCGAATCGTGGTGCGGGACGACGGCGAGGGCATCCCGGCGGACGTGCTGCCTCGCGTCTTCGAACCGCACTTCTCGACGCGGACGAGTGGCAGTGGACTGGGATTGGCGATCAGCCGCCGGCTGATCGACGGGTGGGGCGGCTCCATCAGCGTCGAGAGCGCCGCTGGCCGTGGCACGACTGTGACGATCATCCTGCGCCGCGCCGGTTAGAAGCGTTATCTTGCGGTCGTGCCCGTCTTTACCCCCCGATCGATTCCTGCGATCTCGAGTGGCGGTCCCCCTCCGCCCTCGGTCTACCGACCGTCGAGCGGGCTGCCTGCGCATCTCGCCGAGTGGGAGCTGCCGCCCGAGTGGCGGTGGGGCGGTGAAGGCGTCTGGGCCGAGCATCGACATATGCAGGAAGTCATCGATGCGTTAGGCAGATCCCTCTCGTTGGTCACCGCACCCGATCCGGCGCACGCAGCCTGGCTCGCCGCCGAAGCGCGCGGTCTCGCGCACCGTGGCCACCCGTCAATCCCGACGACGTACCATTACTGGTCGAATTTTCATCCGAACCGGCGCGGTCCCGGCTATCTGCGCCGCTGGATCGGCGGTGAGACGGTGGGCGGACGGATCCGGCGGCTCGGTGGCGAGGACGTGCCGTACGTGCTGCAGGTGGCGCGCGGCGTTGGATCGACGCTGGCGTACCTCCACGACGCGGGTGGTGCGCATGGTAACGTTTCGCTCGAGGCGGCGTGGATCACGCCGACGGGGCGACTGTTCATGCTCGGTTGGCAATGGGCGCTCTTTCGCGGCGACATCCCCTCCGGGCTCGTTCCCGATCGCGCCTTCATGCCTGTGCCACCCGAGTGGCGAGGCGATCTCTGGGAGCCCACACCGGCGAGCGACCAGTGGCAGCTCGCCGCGATCTGCTTCGCGATGCTGACCGGTGAATACCCAATCGCCGGCGCAACACCGCCGATGCGCCTCATCCGACCGGAGCTGCCGGCGGGGATCGCGGCCAACCTCGATCGTGCGTTGAGCGCACGACCCGGCGACCGCTTCGCGTCGATTCCGGCGATGCTGCGATCGCTCGACCGTGGCGTATCGGCGCGGACGCTGATCCTTGGCGACGACGAGTCGATCACGGGCCGCGCGCCAGAGACGGAGGAGGCGCGGCTGCGGTGGGCGACGGGGGACGATTACGAGGTGCTTTCAGCGTTAGGCTCGGGGACGTTCGGCTCGGTGTGGCGCGTGCGGGACCTGACCCTCGAACGCGAGGTCGCGCTGAAGATGCTGCATCCGTGGGTCGCCCGGGACGATCAGTCCGTCGCCCGCTTCCGCCGTGAGGCACGGCTCGCCGCGCAGCTCGCGCATCCGGCCATCGTGCCGATCTACGATTGGGACGGACGCGGCGACGTGGTCTGGTACACAATGGAGCTCGCCGAGGGCGGGTCGGTCTCGGAGCTGATCACCCGTGACGGCCCGCGTGCGATCGGTGAGACGATTCCGCACATCACCTCGATCCTCGACGGGCTTGCCTCGGCACACGCGACGGGCATTGTCCATCGCGATCTCAAGCCGGAAAACATCCTGCTCGACCGCTACCGGCGTTGGCGCATCACCGACTTCGGGATCGCGAACGTGACCGGTCAGGATCGGAGCGGCACCACGGGAACCCCGGCCTTCTCGTCGCCCGAGCAGTTGCTCGGTGAGGAGCAGACGGCCGCCACCGACTGCTTTGCGGTGGCGGCGATCGTCGCGTTCGTGCTGACCGGACACCCGCCGTTCGGCGACGGTGACGGCGCGCAGGTACTGGCGCGCGCGCTGGCCGGAAATTTCCAGGTGGAAGGCCTCCCGGCTCCGTTAATGGCGTGGCTGCAGCGAGGTCTCGAGGCGGATGCCGAAAAGCGCTTTGCCGACGCGACCGAAATGCTCGCCGTCTGGCGGGTCTGCACCGAGACACTCGCTGCCTCGGAGAACCGCCGCAGCTTCTGGGAACGCCTGATCGGACCCTGAGCGGTGACTGCAAGGCCTAACGTCCGCCGATCGGGAGACAGAGGTTGCGGGTTACGCCTAACGGCGAAGCGGAAGGGCACTCACTCCGACAGCGTCGCCCGGCCGCCGATGCGAATCGTCTTCGTGTTGGTGAACTCGAACAGCCCTTCCGCGGCCAGCTCGCGACCGTAGCCCGAGCGCTTGATCCCGCCGAATGGAAAGCGGGGATCCGACGCGACCATCCCGTTGATGAAGACCGTACCCGCTTCGAGCTCGAGTCCGAAGCGTCGCACTTCCGTCGAGTCGGTGGTCCACGCTGACGCGCCGAGGCCGAACGGCGAGTCGTTGGCGATCCGGACGGCATCGTCGAAGTCGCCGGCGCGGAAGATGACGGCCGCGGGACCGAACAACTCCTCGTGAGCCGCTGGCGATCCTTGCGGCGGGTCAGCGATGACCGTCGCCGCATAGTACGCCCCCTGTCGATCAAGCTTCTGCCCGCCGAGGAGGAGCTTCGCACCCTGCGCGACACTCTCCGTTACCTGACGGTGCAGTTCGTCGACCAGCTTCGGCGTCGCGAGCGGGCCGAGTTGCGTCGCGCGGTCGGCCGGATCGCCCACCCGCAGCGCCTGCATCCCCGCGACAAACCCTCGCGTGAATTCATCGGCGATCCGCTCGTGCACAACGAACCGCTTGGCCGCGATGCACGACTGTCCGTTGTTGATCGTGCGCGCGATGACTGCCGTCTTCACCGCCGTGGCGAGATCGGCACTCGGCATCACGATGAACGGATCGCTGCCACCGAGTTCGAGCACGGTCTTCTTCAGGTTCCTGCCCGCGGCGGCCGCGATCGAGCGGCCCGCCGCCTCGCTTCCGGTGAGTGTCGCCGCTGCGACGCGATCGTCGTCGAGAATCCGGGTGACCGCTTCGCTCCCGACGAGCAGCGTCTGGAAGACGCCCGCCGGATATCCTGCTCGCATGCACAGGTCCTCGATCGCCAGCGCGCACTGGGGAACGTTCGACGAATGCTTGAGCAGTCCGACGTTCCCCGCGGTGAGCACGGGCGCAAGAAAACGCACGACCTGCCAGAAGGGGAAATTCCACGGCATCACGGCCAGTACGACGCCGAGCGGCTGGTGAATGACATGGCCGGCGCCGTCGCCCTCACCGATGCTCGTGGGCTCGAGCAGCCGCTCCGCGTGCTCGGCGTAGTAGCGGCACGCGGTCGCGCACTTCGCGGCTTCCTCGACGGCCGCGGCAATTGGCTTGCCCATCTCGAGGGTCATCAGCGCGCCGAGGGGCTCCTTCTCCGCGTCAAACAGCTGGCCGAGCCGGGCAATCGCAGCGGTGCGGACGGCGGTCGGTGCGCCGCGCCAGGCGCGAAACGCCGTCGCGGCGAGGCCGATCCGCCGGTCCACCTCCGCTGCATCGTGTGCTGCGAAGGTACGGATGGTTTCCCCGGTGGCGGGATTGATCGTCGCGATGGTCGTCGGGCTGCTCATCTGGGCACCGTTAGGGAGTAAAGTCGGTCGCTCGTCGCCGGTGAAGGCGATCGACAACGCGCGCGGAACGTGATGACATGGCGGCTGCAGCTATCGATCGCTGGTCATCCGGATGACCACCTTGCCGACGGTCGTGTTCGACTCGACGAGAGCATGGGCGTCGGCGATCTGGTCCAGGGTGAACGTGCGATCGACAATCGGTCGCACCGCGCCGGATTGCAGCAGCGGGATGACGTTGTGCGCGAACGCCTCGGCATCCCGTACTCGCTCGTCCAACGCCCGCGAGCGCAGCACCGTTCCGCGAATGGTCAGGCGTTTCCGGAGAACAGGCCCGAGCGAGATCGCGGCTTCGCCGCCGGCGACGGTTCCGATCAGGATCAGTCGCCCCTGGAATGCGAGCGCATCAATCGATGGCTTGACGTAGTTGCCACCGACGAGATCCAGCACGACGTTCGCGCCGCGCCCGCTACTGTGCCGGCGAGTCCACTCTCCCAGGCCGTCGAGAGGCTGCGACGCGTCGAAACCATCTGCCATCCCCAAACCGCGCGCAATCGCCAACTTCTCGACTGTCCGCGAGCTGCCTAACGCGATCGCACCGCGGGCGTTCGCCAGCTGCACCGCGGCGAGGCCGACCCCGCTGGCCACGGCGTGAATCAGCACGACCTGTCCACCGCGGAGTCGGCCCTGATCGAGCGCGTCGTTGGCGGTAATGAACGCTTCGGGGATCGCGGCGGCGGCCGTCCAGTCGAGCGAATCGGGAATGGCGGCGAGTGTGTCTTCGTTGACGACGGCGTACTCGGCATGCGCTCCACCGGCGACGAGCCCGAATACGCGCGCGCCGTCCGGCCACCGGGTCGCGCCCATCCCGCGCGCGACGACTGTTCCGGCGATCTCCATTCCACCGATATCGGCGGATGCTCCGGGCGGCGGCGGGTACCGCCCCTGACGTTGAAGGACGTCGGCACGGTTCATCGCCGAGCCATGCACGCGGATGAGGATTTCCCGCGGACCAGGCGCCGGCAGTGGTCGTTGCTCGATCCGGAGCACCTCGGGGCCGCCGGGGGCGGTTATGACGGCGGCGCGCATTGCGTTGGGGAGCTTCACTCAGGTCCGTTGGTACGAGGGGTTGGGATCGCTGAGCCGGATGGCGGCGAGGGTGCAATCCCCAGTCCGGCAAACATTTGACGCCGTTGGTCGAAAGTCGTATGATGGATTCCCGACCGCGACCCCCCGCGTGTTCGGGAAATCCGCCACTCACAGCGGCATAATGGCTTCCGAACCGCCGTATGAGCCGCACCCGCGAGGATTGTCCTCGGCAACGACGGAGTCTTTGCGTGCTGCCGTCGTGTCGCATCTGGAGCGGAATCCTGACGGCGATGCGAAGCTCGGCCATGCGGTTGCCGCCATGGTAGCTGAAGCGCGCGAGCGGGCAATGCGCCCGGAGGCGCTCATCCTCGCGTTCAAGAACCTGTACGACGCATTACCCGAGCCGATGTCGGCGGTTGCGCGCGCGGAGCAGATGCAGCTCCGCGAACGACTCGTGAGCGCGTGTATTCGCGCCTACTTCGCTTCGACGGCTGAGGACGAGTAGTCCGGGACGCGTTGATGGGTGGGGCGGGGAAAGGATTCAGCGTGTCCGCGCGGCGGTACTAACCTGCGATCGTGCTCGCCGCCATTCGATCCGGCGCGGTGCTCGGCATCGACGCGTACCATGTGACGGTCGAGACCGACGCCGCCAACGGACTTCCCCAGTTCACCGTGGTTGGCCTCCCTGCCGGAGCCGTCCGCGAGAGTCGCGAACGGGTTTCGGCGGCGCTGATCAATTCCGGGTTCATCCTCCCGCCGCGCCGCCTAACGGTGAATCTCGCGCCGGCCGATGTGCGGAAGGAAGGCACGGCCTTCGACGTACCGATCGCGCTCGGGATCCTGTTGGCGACTGGTCAGCTCCCGGCCGATTGTGCGGCGAAGCTCATCGTCGCCGGGGAACTCGGTCTCGATGGATCGATTCGCGCGGTGCGCGGTGTCTTGCCGATGGCCCGTATCGCCGCGCGAGCCGCCGATCATCCGACCTTTGTGGTACCGCCGGCCAATGCGGCCGAGGCATCGCTGGTCAGCGGGCTCGAGATCGCCGCGCCGCCGACGCTCGCCGCACTGGTGGCCAGCGTCAGGCGTGGCAGCTTCGATCGTGTCGTCGCTGTTCCGCCGGAGGCGCGCGCCGACGATGCACTGGACCTCGCCGACGTCGCCGGCCAGGAGTCGGCGAAGCGCGCCCTCGAGGTGGCGGCCGCCGGTGGCCACAACCTGTTGCTGGTCGGGCCGCCCGGGGCGGGGAAGACCATGCTTGCGCGGCGTTTGCCCGGAATTCTGCCGGGATTGACCGAGGACGAACGACTCGAAGCCACTGCAATTCATTCTGTTGCTGGTACGCTGTCGCTCGGCGTGCTTACATCACGGCCCTTTCGCGCACCGCACCACTCGGTGTCGGCGGCGGGTCTCGTCGGCGGAGGCTCGGCGCCGCGTCCCGGCGAAGTGAGTCTCGCGCACCACGGAGTGCTCTTTCTCGATGAGCTGCTCGAATTTCCGCGCGCGGTCCTCGATGCACTGCGTCAACCGCTCGAGGAAGGGCGTGTGATCATCGCCCGCGCCAACGCGTCGGTCGCCTTTCCGGCGCGTTTCACGCTGGTCGGCGCGATGAACCCGTGCCCGTGCGGGTACAGTGGGGACCTGGCGCATCCGTGCGTCTGCGCGGGCGCTGACGTCGCGCGCTACCGGGCGCGGCTCTCGGGACCGCTGTCCGATCGAATCGACATGCATGTCACCGTTTCGGCGGTGCCGATCACCCAGCTCGTTGCACAGGGGGGCGAGCGATCGGCGGCCGTCCGGGTCCGCGTCGAGTCGGCGCGCGCCGCGCAGCGCACCCGCTATTCATCGATGCACGGCGTCGACTGCAACGCGCACGTGCCCGGCCGTTGGCTCGATGCGCAAGGCACCACGAGCCGGAGCGCGCGCTCGCTGCTCGTCGCAGCGGCCAACCGGCTCGGCCTGTCGGCACGCGGCTACCACCGCGTGCTCAAGGTCGCGCGAACCATCGCTGATCTTGACGGTGCGGCGCAGGTCGATGAGGCACAGGTGGCCGAGGCACTGCGCTATCGCCCGACGCCGGCGCGGGATGCGCCCCTCCACTCGACCGCCGCCGCGCGATAGCTTTGACCCATGCCTTCCGCTGCGCTGCGCCAACTGACGGTTCTCGAGGATGCGGACGCGATGTCCGTCGAGCTGGCCGCTGCCCGCGTGAAGGAAGGGGCGCTCGTAGCGTGGCTCCGGGGGCGCGAACGCGTCGCCATCGGATTCTCGGGTGGCGTCGACTCGACGTACCTCGCCTGCGTCGCCGTCGATTCGCTCGGGGCCGCGAACGTCTTGGCGATCATCGGGAAGAGCGCCTCGTATCCGGCGGCGCAGTGGGCGTCGGCGCGCGCGGTCGCCGACCGCTTCGCGATTCCGATTCTCGAGATAGACACGCACGAAATGGAGGATCCGCGCTACGCCGCCAATCCATCGAATCGCTGCTACTTCTGCAAGTCCGAGCTATGGTCGCTCCTCGTGCCGATTGCCAACGCGCGCGGAATCGCCACCGTGACTGACGGGACGAACGCCGACGATCTCTTCGGTCACCGGCCGGGCGCTACCGCCGCGCGGGAGCAGCTGGTGGACTCGCCGCTCGCAATGGTCGGATTGACCAAGGCGGAGATTCGCGCGCTGTCCCAGGCGCGGGGTATTCCGACATGGGCGCAGCCGTCGTCACCCTGCCTGTCGTCGCGTATTCCGTACGGCACCGCGGTCACTGCGGCCCGGCTGGCCGAGGTCGAGCAAGCGGAGGCAGCGTTGCGCGCACTTGGCATCGTCGGGGACCTCCGCGTCCGGCACCACGGCGAACTGGCGCGGGTCGAGATCGGCGTGGACGAGTTGGGCGGGTGGCTCAGCGCCGACGCACGCGCCAGCGTCGGAGCGGCGGTGCGCGGAGCCGGATTCGCGCGCGTGGCGATCGATCTTCGCGGCTTCCGGTCCGGGTCACTGAACGTGCTGACGGGGGTCACCGCGGCATGAGCGCGGCAGCGTTAGGCGCGGCACTGGCCGACTGGGGCATCGCGGCTGCCGTCGAGGCTCGTGATCGGCTGGCCGTGCTCGACCCACTGGCTGGCGCCGATATTGATTTGTTGACGACCGAGCGTGCGCGAGTGGTGGCGCTCGCTGCGGCGCACGGCTTCAGTCACGTCGCGCTCGACGTCACGCCGGCCGGCGGCGGCGCAACACCAGCGCTGACGAATGCGGCTCTTTCTGGCGATTAATCTGCCACCATCGACCGTGGAAGCGATCAACCGCGCGGTCGATCCACTCCGCGCCGCGGCTCCGGCCCTTCGCTGGGTGCCGCCCGAGCGCTGGCACCTCACGGTTCGCTTCATCGGCGAACGGGTCGCAACAGCGGTTGCGGAGATCGGCGGCGCACTCGACATGGCAATCCGAGGCCACGCGGTCGCACCGCTCGCCATCGGCGGGGTTGGCGCGTTCCCCAGCTTCCGTCGCGCCCGCGTCGTCTGGATGGGGATCGCGCCCGACCCGCGACTCGAGCTGCTGCATCACGACATCGAATCCGCCTGCGTCGCGTTAGGCATGGAAGCCGAAGGGCGCCCCTTTCGTCCGCACCTGACGCTCGCCCGGGTGCCCGTTGGCACCGACGTGCCCGTGCTCCGCGCACTGTCCCGCGCGGCCCGGCCTGTTCGCTATGGCGAGACGATCGATGCTGACGCAGTGGACCTGATGGCGAGCGAAGCGGTCCCCGGTGGTCGGCGATACACGCTCGTTCACTCTTCGCCGCTCGGCGCGGCCCACTGACACCGCCAATGCGAAAGATCGGATGCCTCGTCGTTCTCCTGATCGGTGCCTTTGCCGGCTGGATGCTGCGCGATCGCCTGTTCCCCGGCTCGCGGCCAGCACCGGCAGTCAGCGCGGCAGCATGGGAGCGTCTGTCGCCCCAGGGATCGGCGCGGATGCGCGCTGCACTCGCGACATTGCAGAAGCCAGCCGGTCCGGTGTTCGTCACCGTCAGGCCGGCGGACCTCGCCAGCTACGTGTTCGAGCAGCTCTCGAAGCAGTTGCCTCCGTCAGCCGACAGCGTCGAAGCGGGGGCGTTCGGAGATCGGATGTACATCCGTGCCTCGGTCAAGCCGTCGGACTTCGGCGGCGGCGATGTTCTCGGTCCGCTGGCCGGCTTTCTCGCCGATCGCGAGCGCATGCAGTTCGGTGGTGCGTTTCACGTCGTTCGGCCGGGGCTCGCCGAGTTTCGAGTGCAGGAGATTCGGTTCCGCGACTTCCCCGTACCGAGCGGCGCGATCCCTCGGCTACTCAAGCGGATCGAGCACGGTGCGCGCCCGGCCGGACTTGCCGACGACGGGCTGCCACTCGTCGTGCCGTCGTACATCGGCGATGTCCGCACGGAACCAGGCCGCGTGACGATCTACAAGAATACGCCGTGATGCCGAATCGTCGTCCTGCGCGCGCGGTGCTGATGCGATGAGTCGCAAGATCCTCATCGTCGACGACGAGCCGGGCATTCGCGCGGCGCTCTCGCAGCTGCTCGAATACGAGGGCTACGCCGTCAGGCAGGCGGCCAATGCGGTGGACGCGCTCAGCGAGTACGCCAAGTTCACCCCCGATCTCGTCTTCATGGACGTGAAGATGGCGGGGATCGATGGACTCGAGGCGCTGAAGCACCTTCGCGAGCAGGACCCGCGCGCGATTGTCGTGATGATCAGCGGCCACGGAACAATCCAGACAGCGGTCGAGTCGACACAGCTCGGTGCCTACGACTTTCTGGAGAAGCCGCTGGACACCGATCGCATCCTCGTCACGCTGCGCAACGCGCTGCAGCACCTTGACCTCCGTGACGAAAACCTGTCGCTCAAGGCGCAGGTGCAGTCGCGGTTCGAGATCGTCGGCGGGTCGTACGCGATTCGCGCGCTGACCGATCGAATCGAAAAGGTGGCGGGCACGCCGGCGCGTGTGTTGATCACCGGCGAGAACGGAACGGGGAAGGAGCTTGTCGCGCGGGCAATTCACACGCAGAGCCCGCGCGCCAAGAAGCCACTGGTCGAGGTGAACTGCGCCGCGATCCCGAGTGAATTGATCGAGAGCGAACTGTTCGGGCACATGAAGGGCTCGTTCACTGGCGCCGTAAGCGACCGGCCCGGCAAGTTCGAGCAAGCGGACGGCGGCACGCTTTTCCTCGATGAAATCGGCGACATGAGCCAGAGCGCACAGGCGAAGGTGCTGCGCGTGCTCCAGGATGGTGTCGTGACGCGCATCGGCGGGAGCAAACCCATTTCAGTCGATGTCCGCGTCCTCGCCGCGACCAACAAGAACCTCGAGGAAGAAATCGCCGGCGGGCGATTCCGCGAGGACCTCTTCTATCGCCTCAACGTCGTCCCGCTCAACGTCCCGCCGCTGCGCGAGCGACGCGAAGACATACCGCTGCTCATCGCCCACTTCGTGGCGCAGCTCTCGTCACGCGAAGGGGTGACACCTCGCGCATTCGGGCCCGAGGCGGTCGAGGCGCTCACCCGCATGGAGTGGCCAGGCAACGTTCGCGAGCTGCGCAATACGATCGAGCGGCTGCTGATTCTTGCCGCGGGCCCGCGGGTCGGCGTGCATGACATCGAACGCCTTGTCGGTCGGGCGGCGAGCGAACCGTCCGGGCTTGGCGCGCTCGGCGCAATCCGCACCTTCGAAGAGTTCAAGGACGCCGCCGAGCGGGCATTCCTCCTCGGCAAGCTTCGGGAGTTCGACTGGAATGTCAGTGAGACGGCGCGCGCCCTCGACATGCCGCGCTCCAACCTGTACAAGAAGATCGAGCGATACGCGCTCGTTCGCGAAGCGTGACACACGTAGCGCCGCGATGCGCGAGCACCGCGCTGTTCATCCGGACCGGGAGATCGCACGATGTCTGACTGGGATCGCAAGATGGCAAGCATCGACAAGCGGCTCGAATCCATCTCCGACGACCAACTCGTCGGTCGGCCGAAGACACCGGCTACCGCGGGGGAAGCGGCCGAGATCGCGCGCGTTCGCACCGATACGTCCACGTTCGGCGTGTTCGCGCGATTGCTGCTCTCCGTCGCGCTGGGCGTCGCGATCGTGTTCTGGCCATACGGCTCGCGCTGCGGCATCGGACTCGCGGCGTATCTTGGCGCAGTGACCGCGGTCGTCGCGAGTGGAATCTGGAGCGCGGTCTGGACCTTCCGGCACCGCGCGGGACGCGCGCACGCGCTGTCGCTTCTGCTCATCCTCTGGGGGATGCTGCTCGGCGCGCAGGAGGTGTTGCCGCGCGTCGGCTATGCGATCCCGACGCCGCAGCATCCGACAGCGTGGGTGTGCCAGTAAGGTTCTCGCGAACGACCGCTTAGATTCCATCACCGACACGGTTTGGACGGCGGGCACGCTCGCCGGTCTCGCCCCCGCCTAACGCGACGCGCCCAGGCAACCGTCGCCCGCGTCATTTCTCACACGGCTCTTCCATGAAAACGTTCAAGAACTTCATCGCCGGCGAGTGGATCGCGCCGTCGTCGGGGGAATACTTCGAGAACCGCAATCCGGCCGACACCACCGACGTGATCGGCAAATTTCCGCTCTCGAACGCTCACGACGTGGACCGCGCCGTAGAGAGCGCGAAGCGCGGATTCCGTGTCTGGAGCCGCGTGCCGGCGCCCGCCCGCGGCGATGTGCTGCGCCGCGTGGGCGAAATTATGGTCGCGCGGAAGGATGAGATCGCGGATCTCATGACGCGCGAGATGGGCAAGCCGGTTGCCGAGACCAAGGGCGACGTGCAGGAAGGGATCGACACCGCGTTCTACGCGGCGACCGAAGGGCGGCGCCTCTTCGGGCACACCGTCCCCTCGGAAATGCGCAACAAGTGGGCGATGAGCTTTCGCCGACCGATCGGCGTCGCCGGGATCATAACGCCGTTCAATTTTCCGCTGGCGATTCCGACGTGGAAGATGTTCCCCGCGTTAGTCTGTGGAAATGCCTGCGTCTTCAAGCCGGCAGAGGACGTCCCGCATACCGGGACGGTGTTCGTCGAAATTCTCCTCGAAGCGGGGTTGCCCCCCGAGGTGATTCAGCTCGTGCACGGCGTGGGTGCGAGCTGCGGCAAGGCGATCGTGGAGCACCCCGACGTTCCTCTCCTTTCGTTCACCGGATCGACTGAGACGGGCCGGATCGTCGGCGAAACAGCGGGGCGGATGCACAAGCGCCTGTCGCTCGAGATGGGGGGGAAGAACGCGCAGATCGTGCTCGACGATGCGAACCTCGAGCTGGCCCTCGAGGGATGTCTCTGGGGCGCTTTCGGCACGACCGGTCAGCGTTGCACCGCGACGAGCCGTCTGATTTTGCAGAAGGGGATTCACGACAACTTTCTCGGAATGCTCGTCGAGAAGGCCAAGGGCCTGAAGCTCGGCGACGGCCGGAAGCAGGGGACCGATGTCGGGCCGATGATCAACGAACAGGCGATCGAGAAAGCCGAGCGATATGTCGACATCGGGCAATCGCAGGGCAACGACCTCCTCTGCGGAGGCCGGCGCGCCAGCGGAAAGGGGCTGGAAAAGGGATTCTTCTTCGAGCCGACCATTTTCGCACGTGTCGAAGCCGGCCACCGTCTCGAGCAGGAAGAGATCTTCGGACCCGTACTGTCGGTGATCCGGGTGAACGATGCGGACGAAGCCTTCGCGGTCAACAATGACGTGAAATACGGACTGTCTTCGTCGATCTACACGAGTAGCGTCGAGATCTCATTCCGCGCGTTGAGTGAGCTGGACAATGGCATCACCTACGTCAACGCGCCGACGATCGGCGCCGAGGCACACCTTCCGTTCGGCGGTGTAAAGCAGACGGGGAACGGGCACCGCGAGGGCGGCTGGGAGGTCTACGAGTTCTACTCGGAGACCAAGGTCGGGTACGTCGATTTCTCGGGCAAGCTGCAGCGCGCGCAGATCGACAATTATCCCGGTACCGCGGGCTGACCGCGCGAAAGTCGGCCGGCGATCGCCCGCGCGGGCGTTGCACCTGTTCACGGCCGGCGTCATGTCCAGAGAGGAACGCCCGCTTGCTTGCTACCCGGATGCCGATTCTATTTCGTGATGGTGACTTCGCGTCCTGAGGATCTTCGCCGGGTGGTGGCCGACCGTGTCGCCCAGCGCGTCGCCGGGCGGGGAGTTTCGCGCGCGGCAGTCGACGCAGCGGTCGGCAGCGTGTTCGGCGCGCTCGAGTCCCGGCGCGCAGCAAGTGGTGGGAGCCAAGCGTCAGGCAGCGGTCCGGACACCGCGCCCACGCCGACACTGGTCGCCGCGGTGACCGCCCGATCGCTGCCCGATCTTGCGTCGCGTCTCCGGGCCGCGCTGGCGCGGGAGGGCGTGACGGTGGGACCGATCGGCATTGCCGCTGCTGGCTTGCACCATGTCGCCACGCTCGAAATTGTGGGTTCGGGCCGTCAGGCACTCGAGGCTGCGGCCAGAACGTTAGGCGCGCAGCTCAGCATCGTGAGCGAGGCGGCGGGCTGATGCCGGTTTCTTCGCACACGCCGTCGGGGTCGCCGCGGATCAGCGCCGAGACGAAGCGGGCCGCGCTGCGCCGGGTCAATCGACGAGGCGCGCCGATCGGGTTGATCTGGCAGTGGGTGCAGACCTTCACGATCGCGGTACTCGTCTTCCTGTTCGTCCGCGCGTTCTTCGTCGAGGCGTTCAAGATTCCCTCGGGGAGCATGGAGCGCACGCTGCTCCCCGGGGACTTCCTGCTCGTCGACAAGCTTGCCTACGGCGCGGAGTTGCCGTTCACCTCGCTTCGTCTGCCCGGCTATCGATCCCCGAGCCGTGGGGACATCATCGTCTTCGAGTATCCGCTCGATCGGAGCAAGACATACGTGAAGCGCCTGGTCGGACTTCCCGGCGATACCTTGTCGATGAGGGAAGGCACGCTGCTGCGCAACGGGTCGGCGATCGACGAGTCGTACGTCGTTCATTCCGACCCGGACCTCGATCCCGGCAACGACCAGTTCCGCTGGCAGCGCCCGTACCTCGTGCGGACGGCGGAGGCGGCGGGATTTGGCGATCATCCGACGCGTAACAACTGGGGACCGTTAGTCGTCCCAGCAGGAGAGTACTTCGCGCTCGGGGACAATCGCGACAACTCAGAGGACAGCCGCTACTGGGGGTTTGTCCCGGCTGGGAATGTTCGCGGCCGTCCCCTGGTCGTGTACTACAGCTACGCGCCTGACAGCGCGGAGCCCGCGCCGTGGCTGTCCAGCGTCCGTTGGGGACGCGTCGGCGAACGGGTGCGCTGAAGCGAACTGTATTCCGGCACGTTTCTCATCGCCTGGATCGATTGTATGGCCGCTAGCTCGTCGAACAAGAAGTCCGCGTCCGATGAAGGATCGCTCGACCAGTACCTGCGCGACATCAGCATCTACCCGCTGATCACTCGCGAGGACGAGGTCGCGCTCGCACAGCGCATCAGGACGGGGGACCAGGAAGCGCTCGACACCCTCGTGCGGTCTAACCTGCGTTTCGTCGTATCGGTCGCGAAGAAGTATCAGAATCAGGGCGTGTCGCTGTCCGACCTGATCAACGAGGGCAACCTCGGGTTGATCCGCGCGGCGCACAAATTCGACGAGACGAAGGGCATCAAGTTCATCTCGTACGCCGTCTGGTGGATCCGCCAGGCGATCCTGCAGGCGCTGGCTGAGCAGTCGCGGATCGTGCGCGTACCGCTCAATCGCGCGGGGACGCTGCATCGGATCGGCAAGCGGGCGAGCACGCTTCTCCAGGAGCTGGGGCGCGAGGCGACGCACGCCGAGATCGCGCACGGCATGGACATCACCGAGGAAGAAGTCGCGAAGACGATGTTGATCTCGCAGACCCATCTCTCGCTCGATGCTCCGCTTACACCCGGGGAAGACAACCGCCTGCTCGACTATCTCGCCGATACGGTCAACGCGACGCCCGACGAGGAAATGTTCGTCAAGGCGCTCACCGAATCGATCGAGGAAGCGCTGTCCCACCTCAAGGAGCGCGAGTCGCGCATTCTCCGGCTGTACTTCGGGCTCGACGGCGAGGAGCCGATGACGCTCGAGGAAATCGGTGCGCTGCTCAGCATCACACGGGAGCGCGTTAGGCAGATCAAGGAGAAGGCGCTGTCCCGGCTCCGCCATGTCAGCCGTGCCCGGGCGCTCGAGTCGTTCCTGGGGTAAGCTGCAAAAGTTCCCGACAGCGTTGAATGATCGGTCAAAGGGCCCGACTAACGGCATAAAAAACCCGTTGCGCCGGGCTTTTTCGACGGTAATTTGAGGAAAGGATCTCGCGCGGAGCGCGGGCCGCGGGTTGCGCACACGCCCGGCGTGATGTTTCCTCCAGCCCGACGAACCGTGCAACGTTTTCGTACGTCTCGGCCGCTCGTCCGGGCCTCAGCATTTGCGCTTCTCGCCGCCGCGTGCTCGTCCGACGGCGGAACGAAAGGACCCGACAACTCGGCGCCGTCGGCGCTAGCGATCACCGCCGGTAACGGCCAGGTCGGCTCGCCCGGTTCGCCCCTTGCCACACCGATCGCCGCGCGAGTGACGAACTCGCAGGGCAATCCAATCGCCGGCAAGGCGGTCACCTTCCTGGTGACACGCGGGTCAGGCTCGATGTCCAGCCCAACGGTGACTACGGACAACAGTGGCATCGCGCAGACACTCTGGACGCTTGGCAACGGCGCCGTGAGGCAGGAGGCGACGGTCACCATCGGCGCGCTGACTCAGACCGCGACCGCGACGGTGGATACCACTCGATCTCTCTTCCTCCTCGCGTTGCTCGACACGGTGTCGGTGGGCGACACGATCTGGATCAACGAGATTGCCGGGACGACGGCTCTGGCCGGCGAGACTCGCGGCGCGGTACAGGAGACCATCACGGCCAGCAGCGCGGGGGCGGCGAGCATCGTCCGCGTGCTCTACACCAGCGGCGAGTACATCGACATCAACCAGCCGAGTGCCGCGGTGCTGAACTTCATCACCAGCGGGCCGACGAATTCCGCGGCGCGACAGCTCTACATGCGTACCGGCTATGTCGCCCGTTCGCTTGGTGCGGGCAAGGACGTCCAGTTCACGCACGCTGCGACGTCGTTCCTCGGCGCTCGAACGTTCAACGACCTCCTCACTCGGGTGAGCGTCGTCGGAACGAACGTCCATATCCGTTGAGGAGCAGCGCAATGACTCGTTCGAACCATATCGCCGCCCTTTGTGCGGCGCTGCTGTCTGCGGGCTCCCTGACACGCAGCGCGGGCGCACAGGACATCGCCGAAGCGGGGCGCATTCACGGCGTCGAGCTGCCGCGGGTTGCCCGCGAGATTCTTGCGCGCGATCCGACGGCGTTCGAGTTCCGCCGCGCGATGAAGGCGAAGCTCCGCTCGGTGCAGGTTGCCCGCGGTACGCGGCGCGGCCTGCTCCCGACGTACGCGCCTAACGGTGCCGCGACGGCCACCGCATCGCCGTCATTGAGCGAGCCGATGCGCGGCACGCGCATCGGCAGCGGTCCGGTGGTCAGCGGCAGGGAGCGCGTCGCGGTGCTGCCGATCCTTTACGCGAACACCGCCACGCAACCGTGGCCGACCAGCGACCTGCAGGCACGGCTGTTCGACGGGCCGAGCAACTCCGAGACGCTGACACAGCTCTACACCGAGATGTCGCGCGGCAACCTCACGATGACCGGTACGGTGGCGCCGTGGACGGCGGTCCCGGGCGCGGACACGGTCTACGAGGGACCGCTCGGCAATAACGGGTTGGGCGGCGCAGGTCTCTGGAACATGCTCAAGGCGACACTCGACGTGGCCGACCAGAGCATCGACTTCAGCACGTACGATCAGGACGGCGATGGCTACGTCGATCTCGTCGCGTTCGTGCAGCCGGAAGCGGGCGGCGAGTGTGGAGGGACGAACAACATGTGGTCGCATCGCTGGGTGATCGAAGGCGCAGCGAGCCAGGCGAGGGGAGATACCGCCGTCATCCGGAACGGCTACAAGACGAATGATGGAGTGTACATCTCCGACTACGTCCTGCAGCCGGCGCTGAATTGCGGCGTTGCGGCGACGCCAATTTCGATCGGCGTCTTCGCGCACGAGTTCGGCCACGCGCTGGGGTTGCCCGATCTGTACGCCACGTCGAGCACGGCGACGAACGAGGGGATCGGCAGCTGGGGGCTGATGGGTGCGGGGAACTGGAACATCCCGACTTCTCCGGCCCACATGGAAGCGTGGTCGAAGATGGAACTTGGCTGGGTGCCGGTGGATACCCTGACCGCCGACGCAACGCACGTGGTCCTCGATCAGGTCGAGACGGCGGGCCACATCATCCGGCTCAACATTCCGGGCACGTCGGAGTATTTCCTCCTCGAGAACCGCCAGCGCGTCGGATCCGAGGTCCCGCTGAAGGCGACTGGACTCCTTGTCTGGCACGCCGACAGCGCCACGATCGCCGACAAGTGGCCTTCGAACACGATTCAGAACGTGACGTCGCACAAGGGACTCGACCTGGTCGAGGCAGACGGCCTCGCCGGACTAGACCGACACGGATATCGTGGTGGTCCTGGCGACTCGTTCCCCGGTTCGACCAGCAACACGAGTTGGACGGTCAGCTCATCGCCGAGCTCGAACGGATACACGAAGACGTCGGGTGTGTCGCTGATCAACATCGTCGAGAGCGGGGGAAAGATCAGCTTCGACATCAGCTTCGTGCCGCCTGGCCCGATCGCCGTGAAGTGGGGAGACATCGACGGCGACGGACTGGTCGGGAAGCTGGATGTGAATGCGCTTTACGGATGCATCAACAGCGCGACCTGCCCGAACATTCCGGGAATTTCACGCGCCGACGTCGATGCGGATGGCGCAGTGACGATGCGCGATGCGCTGATCATCCACAGCTACGTGGTGGGCGGAGTCGATGTCTCGCGGTTCCGTGTCGGTCAGGGTTTCACCGGAACGTCGGCCATGGTACGCTTTCCCTCCGCGGGCACAGGCAGCACGATCAAGCCGCAAATCGACATCAAGCCAGGCACGCCGTGATGCACCGGCGAGCGGCCGTGATCGCCACCGTGGCGCTCGTCGCCGGGTGCGGACGCTCCGGTGCGGCGGCGGGAGGCGACACTGCCGCTGCCGTGCTACCGCGCGCGGCAGTCGATACCGCCTCGACCGGTGTTGCGATGCCTCCCGCAGCGACGATCGGCGGTCGAAGCGAATCGTCGGCAACGCGCGCCGGTTCGCTGCCTAACGGTAGCGGGAAGGTGCCACCGGTGGCGATCAAGCCGCCGGCGACCGCGGGGACACGCGACCGCGCGGCGCCGCCCGCCCCGACGAGCCCGGCGCCGGGCGTCACGATGCCGGCCGGAGCGATGACCCCGGCGTTCGTGATCTTTCGCGATTCGGTGCTGCAGTCAGATCTCGACTGGCTCCGCCGGCAGGGGTTCACGATTGCCAACGTGAACGATGCGTCGAATGCGGTAAGTGTCGGCGTGCCCGATGGCTACAGCGGAAATCCGAAAGCAAATCCGCGCATCGCGCGCTTCACCATGCTGATGCGCTGACCGGTATGGCCCAGAACAGCAGCTTCGACGTCACAACGGGGGTCGATCTCCAGGAGGTCGACAACGCGATCAACCAGGCGCAGAAGGAAATCGCCCAGCGTTATGACTTCAAGGGATCGAAGGCAGCGGTCGAGTTCAAGCGAACCGAGAACGTGCTCGAGCTCGTGGCCGACGACGACTTCCGGATGCGGGCGCTGTTCGACGTCGTCCAGACGAAACTGATCAAGCGAAACGTTCCGGTGAAGAACCTCGACGTCGGTGACGTGAAGCAGGCCGGTGGCGACACGGTGCGGCGGGAGATCAAGCTGAAGACGGCACTCGACGGCGACACGGCGAAGAAAGTGGCCGCGGCAATCAAGGATGCGAAGCTGAAGAAGGTCCAGGCGGCGATCCAGGGGGATCAGGTGCGCATCACCTCGCCGTCGCGTGATGACCTGCAGGAAGCGATGGCGCTGCTGCGGAGCAAGGATTTCGGCGTCGAGCTCAAGTTCGGCAACTATCGCTGAACGCTGGCAGCGCCCCCGGCGCGACGCTGCGCCCTAACGGCGGTGACGGGTGCACTGGCCGCCCGCCGCATCACGTGGTACGTTCGTCCGGTTCGGCGGCGCCAGCTGGCGACCCGACTCGATGCACGATTCACCCCGGACCATGGAGAGACCATGCAACGACGTGCGACTGATATCTCCCGGATGCTTGCTGCGCTGCTCGTTGCGGCGACCGCGTGCGGCGGTGGCGGTGACAAGGCAACAGCGCCGAACAACTCCCCGGCGAGCGTCACGGCCAATGTGGCAACGCCCGCCAGCGCGGTGATTTCCAGCCCGGTCAATCCGACGCCATCGGTTGTGGTGAAGAGCTCGGCCGGCACCCCGCTGGCGAGCGTGCGGGTCAATTTCGTGGTCACCGCTGGCGGTGGCACGGTGGCTGGTGGAGCGAAACTCACCGACGGCAGCGGTATCGCGGCCGCCGACTCGTGGACGTTAGGCAGTACTCCTGGGACCAATACGCTGACCGTGACGGCGGGCGGCGTGAATACGGTGTTCACCGTGAACGCGACGAACACCTGCAACCTTTCCGGTGGGATCAGCGTCGGGGCAACCGTGACGGGGAGCCTGACGACCAGCCCGTGCGCGGCCGGTGGGGGAACCGCGGCGCAGAGCTGGAGCTACCAGCAGCCGACGGGCCAGACGAATGTCTCGTTCGTCATGCACCCGACTGGTTCGCCGACGTTCGATACCGTGCTGCTGCTGCACCGGAACACCTATGCAGCATTCGAGCGGCTCATCGGCTTCAACGATGACGACCAGAGCGGGGCCGCGACCACCGACTCCCGTCTCGATGCGATCCTCGGCGCCGGGACCTACGTGCTGAGCGGCAACAACTTCGACGCGGGAATTACCGGTCCGTTCTCGATCACCGCCAGCACGTGGGACGGGGAGTTCAAGAACTGCCACGATGTATTCGTGACGACTGGCGTCACGACGAACCAGACGATGGCCATCGGGTGCGCGTACGCGACGGGCCAGTTGGTCGATCCGGTCGGCATCTACCTGGCGCAGGGCCAGCAGGTTCGCTTCGACATGACGTCGTCGGCGTTCGATCCGAAGCTGGATCTCTACCCGATCAGCTCAAACGTCCCGATCGCCTCGGACGACAACTCCGGTGGTGGCACCAGCGCGCGGATCACCTTCACGGCCGCGTCGCCGGGGATCTACGTACTCCTCGCGACCTCTCCGGCCGTTCAGCAAGTGGGCGCCTATACGCTCAGCGTCACCGGACTCGCCAACGGGCCAGTGGGCCCGGCGGCAACATCGGGCGCTGGTAGTTCGCCAATGCTCAAGGACGGCTCCGCCGCCCGCGTCCGCCCGGCGATGCCCTGGCAACGCAGCGAATGAGCGATCGCTGACCGCGGCGCGGTAGCCGGCATCGACGAGCCCTCGCGGGAGCCAATCCAGCGGGGGCTCGTTACGTCGCTGCGGCCCCCTATGCGGCACCCGCATCGTTAGGCGCCGCGCGCCCTGGTTGGCCTGTGGTGCCGGCTACAAATCGCGCCGGTCGACGATCTCGCGAACAGCACGTGCGACTTCCGGCGGCTTTGTCGCGCCCGCTCTGTTGAGCCGGACCGTCACGAGGACTAGCTTTCAAGGATGCATTTTTCCCGGAACAGGCGGCCTTGAAAGTCGGCGTCATCACACTCGGCTGCGACAAGAACACTGTCGACAGCGAGCGTTATGCGGCGGCGCTCGTCGCGCGCGGCGCCGAGATGACGACCGACCTCGCGGAAGCCGCGATCATCGTCATCAACACTTGTGGCTTCATCGACGCCGCGAAGAAGGAGTCGATCGACGCGATCGTCGACGCCAGTCGTTACAAGGACGATGGAGTCTGCCGCGCAGTGGTTGCTGTCGGCTGCATGGTCCAGCGCCACAAGGCCGAGCTGGCCGATGCGCTTCCGGAAGTCGATCTCTTCCTCGGCTCGTCGGAGGTCGATCGCCTCTTGCCGGAACTCGAGCTTCGCGGGTTACTCGACGAGCCGATCGAGATGCATCCGGGGGAACGGATCTTCAATGGCGAGCTGTCGCACGTTCGCTACCTGAAGGTCAGCGAGGGTTGCGACCACGGCTGCGCGTTCTGCGCGATCCCGCTGATGCGCGGGAAACATCGGTCGTTCGCGTCGAACGAAGTGGTGCGTGAGGCGCAGCTGCTCGAGTTGCAGGGCGCGCGCGAGATCAACCTCGTCGCACAGGATCTGGCCCACTACGGACGCGACCTGCGCGACGGGAGCGGGCTCGCATCGCTGCTGCGGCTGCTGGTGAGCGAGACCTCGGTGCCGTGGATCCGGATGCTCTACCTCTACTCGACCGGAATCACGCCCGAGCTGCTGGAGACCGTCGCGCGCGAGCCGCGCATCGTGCCGTATCTCGACATGCCGATGCAGCACGCCGCGGACAGCGTGCTGAAGCGAATGCGGCGACCCGAACGGCGCACGGTGATCCGCGATCGCGTGGCGCTGCTGCGGAGCGCGATCCCGGACGTCGCGCTGCGGACGACGTGCATCGTCGGTTTTCCGGGCGAGACCGCGGACGACTTCCAGTCGTTGCTCGAGTTTCTCGAGGAAGTGCAGTTCGACCGTGTCGGCGCTTTCACCTACTCGCCGCAGGAAGGTACGCGCGCCTTCGAGCTGCCTGACGACGTGGCCGAGGAAGTGAAGCGCGAGCGGCTCGAGCGCCTGACGGAGCTGCAGCTGGCAGTCACCGCGGAGCGCTACGAGCGCCGGGTGGGTCGTACGGTCCAGGCAATCGTCGATCGCGCGGCCGACATCACCGGCATCGCCGACGCCAGAACCGTCTGGCAGGCCGACGACATTGACGGCATTACGCGCGTCCGTACTGACGCGATCCCGGGCACGATCCTCGACGTGCGGATCGACAGCGTTGAGAACGACTACGATTTCGAGGCGACTGCGCTGCGCGTCGCCTCCGCGCCGACGACGATGGAGCGGCGCGCCGGGCGCGCACTGCCGATGCTGGCAACGACGATCGGGAGCTTCGGTCGTTGACTGATCGCTCGGCGGCGATCATGCGCCGGGCTCGGTCGCTGTTCCCCGGTGGCGTGAATTCGCCGGTCCGCGCGTTTCGCGGAGTGGATGGCGAACCGTTCGTGGTGGCCCGCGGGGCAGGGGCGCGGATCTGGGACGTCGACGGCAACGAGTACATCGATTACGTGCTGTCGTGGGGCCCGCTCGTCCTTGGCCACGCGCCGCCCGTCGTGATCGAAGCGTTAGGCCGGACGATGCGCGACGGGACGAGCTTCGGGATTCCGACCGAGCTCGAGGTTCTGCTCGGCGAGGCAGTGCGCGAGCGGATGCCGCATGTCGAGATGATGCGCTTCGTCTCGAGCGGCACCGAGGCGACGATGAGTGCGGTGCGCCTGGCGCGTGCGGTCACCGGCCGGGAGGCGATCCTCAAGTTCGACGGCTGCTATCACGGGCATGCCGACTCGTTCCTCGTCCGCGCCGGATCGGGCGTGGCGACGCTCGGGCTGGCTGATTCACCGGGAGTGCCGAGCGCGCTCGCCGCGCTCACGTTGACGGTGCCCTTCAACGATCTCGACGCCGTGCGCGAGCTCGTTGCGGCGCGGGGCGACGACATTGCCGCGATCATAGTCGAGCCGGTAGTCGGCAACGCGGGCTTCATCCTGCCTGATCCCGGATTTCTCCAGGGGCTCCGCGAGATCGCGACCGCGGCCGGCGCGCTGCTCATCTTCGACGAAGTGATGACCGGGTTTCGAGTCGCGTTCGGAGGGGCGGCCGCGCGCTATGGCGTGACGCCGGACCTCACGACGTTAGGCAAGGTGATCGGCGGCGGGCTTCCGGTCGCAGCCTACGGCGGCCGACGCGACCTGATGGAGCAGGTCGCACCATCGGGACCGGTCTACCAGGCAGGCACACTGTCGGGCAACCCGCTGGCGATGGCCGCTGGATTAGCGACACTGTCCGCGCTCACGCAGCCCGTCCACGATGCGATGGAGATCCGCACGGCGCGCCTGACCCGCGGCGTAATGGAGCTCGCCGCTCGCCACCGTGTGCCGATGACAGCGAGCCACGCCGGCTCGATGTGGGGATTCTTCTTCCGTGCCGAGCCGGTTCGGTCGTTCGCCGATGCAAAGACCGCGGACGTCGCGCGGTTCCGTCGCTTTTTTCACGCCGCCCTCGATCGCGGTGTATATCTCGCCCCCTCGGCGTTCGAGGCGGCGTTCATGTCGGCGGCGCATGGCGACGCCGAGATCGGCCTGACCCTCGACCGCCTCGATGCCGCGCTCGGCGCCTCAGCGTAAGGCAGCAGTCGCCGCCGCGCTGGTGCTCGTCGCCGTCGCCTGTCGAGGCGCGCTGACCCGCGCGCCGGAGCCGGTGATTCACGTCGATCGCCTGCCAGTCGATACGGTGCGCCACGATACGGTCGTCGCGGATACGTCATTCCCGACGATGCCTGCGCCGGTGCGCAGTGCCGTGAGCGCGCCGATTCGGGTGTTGGTCGCGAGCGCATCCGGGTCGGCCTCGCTCGCTGCGACGGGGGGATGGCTGGTGATCGATCGCAATGGCAGCGCGCTCGCAGCGGGAGCTGACGGTGCGCGCTGGACCGTCGATGTTCGCGGCGGACGTTTGCGATTCGCCGGATCGGATGGGGGCCGGACGCTCAGCGCAGACGGTGCGCTGTCGCTGCGCGCGGCCGACGTTTCGGCACGAGTCGTCGCCAATGGACGCAGCTACCGCGGCGAATTGCTCGCTATCCCGAGCGGTGACGAGATAATCATCGTGAACCGCGTTCCGATCGAAGACTACCTGCGCGGTGTCGTCCCGCTGGAGATCGGCGAGCGTCAACCGAGCGAGCGCGCCGCGGTTGAAGCGCAGGCGATCGCGGCTCGCAGCTACGCATACACGCACCTTGCGCCCGAGCGGCGTTTCGACGTTCGCGCGACCGTCGACGACCAGGTGTACGGCGGCGCGTTCGCCGAGCGCGCGGTGTCCGATGCAGCGGTTGCCGTCACCGCGGGGCAGGTGCTGCGTTACGCTGGCCGGATCGCGGACACGCCGTATCATTCGACCTGTGGGGGAATGACGGCGGAAACCAGCGAGGTGTGGAGCGGGGAAGGAGGAGCGCCCTATCTTCGGCGCGTCGATGATCACATTCCCGGAACCCGACGATCCTATTGCGACATTTCGCCGCGATACGAGTGGACGCGCGAGATGACCGGAACTGAAGTGGGGGCCGCGGTCACGCGGTACCTGCGGTCGCGGGGGGGATCGCAGACAATCGGTATCGCGCGCGCACTCACGGTCGAATCGCACACGCCATCGGGGAGAATCGGGATGCTGGTGATCGACGGCACATTGGGGGAGACGACGCTGCGCGGCAATGCGATTCGCTACGCGCTGCGGGCCACTGGTGGCGAGCTTCTCAACAGCACGTATTTTTCCATCGAGTCGTCGGGATCGGGAACGGAAGGGCGGCGCTTCACGCTTCACGGCCACGGATACGGGCACGGGATCGGCATGTGCCAGTGGGGCGCGATCGGCCGGGCACGTGCGGGGCAGGATGCATCAACGATCCTGCAGACCTACTACCCAGGAACCAGTGTCGGTAACGTGCAGTAGAAGCGTGCGACGAGCGGCCGCGATGGCCCTCGCTGCGCTGACGGTGCTCGCGTCTCGCGCCGGGGCGCAGGACCGGCCCGGGCTGTTCGAGCGGCTCAACCTCGACAAGCTGAAACTGACGGCGTTCGGCACTTCGATGGGCCCCGTCGCGCCGACCAGCATCGTACCGACCGTCGCGTACTCGCTGCACGCTGACTATGGCGAGATCGCCCCGAAGTGGCGGGTTGTGTTCAGCGCGACCTACTGGGGATCGCGCTATCGCGACGACGTTGTCCTCCGACTGGCGGACAAGCTGCGTGAGCGCATCGTCGACACGACGCGGGCCGCGCAGTTCTCGCTCGGCGGAATATCAGTTTCGGATATCGCCGTCGGCGGCGACCTGCGATGGAGTCCACGCACCGGTGCGCTGCGACCGTATATCGGTGGCGGAGCATTCGCGCACGTGATCAACGCAGAAGGGAAGGCGATTCAGGGAACGCTGATCGAGAACGCACTCGACAACATCGCGCTCGGATTTGGCGCCGTTACCGGCGTGGATTTGACCCTCGCTCGTCATCTGGGCATCGGACTGCAGGGACGCTTCGACCTGACGAGCGGCGTGCGCTACGGATCGCTCCGCGCGGTCGGGACCTACTACTTCGACACGGCCCCGGGGAAGACCGGGGGGTTCCAGTGAGCGCGCTGCGCATCGCCGTCGTCGGCGCGGGCGCCATCGCACAGCTCGCCCACCTGCCGGCGATCTCGCGGGCAAAGGGCGCGCAGCTGGTCGCGCTCTGCGACAACGATCGCGCCAAGGCGCGCTCGCTTGCCGATCGGTTCGAGATTCCCGACGTGTTCACCGACATCGAGGAGCTTCTCGAATACGACCAGCTCGACGCGGTGGTGGTGGCGACGCCTAACCATCTGCACGAGCCGCATGTTTTGCGTGCGCTGGCCGCGGGCGTGCATGTGCTCTGCGAGCGGCCACTGGCGCTCAGCGCGCGCGGTGTCGAGCGGATCCTCGCCGCGGCGACGCGTGCCGACCGCAAGGTCGTTGTCGCGAACAATCACCGCTTCCGCACCGACGTACAGGCGCTCGACCGATTTCTCCGCGGCGGTGAGCTCGGCCGGCTGATGGCGTTCCGTGCCGGGTCGTATCACCTCAAGCGCACGGCCGAGCCATGGCGCACTCGGCGCGCTGAAGCGGGGGGCGGCGTCTTCATCGAGCACGGCATCCCGCTGCTCGATCTCGCGCTCTGGCTGGCCGATCATCCGGAGCCGACGCGCGTCACCGCCCACATGGACCGCGGGCGCGGCGTCACCGCGGTCGAGGATGCGATGCTCGTCCATCTCGAGTGCGGTCCGAACCTCTCGATTTCCCTCGACCTCAACTGGGGCTATGTCGGCGAGGCGGATCGCTGGTGGTTCGAGACGATCTCCACGCGGGGCAGCACCCGTCTGGCGCCGCTTCGCGTCGTCAAGGAATTGAATGGGCGTCCAGTTGATGTCTCCCCGACCGGCGCCGCCGCGCGCGAGAGTGCGTTCGTCCAATCGTATCGCGCCGAGCTCGCGCACTTCCTCTCCGTCGTGAACGGTGAATCGAAATACGAGCCACCGACCGACCAGGTCGTGCTGCACAAGGTGACCGAGGCGATCTACAAGTCCGCCGACGAGGAGAAAGAGATTCGCCTGTGAGCAGTCCGTGAACGTGCGGCGTTTCCGCCCACCGCTCGACGTCGCGCTTCCCGCCGCTGCGTCCGGGCTGCTCTTCCTGCTCGCCTTCCCGCCGATGCCGCCGCTGGCGGCGGCGGTGGTCTGCCTTGTTCCGATCGCGCTCGCCGCGGCGCGTATCGGCGACGGCGACCAACCGTTAGGCGCCGGCATCCGGCTCGGCTGGTGGTTCGGGGTGTTCGGTTTCGGTGCTACGCTCTACTGGATCGCGATCGCCCTGTCGATCTATACGAAGCTGGCGATCGCCGGCTATTTCGGCGCACTGTTCGTCAGGGCGGCGATCGCCGCGGGGGGAATCGGGACGCTGGTCGCCGCACGTCGAGCGACCGGCGCGCCGCTGGCGATCCTGCTGCCGATCGCCTGGGTGGCATGGGAGAAGCTCACCGAGCTCCTGCCGCAACTTGGGTTCCCGTGGCTGCCCCTCGGCCTGGCCGTCGCCAAGGCGCCGTTGCTCGCCCAGTCGGCAGACCTGAGCGGCGTGCACGGCACCTCGCTCTGGATCATCGCCATCGACGGTCTGGTCGCCGATGCGATCCTCGCGCAACGCCGCGGCAAGCCGTTGCTGGCCGCGTGGCTGCCGCGCATGGCCATCGCTGCCGCGCTGGTCGCGGCGGTGCTTGGCTACGGCGAGTGGCGGATGCGAACGGTGACGCTGCGCGACGTCGCACCAATCGCGATCGTCCAGCCTAACGTTCCGCAGGAGGACAAGTGGCAGGAGTCGAACCGGGACCGGATCGTGGCGATGATGGCATCGGGTACGCGGACGGCGCTGGCGAGTGGCCACCCGAAGCTGGTCGTCTGGCCGGAGGTCTCGCTGCCGGGGTTCCTCGTCGAGCATCCCGAATGGCGCGACACGCTCGTCGCGTTAGGCACGGGCGGCCACGCCCCGATCCTGTTCGGGGTCATCGACCTGCAGTACGCTGCACCGACGACCAGTGCGGGGGTGCCCGCCGACTTCGAGTACTTCAATGCGGCGATGCTCACCGATTCGCTCGGGCGCGTCGGCGACTACCCAGTCACCCGCAAGCAGTACCTGGTGCCGGTGGTCGAGCGCGTGCCATTTCTCAACCCGAAGTGGTTCGGGTCGTTCAAGTATTTCGGGGGATTCGGTGTCGGCAAGGGCGCGACGGTCTACCGCGAGCCGTGGGGCGGATTCGGCGTCCTGATCTGCTATGAATCGATCTTTCCCTCGCAGGCGCGCGCCCTGCGCCGCAACGGGGCTGATGTTCTGATCAACATCACCAACGACGCCTGGTTCGGGCGGAGCATCGCTCCCTGGCAGCACCAGGCGCACATGAGGTTGCGGGCGATCGAGACGCGCTCCGGTGTCATCCGGTCCGCGAACACCGGGATTTCAGGTTACATCGACCCGCTCGGCCGCGAGCACGGGGCCACCGACATCTTCGTTCCGGCGGCGCGGACCTACCAGGCGCAAACCAGCGATGCGCGCACCCTGTTCGTCGTCGTCGGCGATTGGGTGGGCTGGGGCTGCATCGCGGCGTCGGCGGTCCTCGTTGGACTGGCCATCCGGCCCCGCTCAGTACGCCGGCCTCCCGGCAGCGAGGGCTCGAGCGTGGGCGTCGCGACCGCGGGCTGACGTGCACCCGGTGCCGGCGTCGCGTTAGGCGCCGTTCACCGATTCATAGACGCGGGCGCCGACGAACGTCGCCAGCAGGTCGCGATCGAGCAGCCCTTCGTGCGCCTCGGCGTGGAGGATGTCGAGGGCGTGCGTGACGCTGACCGCCCGCTTGTATGGCCGGTCGCTCGCCGTCAGTGCGTCATAGATGTCGGCGATGGTCATCATCCGGGTCTGCACCGGGATCGCCGGCGCCTCGACCTGCCGCGGGTAACCACGGCCGTTCAGCTTCTCGTGGTGACCGTAGGCGATCGCTGGAATGCCGCGTAGCTCGCGTGTCCAGGGGATCTGCTGCAGGAAGCGGTACGTATGCGACACGTGCGACTCGATCTCCTTTCGCTCGGCATCGTCGAGGTTGCCCTTATTGATTGAAAGAAAACGCAGCTCACGCTCGGTCAGCAGCGGTTGCTCGTCGCCATTCGGGTCGGAGTACTTCTCCCCGGCGAGCAGCTCCAGTTCGGCGAAGCTGGCTTCAGCGAGGACGGTTGGTTCGTTTGCCCGCAGAATGGCTTGCCGGTAGCGTTCGAGCTCGACGCGGCGCGCTCGCAACCTGGCCTCGAGGGCGCCGAGGGTCTCGTCATAACGTTCACGACCATGCTGCAGCAGGTGGGCCGAGCGCATGCGCTCGAATTCGAGCTCGGCACCCTGGACGAGCAGCGCGAAACGATGTTCGATGATCGCGAGATCGGGTGGGTAAAGCTTTTTCTCCTTGATGAGCACCTGCTCGCGAACCCCCACCTTGCCGAAGTCGTGCAGCAACCCGGCATACCGGAGCTCGCGGAGCTGCGTACGTGAAAAGCGGACCGCCGCGTACGCCCCACCACCGACGCGGTCCACCGCCTCGGCGAGACCGACGGACATCGTCGCCACGCGTCCCGAGTGACCGTGCGTCGTCGGATCGCGCGATTCGATCGCGGTCACCGCGGCAGTGACAAACCCCTCGAACAGCCGCTCGATGTCTTCGTAGAGCAGCGAGTTCTCGATCGCGACTGCAGCCTGCGAGGCGAGCGCCGTCACCAGCTCGACGCTCCGCTGGTCGAAGGAGATGACTTCCCACTGCACCTTGTCCGGCCCGCCGAGGCGCGTCTCCATGTCGCGCTTCCGGTTGATCAGCTGCAGCACGCCAACGATCTCGTCGCGGTGCGACTTCATCGGGATCACCAGCATCGACTTGGTGCGGTACCCGAACTTCTCGTCGAAACTGCGATTCTGCTTGAACGACGAATCGTCAGGCAGCAGGTAGACGTCGGGTATCACCAGCGGCTCGCCAGTCGCCGCCGCGTAACCGGCAAGGCTGGTGTGATCCACCGGGACGGTGAATTCGCTGAAGGGCAGGTTGGGCAACGAGTGGTTCTGCGACAGCTTGAATTTCAGCGTCGACGGCTGGTTGTCTTCCCCCCGCTCGACCAGGTAGAGCGACCCCGCATCGCTCGACGTCAGGCGGCGCGCCTGGCTGAGAATCATGTCGAGCAGGGTGATGAGATCCCGCTCGGTGGACAGCGCCACGCCGACGCGTGTCAGCTCGGTAAGCTCGTGATACCGTTCGCCCTCGGCGATCCGCGCATTCCGCGCGACCACCAGCGCCGCCGCATGACGGAAGGCCCCGCGGAGCGCCGCGATCACTGCGCCGGGGGACGCGACGCCGGGGATGAAGCTGGTCAGCAGGTCGGCGGGGAAAGCATCGCTTGGCGCTTCCTCGCTGACCTCTCCCCAGCCGACAAGCGCAGCGACCGCGGCGAGTTCGTCGAGGACGCGTCGCTCGTCGCCGGTGCTGGCGAGCAGCGAGCGATCGAGGAGCACGACCGTCGGGCGGCAGGGATCGAGGGCACCGGGTCGGGGCAAGACCGGCACCCGGCGGACTTCGATGTCGTCGTCGCGGCGCCCGAGCGGTGATGCACTGAGCGCGCGGCCGATGCAGGCGATCAACAGCGGCCTCACCGACTGCATGGCCGGCGAGACGGGTATGACGTTCGCACAACCGGCAGCGGCCGGCCGTTAGGCGGAGCGCTCAGTCGCCCGTCTTCGGCGAGCCGATGCGATCGAGCGCCTTCTTCGCGGGCGCGTAGTCGGGAAACTTGTCGAGCGCGGCGCGATAGAGCTTGACCGCCTCGGCCGGCCGGCCACCATTCTCCTCGGCGATCGCTCGCGAGTAGAGCATGACGACCTGGAACGGCGGCTTCGCCGGCGCCGCGGCGCGGCTCACGCGGATCGCCGGGAGCTTCAGGCCGCGGTTCAGCTTCGCAGCGAGCGTCGTGATCAGGTCGGAAAAATCGTCGAGCTTTCCCGAAACCGTCTCGACATGCTCGATCTGTCCGGTCTCGACGTCCACCGACCGCGCGTCGAAGCGTACGCGCTGCTTCCGGTCACTGACGTAGCTGCCGAAAATCATGTGATGCACACCAAGCAGCTTGCCGACGCGCACCGCCGTCGCCTTGTCGACGGCACCACTCGACGTGAGGTTCTGCTCGGCGACCAGCTTGTCGAGCTGGTCGCGTTCGATCACGCGAATCCGATCATTCGCCGACAGCTCGCTGGTGAGAATGTCGGCGATTCCTCCACGGAGGGGCTCGAGCTCTTCGTGGGCCTTGCCGATCGCGCCGTTGTTGAAGTGCATCACCGCGAGGGTCGGGCGGCTATCCGGCACAGACGCATCCTGCGTGCGGGCAGCCGGCGCGACGATGGCACCAAAGGCGATCGCGACAAGAGCGTGAGAGGCGATTCGAAACATGGGTGCTCCTCCGGGAGCTAAACGGTCAACGTCAATCCTTCTGCCGCGGCCACTACCGCGAGCGTACGACTTCGCCGCGTAACGATCGCGCGGCATTGCTCCATTCGACGATCGACCTCGTCGTCCGTCCGCTCGGGCTTGTGATGGAACAGCACCAGCTGCTCGACCTCGGCATCGAGCGCCAGATCGACCGCGTCCTCGTACGTCGAGTGTCCCCAGCCACGATGGTGGTCGTACTCTTCGCGCGTGTACATCGTGTCGTGAATGAGCACCGTCGCGCCGCGCACCCATTTGATCAACCGCGCGCGCCAGTCGCGCGGCACGTCGTACTTCGCCGTCGGGTTCAACTCGTTGTCACTGATGTAGACGAGCGCCCGCCCGTCATCGTTACCGGACGAGAAGCGGTAGCCCAGCGCTCCCCCCGGATGCCGGACCGGGAAGGCACTCACCTGATACCCCTCCCCCGCCGATTCTCCCGCAGCGAGCTCGCGGAAATCGATGACCGCGTCGAGTTGTTCGAACGCGACGGGGAACACGACCGGTGACATCTGGTCACGTACGACGCGGTCGATGCTGGTCTCGAGGGATTTGGATCCCCAGATCGTGAAGTGATTCCCCCGCTGGAAAATCGGCCCGAAAAAGGGCAGCCCCTGGATGTGGTCCCAGTGGGCGTGCGTGAGGAAGATGTCGCCGGCGATCGGAGCGCCATTGGCGCGTTCGATCAGCGATCGGCCGAGCTCACGGACCCCTGTTCCGGCGTCGAGTATGATGAGCCACCCATCGTCGGTACGCAGCTCGACGCAGGGGGTATTTCCACCATAGCGGACCGTCGTCGGCCCAGGGCTGGGGATTGAACCACGCGTACCCCAGAATTGCACACGGAGACTCATTGCCTCACGGGCGAGGGAGAACGGACAAGCTGAACTGTTTCGCCACCGATCGCCGCACCCCGTCGCACCAAGGGGGCGTGAGCGCGGTCACAGCGTGTCAGCTGGTGGGGCGGACGCTGGCGCGCTGCTCGAGGGCGGGGCGATCGGCGATAGCGATCTGGCGTCGCTCGACCGAAATCCAGTGCGACTCCTGGAACTCCTTCATCGCCCGCGACACCGTCTCGCGGCTGGCGCCGATCATCTGCGCGATGGTCTGATGGGTGAGCGGCTTCTCGATCTTCTCCCCACCGGATTCGGTGGCTGCGTCGAGCAGCAAGCGGGCGATGCGGCCCGGGACATCGAGCAGGACGAGACCACCGATCTTGTCGTCCGCGCGGCGCAGGCGGCGCGAGAGTCCTTGCAGCAGCGCCCACGCGACGGCCGGCGAACGCTCGACCCGCGCGCGAAAATCCTCGCGGCGGAGGACGAGCATCGTCGCGTCTTCCATCGCGATGACGTGTGCCGATCTCGGCTGTTCGTCGATCAGCGAGAGTTCGCCGAAGTGTTCGCCCACGCCGAGCACGCCGAGGATCACTTCACGCCCGTCCTCGCCAACGAGCACGACTTTCACGCGACCTTGCCGGACCACGAAGAGCGAATCACCGGGATCATCCTCGAACAGGATGACGCTTCCCTTCGGATAAGCCTTTTCGCGCGTGATGGACGCGAACTCCTGCAACGCATCACGCTCGAGACTGGCGAACAGCGGGACCGTCGCGAGGAAGTCCAGGGTTTCCATGGTTTGGTCAGTGCGATAGGGAGACTGCCAACCGTCGAGCGCGCGAACAAATCGAGCCTGTACGGCGTTCACAGTGTAGAACCTGAGAATCTTACCGGCGCCTCGTGCCCATGTCAAACCCGCAACGCGTTGCGCGCTTGTCTTTTAGGGCCGGTTTCCGCTAGATTGTCAGGCTGATCGTTTCACGTATCCGACGAGGCTCGCCATGAAGACCGAAATCCATCCCGTGTACGCCACGGCGACCGTGAAGTGCGGTTGCGGCAACACGTTCCAGACGCGTTCGACGATTCCCGAGATGCACACGGACGTCTGCTCGGAGTGCCACCCGTTTTATACGGGCAAGCAGAAGTTCATCGACACCGCGGGGCGGATCGATCGCTTCCGCCAGAAGTTCGGGAAGAAGCCCGTCTGAGCCAACAGACCGACAGCCTCCTGCGCGATCGGCTTTCCGACGCGCTGGAGCGCGCGGCGTCGGTCGAGCGAGAGTTGTCCCAGCCGTCCGCGGCGCGGGACAACGCCAAGCTGGCCGAACTCGGCCGAGAGCATAGCCGACTGGCGACGGTCGTCGAGCTTGCCGAAAAGCTGCGGAGGACTGAGATCGAGCTCGCGGAGGCCCGCGAGCTCGTTTCCATTGATGACCCCGAGATGGCGACCGAAGCGCGCGCGGAAGTCGCGCGGCTCGAGGCCAGCGTCCCGGAGCTCGAGCGCGCGCTCAAGCCGCTGCTCATTCCGCGCGATCCCCTCGAAGATCGCAACGCGATCGTCGAGATCCGCGCCGGCGCGGGGGGCGACGAGGCGGCGCTGTTCGCGGCCGATCTCTATCGCATGTACACGCGCTACGCGTCGACGCGTGGCTGGCGCCAGGAAGTGATCTCACTCTCCGACGGAACGTTAGGCGGACTCAAGGAAGCGATCTTCAAGCTCACCGGCGAGAGTGCGTACGGCTCAATGCGCTGGGAGTCGGGGGTGCATCGGGTGCAGCGCGTGCCGGCCACCGAGGCGCAGGGACGCATCCATACCTCGGCGGCGACGGTGGCTGTCCTCCCCGAGGCGGAGGAAGTCGACGTCAAGATCGAGGACAAGGATCTGCGCATCGACGTCTTTCGTTCGTCGGGGCCGGGCGGGCAGAGCGTCAACACCACCGATTCGGCGGTCCGCATCACGCACATCCCCACAGGGCTCGTCGTGAGCCAGCAGGATCAGAAGTCGCAGCTGCAGAACAAGCTCAAGGCGATGGAGGTGCTACGCGCGCGTCTGCTCGACCTGCGCGTCTCCGAGCAGGAAGCAGAGCGCTCGAAGATGCGAAAGACGCAGGTCGGCACCGGCGATCGCTCGGCCAAGATCCGCACCTACAATTTTCCGCAGAATCGGGTGACCGATCACCGGATCAATGTCACGCTCCACGAGCTCACGCGCGTGCTCGGCGGCGACGTTGGCCCGCTGATCGAGGCACTCAGCCTCGCCGACGTGGAAGAGAGGCTGCGCGGTGGCTGAGGCACTCGTCGCCGGCGCGCTCGCGCAGGTCGAGGCAACGCTGGCGCGCGCGCCTCACGCCGCCGAATTCGACAGCGTCGCCGAGGAAGCGCGCGCGCTGCTCGTGTCGCTGCTCGACGTGCGTCGGTCATGGCCGATGCATCATCCCGACGAGCTGCTCGGCGCAGACGTGGTCGATGCGTTGTCACGCGCCGCGACGATGCGGGCGCGCGGTGCGCCGATTCAGTACGCCACCGGCCGCGCCGCGTTCCGCCACCTGACGCTCGACGTGGACGAGCGAGTCCTCATTCCGCGTCCCGAGACGGAGGTCCTCGTCGACCTCGCGCTCGAGCGATGCGGTGGCGGAACCGTAGTCGACATCGGCACAGGCTCGGGGTGCATTGCGCTTGCCCTGGCGAGCGAGGGCCGGTTCGAGCGGGTGATCGCGACGGACGTCTCGACCGACGCACTCGAGGTCGCGCGCGGCAACGCGCGGCGGCTGCAGGGTGTTCTGCGGGCGCCGATTGAATTTCGCGAAGGATCGCTGTTGGCGCCGATCGCGGGCGAGCGAGTGCAGATGATCGTGTCGAACCCGCCGTACATCGCGGCGGCCGAGGCGTCAGCACTGCCAGCGCTGGTGCGTGATTGGGAACCGTCGCTGGCGCTCTATTCCGCAGATGGCGGAATGGCCCACATTACGGCGATCGGACTCGGCGCGGCGCGGGTGCTTGAAGGCAACGGGTGGCTGCTGCTGGAAGTCGATGCGCGACGTGCGCAGCTCAGCGCGGAAACAGTGCAGGCGGGCGGGTGGTATGATGAGGTCGCGGTGCATCGCGACCTCGCGGGTCGAGAGCGGTTCGTTGTCGCGCGACGAAGCGCGGGGGCGATCCCTAACGTTCAGGCGCCCGAGGGGGCGCAACCGGGAGCACGATGATCGACGACAAGGCAAAGGAGCTCGGCCGGCTGATCGGCCAGAGCAGCGAATATCAGGCAGTGAAGCGGGCAAACGACCTGCTCACCGGCGACAAGCAGGCGGTCGAGTTGCTGAAGAAGATGGAGACGCTGCGCACGGACGCGCAGCAGCTGATCGAACGCGGCGAGCGTCCGAGCGACGAGATGGAGCAGAGTCTTGATACGCTTCTCGGCCAGGTACAGCAGAACTCGACGTATCAGCGTTTGGTCGTGGCGCAGGAGAACTACGACAAGATGATGATGAAGGTCAACGACTGGATCGTCGAAGGAATCAAGAAGGGCGCGACGAGCTCGATCATCACGCTTGGCTGACGCGTGACGGAGAGACGCGGGCTGCTGCTCGTCATCGAGGGACCTGAGGGGGCTGGAAAGTCCACTCAGGTCGCTCGGCTCGGCGCGTGGATGACGCGGCGCGGCGTGGCGCACGTGGAGTTGCGCGAGCCGGGCGGAACGCCGGTCGGGGAAAGGATCCGCGAAATCCTGCTCAACGATCCGGAGAGCAGGATTACCGCACCTGCCGAGGCGGCACTGTTCATCGCTTCGAGGGCTGAACTGGTGGAGCGAGTGGTGAAGCCGGCGATTGCGGCGCGAACGACGGTGACGCTCGACCGGTTCTTTCTTTCGACGTATGCGTACCAGATCCATGGCCGCGGTCTCGACGAAGAAACGCTTCGCGCGGCCAACCGGCTGGCGACGGGCGATCTCGTCCCCGATCTCACCGTGCTTCTCACGCTGTCGTCGGACGAGGGCATGCGGCGTGCTGACAAGCGCGGCGCGCGCGATCGGATGGAGTCGTCGGGCGACGCCTTTCATCGCCGCGTCGAGCAGGCGTTCGCGCAGTTCGCCGAGCCGGCGTGGCAGGCGGCGCACGCCGAATGCGGGCCGATCGTCACGGTGGACGCAACGGGCAGCGAGGATGCAGTAGCGGCGGCGATCATGCGAGTGCTCGGTGAGCGTTGGCCGGATGTTTTCGGAGTCGAATCGAACGTCGATGCAACACACAGCCCGGCTCGGATCCGGTAGACACATGGCCATGCGATCGCGCGCCCTCATCGTCACGCTCGTTCTCTGCACCGCTCTTGCGTCGGGGGGCTGGCTGATGGAGCGCGGGATTCGCGGCTCGCGCGGCTCGGCGGCTGGCGCCCAGCTCTTCGGCGAGGTGATGGCGCGCGTGTCGAACCTCTACGTCGACTCGCTCAGCGATGCGCAGCTGTATGACAAGGCGGTCACTGGGCTGCTCGACGAGCTGCGCGACCCGCATTCGGTGCTGCTGACGGCCGATCGCCTCCGCGCGCTGAACGAGAGCACGACGGGCCGATATGCGGGCGTCGGCATCCAGATGGACCTGCGGGAGGGGTGGATCACGGTCGTCGCGCCGATTCCCGGGGGGCCGGCCGAGCGCGCAGGGATCCGCACCGGTGACCGGATCGTCGAGGTCGAGGGCAAGTCGACCGCCGGCTGGACGTCCGACGAGGCGTCGAAAGCGCTGCGCGGCGCGCCCGGCACGCCGTTAGGCCTGACGGTCGAGCGTCCGGGAGTGACCGAGCACATCCCGATCAGGTTGAAGCGCGAGGAGATCCACGTTTCGTCGGTGTCGCATCAGCGGATGCTCGGCGGCGACGTCGGTTACATCGCCCTGACGATCTTCAGCGAGCCGAGCGCGCGCGACCTCCAGGCAGCGATCGACAAGCTCCGCGGACAGGGCATGCGAAAGCTCGTTCTCGACCTCCGCGGAAACCCGGGCGGCCTGCTTGACCAGGGCGTGCGGGTGTCCGAGCTGTTCCTCGATCCGGGCGAACGCGTCGTCTCGACGCGCGGGCGCACCGCCGACGCGACCGCGGAATTCACCGACGATGTGAAAGAGCCGTGGCCCGACATGCCGCTGGTCGTCCTCGTCGATCACGGCAGTGCGAGCGCGTCGGAGATCGTGGCGGGCGCCCTGCAGGATCAGGATCGGGCGGTGATCGTCGGCATCCAGTCGTACGGGAAGGGGAGCGCGCAGACGCTGTTCCCGCTCGGCCAGGCGGGCGCGCTCAAGTTGACGATCGCCAAATGGTACACGCCCCTCGGCCGCAGCATCGACCGGCCGAGCAAGGCCGAGGATGATGGCGACGGCACGCCGAAGCCGCCGAAGCAGGTCACCGTGAAGACGCCGCTCGGCCGAACGCTGCTCGGTGGCGGCGGCATCACGCCTGACGTCGTGGTCGACGATTCCGTGCGGCCGCCCCCCGAGCGCGCCTTCGAGCAGGCGTTAGGCAAGAACGTCGCGGTCTTCCGCGACGCGCTGGCCGCCTACGCGCTGGAGCTCAAGGGCAGCGGCACGATTGCGTCGCCGGATTTCATCGTCACGCCGGCGATGCGCGCGTCGCTCTATGAACGAATGGCAAAACGAGGTGTCGTCGTCAGCCGGCCGGTCTACGATGCGGCCGAGCCACTGGTATCCCGCATTCTCGGCGCGCAGATCGCGCGCTACGCACTCGGCCCCGACGCCGAGTTCGCGCGTGGGCTGCGCAATGATCGGTCGTTGGCGATTTCCCTCCAGCTGCTGAACGGTGTACGGACCCAGCGTGAGCTGCTTGACCGGGCGGCGACGATGGCCGCGGCGCGCGCGGACACGACGAAAGCGAAGTGACCGGCGCGGTCTTCATCCTCGGTGCCGGTCGGGCGGGGCGCGGGTTATCCCGCGCCCTTGGCGCATCGGGGATTGACGTCGCCGGCCTTCACGGACGGCGTATCGAGGAAAAGCCGGACGCAATTACGGCCGGCCCGCTCCCGCCGGCCGTCGGCACGGCTGATGTGATCCTGGTAGCGGTGCGCGATGGACAGCTCGAGAATGCGTTAGGCATCCTGGCGACTGCGCCGTTGCGGCCGGCAGCCGTGATCCTTCACGCCAGCGGCAGCGCGGAACCAGCCACGCTGCCGCGGCTGCGCGCGCAGGGTCATGCCTGCGGGACATTTCACCCGCTGGTTCCGCTCGCCGATCCGGCGCGCGCGGCGGCGTTGCTGCGCGGCGCCTGGATCGGGATCGATGGCGACCCCGCCGCGGTGGCCACCGCGGAGGAGCTGGCGCGGCGGTTAGGCGCGCACGCGCTGCGGATCCCGAGGGGCGAGAAGGCGACCTACCATGCGGCGGCGGTGTTCGCCAGCAACTTTGCGACGGTACTCGCGGCTGTTGCCGCGGAGTTGCTGACGGGGATCGGGGTAGACGGCGCGGAGGCGTGGGGGGCGGTCGGCGCGCTGATGCGCGGCGCTATCACCAACCTCGAAGGCACGACGGCCGCTGCCGCGCTCACCGGGCCGATCGTCCGCGGCGATGTCGCAACGGTCACCGCTCACGTCGCGGCGCTGCGGTCGGATCTGGCGGCGCGGCGGCTCTACGTTGCACTGTCGACCGCGGCGGTCGAGCTGGCGCGGCGGGCGGGGACGGACGGCGCAACGTTAGTCAGGATCAGCGCCGCACTCGAAGCGTAGCGTCAGGCGGCTCGGTCGACGCGGTCGAGTGCGGCGGTCGATCATCGCGCCTGATGAGCGCTCACGACCGGGCCACGAGCCGGCGACTCATCACTCGCTGTCGAAGACCTTGGCGCCCTTTGGGACCGCGAACTTGAACGCCGACGCAGGCACTTTCGCATTGAGCTGGATTGTGCGGAAGGTGACGGTCCGCACCACACCGCTGTTCTCGGTCAGTTCGAGCTGGCGCACGACGCCATCGGCGTCGTCGACCCAGAGCCGCGCCTTCGTGTAATTACGCGCGGTGTGCGGGGTGAGGGCGACGATACGCGTCGCGCGCCCGGCGATCGAGGCTGCGCCGCCGTCGGCGACATCGAAGTTGGTACGGGGCGAGGTGAGCAGCTCGGTGCTGACGTCCATTCCGGTGCCCTTCGCCGCGTCAGCACGCGCGCGGATGACCTGACCCGGCGCGCCGCTCGGAAGGTAGATCCAGACGAACTTGCCGTCGGACACGATGCGATCGCCGGCGGGTTCGGTAAAGCGAACCGAGATGCGGCCGGGTCGCTTGACGAGCAGTTCGCCCTTCGCCTGCGACGAACGTCCGGTGATCGGATTGGACAACGCCTGGTCGAAGCTCGCGCGCAGCGAATGCACGCTCTGGTACGCAGACACCGCGTGGTCGAGCGCGACGTCGACTGGTGCCTGTGCGCCGGCAGTGGCGGCAGCGAGCGCGGTGGCAACCAGCGCGGCGGAGATCGTGCGTCCCATCATGCACCTCGAGGCGGGAGCAACTGCCCAACGAGCCCGAAGTGAGCGGTCAGGCACATCGCCGGCCGCGGCGTGGTGCCGCGGCCTGATCGTCCTACACCCGCGCGGAGGCCGCCGTTCCCGACTGCACCGCGAGCGAACGTCCGATTGCGCCGGCAATCGACCGAAGCTCGCCGACGAGACTGGAGAACTGCTCCGGGTAGAGCGACTGGCCGCCATCGGAGAGAGCGCGCTCCGGCGTGGGATGCACTTCGACCATCACGCCGTCGGCGCCGGCGGCCACCGCGGCGCGGGCCATCGGCGTCACCTTGTCGCGGAGCCCGGTACCATGGCTCGGATCGGCGATGATCGGAAGGTGCGACAGCTTGTGCACGATCGGCACGGCAGTCAGGTCGAACATGTTGCGCGCGGCGGGATCGAAGCTGCGGACGCCGCGCTCGCACAGGATCACCTGGCTGTTGCCCTCGGCGAGGATGTACTCGGCGCTGAGCAGCAGGTCGTTGATCGTCGCCGCGAGTCCGCGTTTGAGCAGCACCGGCTTACCGATCTTCCCGACGCAACGCAGGAGCGAGTAGTTCTGCATGTTGCGCGCGCCGATCTGGATGCAGTCGGCGTATTCCGCGACCTCATGCGCGCCTTCGTCATCCATCGCCTCGGTGACGATGGCCAGCCCCGTCTCCTCACGGGCCAGTGCGAGGAGTTCCAGTCCCTTGGTACCTAGCCCCTGGAAGGCGTACGGCGAGGATCTTGGCTTGAATGCACCACCGCGCAGCGCGACGGCGCCCCCGGCGCGTACGGCGCGCGCCGCGGCGAGGATCTGCTCCTCCGACTCGACCGAGCAGGGGCCGGCGATAATCGGAATCTGCTGGCCACCGAACACGACCCCAGGCGCAATCGTGACGATGGTATTTTCCGGCCGCCATTCGCGCGAGACCTGCTTGTAGGGCTGCGACACGTGAATGACCTGCGCCACGCCGGCAAGCGCCTCGATGCGCGACGCGTCGACACGACCATCGTTGCCGACGAGACCAACCGCCGTGCGCTGCGCGCCGGGCATGGGCCGCGCCTGATAACCCATCTCCTCGATGGTCCGAACAACCCCATCCACCTCGGCGGGGGTCGCCCCATGTTGCATTACGACCAGCATTGGATCCTCAGAGCTCCGTGCTCCAACCGTCGTGACAGACGACGACTGGTCCTGCGTGAATCGCGGCGATCGCCGCGCGGACGTCGACTTGCTCGAGCGGGGGATACTGGTGCGTCACCGCGAGGAGCATCGGTGATGCAATGCGCGCAATCGCCCCGACCTGTTCCGGGGTGAGATGCGTCGGGATCGCCATCGACGCAGGGAGCGAGCACTCGGACAGCAGCACGTCGCAACCCTTCGCCCACTGCGCGAACCCTTCGTCGAACCCCGTATCGCCCGTGTAGACGATGCGGCGTCCCTCGCCCTCGATCAAATATGCCACACTCTCGGCCGTGTGGGGAACTGATCGACTCTCAATAGTACAATGTTCGCTGATGGACAGGCGTTCCCCGGCTGGCATCTCACGCACGATAACAGGAAACCCGTAATCGCGATATGTGATGCCGAGCGCCGAGGTCATGCCGTCGACGAGGGCAGCCGTGCCGATGGGCCCGAGGATCTGCAGTGGCGCGCTCCGCGGGGGCAGCATGCCGTGACGCCACGCGACCAGCATCGTGGGCACGTCGAGAACGTGATCGGCATGGAAGTGCGTGAGCGCCAGATGGGTGATCGACGACCAGTCGATGCCGAGGGTCGCCAGCCGGAAGCTGATGCCGCTTCCGCAGTCCATCAGGAGGCGGACGTCATCGCATTCGACGAGATGCCCGGATTGCACGCGCGACGCGACCGGTGCGGCGGTACCGGTTCCGACCGTCGTCAGGCGCACTAGGGACCGCGGAAGATCATCTTCTTCGTCTGCCACGCGTCGTCCACGTGGAGCCGTAGGAGGTAGACGCCGGCCGGCACGCTCGCGCCGTTACTGCCACGTCCATCCCACGTGAGGCGCGGGTCGCAGCCGCTGGCTGCGGGTCCATTTCCATTGCGTCCGTAGTATCCCGCCGGCAATGTCGATCCGATGTTGGCCGAGGGCACCATCGTGCGGACAAGTCGTCCGCGAAGATCGTAGATGGCGACGGTTACACCGGTCGAGTTCTGCGCGAGGTCGAACCAGATGCAGGTCGCGGGAACACCGATGTTGGGAAATGGATTCGGGAAATTCTGGTAGAGGAGATTGATCGGCGGCGTGATGAACGCCGATTGCGCGCCGGCGCGCGGCGCGGCGAACAAGATCATAACGGTAGCGCCGGCAACCGCAGATAGCCGCGCGTGCCGACGGGTCACGCGGGCGCCCCGGCTGGTTCGGCGTCCACCACGACCGCGTCCTCGACGGCGCGACCGCGCATCCTCACGCTCACCAGCGACGAGACGCCCGGCTCCTGCATGGTCACACCGTAGACCGCGTCGGCGGCTTCAGTGCTGGTGCGCGGGTTGTGCGTGATGACGATGAACTGCGTGCGGCTCTTGAACTGGTTCAGCATCCGCACGAAGCGCCCGACGTTCGCGTCGTCGAGCGGTGCGTCCACCTCGTCGAGGAGGCAGAAGGGACTCGGCTTCGTCAGGAAGATTCCGAAGAGCAGCGACAGCGCGACGAGCGCACGCTCGCCGCTGGACAGCAGGTTGATGCGCTGTGTCTTCTTGCCCCGAGGCGAGGCGTGTATCTCGATGTCGCAGTCGAGTGGCAACTCGGGGTTCTCGAGTACGAGATCGCACTCGCCCCCGCCGAACAGCGACATGAAGATCTGGCGGAAGTTGTCGCGGACCTGCGCGAATGTCGTCATGAACAACTCGCGGGCCGTGCTGTCAATTTCACGGATGGCCTGCTGGAGCGAAGCGCGCGCCTCGGCGAGATCGGTACGCTGTCCGGTCAGGAAATCGAGTCGGCGCTGTGTTTCTTCGTGCTCCTCGATCGCGAGGACGTTCACCGGACCAAGTTGTTCGAGCTGCGCACGCGCGTCGTCAGCTTCAGCGCGCAGCGCATCGTCGTCGAGATCGGTGGCCATCGCGCCGGCGAGCAGCTCCTCGAGCGGCTTCCGCCACTCCGATTCCAGGCGCTCGCGAATCGCCCCGCGCCGCCCCGACAGCTCGGTGTAACGAAGCTCCGCGCCGTGGAGCTCTTCGCTCAATCCGCCAACGCGGCGATGCGCGTCGTCGAGCATTCGCTCGGCGACGTTGAGCGTCTCGTCGGCTTCGATCACGCCCTTCTCGGCCGCGGCCAGGCGCGCTTCGCCATCAGCAAGCATTGCCTGACGCGCGTCGAGATCCATTGCCCAGGAGTCGATCTGCTGCGCGAGTGCACTGTCCGCCGCGGACAGTCCGACGAGCTCCGAGTGCAGCGTGTGCATCCGGCTGGCCATCGTTGCGGCCTCGTCACCGAGCCGCCGCTCGCGGTCGCTGGCAACCTGGAGGCGCGCCTGCGCCTGCGCCTGTTCGACCTGCCAGCGAGTGCGCAGCTCGCGCGCCTCCTCGAGGCGCGCGTCGCCATCGGCCAGCCGCTCGCGCGAGGTGCCTAACGTCTGCTCGCGCTCGGCGACGGCCGCAGCGACGATTGCCGCTTCCTCGCCGATCGTCGCCAGCCGATCGCGCAGTTCGTCGCGGCGCGTCGTCAGCCGCGCCGCCAGCGACTCGGCGTCAGCGAGCTCGCGATCGGCGCGTTGACGTGCGCGATCGCGCTCACCACGCAGCTCATCACTGCGCCGCGCTGCCTGCTGTGCGACGGTGAACTCCTCAGCGGCGTGTTCGGCGGCGTGCGTCGCACCCTCGAACGCGGCGCGCGCCGCGTCGGCTGCTTCCGATGCGGCGAAGCGCGATAGTTCGCTGTGGGCGAGATCCTCGCGCAGCGTCGAGAGCTCGGCGCGCCGCCGCAGCGGGCCGGGACCAGCCTGACTGCCCGGCAGCCAGACGGCGCCGCGCGCGTCGACGAACGCGGAGCCGGCATCGACGGCGTGAACGTGGCCGAGCAGTGAACGCACCCACGCCCGAGCGGGAGAAGCCGCGTTGACGAGATGCACGAGTGCGTCGGGGAAAGACTCCTGCACCAACTCGTCCTCGCTCAGCGCATCGGCGGGGAGGAGCAGCAGCGGCCCTGGGTTCGCCGCGGTGTGCCACGAGCGGATCGCGTCGGTGACACCGGCGTCGCGGACCAGTACCGCGTGCACGGTGTTGCCGAGGAACCGCTCGACGAGAAGTGCGGATGCCTGGTCGACCGTCAGGAAATCCGAGAGCGGTCCGAGCACCGCGCCGGCGCCGAACTGCGCGCGCTCCTTGAGCAGCAGCGCGGCCGCGGGCGCGAGCCCGACACGCTCGCGCTCGAGCGTCTCGAGGGCGTTGACCTTGCCCTGCAGCGCGGTGTGCGCTTCATCGGCGCGAAAGAGCTCGCCCCGCGACGCTGCATCGCGATCGCGCGCACCCTGATGCGCGCGGCGCGCTTCCTCGAGCGCGATCCGCGTGTGCTCGACGCGCTCTCGTGCCTGGGCAAGAGCGTCGTCGGCATCGCGCAGCTCGCGCGTCGCTGCAGCAACCGTATCGCGCAGCGTTTCGCGCTCGATGTCGAGCGCTTCGAGACGGCGCGCCACTTCGCCGTGCTCGCGCGCCGTGCCTTCGCCGTCGTGCTCGAGGCGCCGCAATTGGTCCTGCAGTTCGCGCAGTGAGCGCTCGGCCGCGGCAACGATGCCGCGAGCGGCGATCACCGTCTCGCGCGCTTCCTCTTCGGTCGCCGCGAATTGCTCGAGCCGATCAGCAGCGGCGAGACGCTCGGTCTCCGCTGCCTCACGCGCAGCGGTTGCTTCGGCGCGCTCGGTGGCGAGCCGCACGCCGTGCGCCTCACTCTCGCGGCGCTCGTCCTCCGCACGCTGCCGGCGCGCGCCCGCGTTGCGTTGACGCTCCTCGGCGACGGCGATCTCGCCGCGGAGCTCGAGGGTTTGCTGGCGCTGGGTGCCGACGAGGCGCGCGAGTTCGCCGCGTTGTCCTTCCGCCGCGGCGCGCGCGCCGTGGCGCTGCTCGCGCGCTTCCTCTGCATCGCGGACGCGCGCTTCGCTCGCCGGAACTGTCTCGCGCAATTCGGCGATACGCGACTCGAGGCGGCCGAGTTCGTCGTGCCACGCTGCCATCTCGCGCGCGGTCACGGCGATCTCGAGTTGGAAGCGGCGCTCGTTCAACTCGGCGTACCGTTCGGCGCGTTTGCGCTGGCGAGCGAGCGAGCGCACCTGTGTCTGGACCTCGGCGATCAGGTCGTCGAGGCGCTGCAGGTCGACGCTCGTCTCCTCGAGCCGCCGCTCAGTGCTGCGTCGCCGATCGCGATAGAGGCCGACGCCGGCTGCCTCCTCGAACAGTTCGCGGCGTTCGTCGGGGCGCTCGCTGAGCAGCGCGTCAATCATCCTGCTCTCGATGACGACACCCGAGTCAGCACCGAGTCCGGTGCCGCGGAGCAGGTCGCCGATGTCGCGGAGGCGGCAGGGCGCGCGGTTGAGGAAGTAGTCGCTGTCGCCGGAACGCGACAGCCGGCGAGTGATCACGACCTCGCGGAAGGGAATGCCTAACGCGCCATCGTCGTTCTCGAAGTGGAGTGAAACCTCGGCGATGTTGACGGCACGGCGCGCCGAGGAGCCCTGGAAGATGACTTCCTCCATCTTCGCGCCGCGCATCATTCGGGCGCGCTGCTCGCCGAGCACCCAGCGGATCGCGTCGGAGACGTTCGACTTGCCGCAACCGTTAGGCCCGACGATCGCGGTCACGCCCTGTTCGAAGACGATGTCGGTCGCGTCGGCGAACGACTTGAAGCCATGAAGCTCGAGCTTGGTCAACCGCACTAGAGCATTCTCCCGATTCGGTACGTCAGCGCCGGCTCGATGCCAGCCGCGCGGAGATAGTCCATGAAGAGTGCGGCCTGGTCGGCCGTCTCGAAAGCGCCGGCATAGATCGTCGCCGAGCCGTCGTCCTGGAGCAGCGCGTAGGCGGGAACACCGCGCCCCAGGTACTGGGCGGCGATCGACGAAGCGGACGTGGCGGCCACGTCCGCCTGCAGGCGGAAGGCGAACGGGACGCTGATGACCGCACCCGCGGTCGGGTCGTCGATCGCTTTCGCACGACGGAGTGCGGCCAGCTGCGCGTCAGCGGCTGGCCGGCCGGCGCTGGCACCGGCGATCACCCGAAACCAGAGCGTCGCATCGGCGCCGATCGCGACGACGCCGAACGTTGGCGCGCTGGTGGTCTTCGGTAGTTCGTCACGCACTCGAATGAGTGCGCCCGTCGGCGTGCTGAACTTGGCGATTTCGACGCCCCACGCCGCGGCACGCGCCGAGTCGGCGGGATTGCGAACGGGCGGTGCGTCGGGCGCGACAGCAGCGGCCGCGGAATCGACCGAACGTGGCCCGGTCGCGATCGGTGTGTCAGCGGAGGGAACGACGCGGGGTGATGCGCTTTCCGCGGTGCCCAGTGCACGCATCACGAGCAACCCCGCGACCGCGACCGCGGCGAGCCCGCTCGCGATCAGCAGCGCGCGCGAGCGGGGGCGGGCGGGCAGGGCGATCGCTGGTGCACGAGCCGCCGTTCCGCGCTCGCGTCGCGCGCGATTCGCCGCGGTGGTGCCGGCGCGATCCACACTGTGCGGCGCGGTGCGCCGCGCAATCCGCGGAGCGGCAGCGACGTCGATCACCCGTCCCGGAACCGCGACATTCCCGACCGCGACGCTTCCGTCGGTGAACGCGACGAGCGCGTCGAGTGCGGGCGCGCTCTCCGGCGCGACGAGAACGAGCAATGCGCCGACTTCACGAAAGCCGGCGACGAGGCGGCGCCAGCGATCGCTGCGGTAGATCTCCTCGTCGAGAACAGCTTCGCTGCCGCTCGGGAGCACGAAGAGGTTTTCACCGTCGCCGATGCGGTGCGCGACGCGATTGAGGGAAACGCCGTAACGGAAGCTGTCCGAGAGACCGTGTGGGTCTTCGCCGGTGACGAGGCGGGCGAGCGTGGCGGTGTCGCCGGCCAGGTCGACGACGACGACGCGGCGCCGCTTTGCCTGCAGTGCGCCGATCCCGAGCGCGACCGCCGCCGCATCGTCAGGCATCGACGCGACGACGACGATGGCAGTGATCGCGTCGAGACCGGCGCCGATCCGGCGCCCCTCATCCTCCCATGCCGCAGCAGTCGGGCGTGATTCGTCGACGAGCCTCACTGCGCCTCGTAGATCCAGAACGGCCGCGCCGCCAGCGAACCGGCGCGTTCGGCGGCGGCTCGCGTCGGGTAGGGCCCGAGGACGACGCGATACAGCGTCTTGCCCCCGACCGGCGAAGTCGCGACGTGCGCCGGTTGCCCATCGACGATCACGCTCCTCGCATCGGCGCGCGCGCCCATTTCGTCGGTGTGCGACGCCAATGACACGAAGAACCCGCGACTCACCGGCGCGGACGGTGCGCCAGCGTCAGGCAGCGACCGGGTGGCGTTAGGCGGCGGCAACGCAGGTGCATCGGGGCGGGCGCCGGCGAACGCACCCGCTGGATCGACGGTACTGTCAGCGGGCCCCCCGCGCGCGGTCGAGTCGTACATCGCGCCCTCGAAATGCACTGGCGCGTCGAGCGACGCCGCCCGCGGTCGGAAACCGTTCCATGAGACGAGCACCCAGAAATCCTTCGCCCCGCCCTTGATCGTTGCGCCTGTCCGAAACGTCTCGGCGTCGACGAATCGCACATCGTTGCCCGCTGTCAGCGCGATCTGTCCGTCGGGCGCGACAAAGGGCAGGTCGTTGCGCCACCCCGTCGCGACCGCGCCGACGACGCGTTGCGAGCCGACGGCGACGACCCACGCCGAGTCGCCACGTACCGGCCGGACGAGCAGGTAGCGACCGAGCGGATCCATCCGTAGCTCGTTGGCTTCGCCGGGAATCGCCAGCGCGTCTCCACTCCCGCCCTGATAGCGATCGAGCACCTGCAGGCTGTTGCGCCCGCGCTCGAGCACGTACAACCGGTCACCACTTGGCGTCGACGCCACCGCGACAATCGTCGAATCGAGCGTTACCGTCGGCGATGGCGCGAGGTCGCGGCCGCGCACCGCTTCGATCGACGCGCCATGCACGAGCACGACGCGATCCCCCGCCTGCACCGCACGCGACTTGGCCGAGTGGGTGATGATCGCGCTGTCGACGATGCGGACGTCTGGTGGCCAGAGGTGCCAGACGACTGTGTTCTCGGCGCGATCGGATGCCACCACGAGCGAACCATCACCCTGCGGCAGGACGTCGCGCGGGCGGAGCGGGGCCTTGAAGGTCCAGCGCCCAGTCGGCGTGATTCGCGTGACCGTTCCGCTGTCGCTGATGCCGAACACCGCCTCACCATCGGCCGATGCCAGTGCGGCGAGTTTCGGCTTGCGACTGATCGTGATCTCCGCCGAGCGGAGGTCGAGTCGAACCAGACCGCCCTTCACGTCGGCAAACACGAGCTGCCCAGCGTCGTCGGCGAACGCGAGGACTCGATCGGGTGCTGGAAGCGCAGTACCTGAAGTCCACGTTGCGGAGTCGAGTCGCGGATACAGATAGGCGCGCGCGATTCCCCCCCCGCGCGCGATGCGCAGAACGACGGGGTCCGGGCCAGAGGCGCGGGTCAGTGATGGGGCGGCGTCGTGCTTGGCGGGGTCGTCCGAACGGTCCGAACGACCGCAGGCGACGAGCACGAGCGCATAGGCGAGCAGCGTGCGCACCGAGAGAAGCTATTCGCTCAGTAGGGTGTGAACAAGCCGCGACAGTCCTGAAAAACCAGCACCCCGGCGGACCACGAACTGGTCCGCCGGGGTGCTCTGAACGATGCCGGCGATCAGGTCAGAAATTCGGACCGATCGAGAAGGTCCAGAACGCCTTGTGGTCGATGCTCACCGGCTTGGCGTAGTCCCAACGAAGGATCGCATAGTTGAACAGGTTCACGCGCACGCCGGCGCCGTAGCTCCGGTACGGGTAGCGGACGTTCGGTGATGCTTCCGGATTTTTCGGCGCGCGGAGCTGCACCGAGTTGCCCCGGCTCCACGCCACACCGGCGTCGTAGAAGAACGCACCTTCGATCGGCGGGAGGGCAATCGGCAGGATGCCCAGCTCGAGCCGATTAATCACCGGGAACCGCAGCTCGGCGTTCGCGACCGCGATCCGGCTCCCAAGCAGGCTCTGTGCGTTGCAATTGGTAGCCACTGAACCAAATGCGCCGCAGCTGTAGGAAAAGAAATTCTGGCGGTCGTAACCCCGAATGTACTGCGGCACGCCGATGTACTTGTAGGCATAACGTTCGTCGCGGCCGACGGTCACGTTGGTCAGCACGCGCGTCGCGACCGTCAGGAAGTTGAAGAGGATCGGGTCATAACGGCGGTAGTCGCCGGAGTAATCGATCCACCGCCAACTGCCGGTTTGCGGTTCGACCTGGAAGCGATAGCGCCGCCCGGAGATCGGCCCGACGTAGCCGAAGAGTGCATTGTCCGAGACCCAGGCCGCATTCACCGAGTAGTTGTTGATCCCCGGCTGGTTTCGGATGTCGTCGAGGTAGAATCCGCTCGCGACCTGCTGATTGAAGTCGATCAGGCGGTGCACGAACAGCGTCTGGCGGTCGATGTTGCTGAAGCCGCCGCCAAACTCGAGCCGCGTGAAGCGATTCAGCGGATACATCCCGACGCCGAACACCTGGCGGAAGATGAACCGCGTAATCTCCTGCTCCTCGGCCTTGACGGATCCGTCGGGGTTCGCGTCGACCAGCCGGTCGCCGGTGAGGAAGTAGTATGGGCTCTGCGAGACACCGGTCGCGTACTGCACGCGATGGCCGTAGTTCGCATACGCCGTGTAGATCTGCGCGTCGCTCAGCCGCCCGTTCACCGCCGCGGCGATCGCCAGGCGGTTGTTGCCGAGCAGGTCGCTGAGAATGATCGTCGTGCCGCCGAACACGCCGCGCCCGTAGTTGTCCTGTGCATAGCCGACACTGGGCCGTGCGATGTAATCCGGCTGAAAGCGGACCTTGTAGTCAGTGATCTTGAACGCGGCGGTGTCGGGTAGCGCGAGGTTCGCGCTATCGAGGATCTGCGCGACGGTGACGGGCCGGCGGACGGTCTCGCCAGTGCCACGTGCGACGGCGCCTGATGCGCGCATCGGCGCCGCCCCGCTGCGATACGTCGAGACGCGTGTCGGGTCGGGGGTCGTGTCGACAACTGGCGATGCGGCGACGACATGCATCGAATCGCGCCGCGAGCTGAAGATCGGGCCCGCAATCCGCGCTGCTTCGACGTATGGTTCGCGTTTCAGCGCGCGGGGATTGTTCATCCCCCAGATCGTGTAGTCGCCGTCTTCGTAGTACGTGAAGGCGAGCTTGTCGGCGCCGCGAGCCCAGGTGATCGCTGGACTGTATTCAGTGAACGCGTTGATCGCGCTCACGACATTCGTCAACTGATAGTGTTGGCGCGAGTCGAAGTCGTACAGGAAAAGATTGGAGATGCCGGTGCGATCGGTCAGGTAGATGATCGACTTGCCGTCCGGCGCCCACTGCGGATTCAGGTTCAACCCGCCCTGACCCGGGAGCACCGAGACCTGCATCGTCGCGAGATCGAGCGTGGTGATCCGCCACTTGTTGAAGCGGAGCAGGTCGAAGTCGGTGCTCTCACCGCGGTCGCTGACGAACGCGATGGTCTTTCCGTCGGGCGACCACTGCGGTTGCAGGTCGCCATAACGGTCGGCCGTCAGGCGCCGGAAGTTCTTGCCGTCGGCATCCACCATGTAAAGATCGGTGATGCCGCCCGCATCGCCGCTGACGACGAGCCGCGTGCCGTCCGGCGACCACGAGGGACTTGTCACCCCCTCGATACCGGGGAGTGAAAAGCGTCGGATGACCCGGCGGCGCTTCACGTCGAGCAGATAGAGCACGTCCTTCCCGGCTCGCTGTGCGGTGAACGCCAGCAGCTTGCCGTCCGGCGAGAAGGAACTCTGCGAGTAGATGATCCGCAGCTCCTCGTAGTTCGGATCGGTCGTGCTCTTCACCAGGCGCTTGATGCGCTTGCCCGTCTGCGCGTCAGCGAGCCAGAGGTCGATGAAGACCTGGCCGCGAAGGAAGCTGCCGTTCGAGAGGAAGGCGATGCGCTTGCCGTCGGGCGACAGCGCCGGCGCGACGAAGACCTGTCCGCCCGTCTTCTTTTCGTTGAGCACGGGCTGCGCGATGCGGCGAGCGCGATCGAGCTGCGTGATGCCGGGAAGAAACCGATCCTGGAGCGATTCCTTCCACTCCTGGCTCAGGTCCTCGAGCGTCAGGCCGAGCTCGCGCTTGATTGCGCGCTCGTAGCCGATGTTCGGCGAGGCGCGGAGAATCTGTCCGATCGTCTCATCGCCCCAGCGTGCCCCGACGTACGCCCAGATCGACTCACCGAAGCGATATGGAAAATACTTGTCCGGCCGCTCCGTCATCTGCTCGATGCTCGGGATGTTGCCGTTGAGGGCAGCATCGCGCATCCACGAATCGGTGAAGGGGTGATCGGGACCGATCGACAGGTACTCCGCCATTCCTTCCGCGAACCAGAGCGGCATCGGGTTCTGCGACAGCTGCTGCAGACCGCCGCCTGCCTTTCCGCGGGCGAAGATATCGTACTGGAACTCGTGCACCATCTCGTGCGTGAGCACGTGCTCGAAGCTCTTGTAGTCGCCCGTGAACGGGAGGATCACCCGGTGTCGCAGCGGCTCGGTGACACCGCCGACGCCCTCGCCGAGATCGCCCGTGATGTTGTTCTGCCCGAAATCGGAGCGCGACGCGAACAGCACGATCGGCTTCTTCTCGCGGAACTGGTAGCCGAGGATCCTCGACAGTCGCGCGTACGATCGCTCCGCCATGCGCGCCGCGTCGTAGACCGCAGTCTGCTCGCTCGGGTAGTAGTGGATCAGCCAGTGTTCCGTCTCCATCACCTTCCAGTCGAAATGATCGTACTGGACCTGGTTCTGGCCGAAGTATTCCTGTGCCTGCGCTTGTGGGGCAACGAGTGCCAGTCCAAGCGAGACCGCGCTGAGCGCGAGCGCCGGAACCAGACGGAGACGATGTGTCACGGAGTGCCTCCCTGTGCGTCGACTGAAATCACCTCCGCGTCTCCCCACAACCGCTCGAGCTGGTAGAAGCTCCGCAGCGACGGGTGAAACACGTGTACCACAAAATCAAAATAGTCGAGGAGCGCCCAGCGTCCCTGGGTCAGCCCTTCGACATGGTGTACCGCGGTTCCCTCTTTCTTCAACTCGACGTTGACATGATCGGCAATCGAGCGGACGTGGGTATCAGACGTCCCGCTCGCGATGATGAAGAAGTCGGCGACGTCGGACACTCCTTTCAGCGAAAGGATGACGACGTCGTTTGCCTTGAGGTCGAGGCAGAGCGCAGCCGCGCGCTGGGCCAGCGTCGCGGACGAGGGAAGAGCGGTACCAATAGCCATGAAAACCGGGACGATGGGGCTGGGTAGGAATAGGTAGGCTACAACTCCGGACGCGGTCCAATGTTCCGCGAGGACCAAGCGGCTGCAACGCGACTACGCCCCCACTCTACCGGCAAGGGATGTCGTTCTGTTGGTCCGGTTGCAGGGAGTGCGCCAACCCAACTGCAGCACCCACAGAAAAAAGCCGTTAGCCTTTAGCCGTTAGCGTTGAGCGACGGCGTGACGAGAAGGAAAAAAAGGAGGGCCACAGTCCAGGTATTGAGCACGGCGTCCACCGGTGCGCGGTTCCTGGTCCATGACCCCCGCCGTCAGCTGACAGCTTAAGGCTAACGGCTAATAGCTGCAGTTAGTAGCTGCAGTTACCCCTTGATCACCCACACCCGCACTTCCGGCTTCACGTCGGCGTGCAGGCGAACCGGAACGCGGTAGACGCCGAGCGCCTTGATCGGCTCGTGCAGATCGATCTGTCGCTTCTCGACATGAATGCCCTGCTTCTCCAGCTCGTGCGCGATGTCGGCGGTGGTGACGGAGCCGAACAGCTTGCCCTCCTCACCAACGCGCGCGGAGAAGGTCAGCGATACCTGCTCGATCTTTGTCGCCAACTCCGACGCGGTGCCGCGGCGCTCACCCTCGGCCGCTTCGAGCCGGACGCGCTCCTGCTCGAGACGCTTCTTGTTGCCCGGCGTCGCCTCGTAGGCGATGCCGCGCGGGAGCAGATAGTTGCGGGCAAACCCCGCTGAGACCTTCACGATATCGCCAGTGTGGCCGAGGGTATCGACGGCCTGACGCAGAATGACTTCCATGGGAACTCCGAACGTTACGGGAGAGGACGCGCCAGTCGGCGCCAATCGAACCACGTGTCCGCGAGCCCGAGGAGCCCGGCCGCGGTGACCAGTGAAAGCAGCCCCGATGTCGCAATCGTCTGCAGCATCGGAATCTGAGCGAGTAGCACTGACAGTCCGACGAGAATCCAGACGGTGCGCTGTGACAGCACCCAGGAGATCACGCCGAGTCCGCGCAGCGCATAGAGCGAAAGAAAAAATACTACGAGGTTGACGCCGGACGCCCGGAGGATGCCAAACCCCGCCGCCCGCGAAGGCGCAACCGCGGGAAGCAGCAGCACCGTCAGGCCGACGATCAATCCCCAGACCAGCTGGTCGTTGAAGCGAAACTCGCGAAGCGGGGCCACCGGAGGACCGATCCGCGTGCGCGCGAGCCGGTGATACAGTGCCCAGGCGAGCGCCAGCGCGGCGAGCGATTGCAGCGCGAGCAGGGCGGGGAACGCGGCGGTGCCTGCCTTCGTCATCGTCGCCAGCATCTCGGAGACGTCGTCGAGCGGCGATCGTCCGTCCGGATACTGCCTGACGATGCGTGCCCACGCATCGGGCCGCTCGCTGGCCAGCGTCCGCAGCTGCGCGACCGCCGACAGGTTCCGCCGGTCGAGCTGCTCGGCGACGACCCGGCCGACTTCCCCGGTCGGCGCCCGCAGCGCGGCCGTGATGCCTAACGCGGCGACCAGTGTCATCGCGACCGCCGACAACGCACGGGCGAACAACGGCCGCCGGGTGTCGATCAGCGCCAGCACGCCAAACGCGCCGGCGAGGATGATCGCCCAGGCGCGGAGGAGCGTGCCGTACGACCCCCAGCTCGCGCGGTGGCCGAACAGCGTGAAGGCGGCGACCGCGATCCAGAACACCGCCAGCGACGCGCGCCCGCCCGCCCACCAGCCGAGGAGGGTGCACGCCGCGATCGCCGGGACGAGCAGCACCCATCCCTCAGTGACCGGAAAGAGCGCGCCGGCGACGGGAATCGCCGGCACGAGCAGGAACGCCGCGAGGGCAAGGAGGACACCTGCCCACCCTTGCTCGCGTGGCGCGATCGGAACCGGCACGGCGGTCATCAGCGTGACGTGAGCGTCAGCTCAGCCCTGGTGTCCCTTGATGTAGGGAACGAGGGCGAGGTAACGCGCCCGCTTCACCGCAGTGGCGAGCTGGCGCTGGTGGCGGGCGCAGACACCGCTCAACCGGCTGGGAAGGATCTTCCCCTGCTCGGTGATGAAGCGGCCTAACGTCCGGTCGTCCTTGTAATCGACGTGCCTAACGCGTGTCTCGCAGAACGGACACGTCTTGGTCGGACGGCGCATCATCTTCATTCGTCTTCGTCCTCGTCTTCCTCGCGGCGCTTCGCGGCCGCGGCCTGCTCCTCGGGCGTCATCGGCGGCGCGCCGAGATCATGCTCGTGGAGAGTGATGAGATGGCGGATGACCCCATCGTCGAGCCGGATGGCGCGCTCGTACTCGGGCAGTCCGGCGGCTTCGGCTTCGAAACGGGCGACGGCGTAATAGCCGGTCTCCTTCGTGCCGATCTTGTAGGCCAGCTGGCGCCGGCCCCAGGCGTCGACCGTGATGTCTCCGGTCGCGCCGATAAGGGCGTGAAAGCGTCCCAGCTTTTCAGTGATGGCGGAGTCTTCGAGTGCAGAGTCGAAGACATACACCGCCTCGTATTGGCGGCTCATGTCGTGGCAATCCTCCCTGTGGTCATGGCTTGCCCCCCGCTGGTTGCCGGAGCGGGAGGAGAGGTCTGGCGCGAGCGGAGCGCTCGTTCGCCGAACTTCAATTGTGACCGAAAGCTACCCGGGCAGGGGGAGGATTACAAGCTGCGGCGCGCGGACCCGCGAATCAGAAGCCGGTGCCGGCACCGTTCGCCGTCGCCGACATCGCGGTCGCGAAGATCGCGATCAGCGACCCGGCGAGAAACAGGTACAGCGCGACCATCGCCCGGTCGCTCTTCGCGGCCGGCTTGCCGATTATCGCTGCGCCGGCGGCGACGGCGGCGAGGATCACGACCAGACCCTGGCCATGCACCTCGGGCCGCGTGTGCAGCACGCCGGCCATCGCCGCCAGCGCGACGGCCACGCACCAGCGGTCGACGCGGGTGAACGAGGTGAAGCCACGCGCACCGTCGAGCGTCCAGACCGGGATCAGGTTGAAGACGTTGATCCAGGCGCCGAAGCCGGCGATCGCGCCGAGCAGCGGCATCCCCGTCGCGACGAAGGCGAGGTAAAACGCCAGCGCGGTGCCGAGACCCCAGACGGGACCGGCCAGCCCGATGCGCGCGTTCACGCGCACGTCGGTCACCGCTTCCTTGAGCAGGATGAACGCGCCGACGAAGGGGATGAACACGGGCGCGCTGGCCTTGATGCCGAACCGGCGCGCGGCGACGACATGCCCCATCTCGTGCAGGTAGATCGAGACGACGAAGCCGGCGGCGAATTTCCAGCCGTACATCGTCCAGTAGACGCCGAAGAAGGCGAGCATCGAGAAGATCGTCTTCAGCTTGGTCAGGCCGAACAGCACGAACTTGGCCTTGGTAAGCAGGAGGAAGATGATCGTCTTGAACTTGAGCAGCGCGACGGCTAACGCCGCGAGCGCGCCCTTGTTCTTCCAGGCATCGCGGACGCCGCCCTGCTTCGGCGCGCTGGTCGATGGCGCGCCGGCGACCAGTGCGTCGTGCAGCGCCGCGATTCGCAGCTCGATTGCCGGACGCTGTGGAGCGTTAGGCGGGAGCAGCGCGAGCGCGGTCTTCCACGCGGTCAGCGCCGCGGTGGTCTCCCCCTGTCGCTCCGCCTCCTCGGCCTGGCCGGCGAGCCGGGTCAGCTCGGCCGCATGGGCGAGCGTCCCGCAGCTCGGGCAGGCGAGCAGCGCGCCGGGAAGCTCTGCGCCACAGGTGGGGCAGGGCGAAGCGATCGGGCGTGCGGAGGAGGTCATTGAGTCAACGGTATTCGGGGGTCGGTGGTGTCAGCCTGATACCCCATTGACCGTCATCCGGCGCTCGCGCCCGCGGTGCCGTCCCGAAGCCTGAACGGACCGCTGGTCTCGAGAATCGGACCGCCGGCGTTGGTCTTCCATGCGCGATAGAGCGCGTAAGCGGTGCAGAGGCCCGCGATCGGGTTCGCGACCGCGACAATGACCGGCGTCGCGAAGAGGCCAGCGAGAACCGCGGCCGCGACGATCGCGAGCCGGCTGCCGAGCGACCGCTCGATGTAGACAGGCTCGCCCAGCGACGTCGCGGGTGCGGGGGTCGAGTCAGTGGTTGCTGCCGGCACGGCGGGCGCTCCGTCGTCACCGGCGCTGGTCGCCTGCAGCGCGGCCGTCGAATCGGCGTAGCTGCGCAGCGATCCGGCGTTAGGCACGTTCGTCGCCGGTGCCTCGACTGGCGGAGTTTTCGCGTCGCGCGCGCCGTCGACGAGGAAGGGAAGGTGCGAGCCACCCATCGCAAGCCAGGTCAGGATCACCGCAACGAGCTGGAACTTCCGCCCACCATGCCCGCGGCTCCCGATGCGGACCGCCATCCCGACGCCGATCCCGACGAACGCCGTGATCAGCGCCCACTCATGGTCGGTCAGCTTGACGAATGCGTAATACGCCACCGCGCCGACAATCGCGGCGCTGCCGCCGAACATCACCGCGCGCAACAGCCCCGCCGCGCCGGTCGCACCGTTCAGCTTCGCCTCGGCTGCGTAGCGGCACTTCGCGCATACCATGGTCTCACCGGCCAGGTGATACGAGCCACGCAAGACGGTGCCGCACCCGCCGCAACTCGCCGCGCCCGGGACGGTGCTGGCCTCGAAGGTCAGCGGTTCGAACCGCGAGTTGCCGGTGGGACTGGTCGATTCGTTCGGCATGAGCGGGGCGCGAGAGGGCTGTGCTGAGCTGCGAAGGCGTACATCCAGAGACTCACATCCTCAGCCTTTCGCAACGCTGCTACGCCCGGGAAAACGGACGGTCCCCGCCGCTCAGACGTTGAAGCGGAAGAGCATCACATCGCCATCCTTGACGACGTATTCCTTTCCCTCACTCCGGACAACGCCCTTGTCTTTCGCGCCCTTCCATCCGCCGTTCGAGACGAAATCGCCGAACCCCACCGTTTCCGCGCGGATGAAGCCGCGCTCGAAATCGGTGTGAATGACCGCCGCCGCCTTCGGCGCCGTGTCGCCCCGATGGATCGTCCAGGCGCGGACTTCCTGCTCGCCGGCGGTGAAGTACGTCTGGAGGCCGAGCAGGTGATAGCTGGCGAAGATGAGCCGATCGAGCCCCGCCGACTCGATGCCTAACGATTGGAGGAACTCGACGCGGTCCCCGGCCGGGAGCTCGGCCAGCTCCGCTTCGATCTTCGCCGAGAAGGCGACGACCTCGGCCTGCTCCCCACCGGCGGCGACCGCAGCACGGAGCGCCGTCAGATACTTGCCCTCGGCGCCCGACAGCTCGGCATCGGTGACATTCGCGGCGTAGAGCACGGGCTTCGCGGTCAGCAGCGAGAGTGGCTGGAGAAACGCCAGCTCCTCGGCGCTCAGCTTCATCGACCACAGTCCCTTCCCCTCGGAGAGCGTCTTGTGCGCGCGCTCGAGCGACGGCAGTTCGGCCAGTGCGTCCTTGTCGCCGGTCTTGGCGGTACGGCGGGTCTTGTCGAGTCGCTTTTCGACGACCGCGAGGTCGGACAGCGCGAGCTCGAACTCGATGACCTCGCGATCGCGCGCCGGGTCGACGGCGCCCATCACGTGGGTGACATCGGGATCGTCGAAGCAGCGGACGACATGGACGATCGCGTCGGTCTCGCGGATGTTCGAGAGAAACTTGTTGCCGAGTCCTTCGCCGTCTGCGGCGCCCTTGACCAGGCCGGCGATGTCGACGAACTGGACGACCGCGGGCACCGTGCGCTTCGGCTGCACGACGTCGGCCAGCTTCGGCAGGCGTGGGTCGGGCACCTCGACCATGCCGACGTTTGGCTCGACGGTGCAGAAGGGATAGTTCGCCGCCTCGGCGCCAGCGGCGGTGAGGGCGTTGAACAGCGTCGACTTGCCGACGTTGGGGAGACCGACGATTCCGAGTTTGAGCATTGAGTTCCGTGAGTAGAGCAGCGACCGGGGAGGTGCGAGCAGCGGCTGTGCGGCCAGCCTAACTCTTCGTGCCCGGTCCCCCATTGTACTTGTTCATTGCGATCACGGCGCCGTCGGTGATGAACGACTCCACCGCGGCGCGGACTATCGGCATCAACTCGTCGATTGTTTGTCGCTCGCCCTTCCCGAACGAGCCGAGCACGAAGTCCGACAGGTCGCCGATCGTGCGCTCGTCCTCGAGCGGCTTGATGCCGATGCGGAGACGAGGATACTCGCGCGACTTGAGATGTTGTTCGATGCTTTTCAGGCCGTTATGACCGCCGGCGCTCCCGTTCGTCCGCAGGCGGATGCTCCCTAACGGCAAGGCGACCTCGTCGACGACGACCAGCAGGTCTTTCGGTGCCGCCCAGAATGGCCGGCGGATCCAGGGCGCGAGCACCTGGCCGCTCAGGTTCATGAAGGTGAGCGGCTTCACCAGGCGCGTCGCGGCACCGTTGACGGTCCCGCTCGCGGTGAGGGCCTCACCGTCCTTCCTCCACGAGGAGAAATGCCACACGTCGGCCAGGTGGTCGAGGACCATCCAGCCGACGTTGTGCCGGGTATTCTCGTATTCGCGACCCGGGTTCCCGAGGCCAAGGATGACCTTCACTGCTGCGGACGGAGGAACGGCGCCCCGCCCGTGCTACTTGGCGTCGTCGTCGTCCTCGTCTTCCTTCTTCTTGCCGATCAGCTCGGGCTCGGCCGGAGCAGCGGCATCGCCTTCAGCGGCCACCGGCTCCGCTTCGATCGCGGCGCGCGAGATCTGGACGAGCGCGACTGGCGCGTCCTCATCGGCGAGCACCGTGACACCGGCCGGGATGTTGAGCTCGCGAACATGCACCGAGTGACCGACGATCAGGTGCGAGACGTCGACGTCGATGTGGTTTGGGATGTTCGCCGGATCGACTTCGACCTCGATGTCGCGCATCATCTGCTCGAGGATACCGCCGCCGAGGCGGACACCTTCTGGCACGCCGTGAAGGACAAGCGGGATGCTGACGGTGATCTTCTCGCCGGCGACCAGTTCCTGGAAGTCGACGTGCAGCACGTGCCGCTTGAAGGGATGGCGCTGGATCTCGCGGATCAGCGTGCGCGAGCTCTTTCCGTCGACGGTCAACTCGACGACGGTACTGCCGGCGGCAATGGTGCCGAGGAGCTTCTCGAGCTCGCGGCTCGGTACGGCGAGCGACTGGACGTCGCGCGCGTGACCGTAAATGACAGCAGGCACGCTGCCCTCACGGCGAAGGGAACGAGCTGCACCCTTGCCGGTCGTGCTGCGTGCGGTGGCGGTAAGCGAGGCGTTAGCCATGATCAAACTCTCCAGTAAAACGAACGATTCGACCCGATCGTCGCGCGCGGTCGCGCCGGCTGATCGTCAGTCGAACAGCGAGCTGACGGACTGCTCGCTGTGGGTATAGCGGATCGCCTTCGACAACAGCTCTCCGACGGACAACACCTTCAACCGGTCGAAGCGACGATCCGGGGTGATCGAGACGGTGTCGGTGACCGCCACCTCCTCGATCGGCGCCGCCTTGAGCCGCTCGACGGCGGGGCCGGAGAGCAGCGCATGCGTGGCGCAGACGTAGATATCCCGTGCACCGAGCGCCTTCAGCGCCCGGGATGCTTCTGAAACCGTTCCGGCGGTGTCGATCATGTCGTCGGGGATCAGCACATCCCGATCGGCGACTTCACCAACAACGTTCACCACTTCGGCGACGTTCGCCGCGGGACGCCGCTTGTCGATGATCGCGAACGTTGCGTTCAACCGCTTCGCGAAACCGCGCGCCATCTTCGCCGAGCCCGCATCCGGTGCGACGACCACCAGATCCTTCAACTGCTTCCTGCGGTAATGCGAAACGAACACCGGCATCGCATAGAGGTGATCGACTGGCACGTCGAAAAACCCCTGCAACTGGTGCTGGTGAAAATCGATGCCCAGCACTCGGTCCGCGCCCGCGACCTGGATCAGGTTCGCCATCAGCTTCGCGCCGATCGCGACGCGCGGCTGATCCTTCCTGTCCTGCCGCGAGTAGCCGTAGTACGGCATGACGCAGGTCACGCGTGCGGCCGATGCCCGGCGCGCGGCGTCGATGAGCAAGAGCAGCTCGAGGACGTTCTCCGCCGGCGGATTGGTCGGCTGCACGATGAACACGTCATGACCGCGAATGTTCTCGTCGATCCGGACGAAGATCTCGCCGTCGGCAAAGCGCGACGTCGTGACCTTGCACAACTCGATATTGAGGTTGCGGGCGATCTCCTCGGCGAGAGCGCAGTTGGCGCTTCCCGAGAGCAGCTTGAACCCGCGTCCTTGTATCGCCAGGCCGTCCATGCAGCCTCGAAAGTTAGACGACCGGCGCGGTCGAGTCAACGACTCCAACCCGCGCCTGATCACTGAACCGCGCAATGTAACCGGCAGGTGGCGTCGAGGGGGAGCGTCGCCGACGGCGAGGCTCCCCCTCATCGAACGTGATGGCACCCATCAGCCAACGTTGCCCCTCATGGATTCGAACCATGATTCACGGCTCCAAAGGCCGTTGTCCTGCCATTGGACGAAGGGGCAGCTGCCAACGCTCAAATCTTAGTCGGGGCGGGGACGAAGAGCAACGCGTGCCTTCACCCGAGATCGACGCTGACGAGCGGCACCTCATCGAGCGTGGTCGTCGCCAGCGCGCGGCAGCCGGTGGCCTGCGTCACTTCGCGCAGCTGGAGCTCGCCTTCGAAGAGCGCGAATAGCGTCGATCCTGAGCCGCTCATCCGCGCGACTGCGACGCCAGCCACCTCGGCCAGACGCTCGTAGACATGCGCGAGCTCGGACCGCTGCTCGAAGACGACCGGCTCGAAGTCGTTGCTCGACAACCGCGCGACCCCGTCCCAGGTCGTGACCGCGGCGAGCGGATGAAGGACCGATCGGTGCGGCGGCGCCGTCATCGTCGAGCGGGAGGCGGCCAGCCAGCCGTACGCCTCCGCCGTGCTGACGGGATGCGGCGGCAGAACGAGGGCCACATCGCGGACGGGGAGTGCCGGGAGCGCCAGCATGCGATCGCCACGGCCCCACGCCAGCGCGAGCGGAGCGTCGCTGGTGAGGAAGGGGACGTCAGCGCCTAACGTTCCGGCGATCGCCAGCAGTTCGGCCGTCGGAAGCGGACGCGGATTGAGCGCGTTCAGTGCGCGAAGGACGGCACCGGCGTCGCTGCTCCCCCCACCAAGCCCGCCGCCGACCGGAATCCGCTTGTCGATCTCGATCGAGAATCCGCGTGGCCAGTTGTCGTAGGCGCCGTAGGCGACCGCTGCCCGCCAGGCGAGATTTTCTTCGTCCGGCCCGAGTCCGCCGGTCGGCATCGCGTCGCCGGTGCACGACAGCAGGCGGTCGGTGGAATCGTCGACGCGGACGACTACATCATCGGCCAGCGCGATCCGGCAGAACAGCGTCTCGAGGTCGTGAAATCCCGACGCCTCGCGGGCGAGGATCCGCAGCGCGAGGTTGAGCTTCGCGTGCGCCGCGACGCGAGCGGCGGGCATCGCTGCCTAACGCTCCGCGGCGGCGCCGAGGTCGCCCATCTTCAGGCCGAGTCGCGCGAAATACACCGCCCCGATCACCGTGATCGGGATGAAGCTGAGGATGTGGAAGCCGATCGCCCAGGCGACCGCGAGGTCGGGACCGACACCATACACGCCGAGGCTCTGCTTCGCGATCGCCTCGAAGACGCCGAAGAAGCCAGGCGCGGACGGCAGCGCGACGCCGATCGCGATGATCCCCTGGACGAAGAACGCCGCGGAGAATGGCGTGCTGATGCCGACCGCACGGAACCCGATCCAGAAGGCGAGCGCGTTGCAGAGCCAGTGCAGCACCGTCCAGAACAGCACCGCCGCGAAGCGGCGCGGTGCGCGCAGCACGCTCAACCCACTGGCGAAGGCGAGCAGCGCGTCGCGGCCGCGCGCCTCGATCTTCGGTGCGAGGCGCCGGACGATCAGCTCGTAGACGACGAGCACGCGCGCCGGGAAGAGCACCAGCGCGTACAATGCGACCAACAGCGCGACGACGGCGATGATCCCGCCGCCCGCCCAGTTGGCAACGGGTTGATCGGCGATCCGCGTCCCAGAAGGAAACGCGGGGTCGAGCATCGCGAGGAACAGCATCACGAGGATGACCACCGCATCGAACACGCGGTCGACCGCAATCGATGCAAAGGCCGCGGCGAAGCTGACCTTCGGCTCTTCCTTGCTCAGCGCGTAGGCGCGGGCGAGTTCGCCGGCCCGCGCGGGGACGATGTTGCCGATCATCATCCCGACCGCCGTCGCGCGCCACAGCTCGCCGAAGGGCAGATTCGGCGCGATCGGGTCGAGGATCACCCGCCAGCGCCGCGCGCGGAGCGGATACGTCATCGTCGCGGTGCACGCCGCGAGCACGAACAGCGCGATGTTCGACTTTTCCAGGGTCGATGCGACGACACCGAAGTTGACGTCGTGGAGCGCGTAGACGAGGAGCGCAACGCTGAGCGCGATCCCGATCGCGCCCCGCCAGCCGAACTTCATGTGTGCCGCGGGTTGTGGATCACTCGCTGGCGGCCAGCTCGAGCAGGTCGTACAGCTCGGAGAGCTCGTCAGCCGACGGATGGCGCGACGCATCGCGCAATTCGTTGCGCAGGCCGCGGGCCCGGTCGAGCGCGGCCCGTCCGCGGAGGAGCAGGGTCTCGATCGGGATGAGATTCTCGTCGACGATCGGAACGGCGGCGCTCAACGGACGTTGGCTGAGCTGCGCGCCGAGCGCGTTGATGCCGGTGTCGAGCAGCGCCGCGAGGTTGCGGCCGGTCGGCGTGCGCGCCGATCGGCCGCCGTTAGGCGCCGGCCGTCCGACGCCGGGCACGGAGAATTGCGCGCCGGGTGCCGCCGACGGCGACGAAGGTGCCGCGGCCGGCGGCTGTCCTCGCGGCGCCGGCGGTGCAGGTGCTCGCGGCGGAATTGCCATCGACGGCGCTGTTGCACCGCCCCGAAACCGGGCCACATGCTGGGCGAGCTGGTCGCTCCGTGAGTTCGGGTCGGCCAGGAGCGCGGACACCTGCCGCATTGCGCCAAGTGCCGCACCTTCGAGCGCTGCGACAGCCGGTGCCACCTGCGCGATCCAGCTCGACACCTCGGCTTCGCCGAAGCTGTCGGCTGCCGAGCCTAACGCGCGAAGGGCGCCACGCAGCTCGCGTGAGAGGCGGTCGCGACCGGCGACGTCGGCCGCCACCTGCGCTTCGCTGACGAGCCGCAGCAGGTGCTCGGCCTGGCTCACCGCCTCGAGTCGGAAGCGCTGTCCGGGCGTCGTTGGCGGATTCGGAGCGACCGTCACGACGTGCGGTCCCTGGTCGGCGAAGAAGAGGTCGGCGATCGGGACGATTGGCGCACTGTCGACGGTCGCGTCATCGAGCGCTGCGGCGGCGGTGGCGAAGCGCTGCACTTCAGGCGACGCCGGATCGGGCCGGCCGATGCTCCGCAACTCGATCGCGGCGCGGCGCAGCAGGGTGCTCGCGGCCGCGAAGAGCGCGACTTGCTGCGCGCTGGGAGTGGGAGTCGACGTCAGCTCGAGCGGCTTGCCTGCGCGGTCGAGCGCATCGACGACGTCGGCGAGTGGCGGGAGATCGCGCGTGGCTGCGACGCCGCGCAATCCTCGCACGCGACCGAGCAGCGCGCCGAGCAGCGATGCGTCACCGGGATGGGCGAGAAACTGGTCGAGGCTGACCGCGATCTCCGCGGCTTCGTTGGCAAGGAATGCGCTGCCACCAGCGGCCGCCGACGGCGTGTTGCTGCGCGCGAGCTGCGGCGCATAGCGCGCCAGCTCCGAGCTGCGACCCTGCGCGCGCTGGTCTTCGCCCGGTCCCCAGTTCCGCGCGCCGCGCACCAGGATCTTGAGGTCGTCGACGGCAGCGGTCAGCGCGGAGCGAAGTCCCGGCTCCCAGAGCAGCGTGCGCTCGCGCAGCGCGCGTCCGATCCGCTCGATGCCCGCCGCGATCTCGGCGACGCCGGGCAACTTCGTCATCGTCGCGCTGCCGCGCAGCATGCGCGCCCCCCGCGCCAGCGCTTCGCCATCCGCGCCAGCGGTCCCCGCGGCGTTGAGGACTCCATCGAGCTGCTCGATGTAGTCGCTCGCCTGGAGGACGAAGAGCTCGATGACGCCAGTTGGCTGTGGGCTGGTCATTATCGCGACAAATTACCGATGTGTCGTGACGGTGTCGAGTGTGAACCAACGCGAATGGCCATTAGACCCTGGCTTTTAGCTGTTAGCCATTAGCAGGAAGGAGCGGCGTCCGCCCGCTGTCGCTCACCGCTCACCGGTAACAGCTAACGGCTCATGGCTGCAGGCGTGCCGCTTTCATCGCTGCGATCATTTCGCGGACTGCGGCTTCGATCCCGATGAACACCGCGCGGCTCACGATGGAGTGACCGATGTTCAGCTCCTCGATTTCGGGGATGGCCGCGACCGGTGCCACATTGCGGATGGTCAGGCCGTGCCCCGCGTGGACGGCGAGACCGAGCGAGCGGCCCAGCGTCGAGGCCGTGCCGAGCGCGTCGAGCACCTGCGTCGAGCGTGGAGCGTGCGAGTACGCGCCGGTGTGCAGCTCGATCGCATCGACCGGGAGCTCGGCCGCGCGCCTGACGGCGGCGGCGTCCGGGCTGATGAAGAGCGAGGTGCGAATGCCCGCGTCGTGCAACTGCTTCAGTGCGGGCTCGAGCCGCTTGCTTTCGCGAACGACGTCGAGGCCGCCTTCGGTGGTGATTTCTTCGCGCCGCTCGGGAACGAGGGTGACCTGATGCGGCGCGAGCCGGAGCGCGATGGCGACCATCTCGTCGGTGCAGCCCATCTCGAGATTGAGCACTGTCGCGACCGCCGGGGCGATGCGCTCGATGTCGTAATCCTGAATGTGCCGGCGATCTTCCCGAAGATGCGCGGTGATTCCGTCAGCGCCCGCGCGCTCGCAGAGCAGCGCCGCTTCGAGTGGATCCGGCTCGTCGGTGCGGCGCGCCTGGCGAATGGTGGCCACGTGGTCGATGTTGACGTACAATCGTTGCCGGGGCGCCGCGGATGAGTTCGGACGGGTTGCGGTCATGGGGGAGTCGTCGTCGTTACGTGTTGGCCAGAGCACTCTACTTACACGTCCGGAGATCGTCGTGCATCGTTCCGCCGCATTCATTCTCGTCGCGATCGTCGCCTGTCATAACGCTCCGCGCACCGGCGTCGACGAACCCGGCGCACCGACCCCGCAGCTGGCCGTCGAGCACTTCCTCGCCGCGGCCAAGGCGCAGGACCTTCAGGGATTGTCGATGGCGTGGGGAACCGACAAGGGGCCGGCGCGGGACGTCGTCGACAAGTCGCAGATCGAGAAGCGCGAGCTGATCATGATGTGCTACCTCAATCACGATAGCTACCGGATGCGCGGTGAGGGGCCGGGGCAGGAAGGCCGGCGAACGTTCAAGGTCGAGCTCAACCGCGGTGGACTGATCCGGACCACGACCGTGACGACGATTCAGGGTCCCGCCGAGCGCTACTACGTGGAGCAGGTCGCGCTCGAGCCGCTGACAGATCTCTGCGCCGGCGGCGTTCCGACGTCGAAGCCGCCCACGCGCCCCTGACCCAGCCGTAGCCGCGGCCCGCACGCGGGCTCGTCGAGCATTGCTGGCGCGGAACCATCCGCGGCAGACCGGCGTTAGTGCTCAGATAATTCCACCAGCACGCCACCGGTGGCGGACGGGTGGAGGAACGCAATACGTTTCCCTTCCGCGCCGATTCGGGGAATTTCGTCGATCAGGCGGATTCCCGCGCGGCGGCACCGGTCCACCGTGGCATCGAGATCATCCACCGCGAAACACACGTGGTGCATTCCGGGGCCGCGCTTGGCGACAAACTTGCCAGTGGGCGAGTTTGGCGAGTCTGCTTCGAGCAGCTCGACGAGCGAGTCACCGGCCGCAAGTCCGGCGATGCGGGCCCCGTCGGAATCGGTGAGCGGGACCTCGGGCAATCCGAGGACATCGCGATAAAAGGGCAGCAGTGCGGCAATCGATTCGACTGCGATCCCGATGTGTGCGATGCGCGTTCCGCGCGGTGACGTATCCGGCATGAGCTTCGCTCCGTGATGGCTGGTGGGGCGCTGTCAACATAATCGGCCCGCTGAAGGTGGGCAGAGGAGAGAATGATGTCGCAAGCAACACAGGTGACTGACGCAACGTTCGAGACTGAAGTCGAGAAGCAGGACGGGTTGGTCGTGGTGGACTTCTGGGCCGCGTGGTGTGGCCCGTGCCGCCAGATTGCCCCGTCGCTCGACCAGCTCGCGGTCGAATATTCGGGGAAGGTGAAGGTGGCGAAGCTCGACGTCGACGCGAACACGAAGTCGGCGGCGCGATTCAACGTGCGCTCGATTCCGATGCTCCTGTTCTTCAAGGGAGGCAAGGTCGTCGACCAGATCATCGGCGCGCATCCGAAGGCGAGCATCGAAGCGAAGTTCAAGCAGCACGCGGCGTAGCTCGCTCGCGCCGCGACGAATGCGGTCGCGGTCGGCGAAACGCATTGCGAGAGACCGTCATGCGGTCCATCTTGGAAGGGCCCGGAGCGTTGCGCGACGCCCCGGGCCCTTCGTTGGACCCACCCCCGCCGAATGCCCCTAGCCCTCGCTGGTCTGCGGTTCCCGCACGAGCGGGTTCTCCTGCCGCGAACCAAGCTCGCGTACGTCCACCTCCAGAACCTGCTCACCGACGCGAAGCGCGAGCGTGCGGCACGGGTTTATGGGTACGTCGCGATCTGGCTGCCGGAGGAGGTCGTGCTGCTCTACCTGCAGGAGGGGGAGCTGGTCAACGCGACGACGCTTGACCCGTCGGGCGCGACGGTGATCCCGATTGTCGACGCCCTCGACAAGGTGCCGCCCGAGCCGGAATACGGGGACATCTGCTTCCACGAGGCGGACGACGAGCAGCTCGCCTGCATGCACTTCGCGCACGTCGTTGGCGAAGAGCCGTGGCCGGACGAACTCAATCCCTTCGATCCGCACGCACTCTTTCCCTACCTGCTCGCGACGCAGTTTGACGGAACGCTCGAGATCACCATCGACGGCAACGTGAACTACCTCATCGTTCGCGACGGGATGGTGGAGCGCGCGTTTCTGTCGAGCGTTCACTTCGGTGAGCTCGACGAGAAGATCGAGGCGCTCTTCCGCCCCGACATTCGCACGGCGCGAATGGGCGTTAGGCGGTTCCCGGTGCCGCCACCGGTGCCGAGCCAGGCGCCGCCGGCATTGATCCACGCCTACCGCGAGCTCGTCAACGGGCTCGTTGGTGAGCTCATCGGCCAGGGCAAGGACAGCGCGCCCATGATCGCCGAGCTGGCGCGGCAGTCGCTCGCCTCGACGCACGCCCCGCTGCACTCGTTCACGACGATGGACCGGCTGGTGCACGACCCGGTGGCCAACGTCGAGGAGCTGACCGACGCCGTCGCTGCCTGGATCAGCGAGGTGCTGTGGGCCGCCGCCGACCGGGACGGCGGTCCCGAGTCACTCCTCCGGAAGTTCACCCATGACCGGCGGCACATGTTCCAGAGCGCCGGACTGTTCGAACGACTGCCCTGGCAGATCTGACCGCGCCGTTAGGCGAGCCGGGCGTGCTCTTCGTGGTCAGCACGCCGATCGGCAACCTCGCCGACATGACGCTGCGAGGGCTGGAGACGCTGCGCACCGTCGCCGTCATCCTGGCCGAGGATACGCGCCACTCGCGGAAGCTGCTCGACCACTTCGAAATCGCGGTGCCACTCGCTGCGCACCACGAGCACAACGAAGCGAAGACGACACCGCTCTTCGTCGGGCGGATGCAACGGGGCGAGTCGATGGCGCTGATCACCGACGCTGGTACCCCGCTGGTGAGCGACCCTGGCGCCCGGCTGGTGGCCGCGGCCATCGCGGCCGGCGTACGCGTGGTGCCGATTCCTGGTGCATCAGCGGTTCTCGCCGCGCTTGTCGCGGCCGGCCTTCCCGCTGAGCGGTTCACCTTCTTCGGCTTTCTCGACCGGAAGGGCAAGGAGCGGCAGGAGTCGATCGTCGCAGTCCGCGAGCTCGGGCACACCGCGCTGCTCTACGAATCGCCCAACCGTCTGGCCGCGACACTCGCCGACCTGGACGCGAGCGGACTCGGCGAACGCCGCGCCGCGGTCGCCCGGGAACTGACGAAGCAATTCGAGGAGGTGCGCCGGGGAACGGTCGCGGACCTCGCGCGGTACTACACCGATGCTTCAGTGCGCGGGGAAATCGTGATCGTCATCGAAGGTGCAACGAACGCCGCCCCGACCGAGGATGCGCTGCGCGACCGCGCGCGCGCCCTGCGCGCCGCCGGAGCATCAGCGCGCGACGTGATGACGACCCTCACCGAAGAGTTGGGCGCAGCGCGCAACGTCGCGTACCGGCTCGCCCACGAGCCGTGACGAGCCGCCTGCTGGCCGCGGTCGCCGGCATCGCACTCGTTGGCGGTGCGGCGCGCGGACAGGCTCCACGGCCGCCGGTGCGTGGCCCGGCGCTGACGATCGCGCGCCTGCAATACGACGGCGGCGGCGACTGGTATGCCAACCCGTCGAGCATTCCGAACCTGCTCGCCGCGCTCGCGCAGCGCACAACGCTGCGCGTCGCGCGCACGGAGGCGCGCGTCACCCCGCTCGACGCCCGGCTCTCCGACTATCCCTTTCTGCACGCCACCGGGCACGGCGTCATCCGGTTTTCGGATGCGGAGGCCGCCCGGTTGCGCGAGTACCTGATCGGCGGCGGCTTCCTCCATGTGGATGACAACTACGGGCTCGACGCCAGCTTTCGCGAGGCGGTGAAGAAAATCTTTCCCGACCGCGAACTGGTCGACGTTCCGCGCACGCATCCGATCTACCACCTCGTCTACGACCTGCCTAACGGTATCCCGAAGATCCATGAGCACGACGGCAAGCCGGCGCGCGGTCTGGGGATCTTTGTCGGCGAGCGGCTGGTGCTCTACTACAGCTACGACAGCGATCTCGGAAACGGCTGGGAGGATCCGGCGACCTACAACGATCCGCCGGCACTGCACGAGCAGGCACTGCGGATGGGAGTGAACCTGTTCAGCTACGCGATCACCAGCCGTGCCGACGACGCCGCCACCCGCGTGCGCGCGCGATGACAGCAACGGAGCTGGTCGCTGCGGAACGGCAGCGGGCACTGCGCAGCGGGGCGGGCGCGACGCTCGCGTGGTGCGGTGCGCTGCTCGCGGCGGGACTGGCCGCGGCGGCACTCGGCTTGGGCGGCGGGCGGTGGATCGATGCGCCGCGCTGGCTGCCCCTCGCGGTCGCGGTGTTGCTGTCCGCCGCCGCGGCCGCGATCGCCGCGCGTGGAATGCGTTCGACGCAGCGCGTCGCGGCGACCGAGCATGTTGCCGAGCAAGTCGAGTCGGCGCGCGGTCTGCGGGACGGGTCGCTGCGGGCGGCGCTGCAGCTTGCCGGTAGCGGCCCGCTCGCCGCAGCGGGGATGGCGGCGCTCGACAGCCGGCTGCAGGTGCGCCTTCCGGCCAGCGCGGTGGGGCGCGCCGCGCCGCCGCGCCGATCCGCATTCGCGCCGCCGGCAGTGGCGCTCCTGCTGGCGTTAGGCGCGCTCGCCGCCGCCGCGCCCTCGCACCGCGATGGTGTTGCCGCCGTGCTCCGCCCGATCCGGGCATGGCGCGGCGACCTCCTCCCCCCGCTCGCGTTAGGCGACGTCCCGCCGGCGGTCCGCCGGGGCACGGTCTTCGCCGCCACCGTCGTCGCTGAAGGCCGCCGGCAAGTGACGCTTCGCGAGCGCCAGACCGGGAGTGCCTGGAGCGAGCGAACGATCTCCCTCGATGGACAAGGGCGGAGCGCGGTTCACATCGGTCCGGTGAATGGCAACCTCGCGCTGGTGTTGAGCGATGGCCGGAGCGAATCCCCGGAGCTGAGAGTCGCCGCGGTGGATCGTGCCTACCTTGGCGCACCGTCGATTGTCGTGACAGCACCGCAGTATCTCGGCGGTGCGATCGAACACGTGGCCGCAGCTGTGCCGGTTCACGCCCAACGTGGCGCGACGGTCGCGATCGACGTGCAAGGCACCGTGCCGCTGGCGGCCGTCGCGCTGCTGTCGCCGCGCGACACGCTGACGTTCATCAGCTCGGGACAGCGCGCGCGGGGACGGTTCCGCGCCCTCGCGGACGCACGGTGGGAGTGGCGCGCCCTCTCGGCGGGGGGAGACACGCTGGAGGTTCCGCCCGCACTCGACGTCACGGTCATCGCCGATTCGGCGCCGTCGATCGCGATCTCGGCTCCGATGATCGATACGATCGTCTCGACGAGCGCGGAGGTCAGCCTGCGGCTGATTGCCAGCGACGATCATGGCCTCGCGCTGGTCCGGCTGGACGTCGTGCCTAACGGCGGCCGAGCCATGACGCGAGAGGTCGCCAGGTCGTTGCCGTCGCGCTGGGGCGCCGACGTCGCGATCGACGTCGCCTCACTCGGTATTCATGCGGGTGAGGCAGCGCGGGTATCGGCATCGGCGGTCGACAATTCGCCATGGCGCCAGACGGCAACCTCCCGTGCCGTCGTCATTCGCATTCCCGGCGCCAGCGAGCAGCGTGAGCGCACGCGAGCGGCCGCCGACTCGCTGGTCGCGTCGGCGACGGCGGCGGCAGCGGACGAGCGCGATCTCGCCCGGCGAAGCGGAGAAGCGTCGCGCGATCGCGGCACGCGCACCGCTGCGTCGAAGCCGACCGACGGCAGTCGCGCTGCTGGCGACGCGGCGACCCGCCCGCGCGATACCATGTCGTTCGCCACCGAGCAACGGGCGCGCGAGGTACGTGACGAGCAGCGAAAGCTCTCGTCGAACGTCGCGGACCTGCGCCAGCGCGCCGGCGAGCTGCAGCAGCAGCTGGCTCGCGCGGGAGCGCTCGACAGCAGCCTCGCGGCGCAGCTTCGCGATGCGCAGAAGCTGATGCAGGAAGCGATGACGCCCGAGCTGGCCGCCTCGCTCGCTGCGCTGGATACGGCGCTCCAGTCGCGCAGCGGCGATGGCGCGCGTGCCTCGCTCGCTGACCTCGCCCGTCAACAGGAAAAGCTCCGTCAGCAGCTCGACCGCGTCGCCGAGATGCTGTCCCGCGCCGCGATCGAAGGCTCGCTGAAGACACTGCACGACGAGGCGCGTGAAGTGGCAGCGGCAGCGAGTCAGCGCGCTGACTCGCTTGCCACGGGGCAGTCACCGCGCTCAGCGGCGGCGCTCGAGGATCGCGCCCGGAAGGTGGGACGTGACGCCGCCACCCTCGCCCAGCGGCTGCGCAAGAAAGGGGGAGAGGCCAGCGCGGCACAGGCGGGCGATGCGTCGGCGCACGCGAACGCCTCGGCCGCGGCGCTCGATGGCGCGGCGAATCCGAAACATGGGAACAGCGCGGCCAGCGCCCCGCCGCGCGATGCGTCGAGCATCCCTAACGGCGCAGCGGCGGCGCGGACCGCCGCCGCGGAAATGCAGAAAGCGGCGGATGCGCTCGCCGGTGCCCGGTCGCAACAGATCGGCGCGTGGAAATCCGAGCTGGCCGGTGAGCTCGACCAATCGATTCAGGAAATGATGCAGCTCGGGCAGGGCGAACGAGCGCTCGAGGAGCGGAGCAAGCGCGGCGCGAGCGGAGAATCGCTGCGCGCCGAGCAGAGTGCGCTGCAGCAGGGGGTCGAGCGAACGAGCGAACGGCTGGAGAAGGCGAGCCGCGCGTCGTCACTACTTTCGAGCCGGGCCCGGGGCGCCGTTGCCGAGGCGCGGCGGCAGAGCACGCGAGCGACCGCGGAGACGGCGCGGCCGCAGGGTGGCGGAGCACACGGCGCCCAGGATGCATTCGGCAATGCGGCCGATGCACTCACCCGCGCGGCCGCGGCGCTGGTCCGCGATCGCGAGCGCGTAAACTCGTCGGAGTCGGCAACCGGCTTCGGCGACATGCTGAAGGAGATGCAGCAACTCGCCAAGCGGCAGGGAGCGCTGAACGGACAGGCGGCTGGACTGTTCCAGATGCCTGGCGGCGCCGGAAGTGGAGGCGAGCAGGCGCGCGCGGTGGCCAGGCAGCAGCGCGCGCTGGCGCGCGCGCTCGACGAACTTGGCGACGCCGATGGCAGCGGCCGCGCGGATGCGCTCGCGGCCGAAGCGCGGCACGTCGCGGACGCACTGGAGCGCGGAGAGACTAGCGCCGCGACGAAGGAGCGTCAGGAGCAGCTGCTGCGTCGCATGCTCGACGCTGGCCGTTCCCTCGAGGGCGAGGAGCGCGACGAGGGCAAGCGTGAGGCGACGTCGGCCAATGGCGTCGCGCTGTTCACGCCCGACGCGACCGATGCCCGCGAGGCCGCAGCGCGTCGCTGGCACGAGCCGACGTGGGACGAGTTGCGCGGCCTCAGCGCCGATGAGCGGCGCGCGGTCATCGACTACTTCCGGCGCCTGAATGCGTCGGTCGGACCATGACACGGCGGATCGTCTTCGCCGTCGCAATGGCCGCCACGAGGCTGTTCGGCCCGCCGGTCGTCGGCGCACAGGCAACCATCGGTGCGTCAGCGTCAGCGTCAGCGCCGGCGCTGGTGCGGGCGATGGACGATGAGCAGCGCGGCCGCAATCGTGAGGCAGTGGCTGCCTTCCACGAAGCGTTAGGCGGTGCCGACTATCTCGCGGCTCTCCTTGGCATGGAGCGGGTGTACGCCGCGATGTCGCAGAGCGACTCGATGATTCCGGTAGCCGACTCGGTCGCCCGCGCCCATCCGTCGGAGGTCCTGGCGCAGATCGTCAGGCTGCGTGTGCTCCTCTACGCGCGACGGCCGGCGGCGGCCAATGCGGCGTTCACCGAGTGGGCGCGGCGGGCGCCGACCCAGATCACGCCATATCGTGAATACGCCCGCCTCCTCCTCGACGCCGGCAAGCTCTCGTCAGCGGACAGCGTGATCACGGCGGCCGGGCGCCTCCCCGGCGGCGACCGGGCACTCGCCGTCGAGCGGGCCCGCGTACAGTCGGGGCGCGGCGAATGGTCGCTCGCTGCCGCGAGTTGGCGCAGCGCTGTCGAGAATGGGCCGCATCTCGTCGCCGAGGCAGCCTTCGCGTTAGGCGAGGCGACCGGCGCGCTGCGCGACGACGTGCGGTTTACGCTCGGCGCAGCTCCGCTCTCGGCGCAGTCGCGCGCGCTGCTGTCGCAGCTCGAGCTGATGTGGGGATCGGCGGCGGCCGCCTGGACTGCACTGGCGCCGCTCAGCGCCGACGGTCCGACCATCGCCGCGTGGCGAGAGTTCGGCGAACATGCTGAAGCGGCCGAAGCGTGGCTCCCGGCGCGCGATGCCTGGCGCGCGGTGCTCGCCGCAACGAAGTGCGATCCGGAGACCGCGCTCCGGGCGGCGGACGATGCCGTGCGCGGCGGGGATGCACTGGGCGCGCTCACCGTGCTCGACGCGTCGACCTGCGCTGCGGAGGCGGCAGGTACCAGCCGCGTCGCCGGCGCGCTGCGGGTGCGCGCGCTGGCGCTGGCTGGCCGCGCACCGGAGGCTGCCGACCTGCTCGCGCGCCTCGTTATACCTGACGAGCAGCGGCGCATCCTCACCACCGATGTCGCATGGGCGTGGGTCCGCGCCGGCGAGACGGCGAGGGCTCGCGCGCTGATGGGCGATGCGCTCGCCGATGACACGACCGGTGTTCGCGGCTGGCTCGCCTTGTATGAGGGCGACGTGGCGACCGCTCGGGTGGCGCTCCGTGAATCGCGGACCCCATCGCATGATGCAGTACGCGCCCAGGCCATCATCGCACGCACCCGCGCCGATCGCGCGCCGCGGTTAGGCGCGGCGTTCCTCGCGCTCGCGCGGAACGATTCGGCGCACGCTGCGGAGCTGTTCGAGTCGGCCATTTCCGAGCTTCCCGACGCCGCGCCGGCGCTGCTTGCCAGCGCGGCTGACATCCGGTCGGCGCACGGGGAGCTCATCGCGGCGATCGCCCTTTGGCAGCGGATCGTTGCAGACTACGAAACCTCAGCCGATGCGCCGCCAGCCGAGCTCGCCCTTGCCCGTGCGCTCCTCATCCGCGGCGATCGTGCCGGCGCGCGGGCGCATGCCGAGCACCTGATCCTGACCTACCAGACCAGTGCGCTCGTTCCCCAGGCGCGACGGCTGCTCGAGACGATGGGAGCGAGCGAGTGAGGCCCGTCGCCGCGGGCAGTGCGCGCGCGTGGCGGATCGTCGCGCTGTGCGCCGCACTGCTCGTCCCTAACGTGGCGGCCGCCCAGCACCTGCTCGTCCCGATGGACGCCGCGCAGCAGAACCACCTCAAGGCCTACGGGCTCACCTTCCACGCGCTCCAGCTTGGCCAGAAGGCGGAGTGGCTGCTCAACTACCGCGGCGGCACCTTCCTCCTTCCCGACCTCGCCGACCTCCGGCGCAGTGCGGCGCTCGACGGCATCACCGTCGAACCAGTGGGTGACGCGGCCGTTGCGGCGCGCCGCGCCGAGATGGCCGGCGGCAACATGGATGCCGTCCCGCTCGAGAAGGCGCCGAAGATCGCGGTTTACTCGCCGCCTAACGCGCCGCCGTGGGATGACGCGGTGACCCTCGCGCTCAAGTACGCAGGCATCGAGTACACCCGCATCTACGATGACGAGGTCGAGAAGGACGGACTCGCCGGCTACGATTGGGTCCACCTCCACCACGAGGATTTTACCGGCCAGCTGAACAAGTTCGCCGTGACCTACGGCCTGACGCCCTGGTTCCAGGCGCTGCGCGCCGACAACGAAGCTACCGCGCAACGCTATGGCTTCGCCAACATCCCGGCGCTGAAGAAGGATGTCGCGGAAAAGATCCGGCGCTTCGTCGAGACGGGCGGCTTCCTCTTCGCGATGTGCGGAGCGACCGAGACGCTCGAACTGGCGATCGCCGGT
>JANMBU010000024.1:0-13695 GCA_031360575.1 Gemmatimonadaceae bacterium
TGCGCTCCGCGAAGATGAACTGGCGCATCTTCGGGTTCCAGCGACGGGTCTGGTGTCCGAAATGGACACCCGCGGCGAGCAGCTGCTCGAGGGTAATGCTGGCCATGCGAAACTACTCCAATCTGGTTTGTGTCGTCCGCGCTCTGTCGCTGCCACCGCCGACCGGGTCTGCCCTTCTGGGAGCCGGCACCCGACGATGACTCGGAGCGCGTGAAGGATCGCGGACCGCCAGCCGTCCTGGCCGGCCGATCCGCGTACTGCCTAACGCTTGCTGAACTGGAACCGCTTGCGGGCCTTCGGACGGCCTGGCTTCTTCCGCTCGACCGCGCGGGCATCGCGCGTCAGCAGCCCGAGGTCGCGCAGCTTGCGACGATGCGTCTCGTCGATCTTGAGCAGGCAGCGAGCAACGCCGAGGCGCAGCGCGCCGGCCTGGCCGGTGACGCCGCCACCTTCCAGCGTCGCCTTCACGTCATAGTTGCCGAGCAGGTCGGTCGCCGTGAACGGCTGCTGAATCGCCGACACCAGCGATGGCCGCGGGAAATAATCGCCGAGCGTGCGCCCGTTGATGTCCCACTTGCCCGAGCCTGGCTTCAGGTAGACACGGGCCCGTGCTTCCTTGCGCCGGCCAATGCTGTGGATCGTCTCGCTCTCCGCCATTTACTTCGTCTCGCTCTTCTTGAGGTTCAACGTCTTAGGCAGCTGCGCCGTGTGCGGGTGATCGGCACCCGCGTACACGCGGAGCTTGAGCCGGAGCTTCTGGCGGCCGAGCGCGTTCTTCGGGAGCATCCCGTAGACCGCCTTCTCGATCACCCGTTCCGGATGCTTCTCGAGCATCGTGGCAAATGGGGTGAACAACTCGTGACCCATGTACCCGGTATGACGGAAGTACTCCTTCTGGTCGCGCTTCTTGCCCGTGACCGCGACTTTCGACGCGTTGATCACGATGACGTTGTCCCCAGTATCCATGTGCGGGGTGAACGTCGGCTTGTGCTTGCCGCGAATGATCTTCGCGATCTGTGACGCCAAGCGCCCGAGCACCATGTTTTCGGCATCGACGACGTACCAGTCGTGAACGATGTCGCTCGGCGTCGCGGTGAAAGTCTTCATGACAGGGTCCAGAGAATTCGGCTGGGGCACCGCACGCGCCACCCACCTGTCGGCAAGGCGCGGCAAAGTCCCCATGGGTTTTTCGACAGACAAGTAAGCTACGAAAGGAGTTAGGCGTTGTCAACGGACGCGGGCCTTGCGTGCTTACACGAGCATCGCGAGCATTCGTCAATGAACTTCCCCGCCCCGCGCCGCTTCTCACCCATCTGCCGGGGCGCCGCCATCATCGGCGCGGTTCTCTGGTCAGCCGCCTGCTCGCCGAAGTCCGAGCCGCTGGTCACCCGACTCTGCGGCAACCGTGCGGCCACCGCTGCGGTCGACCTGAGCGTCGACAGCGTCCTCCCGGCCGCCGGGCCGGCGCTCGCCGAGGCGCGCGGGACTGGGTTCCGGCTTGTCATCACGTTTGCGGCGCCCGTGCCCGTAACGACAGCCGCCGCCGATTGCAGCGCGCGCACGGGCACGGCCACCTTCGCCGGAGAAATTCCCCCCGCCCTTCGCAACGCGGGATCCGCGACGCGCGAGGCCTCGTGGCGGATCGATCGCGATTCGGTGCTGCTCAACCTCAATCCGCGAGCGCGAGACAACAACCTCTTCGTCGTGCTTCCGTTGAGCGGCCGCCGCGGACACTGGGGGCTGAGCACGTTCGTCGGCCAGGTCGCCAGCGGCTCGGCTGACTTCGCCCCCTGACGCGTTAGGCAGCACGGGCGGCTACTCGATTTCGACCAGCAGCTCCCCTTTCTCGACCGCCTGCCCGACGACCGCGCGAATCGCCTTCACCCGGCCTCCGGCCACGCAGCGCAACTCGTTCTCCATCTTCATCGCTTCGATCACGACGAGTCCCTGGCCGGCCGCGACGGTATCGCCAATCGCCACGTTCACCCGGATGACGAGCCCCGGCATCGGCGCCTTGAGCGGCGCCGGCCCGGCGGGGACAGCGGCCGCCCCCGACAGCTCGCGAATTGCGTGGGTGCGCTCGTCGACCGCTTCCACCTCGTAGCGATGTCCGTCGAGCGAAAGCGTGTAGCGGCCGCGCGAGTCGCCTCGGCGGACGACGACGCGGTGCACTTGGTCGCCGATCGTCACGAGGCGAACTGGGGTTCCCTCCAGATCGCCCAGATGGGCCGGCGCATCGGCGCTGTTCACGCGCGCGCCCTCGGGGGAGACGTCCACTTCGACGCGCTCGCCGTTCACCTTGACGATGTACTTCATGGCGCTTCCGGCACGAGCTCGCAGACCGTCTCGACGTGAGCGGTCTGTGGGAACATGTCGAATGCAACTGCGCTCGCTACCCGATAGCGCGGCATCCGGGCGAGATCGCGGGCCAGTGTCGCCGGATCACAACTCACGTACACGACCACCCGCGGGGCTGGATGCGCCCGCTGCAACACCTCGGCGACCCGCGCGTCGATCCCGCTGCGCGGTGGGTTGATCACGATCACGTCAGCCGGCATCGCCGCCTCGATGTGGTCTTCGACACGGCCGGCCACCGATCGTGACGGCGCGCAGAGGCGCGTACCCGCGAAGGCCGCCGCGTCGCGATCGAGCTCGATCGCGGTGACACGGGCTCCACCCTCCGCGAAACGCACCGCGGTGTCGCCTGTCCCGGCGTAGGCATCGACCACCGTCGACGGATCGTACTCGGCGACGCGCGCGACGACGTGATCGTGCATCGCCTCGCCCACTGCGACGTTCACCTGCGCGAAGCTCGCGCCCGTCGTCGCCGCGTCGTCGCGCGCGGCAACGAGCCGCGGGCGCGAGTCCTCGGCCGCCCACCAGATGGCACGGAGCGTGGGGACGGCTTCGAGCAGCGCCGCGCCCGCCGACCAGTGGCGTCCGCCCTCGAGCACGAACGACGCCCCAGCGTCGAGCAGGCGCACGGCACCGCGGAGGCGCGGAGCGTCCGGCAGGAGGCGCGCCGCGCTCATGATCCCGCGCCAGGTGGCCAGCACTCGTTCATCGGTGATCGGGCAGTCGCCTAACGCGAAGACGGCCGCCGGATTGTCGTACGGATGAAGGCCGGCCATCCAGCTGCCGTCGCCCTTGCGGCGCAACGCCAGCGTCAACTTGCGTCGATAGCGCCAGGCCGTTGAGCTGGGGCGAATCGCGTCGAGCGTCACGTTGCGCTTGCCGATACGGGCCAGCGTCTCGACGACGATCCGACCCTTGGCAACGAGCTGCGCATCGTACGAAAGATGCTGGAGCTGGCAGCCGCCGCACCGATCGCCGGTGTAGTGCGGACAGGGCGGCTCGACACGTTGGATCGACCGCTGCAGCAGGTCGACAATCTCCCCGCGCGCGAACCGCGCCTTCGCGCTGAGCCTGAGCCGCGCGACGTCACCAGGCGCCGATCGCGGAACGAACACCACCCGTCCATCGCTGCGGCCTACTCCGTCGCCACCTGCCGCGATCGAATCGATTTCCACGTCGACGAAGCCGAACGCACTCATCGCAGCGCCTCACGGCGCGCGACATCGAGCCAGCGCTCGCTGCGGCCGGTGGGCGCCGACGATTCCGCGCCCGCTACCGTAGCGGTGCTCGAGCCGAGCCCGTTAGGCAGCGGTTCCCGCCCGCCGCTGCTTCGCCCGCGCCGCTCGGCGTCGGCGAGCAGGGCGGCCGTGATCGCGGCGATGCGGCGGCCATCCTCGGGCGGCGCCGCCGCGAGCAGCGAGGGTAACCGCCGCTCGAGCCACTGGATCTCGATGTCGCCGCGGCGGAATTCCGCGTCTTCCATGACGCGCAGGTGAAAGTCGCGTGAGCTGTCCACGCCATCGATCGTCAATTCGAGCAGCGCGCGATGCATGCGGGCGATCGCCGCGTCGCGCGTCTCCGCCCAGACGATGAGTTTCGCGAGCATCGGATCGTAGAAGAGTCCGACGGTGCTCCCCGTTTCGATGCCGCCATCCCAGCGGACACCGGGCCCGCCGGGAACGTGGAGATACTCGATCCGCCCGGTCGAGGGCAGGAATCCATTCGCCGGATCCTCGCTCGTGATCCGGCACTCGATCGCCCAGCCACGCGGCACGATCTCATCCTGCGCGAACGGCAATCGCTCGCCGCTCGCGATGCGCAGCTGCCACTGCACGATGTCGATCCCCGTCACCAGCTCGGTGACCGGGTGCTCGACCTGCACCCGCGTGTTCATTTCGAGAAAGTAGAACTGCCCGTCCCTGTCGAGCAGAAATTCGCAGGTCCCGGCGTTGACGTAGCCGGCCGCCGCCGCAAATCTGATGGCCGCATCGCCCATCGCCTTTCGGAGCGCCGGCGAGACGGCGACGCTCGGCGCCTCTTCGATCATCTTCTGGTGACGCCGCTGCACCGAGCATTCGCGCTCGCCTAACGACAGCATCCTGCCGTGGGTGTCGCCGAGCACCTGGATCTCGACATGACGCGGCCCTTCGACGTATTTCTCGACATAGACAGCGTCATCGCCGAACGAGTTCTTCGCCTCACGGCGCGCCGCATCGAGCGCGGACGCGAGTTGCGATGCTTCGCGGACGACCCGCATTCCCTTCCCGCCGCCTCCGGCCGCCGCCTTGAGGAGTACCGGAAACCCGAATCGCGTCGCCGCATCGAGCCCCTCGGCGGCGCTGCCTAACGCCTCGGTCGTCCCCGGAACGACGGGCACGCCGGCCGTGATCGCCAGCTGCCGCGCCGCGGTCTTGCTCCCGGTCGCGGCGATCGCCTCCGCCGGCGGACCAATGAATACCAGCCCGGCGTCGCGCACCGCACGCGCGAACCACTCGCGCTCCGAGAGGAAGCCGTACCCGGGGTGTATCGCCTCCGCGCCAGTGCGCCTGGCCGCTGCGATGATGCGATCGCCCTTCAGATAGCTCTCGCTCGACGGCGGCGGTCCGATCAGCACCGCCTCGTCGGATTCGCGAACATGCGGGGCGCTCGCGTCAGCCTCGCTGTACACCGCGACGGTCTTCACTCCCAGCTCATGGCAGGCGCGCACCACGCGGAGCGCAATCTCGCCACGGTTGGCGATCAGGACTTTCGAAAACATGGGCGGCAGCCGTTAGCCATGAGCCGTGAGCGTTGAGCCACTGCGACTGCGCCGTCGCTGACTGGTCACGGCTCAATGCTCATGGCTTCTTTTCAGAGTGGGATATTGCCGTGCTTTTTCGGGGGATTGCGATCGCGCTTGCTGCGCAGGGTGTCGAGCGCGTCGATGAGGCGCGGTCGCGTGTCGCGCGGATCGATGATGTCATCGACGTAGCCGCGCGCCGCGGCGACGTATGGGTTGGCGAACTTGTCGGTGTACTCGGCGACCCGCTCGTCCATCGCCACCTTCGGATCGGCGGCGTCGTTGATCTCCTTCCGGAAGAGGATCTCGACAGCCCCCTTCGGACCCATCACCGCGATCTCGCCGGTCGGCCAGGCGATGTTGTAGTCACCACGGATGTGCTTCGATGACATCACGTCGTACGCGCCACCGTATGCCTTGCGCGTTATGACCGTCAGCTTCGGCACCGTCGCTTCACAATAGGCGTAGAGAAGCTTTGCACCGTGCTTGATGATCCCGCCGTGCTCCTGGGCCACGCCGGGCAGAAATCCGGGCACGTCCTCGAACGTCACGATCGGGATGTTGAACGCGTCGCAGAAGCGGATGAACCGTGCCGCCTTCGCCGACGCGTTGATGTCAAGCACGCCAGCGAGTACCGCCGGCTGGTTGGCGACGATCCCTACACTGTAGCCGCCCAGGTGCGCGAAACCGCAGAGAATGTTGCCGGCGAAATCCTTGTGCACCTCGTACATCTCACCGTCGTCGACGACGCAGCGGATGACATCGTGCATGTCGTACGGCTTGCTCGGGTGGTCGGGCACCACGTCGAGCAGCGCCTCGTCGCGACGGTCGCGCCGGTCGGTGCCCTTCCCGCGCGGCGGCTCGTCGACGTTGTTCTGCGGCACGTAGCGAAACAGCTCACGGACCGCCTGCAGCGACGCCAGTTCGGAGTCGTGCGTGAAGTGTGACACGCCAGAAACGGAACCGTGCGTGTCGGCGCCCCCAAGCTCCTCCATCGTCACGTCCTCGTGCGTCACCGTCTTCACGACGTTAGGCCCGGTGACGAACATGTACGACGTGCCGCGCACCATGTAGACGAAGTCGGTGATGGCCGGCGAATAGACCGCGCCGCCGGCGCACGGTCCGAGAATGGCAGAAATCTGCGGGATCACTCCCGAGGCCAGGGTGTTGCGGAGAAAGATCTCGGCGTACCCGCCTAACGATACGACGCCCTCCTGGATGCGGGCGCCGCCGGAGTCGTTCAACCCGATCACCGGCGCCCCATTCCGGATCGCCAGGTCCATGATCTTCACGATTTTTTCGGCGTAGGTCTCTGACAGCGATCCGCCGAACACCGTGAAATCCTGCGAGAATACATAGACCAGCCGGCCGCCGATCCGGCCGTAGCCGGTGACCACGCCGTCGCCGTAGAACTTCTGCTGGTCGAGACCGAAGTCCGACGATCGATGTACCACGAATCGATCGAGCTCGACGAAGCTTCCCTCATCGAGCAGGACATCGAGTCGCTCGCGCGCCGAGAGCTTTCCCTTGTCGTGCTGCGCCTTGAGTCGCGCCGCACCGCCGCCGAGCTCGGACTCGGCGCGCCGCCGCTCGAGGAGTTCCAGTTTCTCGCGCATGGACATAGGACGTGGAAGCTAACGACTGCCCGCGGCCCGACGCCACGAGTCGCCGGCAATCCCCACGTCAGGCGCGGCGGGACGCAAAGCCCGGGGGTTGCCCTGTTTTACATTCGGCCACAGATTTTGCCCCCTCGCACACCGGACGCACAGACCGTCCGGACGCAGGCCGTTCACCCAGTCGCTCGCCGGAGCTGCCCGCCTCCCACCTCAGACTCGGGCCGCGCCCCGTATTGCATCGATTCGCACGCTGCCTGACTACGGAAGTTGATGCCAAGGTCCACGAGAACCCGGTACACCACATGATGAAGCGCAAACTACTCATGCTGCTAATGGGGCTGTCGGTCTATTCCACTGACGCCCTTGCCCAGAAGAAGACCGTGCGAGGGCACATCACGAGCGAACAAGGCGTGCCCCTGCACGACGTGCAGGTTGCAATCAAGGGAACGAGCATCGGAACATCGAGCAACGGTGAAGGCAATTACTTCGTCCCCGTCGAGGAAGGACAGACCCTGCAGTACCGGCTGATCGGATTCGCGCCCGAGGATCGAGTCGTCGGCCCCGCGACGGTCATCGACCTGCAGATGCGGAAAACGGTGACGACGCTCGACGAGGTCGTCGTAACGGCACTCGGCCAGACGGCCGAACTTCGCTCCGTCGGAAGCGCCGTGCAGACGGTGCGCGGCGCCGACATCGCCCAGTCGCAACGGACGAACTTCGTGAATGCACTGCAGGGCCGCGTTGCCGGCGTACAGGTCAACAGCACCTCGGGGGTCCCCGGCGCTTCGTCGTCGATCACGATTCGGGGAACGAGCTCCATCAGCAGCAGCAATCAGCCGCTCTTCATCATCGACGGCCTGCCGATGGACAACAAGACACTCAACACCTCGGTCCTCGCGTCCGACGCGCCGGGTTCGCTGAATGCGTTCAGCAACCGCGGCGTCGACTTCACGAACCGAGCGGCCGATATCAACCCCGACGACATCGAGTCGCTGACGGTGCTTAAGGGCCCGGAGGCGACCGCGCTTTACGGCATCGATGCCGCCAACGGCGCGATCGTCATCACGACCAAGCGCGGCAAGGTCGGCGGCGGTCTGGAATACAGCAATGCATTCAGCGTCGCGAGCGCACGCGGCCGGCCCGAGCTGCAGCGGGTCTACGGTCTCAGCGCCGTCGGCAGCACGAGCTTCCAGTACTTCGGCGCGCCGTACGCAGCAGGCACACGGTTCTACGACAACGTCGACGGGTTTTTTCGCGACGCGCTGACGCAGAAGCACAACCTCGCGTTCAGCGGCGCCGCGGCGGACAACCGCATCAACTATCGCATCTCCTCGGGGCTCGTGCGCGAAGAGGGAGTGATCCCGAATTCACGGCTCGATCGCGTGAATCTCACCGGTGCTTCGCAGGTGCAGGTGCTGCCATCGCTGCGCGCGGATCTATCGATGGCGTACACCAACGCCACCAACGACCAGTCGCTCAAGGGAGACAACGGGCCACTCATCGGCCTGATGGTGTGGCCGCAGACAGACGACGCGAGGAACTATCGGACGCTCGCCGGCACGCGTCGCCGACTGACATCCTTCGCCGCGGCGTCGGAAGTGGACAATCCGTATTTCAGCGTCAACAACAACACCAACAACACGAAGAACAACCGTCTCATCTCGAATCTTGGCCTCATCCTGTCGCCGGTTTCGTGGGCGAATCTGAAGACCAACCTCGGCGTCGACAGCTATACGAACGAGACGCAGATCCTCCGGCATCCGGAAAGCGCGCTGGGCATTTCGTACGGCGGCGTCCTCGACCAGGCAGCGGACATCACCCGCAGCATCAACTCGCAGACGCTGCTCAACTTCAACACGTACCCGATCACGCACGGGATCTCAATCAGCGGCTTTCTCGGCAATCAGATCTCCGATTACAAGTCGACGACTGACGCCTTCAAGGGCCAGGACTTCCTCGATCCGAACTTCGTGTCGGTAAACAACACGAATCTCCGGATCGCGCGGACCACGATCGCGCAGCGACGGCTGCTCAGCGGGTTCGGTAGCGCGACGGTCGATTACAACCGGTACCTGTACCTCACGCTCACCGGCCGAAACGATTGGACCTCGACGATTCCGAAGGGCAGGAACTCCTTCTTCTACCCCTCAGTCTCATCGAGCTTCATCTTCTCCGACGCCTTCCCTTCGGTCGGGCGCGTAATGACCGGAAAGCTGAGAGCCGCCTATGCCGAGGTAGGCAAGGACGCGCGGCCCTACGCGTACCGCCCGGCGCTCGAGTACAAGACGACATCGTACGGTGGATACGGGTACGGTTTCACCGGCCCGAACCTGCAGCTGAAGCCGGAGTTCGCCCGGTCGTATGAATTCGGCACCGAGTTGACGTTCCTGCAGGATCGGCTCGGCCTCGATGCTACTGTCTACCGGAAGCAGACGAAAGACCAGATCGTCAACGACATCCGCGGCAGCTACGCCACCGGCTACATCCTGTTCAATCTCAACGGCGCGGTCACGCGCAACGAGGGGTTGGAGATCACCCTTCGCGGGACGCCGCTGCAGACGAGCGATTTCTCGTGGAACGTGCTCGCCAACTTCGACAAGTCACGCGGCCGCGTCCTGTCGCTGCCTCACGCGTTACCGGAGACCTACGTCTCGGATACCTGGCTGTACGGCAACGTTCGGAACGGCACGAAGCCGGGGCTCTCCACCGAATCGCTGACCGGATTCTTCTACCTGAAGAACAAGGCGGGCCAGCTTCTCATCGATCCGACCAACGGACTTCCCGTGCGGTCGACGACCTTCATCGACGGCGGCTACGATCGCCATCCCGATTTTACCGTCGGCCTGACGAACTCTTTCCGATACAACCGGTTCTCGCTCAACATGCTGCTCGACTTCCGGAAGGGCGGCGACGTCTACAACGCGACCGAGCAGTACCTGACCGCGCACGGCCTCAGCATGCGGACGCTCGATCGCAATGTGCCGCGCGTGATCACCGGTGTGCTCCGCGACGGAAAGGAGGACACGGCCAACCCGACCGTCAATAACATCGTCGTGACCCCAAGCTCACAGACGGGCTACTACACTGGAATCAGCGAAGAGCTTTTCATCGAGAAGAACATCAACTGGGTCCGACTCAAGGACGTAACGCTGGCCTACGCCGTTCCCGAGCGGCTCGCCAAGAACGCGAGCGTATTCCTCACGGGATCGGATCTTTTCCTGATCACCAACTACACCGGACTCGATCCGATCGTGAACGGTAATTCAGCGGCGGTCGGCGGCTCCGGCGGCGTCGGCATCGACTACGGAAATTTCCCCGTGCCGCGTGCCTTCACGTTCGGCGTCCGTCTGGCGTTCTAGAATGGAAAAGAATGGACATGGCCGCACTTGCGCTGCCACCGAACCCAACCCGATCACGCGGATCCCGATGAAGAGACGATACATGATCCTGCTGGCAGGCCTCCTGAGCCTCCTCCCGGGATGCGATAAGTTCCTCGACGTCAACACCAATCCGAACGCCCCGCAGAGCGTGTCGGCCAACCTGTATCTCGCGCCGATGCTGCACTGGATGGCGACCTCGCCACAGTTAGACGGACGCTTTGTCGGCCGCTACTCGCAGGAGTGGACGCTGCCGGGAACGAGCCTCTCGACCTGGGACCGCATGGGGTACGATCCCGGGAGCGACAACGGCGCCCAGCAGTGGCGCGACGTCTACTGGTCGCTCGGGCAGAATCTCGTCGACATGAATACCAAGGCAGAAGCCGAGCAGCGCTGGGATCTGCTTGGCGTCGGCCAGGTGCTGAAGGCATGGGGCTGGGAAGTCGTGACGGACCTTCACGGTGAGATCATCATCAAGGAAGCGTTCGACCCGCTCCGCACCAGCTTTGACTACGATACGCAGGAATACGCGTACGGCGAGGTGCAGCGCCTTCTCGGTCAGGCGATCATCAACCTGCAGCGTACCGACGGCGCGGTCGATCAGACCTATCTCGCCCGCGGCGACAAGATCTACAACGGGTCCCGCGCGAAGTGGCTCAAGCTTGCGTACGGATTGCTGGCGCTGAACCTGAACCATTACTCGAACAAAGCGTCATACAAGCCCGATTCGGTGATCGCGCTGGTCGACAAGTCGTTCGCGAGCAATGCCGATGATGCGCTGCTCACGTACCCCAACACCAATAACGACGACATTAACTTCTGGGGACGGACCCGGAACAATCTCACGCCCTACCGGCAGACGCAGTTCATCGTCAACCTGCTCAACGGAACAGCGTTTGGGGGCGTCGTCGACCCTCGATTGAGTCGCATGCTCGCGCTGGATTCCGCGAACACGACCTATCGCGGGCTCGACCCGAACGTCGCCAACTTCGGCGCGCTGACCCCTCCGCAGCAGCCGCGGAACTTCTATGGATACGTCGGGACGGGGGGCGCTCAGCTGCCGGGTCGCTACATCTTCGACGACAAGGCGAAAATCCCGGTGATCACCTACGCCCAGCTGCAGTTCGTCAAGGCGGAAGCAGCGCTGAAGCGCGGCCTAACGGCGGTTGCGTTTGACGCGTACCGGAAGGGCGTGTCATCGCACATCGACTTCGTGAACGCGCGCAACGCCGACAATAACCAGTCCCCGACGCAGATCACCGCCGCGGAGAAAGCGGCCTTCCTCGCGTCGGCGGCGATCGTCCAGGCGCCCGCGAACCTGACGCTGACCGATGTCATGTCGCAGAAATACATCGCGCAGTGGGGATGGGGGCACAATGAGCTCTGGATGGACATGCGCCGGTATCACTACACCGACGTCGATCCACTGAGTGGGCGTCAGGTCTACCCTGGCTTCTCGCCACCCACCAACCTCTACGTCGACAACGCCGGCAAGGTGGTCCAGCGAATCCGGCCGAGATACAACTCCGAATACGTGTGGAACCTCGCCTCGCTGAAGGTTATCGGCGGTGACAAGCCCGATTACCACACCGTACCTCTCTGGATCATCCAACCGTAACCGGCCATGCATAGACATCTCAACTTTTGGGCGCTGCTTGGGGCCGCCGCGCTGGCGGGTTGCGGCGCTGATGCGGTCCGCGAGATCACCGGGCCCGTTCCCGGCGCACAGATCAAGTTCTTCAACTTCGGCGTGAATTCACCCGGCGTGAACTTCTACGCCGGCGCGCAGAAAATGACCGCGATCGGCTCCGCAACCGGAACGGAGGCGACGATCGGAACGGCCTACGGCTCGGCCGGCGCGGCCGGCGTCTACACCGCGATTGCCCCGGGGCAGTACGCGCTCTCCGGGAAGATCGCCTCGGCGACCGACAAGGATCTCGCGATCTCGACCGTCAACATGGCACTCGTTGACGGCAAGAAATATTCGTTCTACCAGAGTGGCTTCTACAACACGACCACGAAGACGGTCGACGCGTTCGTCGTCGAGGATCCGCTGCCGGCACAGGTGGACTACTCGGTGGCGACGGTGAGGTTCGTCAACGCGATCTCGAACGCGAACCCGATGGCGCTCGTCGCCGTCGACACGACGCGCACCGATGCGAACAAGGGCGTCGAAGTCGCGCTGGGCGGTCCGGTGGCGTACAAGTCAGCCGGCGCGTTCGTGACGCTGCCACCGGGGATCTACAATCTCAGCACGCGCTACGTCGGCGCGAGCACCAACGCGATCGTGCGCGGCGGCGTCGGATTCTCCGCTGGCGCCGTCTATACGATCACCGCCCGCGGGGACATCACCGTCACGTCGACGACGGCGACGAACCGTCCGCAGCTCGACAACACCGCGAATCGATAGCGGTCGTGCGCGGCGTCAGGCGGCGGAGCCTGACGTGAAAGCGCCCCCGGTCATTGACCGGGGGTGCTTTCGATTGCTGCTGCAACCGCTGTCAGATCGGTCCGAGATCCTGCTCCTCTTCCATCGGAATGATCTTGGACGGCGTCTCCGGACGGGGCGGTTGATCCTCTGGAACGTTCGTCACTGCCAGCACGATGCGCCGGTGGATCGGGTCGACCTCGAGCACGCGCATGTCGAAGTTCATGCCTTCGTATGCGACGTCCGCCGGGCTGGTGATCGCCTTCGTGGTCGGCAGCTGTGAGATCGGGACGAAGCCTTCGATATCGTTGCCGATGTCGACGACGACGCCCTTGTCCATCAGCCGGACAACCTTGCCCGAGAGATCGGTGCCGACCGGATAGGTCTCGCCGATCTTGAGCCACGGATCCTCCTCCGCCTGCTTCAGGCCGAGGCTGATACGCTTGTTGTCGCTGTCGATGTTGAGGATGACGACGTCCACCGCGTCACCCTTCTTCACGACTTCCGACGGATGCTGCACGCGCTTGGTCCAGCTCATGTCGGAGATGTGAATCAGCCCGTCGATCCCCGGCTCGATCTCGACGAACGCGCCGAAGCTCGTCAGGTTGCGAACCTTGCCGTTGATGCGCGTGCCGACCGGGTACCTGAGCGGCAGCACCATCCACGGATCCTGCTCCGTCTGCTTCATGCCTAACGAGATCTTCTCCTCGTTCGGATCGACCTTGAGCACGACCGCCTCGATGGCCTCGCCGATCGACACCAGCTTCGACGGATGCCTGACGTTGCGCGTCCAGCTCATCTCGCTGATGTGCACCAGCCCTTCGATGCCTGGCTCGAGCTCGATGAAGGCGCCGTAGTTCGTGATGCTGACGACCTTCCCCTGGACGCGCGTGCCGACCGGATACTTCTCGGCGACGTCCTTCCACGGATAGCTCTGCAGCTGCTTGAGACCGAGCGAGATGCGCTCGCGCTCCCAATCGATGTCGAGCACCTTGACCTCGAGCTCGGCCCCGATCTGCACCATCTCGGACGGATGCGAGATCCGGCCCCACGACATGTCGGTGATGTGCAACAGGCCGTCGACGCCACCAAGATCGATGAACGCTCCGAAGTCGGTGATGTTCTTGACGACTCCCTTTC
>JANMBU010000054.1:0-45769 GCA_031360575.1 Gemmatimonadaceae bacterium
GCGTTAGGCGTTCCCCCGCTCGGCGTCGCCAGCGGCCCCACAATCGCGCGCAACCGCCGCGTCTCGGCGAGTACCTCGGGTGCCGGGTCCGTCTCGAGGAAGGTCCTGATCCGCGACTCGTACGTCCGCCCGACGCGTAGCGCGGCGTGCGCGTCGCCGGCTGATTCGAGCGCGCGCATCAGCTGCAGCGTCGGAGCCGGCGCGTACGGCTCGAGGTCGACTCGACGTCGCAACCAGTTGGCGAGCTTCACGTGATCACCCCGGTCGCGCGCCCCGTCCGCGAGCTGGTCGAACGCTTCCGCCGCGCGCCTGGCGAGCCGGATACGCTGGTCGCTCGCCCACTGCTCGAACTCCACCGCGCCGTCGAGAAAGAATCCTTCGAGAAATTCGCCGCTGTACGCGGCGGCCACGTCCTCCAGGGCGTGGCCGTCGGCCGCTGACTCGAATCGCACCACATCGGTCATGAGCCGATCGCTGTTGAGCTGCAATCGATCGGCGCGCTCGAACAGCGCATCGTCTCCGAACTCCGCGCGCAACTCGCCGAGCAGCCCGGAGAGCGACTCACTTCCCCGCGTGCCGCTCTCGCGAGGCCAGAGCAGCGAGACGACCTCGTCGCGGTGCACACCGTACCCGCGCCCGATCGCCAGCAGCGCGATCAGCGCGAGCCGCCGTGGTGACGTCAGGCGGCCGCGCGTGTCGGTCGATCGTTCCGCCGCAGTGGCGGGGCCGAGCAGGTGGATGATGGTCATGAGGTCCACGTGATGCGCGCTGTCGCTCCCACTATACGAACGAAACGACCGCGGCGGAATATCACAGCGGCGATCGGGCGCTGGGACCTGCTCGGCCACTCGTGGGGCGAACGCGGCGCTCGAGCTTCACCCGCCGTCCTCGCTCGGCAGCGATGACCCTAACGTTCAGAGCGCGCACGCCCGTGCACTCGCCTGGTTCGCCGATCGCAGCCTCGCCACGCGCTTCACTTCGCCGAGAGCCACCAGTGTCACCGGCGCGGCGGTCGCGGCCGACCTCCGGCGCGCGGGGCATGACTGGAAACCACTGCTGAGTGCCCTTCCAGTGGTCGTGCTCGTCATCCATGGAGAGCGTGATCTGCTCCCCTTGGCGGCCTCTCCCGAACTCGTCGATTCGCTCGGAACCTCGGCGAGACTCGTGGAAATCCCGGGTTCGGGACACATGCCGTTCTGGGAAGCTCCTCAGCGCTTCTTCGCTCTGATCGATTCGTTCTTGTCGACGCCAGCGCAGGAGTGGGTCCCCCCATGAAGCAGCAGTTGCTGATCGCTTCACTCACGATGACCGTCGTCGCCGTCGCGACTGCCGCGCTGCCCTTCGCGCAGCAAGCGGCTCCGCACGAGTCGAGCGCCTCGGGCTCACTTGCCTCGACGCGTACGCGCATGATGCGCCGCGGCCACGATGCCGCCGAAATAAAGCGCAAGCTGCAACAGGCCGAGCCGGGGACCTACATCGGCGAGATCCTCCTCACCCGCGACTCCGCACTCGCCCGCTGGCACGACCGCACCGTTCATCCGCTCAACATCTGGATCCAGCCGACGAGTGCTGTCACCGACTGGCAGCCCGCCTTCGTCAGCCAGGTTCGCGCTGCATTTGCGTCGTGGGCCGGCGTCGGAATTCCGATTCGCTTCGTCTTCGTCGCCGACTCCGTGAAGGCTGACGTCCACGTCAGCTTCATCGACAAGTTCGCGACGCCGATTAGCGGCAAGACTCGCTGGGCCCGCGATGACAACTGGTGGATCGTCGATGCCGACATCGTGCTCGCCGTGCATCACGACGGTGGCGAAGCCCTCGACCGCCCTGCCGTGCGCGCGATCGCACTCCACGAGATCGGCCACCTGCTCGGTCTCGACCACACCGCCGACGTCTCGAACATCATGACGCCGCGCGTCAGGGTCCGCGAGCTGTCGGCCGCCGATCGGTCGACGATGCAGCTGCTCTACTCGCTCCCCCCGGGCCCGGTCCGTTAGGCAGATGACGCGCGCCGAGCTGGCGGCAGTCACGATCGTCGGCGCGGTGATGGTTGCAGTCGGCGCGATGATCGTGACCGCACCGCGCCCGCACCCGGTTCCCCGTGTCGCCGAGACGCAACTCGCGACACCGGGCGCCGATACCGTCACGCTCAGCGGCGCGGATAGCTCCGCCGTGATCGCGCTCACCACGCCACGCCACGGCGAAGTCCGCGTACGCCTCGTCCACTCGGGTAATCCGGCGCCGGCGCGCGATCTCGACGAGATCAAGCGGCACCTCACGCTCGGTGCGCCCGGCACCTACATCAACGACGTCCTCGCCACGCAGGAGTGGCAGCTCGTGCGCTGGCCGGAGTCCACCGTCTTCCGCGTCTGGATCGCCAGCACGACGACGGCGACCGAGTGGAAACCGGAATACGCCGACACGGTACGCTCCTCATTCAACGCATGGACCTCCGCCGGCGCACCGATCGGCGCGCAGTTCACCACCGACTCGGCCGTCGCGAATGTGCGCGTCTACTGGATCGATCACTTCGCCGAGGACGGCACGATCGGCCAGACGCTGCAGACATGGGATCAGTATCACTGGCTCGTCGCCGGCGACATCACCATCGCGACCCATGCCACCACCGGCCAGACGCTCGGCGCCGCGCTCGTGCGGGCGACTGCACTCCATGAGATCGGGCACCTGCTCGGCCTGAATCATTCGTCGCGCTCCAACGACATCATGGCCAGCGAAGCGCATGCGCTCGAGCTGTCGCGCTCCGACCTCGCGACCCTGCGCCTGCTCTACGCACTCCCACCCGGCGCGGTGCGCTGACGCGACTCGTCGCGGACCTTTTTTTGCCAGCGGTGAGTGCGACATGCCGGAACCCGCTCTCACTCCGTTCGCCACACCCGCGCCCTCACTCGGTGACGACGGCACTGCACGCTACGACGTAGCCATCGTCGGCGGCGGCATCGGTGGGCTGTCCGCGGCCCTCTGGCTGTCGCGCTACCTGCACAGCGTGGTCGTCGTCGACTCGGGCGACCCGCGCAACTGGGAAACGCGTGGCATCAACGGCTTCATCGGCCTGCCCGGGATCAAGCCCGCAGAATTGCGCGGCCGCGCCCGCGATGAGTGCCGCAATCACGGTGTCGTCTTCATCGACGGCGTCGTCCTCTGCGTCAATCACAAGTCCGACGAGCACTTCGAGCTGCAACTCGAGGGCGGCACACGCGTCGCTGGACGCCGGCTGCTCCTCGCGATCGGCATCAAGGACGTCTGGCCCGACATCCCCGGCCTCGATCACATCTACGGCGACCGCGCACACGTCTGCCCCGACTGCGATGGCTACGAGGCCGCGGGCAAGAAGACCGTCGTCATCGGCAAGGGCCGCCGCGCCGTCGGGATGGCGCTCAACCTGACGACGTGGACGCGCGACATCATCGTCTGCACCGACGGCGCCGATCCCGAGCTCACCGACGAGTACTGCAGCAAGCTCACCGCCCTCGAGATCCCGGTGATCGCCGAGCCGATCGAACGGATCAACTTCCGCGACGGCGAACTCCGCTCCCTCGTCTTCACCGGCCGCGAACCGTTAGGCTGCGAACGGATCTTCTTCAGCATCGGCCAGTACCCGAGCGACGACCTCGGCGTCCAACTCGGCTGCGAGCGCGATGAGGAGGGACACGTCACGGTGGACAAGCACGGCCACACCTCCGTGCCTAACGTGTTCGCGGCCGGTGACATCATTCCGGGGGCGCAGCTGGCGATCTGCGCGGCGGGAGAGGGAGCGGTCGCGGCGCTGGCAATACACAAGACACTCGTGCCAGCCGAGCGGAAGCTCGAACGGAAGACAAGGGACTAGGGAGGAACTACCAGCGCAACCCAATTCCAATCTGCTTCCTCTTCCGAATCACTGTCAGGTCGATCCCTCGTCCCCCTCTCTGCATCGCCCGCTGGATCTGGCTCGCGCTGCTCACCTCGTTCCCATCCACTCGCGTAATCACATCTCCCCCTCGCAGCCCGGCGCGCGCCGCCGGCGTGTTCGCGCCGACCGACAGTACCAGCACCCCGCGGGCGACGCCGAACGATTCACCGAGCTCCGGGGTCACTCGCGCCAGCTCGGCGCCGGCCAGCGCAGTCGTGGTGCTCCAGGCGATCGGCGCCGGCGGCAGGGGGGGCAGCAGTGCGAGTGCGGGGGTGCGGGTGGACGGGTCGACCATCACCACCATCGGTGCGGCGCGCGGCGAACGGCGGCGGATCATCACGCGCTGCGCGAGGCCGGTGACCGAGTCGATCTCCACCAGGACGTTAGGCGCGATCGCCCCGACGTCGGGTGCGTACATCGTCCGCCGGGCGACGATCACCGGGATGTCGTAGCTCTCGTTGGCGCGATGGATGCGGACGTTGAGCTTTGAGCCCGGCTTCAACAGCTTGGTCAGCGAGAGTACCCGGCCGTTGATGTCGTCGTTGTTGTAGGCGATGATCGTGTCCCCCGCTTCGATCCCGGCGCGATCGGCGGGGGAGCCCGGCTCCACTGCGGCGACCAGCGGGTAGCCGTTGTGCTTGACGAAGAACTCGCGATTCTTCGTCCACGTCTCGATCTCGCAGACGTAGTGGATGCCGAGCCAGCCCTCCGGTGCGAGCAGCTCGGGCGCGGGGGGCAGTTCGGGCGCGGCCGACTGTGCCGCGGCCGCGGTGCTCTGCAGTGCCAGCGCGACCAGCGCGGTGGCGACGACCGGGAACCGCATCAGTAGCCCCCGACCTGCACGTTAGGCGGCAGCGTGCTGCTCAGCTGCTGCAGTGTTGCCTGGCGCGCGCTCAACGCCGACAGGTAGTAGCGGTTGATGACCGGATCGTACGGCCGCTCCTGCAATCCCTGTCGTGTTGCCGCGGCTACCTGGTCGAGCGTCGCCAGGCGCGCCTGATAGGCTTCGCGGCCGTCGACCTGCGACGCCGTGTCGTGCGCGGCGAGGAACGACGCCGCGGCCTGGTAGCCGTGTTCGTAGCGGGTCAGCGCGGCCAGCGCCTGCGTCGCGTTCTGGAAAACGAGCGTCGTGTCGGCGACCAGCGCGGTGAGCGTGTCGCCGGCGGCGGCGATCCCCGGCACTGGCGTCACTCCGGCCGACCAGCGGCCGGCGATCAGTCCCGTCGCGACCAGCAGCACCGCTGCTGCCGCCCGCATCAGGCCTGACGACATCCAGCGACCGCGGACGTGCAGGACGTTCGAGCGGTCGCCGTTAGGCAGTTCCGCTGCTCCGCCCTGGCCGGCGTCGGCGACCAGCCCTTCGGCCCGCAGCGCGGGGAGCAGGGTCTTCCACGAAGTGAGCGGCGCATCGGCGGGGCCGGCGAGCCGGTTGCTCGCGGCGAGCGCGCGGAGGGCGCGCTGGGCTGATCGCTCCCGCGTGCAGGCGGCGCAGCGCGCGAGGTGCTCGCCCTCGGTGGTCGTGGGCTCTTCGTCGGCGAGTGCCGCGAGTCGTTCAGCTGACAGGTGTAGCATGGCGGGCGTCCGGTCGTGATGGTCCGTCGATCAGGTGGGCGAGCAAGCGGCGTAGCTTTGCCCGCGCCTTGAACAGTTGCGACTTCGATCCGCCCGAGGTGATCCCCAGCTCCTCGGCGATCTCTTCGTGCGTGTAGCCTTCCACGTCGTGCAGCAGGAACACTGTGCGCGCGCCGGGTGACAGTTGCCGGGCCGCGTCCTCGATCGACGCCGCGAGCAGTGCCCGTTCCGAATCGTGCTCCACCATCGCGCTGTCCTCTTCGATCGGCGACTCGCGACTGGCGATTCGCTTCGTGCGTCGCAGCGCATTCAGCGTCCGATTGACCGCGATCCGGTGCGCCCAGGTGGCGAATTGCGAATCGCCGCGATAGCCCGGCAGCGCGCGAAAGATCTGGATCCACACCTCCTGCGCGACGTCGGCCGCGGTGTCGGGGTCGCCGACCAACCGTCGCACGATCGCGTCGATGTGCGGCGCGTGGCGAGTCCAGAGCGTACGCAACGCTCCTTCGTCGCCGTCGATCGCGCGCCGGATCACGAGGTGCTCAGATTCCATGGAGTCTGCCCGATTGGTCACTCGGCGCACCTTTGATGGTTGCTGGTCGCGGATGATTCTTTCCAAAGCGGGCTCAACGACTTTACGACCGGTGACCGCGCAACTCGTTATTCGTCATCGCAGTAGACAATTTGACGTCATCGTGCGATCTATCGGATGTGCCCCAAAACGCCTCGTCGCCAAGCGACGGGGAAGCTGGCCTCTCCGGGGACACCCGACACAACGACCGAATACCTAAGTCTCAACCGCACTTACGGTTGGGACATTCGCACGCTCCATGCGTATCGTCAACCCGGGAAGATCGTCTCCGGAGGTACGCGCGAGCTCCGCGCACGCTGCAAACAGAAGGATTGAGGAGTCGACGTGGTCTCACTGCTGCTGGCTTTCAACGTGGTAATCGCGACCGCTCCTTCGGTCGCGCCTGAAAGCATTTCCGTGGCGGTCACTGCGTCCGTCGGACTTCCCGCCGCCGCGCCGCGCACGGTCGGCATGTCCGCCGAGCGACTGGCCGCGATCGATCGCGTGGTCGCGCGTGGACTGAAGGCGGGGGGCTACCCTGGCGCCGCGGTCGTCGTCGGGCGCAAGGGTTCGTCGGTCTGGGAGAAGGGATTCGGCCACCTCGACTGGAGCGCGCAGTCGGACGCGGTCATTCCCGAGAGCAGTATCTACGATCTGGCATCGCTGACGAAGGTCATCGGCACGACCACCGCGCTGATGGTCCTCTTCGACGAGAAGAAGATCAGCCTCGACGATCCGGTCATGAAGTACGTGCCCGGCTTCGCCGGCGGCTGGAAGGACAGCGTCACGCTCCGCCACCTGCTCACCCACCGCTCGGGGCTTCCGGCGGGACGTGATCTCTGGCGCGTCGCCCGCTCGCCCGAGGAAGCCCGGCAGATGGTGATCGAGACGCCGTTAGGCGCGCGCCCCGGCGACCGCTTCGAGTACTCCGACCTCGGCGCCGACCTGCTCGGCTTCGTCGTCGAGGCAGCCAGCGGGACGACACTCGATGCGTTCGTCGCCGAGCACGTCTACGGGCCGCTCGGGATGACCGACACCTTCTTCCGGCCGGCCGACAGCCTCAAGGCGCGGATCGCGCCGACCGAAGTCACCCCGCCCCGCGGCTACCCGCTGCGCGGCGAGGTGCACGACGAGAACGCCTTCGCGTTAGGCGGGGTCGCCGGCCACGCCGGCTTGTTCAGCACCGCCGCCGACCTGTCCATCTTCGCCCAGATGATGCTCAATGGCGGCGTCTACAACGGCGTCCGCGTCGTCGCTGACTCGACGGTGCGGCTGTTCACGGTGCGCGCCGACGTCGGTACCCGCGCGTTAGGCTGGGACACCTGCGACAACAACGGCGGTTGCGGCTCGTACCTCAGCGACCACGCCTACGGGCACACCGGTTTCACCGGCACGTCGATCTGGATCGATCCGGATCGCGAGATGTTCGTCATCTTGCTGACCAACCGCGTCCACGCGGCGCGGGCCCGGCAGCCGGCGAAGGTGATCTCCGACGTGCGCGCCGACCTCGCCGATGCGGCGGCCCTCGCCGTCACCGACGGACCGGATGGCGTGCTGGCCTGGCCGGCGAGCTTCCGCGCCGATCGCGCTGTGGGCTGGAACCGTCCGGAGCGCGCGGTGCGATCGCGGCACGGTCGTGGCGCCGGCAGCCATCGCAGGAACCTCCACTCGCGCCGGCTCGCGAGGGCGAAATCGAGCAAGTCGCACAGCTCGGCGCACCGCGCGACGGTGAAGAAGTCGGCGAGCCACTCGAGCGTGAAGAAGTCGGGGGCGAAGAAATCCACCGCACGGCGCAGCACGGCGAAAAAGCACTAGGCTGCAGCCCGCGCGGCTTGTAACCGCCGCAGCAAAGGGTGAGATTCAAGCATGGATCTTCCCACTCCTGATACCCCGGTCTCGGTTCCAGGCGCCGCCGCGGTTCCAAGCGCCGCCGCGGGTAGCGCCGCCGCGGGCAGCGCCGCCGCGGGCAGCGCCGGTGAGAGCGCGCAGGCGTTCGATCCGAGCGAGCCGCCGCCGACCGTCGATCAGGTGAAGCTCGCGCTCCGCCGCGTGAAGGATCCGGACCTCAACCTGAACATCATCGACCTCGGCCTCGTCTATGACATCGCCGTCGACGATCGTTCGGTGAAGGTCGACATGAGCCTGACGTCGCCGGCCTGCCCGAGCGGACCACAGCTGATGGGCGACGCCGAGCGCGCCGCGCGCGCGGTGCCGGGGGTGAGGGATGTCGCGGTAAACCTCGTCTGGTCGCCGATGTGGTCGCCCGACCGGATCGAGCCGAGGGTGCGCGCCTACATGGGCTTCTGATCGGCCAGCGACCCGCTGCCTAACGCGAACGGCCGCCTAGGTGGGCGGCCGTTTTGCATCGGGCGCGTTGCGCGGTCGTTATTTCGCCACGCGACGTCCCTCGCGCGCGACGCGCCAGCCGTCGCCCCGCTTGAGGAGCTCGAACGCGCTCTCGAAGGCGAACCGCGCCGCGGGGCCGACGCCGGCCGTCGTCCGGAAGCGCTGGGCGGCGAGGAAGACGCGCACCGTGTCGCCCCGCGCCTGATAGACGTCGGAGAAGCGCACGATGTAGCCGGGACCATCGGCTGCGCATTGGGGAGCGTGCTTGCCGTCGTCCACGGTCTCGCAGCTGCCGCGAGTCATGCCGGCACGCCGCATCCCGCTCAACGCGTCATCCCGCAGTCGCGCATCGCGGGCGAAGCTCCCGTTGCGCGGCAGGATTGCCGGATCGACGAGGAGGATGAGTGAGCTGTCGACGTCGAACGCCTGTCGCATGGCCGCGTCGTAGACGAGTGACCGCGCGCGATCGTCGAGTGCTGCGGTGCGGAGGCCGTTGCCGCGGATGTCGGGGCCGTCGCTGGCGCGACCGCTGCAGGCGATCAGGTTGGCGAACAGCAGCGCGACGGAAGAAAATGCGAGCGCGCGGTTGGTCATCGGGCGACGCTGCGCGGAGGTCTGTTGTGTCATCGTATGGATGGAGTCCGCCTGATCGACTATCCAGCCGGCCACTCGGTCACGATGTCAGGATGTCATTGTGGTCGCAGGGTCGCCAGCCCGCGCCTACCGCGCGCTGAAGACCTTGTCTTCTTCGAAGTTGAAGAGCGTGCTCTTCACGTCGAGGGCGATCGTGCGGAAACGCTCGGCGACGTCGCGGGTGATCTCGACTCGCGAGAAGAGGACGACCGCAAAGATCTCCGCGCTGCGCAACGCACCACCGAAGCCTACCACCGAGCGAATGCCGTAGCGCTCGACGAACTCCTCCTGCGCCGGGATGAATGGGCTGCCGACAGCGTTCTCGACGTGGAAGACACCGTAGCTGCGGCCGGCCATCTCGCGCACGAAGTCGGGCGACGGCGCGATGACGTCAGCGAGGTCGAGCCCGAACTGGCGAACGAGCTGCGCGATCATCGGAGCCTGCTCGACGATTCGCGAGCTGGGCAGTGGAATCGCACGGTGGCCGCGCGACGTATCGCGGTCGTTCCACTCCGGCTCGTCCCCGGTCGTCGCGAGCAGCGTTAGGCAGCGCAGGCCCGGCGCCGCGCGAGCTTCGCCGAGCGCCTTGTCAGCGAACCGGCGGAGCGATGGCGGGAGCCTCGAGTACGAATGCGTCTTGTAGAGCCGGACGAGGGCGCAGTCCGCCCCGCCGATCATCTCGTCGGCACCGGCCGCGCTGCTCATCGCGCCGAACTCGTCGTAGAGGAAGCGGCAGACGCGGCCGGCCGCCTCTTCCATGCTCTGCGCTCCGCTGGCCGCGCGCCTGAGCGCGACGCTGCATCGCAGCATCTCGGTGAGTCCGAACGTCCTCAGGTCGGTGGTCATCGATCCAGGTTGTGGCGTTTGGATGAGCAGTAGTATACGGCCGTCATGGGTACACGACGCCACCCACAATGTTGCCTGCGCCAATGCAAGCGATGTTCCAGCGCTGAGCCGGGCCGTACGGTTGCCAACGATCCAACGTTAGGCAGCGGCGTCGGCGCGACGCCTGCCTCGGCTTGGTTTCGACGGTCACACACTCGCCCAGCTCTCCATTCGCCGCCCGACGCTCGAACACCGGAACGTCGCGCACTGTCCGTCGACATCCGCGGTTCACCGCGGTTCACCCTTTATCTCGCCGCGAAGAAGTGATCGCCACCACAGTGCCGTGCAGCGTTGGCCAAAGATCTTCAGGCGTGGAGAGGGACAAAGCGTTATATTGAGAAACAGTCTTCAAGGACAACGACGTGATCGATGGTTTCGAGTTCAACGACGGCACGCGCACGTTCAGCTGCACGATCGAAGGCGCTCACTCCGCGCCCCGTGGTGCCTGGTGGTGGTTCCGAGTTTCCACTGACGACCGGCATCGCTACGCACCCTTCCAGGCGAGCGCAAAGGACACCCGCGCTTCGGTCAGCTCCCGCGTCGTCGCCTATTACGATGACCTGATGACCCGCCGCGCCGCACCAGCCGCCAGCTATTGGCGCAGAGGCGCCCCCGCCAAGCCAGCGGTCGCTGCGGTCCCCGGTACCGAGCCTGTGCCCGCAGCGGTCGCGCTCGAACAAGCCTGAACCATCGGACGAATTCCGCCGCGTAACACGAGCGGCGTTGGAATCGGGGGCCGCGCATCGCGCGGCCCCCCGTTCCTTTTCGCTACCGCATGGGCGCAGATCCGCGCTCGAGTGCCGCCCGATCGCGCCGTACCGACGCCAGCATCAGCGCACCCCAGATCCCCTGCACGAAGCCGAAGACCATCGCCGCGGAGACGAGCGCGCCATCCCAGAGCTTGGCCGCGCCAACCCACCAGAGCGCGACCTTGAGCGCAACGAAGCAAGCGAGCAGCAGCACCGCCGCGACTCGGCTCCCCCGCTTCAGCCATTCCGCCATCGCGAGCAGCGCGAGCGCGGCGCCGACCGTCAGCCCACCCTCATAGAGCAGGTGGCCCCGCCCGCCGCGGCCGGAAAAGAAAATCTTCGCGAGGACGGGCGCGATCATCAACATCGCGAACACCCGTCCCGTCCAGACGCCGCTGGCAATCCGCCATCGCGCCTCGCCCTCCCGGCCGAGGAGGCCGGTCACGATTTCGCTCTCTCGATCATCGCTTGCAGGTCGAGGGCGTTGCTCTCCATGGCGATCTCACCAGGTATCCAACTCGATCCAGGTCGCAGTCCAGTCCCCGGTATACAGGACGGTCGCGATCCGCCCGACCTTTCCGCTATCCGCCACCGCGTAGCAGCTGTACGCAGACTGCGCACCGACGCCGTCGGCCCCCGCCGCTACGTGGTCGCAGCCTAACGTTCGCCATTCGCCCGTGTCGGCGAGCTGTCGTCGGAGAGCGGACCGCTCATGCGCATTCATGAAACGCCGCAGCGCCGGCGTCTCCGGCACTGATCGATCGCCCGCGGCGATGCGCGCCAGCGTTGCCGGCACTGGCACTGGCGGCTGGTCGGCGAGAATGCCGCGAGCGAGGAGCTGCGGGGCGGCGATCGATGGCTCGACGATCCCGGCGATTGCGGCGTCGATCGCACCGATCGGCGCTTCAGCGAGGTTGGCCATCGTGATGACCGTCAGGTCGAGTGACGGGTAGCGGGCGATCGCGGTCCTGAATCCCTGCCACGATCCGGTATGTGAGATCTTCTTCACTCCGCGCTGCGGCGAAAGTCCCCACCCGAAGCCGTACGGATAGCTGCCACCGCCGGCAAGACCGATCGGTGTCCAGCTCGCGTCGAGGCTCGCTGCGGTTGGTATCCGCCCGTGATTCAGGGTGATCGCCCAGGCTGCCAGGTCGCGAACCGTCAGGTAGAGCGAGCCGTCGGCGGTGGTGTTGAGCGATGGCGAGACCCATTCCTGGTTGCGCAGCGTGTCGCCGGCGAGCCGGTAGCCGCTCGCACGGTTAGGCACGATCGCCGCCTCGGAGATGACGCGCGCCGTCCGCATGCCTGACGGGGTGAAGACGTTCTCGCGCAGGAAATCGCCGTAGAACTGTCCAGTAACCCGGTGGATGATGACGCCAAGCAGGACGAAACCGGTGTTGCTGTAGTGCCAGTGCGTGCCGGGAGCGAAGTCGAGCGGGGATGCGAGCGCGAGCTTCACGAGGTCACCCTCGCCGTATTCGCGGTGCAGGTCCACCGCACCCGCCGTGTAGTTGGCGATGCCCGACGTGTGACTGAGCAGGTGGCGGATAGTGATCCCCTGCCACGCCTTCCGCCCCTCGGGAATCCAGCGCGTGATCGGGTCGTCGAGCGACAGCTTTCCGCGTTCGACGAGTAGCATGATCGCCGCCGAGGTGAATTGCTTGCCGACGGATCCCGACTGATAGATGGTGCTGTCGCTGGCCGGGACGTTGAGCTCGACGTTCGCGGAGCCGAAGCCACGCGCCATCACGACGCTGTCACCGCGGAGGATCGCGACCGACATTCCGGGAATGTGCAGCCGGCGGAGCTCGGACTCGACGTAGCGGCCAACCGAGTCGAGGCGGGTCGCCTCGCTGCGCGCCGTCGACTGTGCGTGGAGCGGCGCTGCAAGCGTCGCACCGCCGAGCGCGAGGAGCAGGAAGTGCGAGTGGAAGCGGGACGAGGAGATCATCGAAGGCTGGGGTCTCGGAAGAGGAACGGTTGGGGGCGCGTCACGCACTGCCTGTCTTGCGCCACAGCAGATAGGCGGGGAGTCCGCTGGCGACGATGAGGTAGCCGATTCCCGACGTTGCCGGCGCGAGCCAGGCGAGATCGATCACGATCAGAGCAGCGAGGCTCACGTAGATGGCCGTCGTCAGCGCGAGCCACGGCGTCCGGTACGGGCGATCGAGTTCCGGCGCGCGCCGTCGGAGCACGAACACGGCGAGGACCATCGCCGCATACAGCACGAGATCGGCCGGCACGAGATACTCGAGCAGCTGCGTGTAGACGTTGCCGAAGGTGACCGCTCCGGTGACCGGATCGCGCGTCGCCGAGCGCGGGAGGACGAGCAGCGATGCCCACACCCCCTGAATGGCGAGCGCCGCGGCCGGCACCTGCCGTGCGTTGAGCCGCCCGACGCGCCCGAAGAAGAGGCCATCGCGCGCCATCGCGAACGAGACGCGTGCGCCAGCGAGGATCAGCCCGTTGTTGCAACCGAACGCCGAGATCATGATCGCCGCCGACATGAGCACGATACCGGGCGTGCCTAACGCCTGCTGCATGGCCGCCGTCGCCACCCGATTCTGCGGCGGATGCTGGATTGCATCGAGCGGGAGCGTGACCACGTACGCCAGATTCGCGAGGAGGTAGAGCGCGACGACCAGTCCACAGCCGATGAGCAGCGCCCGTGGCAGGTTGCGACGAGGGTCGCGCACCTCCCCGCCGGCGAAGGTGACGTTGTTCCACGCCGACTGGGCGAACAGTGGCCCGACCATCGCCTTGCCGAGCAGCATCGCCAGTGCGACGCCGCCGACCGCGGCCAGGCCGGGCTGCGCAGCGGCAGCACTCCATCCGTTCGCCGCCGGCCGCCACCACGCGCTGGTGAACGCGGCGCTCCGCGCGTTCCAGCCTAACGTCAAGCCGATGGCGATCAGGCCGAACAGTGCAGCCGTCTTCGCTACGGTGAACAGGTTCTGGATCAGCATCCCCGTGCGCAGTCCGCGACTGTTCGCCCACGTCAGGAGCAGTATCGACCCGATCGCGACGAGCTGCTGCGTCGACAGGCTCACGGCGTAGCGACCGAACACCACCGGCGCGACGATGTAGTTGGTTGCCGAGACCGCGGGAAAGAACACCCCGCTGAAGTTCGCGAAGGCAACCGCCACCGCGGCGATCGTGCCCGTCTGGATGACGAGCAGCAGTGCCCACCCGAAGAGGAACGCGGTCGCCGGGCCGTACGCCTCGCGGAGAAACACGTACTGCCCCCCGGCCCGCGGCATCATCGCTGCCAGCTCGGCGCAGCAGAGCGCTCCGGTGATTGTCATGACGCCGGCGAGCGCCCAGGCGACGAGCAGCCACCCCGGCGCACCGACCAGTCGTGACGACTCCGCCGACACGAGAAAGATTCCCGAGCCGATCATCGAACCGACGACGAGCATCGTCGCGTCGGTGAGCCCGAGTCCGCGAGCAAGCGCGCGGTCGGCCGTGACAGCTACGCCGCTGCTGCCTGACGCTACCGTCGGTGCGCTCACGTGGTGGGTCGCTGGGGCGCACTGACCTCGATCCCCGCCGCGGTCAGCGCGGCGTGCAACGCGCGGGCGTGGCCGGCCGCGCCGGGTGTGTCGCCATGGATGCAGATCGTGTCCGCCCGCACCGGCAGCTCTGTCCCGTCGATCGCCGTGACTCGACCGTCGCGGACCATGCGCACCGCCTGCGCGACCGCGGCGCTCGCGTCCTCGATTACCGCGCCGACCTCGCTGCGCGCTACGAGCGCGCCGTTAGGCGCATAACGGCGATCGGCGAATACCTCTTCGACAGCGACCAGTCCTGCGGCGCGCGCTGCAGCGATCAGCGCGCTTCCGGCGAGGCCGAACAGCATCAGGCGGCGATCGACGTCGCGCACCGCGCGAGCGATCGCCGCGGCGAGTGGGGGGCGGGCGGCCGCCATGTTGTAGAGCGCTCCGTGCGGCTTCACGTGGGCGAGCCGGGCCCCGCGCGCCGCGGCGAATGCAGCGAGCGCGCCTACCTGGTAGACGACCATGTCGTACGCGTCATCGATGCTCACCTCGATCACGCGGCGACCGAAGCCGGCAAGATCGGGGAGCCCGGGATGCGCACCGAGCGCGACGCCACGCGCCAGCGCGAGGTCGATTGTCCGCCGCATCGTTGCCGGGTCGCCGGCGTGATAGCCGCAGGCGATGTTCGCCGACGTCACCTCTGACAGGAGCTCGGCGTCGGCGCCTAACGTCCAGGCACCGAAGCTCTCGCCGGTGTCGCAGTTGAGGTCGACGCTCGTCATCGTGGTGGTCAGGGCGGGAAGGACAGCACTCGCCGCAGCGCGGCGAGCGTTCGCTCGCGCTCAAGGTACAACTGCTGTGCCTCCTCGAGCGAGATGGGCACGAAACGAATTGGGTCGCCGGGACGCAGTTGGGCGACGGCGCCGAGATCCACCGTGGCGACGTGGCCGAGCACGGGATAGCCCCCGGTAGTCTGATGGTCGGCCATCAGCAAAATCGGCTCGCCGGATGGCGGCAGCTGCAGCGTCCCGATCGTCACGGCCGCCGAGAGCATCTCGACCGGCGCACGCAACTGGAGCGCCGCTCCTTCGAGACGATAGCCCATCCGGTCCGAGCGCGCCGAGACCTGGAGGCCCGCAGCAAACAATGCATTCCCGGAACGCTCGTCGAGCAGCGGCTGCTGTTCGCCCGCGATCAGGCGAATCTCGTTGCCGTGCATCGGCTGGAGCGAAGCGGCCAGCGCGCGACGAACTGACGGAGTCGCCACGTCATTCAAGGCGAGCACATCGCCGGCGCGCAGGCCGCGTCCCTCAAAGCCACCGAAGCGTCCGGGAAGAAAGGTGCTTCGGCTGCCGAGGACGAGTGGCACGTTCACGCCGCCAGCGATCGCTACATACGCGCGACATCCGCGCTGCGCGTTGCCGAGCGTGAGTGTCGCTCCCGCTCGGAGAGGTATCGCATGCCATGGCGCGAGAGACTCGCCGTCCACAGTTGCGCCGAAGTCGCCGCCGCCTAACGCGACAACGGTCGCCTGCATGAAGAGCAGCGCCGGACCGGCCAGTGTTGACTCCAGCACCGCCGCGTCCTCGGCGTTGCCGACGAGCAGGTTGGCGATGCGCGCGGCGTGAACATCCATCGCTCCGCTCTCCGGCACACCGTCGCGCTGCGTACCGCGGCGACCAAGGTCCTGTACCGTGGTGGAAGGTCCGCCGAGTACGACGCGGACGCTCACGCGCTGGCCATCGCGTCGAAGCGGGCGCGCGAGATCGCGGCGAAACGGACCTCGTCGCCAACGCGGAGCAGCGCTGCGGGCTCGCGCCCCGAATCGAAGATCGCCAACGGTGTGCGACCGACGATGTTCCATCCGCCGGGTGTCGCCATCGGGTAGATGCCTGTCTGCTCGCCGCCGATCCCGACGCTGCCGGCCGGAACTCGCGTTCTCGGCTCGCCGCGGCGAGGAGTGACAAGCCGCGGATCGAGGCCGGCGAGATATGGAAACCCCGGCGTGAAACCGATCATCTGCACCGTGTATCTCGCGCCGGTGTGCAGCGCAATGACCTGATCGGTCGAGAGGCCGGCACGCTCGCCCACCGTCGCGAGATCTGGCGCGAGGTCGCCCGAGTAACAGACCGGAATCTCGACGACGCGGGCATCGAGCGGTGGTGCGCCAGCGAAGTCTGCCAATCGCTGCTCGAGGGCGCGCGACAGCGTCGCATGCGGTGTGTCCACCGTCGACCCGCCGACGATGGCGGGGTCATAATGGACAGTGACGCTGGCGAATCCGGCGACCAGCTCGATGATCGCCGGGTGCGCGCCGCTGAGTCGCTGAAGTGTGGCGCGCACCCGCTGGAAGACGCCGCTGTCGATCCGATCGCCGAGCTGAACGACCAGCGCCCGGTCGCCTAACGGTACGATGTGCGGTGGCTGCTCGGTCAGCACGACGACGTCACGCTGCGGCGGGCCTGCGCCGTCGCCAGTAGGCATAGGCGGGCACCCCGATCGCGAGCAGCGTCGCGCCGCGCAGTGCGTTGTAAGGGCTGGAGATGATCGCCCCGGCGATCACATAGACAGCGGCAAGCACGAACAGTCCGACGCTCCACGGATAGAGCGGCGCGCGAAAGCGGCGCGCGCCATCGGCGATCGCGCGACGGCGATAGACGACGAGCGTCGCCGCGGTGGCGCCGAAGAAGATCCAGTCGGCGAAGGTGACGTAGTCGAGGAGTTCACCGTACGTTCCCGAGAGAAGCAGTGCGATGGCCCATAGCGCCTGGAGGGCGATCGCGGCCACCGGCGTGCGGAATCGCGGATGGAGCACGGCGAGCCGGCGGAAGAACAACCCGTCGCGCGCCATCGCCTGGTAGACGCGCGGCGTGACGAGGATGACGAGGTTGAGAAATCCGAAGGTCGAGACCGCGATACCGATCGCGATCATCGTCCGTCCAACGTGGCCGAAGCGGAGTTCCATCGCGTCGGCAGCCGGGGCCGCGCTGGCGGCCAAGCCGTCCACGCCTAACGTTCGGAGATATGTCAGGTTGACGGCGAGATAGACCGCGGCCACGATCAGCACCCCCCAGACCAGCGCGCGCGGCAGGTTGCGCTCGGCGTCGATCATCTCCTCGGCGACGAAGTTCGTCTGCTGCCACCCGCCGTAGGCGAAGAGCACCGGCACCAGCGCAGTGCCGAGCGCGATGGCGAGAGTGGCGGGCGCGGCGTGCGCGACGATTGGTGTCGCGATCGACGGCTCGTGCGCCCCGGAAAACGCGAGCCCGCCAACGACGAGCGCGGCGATCGCCGCCAGCTTGAGGATGGTGAAGACGTTCTGCGTCATCGCGCCGGGGCGCACGCCGACGCTGTTGACCAGCGCGAGGAGGACGATCACAGCGGCAGCGAGCGGGATCCGCGCCGCTGCACCGAGTCCGAGCAGCGGTCCTGCGTAGCTGGCGAAGGTGACGGCGACCGCGGCCGTCGCACCGCTCGCGATCGCGACGAGCAGCGCCCACCCGTAGAGGAATGCCGGGAGCGGGCCGAATGCATCGCGCAGGTAGGCATAACCGCCACCGGCCGCGGGGCGTAGCGCGCCGAGCTCGGCGAAGATGAACGCGCCAAGGATGGCGACAATTGCCCCAATCCCCCAGACGAGCATCGTCAGCGGTCCGGTGCCGACTCGCTGCGCGACGATCGCCGGGTTGAGGAATATTCCCGAGCCGATGATCCCGCCGACGACCATCATCGTCCCGCTGAAGGGTCCGATGCGGCGGGCATAGCCGACCGCTGCGCCTTGCGTCACGCCGTGGCTCGCCTAACGGTCGTTGCGGGAGCGCTCACGACCAGTCGCCGCGCCGCTCGCCGCGGAGATAGGCAGCGAGGATCGTGAAGATGATGCCGCCATTTCCCACGCCGAGCCCGCCGAAGAACGCGGCCCTGCCGAGAGCGACATCGGTGGTATGCGCGCTCCAGGCGATGCAGCAGAGCCCGACCGCCGCCCAGGCAATACAGGCGACCGACGAACGCAGGTGGTCGCGCCAGCGATCGCGATCAGCCTCTCGGGAGGCAGCCGCGTTTCGCTCGGCGAGCTGTTCGAGAGCTGCGCGTGACGGGGACATAGGGTGGCGTTGGTGGCGTAGGGACCGAGCTAGGAGCTTCGGACGATGCGTCATGCGTGAACGAGCGGGAGCGATGCGTGATGCGTGGACGTGCCACTAACGATACGTGATACGTGAACTCGCCACTACGATGCGTGGCTGTTTCACTGCGATACGTGATACGTGAGCGCGCAGGGGCGATGCGTGATGAGTGAACGTGCCGGTACGATGCGTGAGTCTGAAGCGGCATCACGTATCGCTTCAAGCAGTTTCCCGTATCACGTATCGCCGGTGGCGTTTTTCCCGCATCACGTATCGCTTCAAGCAGTTTCCCGTATCACGCCTCGCTTCAAGCAGTTTCCCGTATCACGCATCACGCTTTTAGTACCGAAAGCACGTCGTCAGGTGATCGTTCACCAGCCCCGTCGCCTGCATGAGGGCGTAACAGATCGTCGACCCGACGAACTTGAAGCCGCGCCCCGTGAGATCCTTGCTCAGCGCATCCGACTCGGCGCTGCGAGCCGGTACCTCCCGCATCGAGCGACGACGATTTCGCAGCGGTGAGCCACCGACGAAGGTCCAGACATACGTATCGAAGCTCCCGCGCTCCGCCTGCACGGCGAGAAACGCCCGCGCGTTGGTGATCGTGCTCGCGATTTTTTGCCGGTGCCTGACGATCGCTGGGTCGAGCACCAGTCGTTCGACATCCTCATCGCTGAATCGCGCGACCACCGTCGGATCGAACCCTGCGAACGCCGCCCGGTATCCCTCCCGTTTCTTCAGGATCGTTGACCAGCTCAGTCCCGCCTGCGCTCCCTCGAGAGTGAGGAATTCAAAGAACACCCGGTCGTCGTGCACCGGCACTCCCCACTCGGTGTCGTGATACTCGATGTCGAGCTCCGTGCTCGGCCAACTGCAGCGGGTTGTCGGCGTCACGCTCATGAGCTGGCATCCTGGTCTGCGTCGCCCGCAACGCGTATCGCCCCCGTTTGTCGCTTTGCGCCTAACGTCCAATAGCGAATGGCTAATGGCTAATGGCTAATGGCTAACGGCTAACGGCTGCTTTTTCACGGTGCGGCATCTTTCGGCCTTCCGTCCGCGTCGAGGAACACGATATCCCCAACGCCGAGTTCCCTGATCCCCGCCTCGACTTTTGCCCGGTCGCCGATCACCACCCAGACCGTCTGTCCGTTGTTCACGAACTTCTTCGCTGCCGCATTCACCGACGCGTCGGTCGCACCGCGGACCTGATCGGCGTACGTTGCGTAGTAATCGTCGGGCAAGCCGAAAGTCACGATCTCGCCTAACGCTGACGAGACGGCGGCGCCAGTCTCCCACCGTCCGGCCAGCGTCTTGATCTGGCGATCCTTCGCGTCGTTGATCTCGGCGGTCGTCAACGGCCGCTCGGCGACGACGCTCTTCAGCTCCTTGATCACTTCGCTCAGCGATTCCTTCGTCTTGTCGGTCTGCACCGGCGCCATCACCATCCACATCCGCTGGCCGCGCGCATCCACCGGGAAGCTGAACGAGCCGTACGACCAGTGCTTGTCCTCGCGCAGGTTCATGTTGATCCGCGAGACGAAGGCGCCGCCGAATGCATCGTTGAACAGTTCGAAGGGAATCTCGTCGGCGTTCGCCTTCGGTGCGATCAGCTGGCCGGCGAGGACATACGACTGATCCGCGCCGGGCCGGTCGAGCACGTACACGGTCTTCCGCGCGCGTCCGGGGACCTCGGCCAGCTTCTTCACCGGCGTGTCGCCGGGCTTCCACGAGGCGAACGCTTTCTCCAGCTTCGCCGTCAGTTCGGGCATGGTGATGTCGCCGACGGCGACGATCGTCCCGTGATTCGGCTTGAACCACGCGCGGTGGAAAGCGACGAGATCATCGCGCGTCATCGACTTCACCGACGATTCGGTGCCACTGCCGGTGAGCGGCTGGCCGTACGCATGGCCCGCACCGTAGAGCAGGAGCGGCAGCACGCGCAGCCCCATCGAGAACGGCTGCACCTTTTCCTGCTGGATCGTCGCCAGCGTGTTCTGCTTCACGCGATCGAGATCGCTCTGCGGAAACGATGGATGGAGGATGACGTCGGAGAACAGGGCGAGCGCCGGGTCGAGCTTGTCCTTGAGCGCCGAGATCGTGAGCCGGTTGACGTCGAGGCTCGCGTTGGCGTTGAGGTTGACGCCTAACGATGCGAGCTCGTCGGCGATCTGCAGCGCGCTCCGCGATGTGGTCCCCTCGTCGATCATCTGCATCGTCATCGCCGCGACGCCGGGCTTCGCTGGATCATCTGCAGCGAAGCCGCCATCGAGAATCGCCGACACGCGAACGACCGGCACCGCGGTGCGCCGCGACAGCACGACCTTCATCCCGTTCGACAGCGTGGCGCGCTCGGGAGTCGCCAGCGGCGCCGCTGGCGGAGCGCCGATCGCCGGCAGTCCCTTCTTCCGGTCGACGTCCGACGCGACCGTCGCGTACTCGGGGAACGGATGCACCTCGAGGACGTAGACACCTTCGGAAAGCCAGCGCTTCGCGACGTCCTGGATATCGGCCGACGTCGCCGAGGCGATCCAGCTCTGGATCGTCTTGTACGTCTCCGGGTTTCCGCGATAGACCTGGCCGCGCGCGAGGATGTCGGACTTCCCGCCGAATCCGCCGATTCGCTCAGCGCCGCGAATGAACCCGGCGCGCTGCTGCGTCTTGACGCGATCGAGTTCGGCTGACGTCAGGCCGCTCGCGATGAACGCCTTCAATTCCTGGTCCGACGCGCGCTCGACCGCGGCGAGGTCGCCACCGGGTTGCGCCGTCTCCATCAACAGCAACTGGCTGGCGATCTCGCGATCGTCGGTGAACGCGGCGATGTCGGTCGCGGTCCGATCCCTGTAGACGAGTCGCTTGTACAGCCGCGATGACTTGCCGTCGCCGAGTACGTCCCAGGCGAGCGCGAGAAGCGTGAAGTCGCGCGTTCCGAAGGCGGGGACGTTCCACACCTTGAACAACCGCGCCTGCGGCACACGGTCCTGCATGATCTGCCGGTGCTCGCCACTCATCTTCGCGGTCCACGCTTCGTGCTTCACGATCGGCGGGCCGGACGGAATGTCGCCGAAGTAGCGATCGACGCGCTGGCGAATGTCAGCGGTGTTGACGTCGCCGGCGACGACCAGCGTCGCGTTGGCCGGACCGTAATAGGTCTTGAACCACTCCTTGACGTCAGCGAGCGACGCCGCGTTCAAATCGGCCATCGACCCGATCACCGACCAGGAGTATGGATGTCCCTTCGGGAAGGTGTTCTCGGCGATGGTGATCCACGCCTTGCCGTACGGCTCGTTTTCCCCCTGCCGCTTCTCGTTCTGGACGACGCCGCGCTGTTCGTTGAGCTTCAGCGTATCGATCGCGCCGACGAGGTGGCCCATCCGGTCGGACTCGAGCCAGAGGATGCGGTCGAGCGCCGAGACGGGAATGTTCTGGAAGTAGTTGGTCCGGTCCTCATTCGTGGTGCCATTCAGGTCGGTCGCGCCTAACGGTTCGACTGCCTTGAAGTAGTCGTCGTTGTAGTTCTCGCTCCCGTTGAACATCAGGTGCTCGAACAGGTGCGCGAAGCCTGTCTTCCCCTGCACTTCGTTCTTCGACCCGACGTGATACCAGATGTTGACCGCGGCGATCGGCGCCTTGTGGTCCTCGTGGACGAGCAGCGTCAGGCCGTTTTTCAGCGTGAACTTCGTGTAGGGAATGTCCGGAATACCCGCCGGTGCCGCGCGGGTCGAGGTGCGCACCGGCGCCTGGGCCGCGAGTGTCACCGGCAGGGTGAGAGCAGCCAGTGATGCGATGAGGAAAAGACCGCGCATGGGAGAAGCCCGTCCTGTGGGGGGTGAAGAGTAGGTCCCTGAAATACGCCCGCCGCCGCCTGCCCCGCTAGACCCGGCTGGCGTCGGCGACGGTTCGCCGGGAATGGCGCCCGTCAGTCGTCGCAGCGCGGCGGCTCTGCCTGACGGTCGAAGGCACTCACGCTGACGAACAGCGACTCGGCGCCCGGCGCGCCGCCGGGCGTTAGGCTCGGCGGCGCCGCGATCGCGCTCCCGACCCACGATCCGGTGCAGCGGTCCGACCGCGGCCGCTGCGACCCGACGGAGACGTTCACCTGATACGACGTCTGCTTTCGCAACCGGATCGGCGCTCCGGTGTAGCGAGCGATCGTATCGCCGGCCGACGCGACCAGGACAACCACCAACGGCAAGTCACCATCGGTCGGTACCGCGGTGAATCGCGCCGCACTCGGGAACGCGGCCGCCATATCTCGCGTGCCCGCGCCGCTGCCGAGCCGGACGTGGATCAGCGGGCGATAGACCGAGACATCGCCGCGATAGACCACCGCGATCGCCGACCCGCGATCGCTGCATGCGCCGGCGGCCAGCGTCAACACCAGTGCCATCGCTGTCAGCCCGTGCGCGACGGGCTGCAGCAGTGGCGGGATTCCGCGCAGCGGACCGCGGAGCCAGACTTCGGGTTCGGACATCGTCGATCGTTAGGCAGCGACAGCTGCGATGGCAGGCAATCCCGTGCGAACGTCGTCGCGCCGGTACGGGCGCAGCGCACGCAGCAAGTTGCCACTCGGCGGGCGCGGCGCCAGCCCCGGCGCCTGTCCGCGGGACGGGTCCGGCTGCTATCATCAGAGATGCGCTTCTCCGATGAACTTCCCGATGCCTTCGAGTCCGACGGCACCAACGACCCCGAGCTCGAGGCCGAGCTGGATGAGAGTTTCCCGCTCGGCGACGGCACGGTCGAAGTCGAGGCGACGGTGGTCTGCCCGTACTGCGGCGAAAGTGTCGAGATCGGGCTCGACCCAGGGAGCGGGAACGCGCAGGACTATGTCGAGGATTGCCAAGTCTGCTGCCAGCCGTGGCGGGTGACGGTGCTCTACGATGAGGAAGGTCGCGCCGACGTCTCGCTCACCGCGCTCGACGAGTGACCCTGAAGGGTGCCGCGCAGCTCCGGCATCCTGATTGCTCTCCCGAAGCTTGGACTCGAACGGAGGGACGCATGCCAATCGATCAACGCGCCGGCCGCAACGCCCTGCTCGCGGTCATGTTTGTCGCCGCGACCGCCTGCTCGAGCGCCGGCGCGCTCGGCAACGTCCTCGGCAGCGTGCTCGGGGGCAGTGCCAGCGCAAACGAGTTGACCGGAACCATCCAGGACGTCGACGCGCAAAACCAGCAGCTCGCGATTACGCAGTCGAACGGGCAGTCCGTTTCTGTTCGCTACGATGATCAGACGCGCGTCGATTTCGATAATCGCAGTTATCCGGTGACTGCGCTCGAGAACGGCGATCGGGTCGTCGCCCGGATTCGAGATGCCGGCAACGGCAATTACTACACGGATTCGATCCACGTCACCCAGTCGGGCGGCAGTGGCGCCGGCTCCGGCTCGACGAACGCGCAGGCCTTCCAGGGCACCGTCAGGCAGGTCGACCTCCAACACGGTCTCTTCTCGATCGACAACGGAAGCGGCTATGCGATCACCGTCTCGATGCCATACAACCCGAGCGAAGCCGACCTCCATCGCTTCCAGTATCTCCGGCGCGGAGAAAGCGTCCGGTTTTACGGTGTGGTCGTCACCAACTCGCGCATCGACCTGCGGCGGTTTTACTGACACTTCGGCTTCGCGGCGGGGGTGAATAAAGCTTGTTCATGACGGCAATCGCACGCGTGGTCAGCGGAGGCGCATCTGCCTAACGCTCAGCGCTAGTGGCGCTTGCTGTCGTCCGGATGGCACGCCATGTCGATCACCACCGAGCTGGCGAGGATGAGGATGTCATCCTCGCCATCCATCACGTCCACTCCGTAGGTGTCGGCCCAGGCGAACCACTGCTTGGAGACCGTCGCCACGGTGTGCTCGCCGCGCTTGAAGCTGTACTCGTGGTCGGTGAAGCTCCCATTCGCCTCGAGATCGTCCGGGCCCGGGACATCGACGGTGAAGCGATGATGGATCAGCGCGAACAACTGCTTCTTCACTACCGCGGCCAGTTTACCGTCGCGATGGATCTCATACGTCCGGGCGAGGTTGAATACCTTCTGCTTGATGAAGGCGAGTTCGTTCCCCTTCAGGTCCTGGAACGACAGCTGATCGCCAAAGCTGAACGCCTTGCCATCGACGAAATAGACGTCCTCGCCCTTGTCGTTCTTGATGGTGAAGTCGTCGCCCCACGAGAACAGCTTCTGCTTCATGACGTAACGCATCGCGGTGTGTGGCTTGATGTGATTGCAATCGAGCGGACGGCTCTACTGGCGCGCGTTGCGAGCGCGCTCACCGGCGCTGTCGACCAGCAGTAGCGTCGCTCCCGGCTTCGCCGTCGCCCGTCCGCCCTCCATTCGCCCGCATCGCGAGAATGACGCGACGCTGTGTCCGTCGCCTGCGTAGCGCGCAACGACTGCCGGTGAGGGATCAGCAGGTGCAACAACTGGCCCGTTGTTGGCGACAACCCCCAGGCAGTAGGCGTGTTTCACCGCGGTCGCGTCGGCGCGCGGCACTGGTTCGTGGCGGAAGCGCAGCGCGTACACGGCCCCCGCTGCCGTCAGCAGCGTCACGATCGCGACTCCATTGCCGAGCCGCTGCCCCCAGCTGGCGTTCACTCCGGGAGAATCGGGTGCTTGGGCGTGATGTGCCATGGGTAGTATCCCGTGCCGCTCGGCCCCGCTTTCCAGATTGCATGCTCGGCATGCATGCAGCGTCCGCACGGGCGAAAGCCAGCGTCGATCGCAGCCTTCTCGTTGGGAAAGAAGACGCGATGCTTCGCGTAGCCGCGTCCCAGCGCATTCACCGCGCTCTCACAGTCGAGTCGTCCGTAGATGCGCAGCGTCGCGTTGCCGCCGAGGGTTCCGGGAATCTCGCTATCGACGATCCGGCCGTCGCCCTGCATGAGATGGTAGGTCATGAACGTCCGCTGGGCCGCGGTGTCATGGCTTCATTCCCAACGCTTCGGCGATCCCGCGCTCGGCGAGCGGCGCCATCACGCGGTAGCCCGCCTCATTGGGATGCACACCGTCGCCCGACAACACGCTGCGCATCCCCTGTCGCTCGTCGGCCATCGCCGAGTGGTAGTCGACGTAGACCGCGCCATGCGCTGCGGCGTAGTCGCGAATCCACGCGTTCAGCGCGACGATCGTTGGCGCCGGGTGCAGCCCCGGCTTCCAGGGATAGTCGAACACCGGAAGCACCGAGCAGAGCACGGCGCGGATTCCGTTCGCCCGTGCCAGCTCGGCCATCGATGCAATGTTGTCCTCGATCATCGCGATCGTCGCCGGCCCCGTGTTGCCGGCGATGTCGTTCGTACCGGCGAGGATCACCACCGCCTTTGGCTGAAGCGCGATGACATCCTGGCGGAATCGCACCAGCATCTGCGGCGTCGTCTGCCCGCTGATCCCGCGCCCGACGTACGGCTTTCCTGGGAATTGCGTCGCGAACAGCGGCGCCCATCCCTCGGTGATCGAGTTCCCGTAGAACACGACGCGATTCTCGCCGGCGACCGGCGCGGCCAGCCGCGCGTTTGCCTCACGATAGCGCGCGAGATACGGCCAGTCGTTCTGCAGCCGCAGCTCGTCCGCGCTCGGCGCTGTAACCGGCTCCGGTGCCGTGCGCGGCGCCTGCGCGCATCCAGCGATCATCGCCAGCATCGCGAACACCGCGATCCCACCAGGAATCCCACTCGTCCTTTGCATCGCGATCGCAATCAGGAGCGACGCCGGCCGCCCGACACCAGCAAGCCAATCCCGGCCACCAGCGCGATACCGCTGACGATCGGCGAGATCGGGAAGGTCTCGCGCTGCTGCACCGTGGCGCTGATCGGCCCGAGGTTCACAGTGTCGCGATGGCGCGTGTAGGTAATCCCGCCGTAGGCGAGTCCGATGATGCCGAGCACGATGAGGACGATTCCGGCGATGCGCATGACTTTCTCCAGTGGACGAAGGAACGGGCAGGACTGATGATGCGGCGCCCGGTTGCTGTGATGATAGCGTACACGATCAGGCGCCGCTCGCCGGCCTGCAGCGCCTTTCAACTGACGCGGACGATCTCGCGCAGCCGCTCGAGTAGCGCGCGACCCGACGGCCAGTCACCCAGCCCGCTCGCCGAGTTGAGGTGACCCGCTGTGCCCGCGTTGACGAAGTCACTTCCCCACGCGCCGGCGTAGCTCTGCGCCTGCTCGAGACTGACGTATGCGTCGTTCTCACTCGCTACCACCGTGCTGCGAAATGGCAGTAGTGACATCGGCATCGGCGCAAAACCGGACGGTCCCTGCGGAAAATTCGCGCCTTCCGGATCCGACGGCGCGACCAGCAGCGCGCCGCGCACTCGCCTAACGGTGTCGGGCAATGCTGCTGCCGCCCAATGGGCGACCATCGCGCACGCCGAGCTGTGGCCGACAAGCACGACGTCGCCCGCCGTGCCCGTCACGACCGTATCCAGGCGGCTCACCCAGTCCGCGCAGCGCGGCGCATCCCACTCGGCCTGTTCGACGCGCTGGCAGGTCGGGTCATGGCGCTCCCAGTAACTTTGCCAGTGCTCGGGACCGGAGCTCTGCAGCCCCGGGAGGATCAACGTCGTCACCCCCACGATCGGCAGCGGTTACTGCCCGCGTCGGCCGGATTTGGACGATGTCGACTGCGGCTTGATCACACGATCGCGCGGAGTCGGCGCCGGCGCGGTCTGCCGCATCGGCGCGCCGCTCACCGGCAGTCCCTTCTTCTTGCTCGAGAAATCCGGAATGTCGCGCGCCCCTCTCTTCTTCATGGAGCCTCCGTCGCGGTTGATGGCCAATGGGACCGGCAATGAGACTCTGCCGGCGGCAGCGAAGTCGAGCGCTCCTCAAAGCTGCAGCCGCGGCACGGCGCAATCAAGAGCGGGCCGCGAAGTGCGGTTGCCTAACGGTCCAACAGTTTAGCTAGATTACCGCCGGCGCCACGATCAGCGCGCGTCGGCCTCCGTCACCGAGTCGTAAATGCGAACCGTCGTCCACAACCCCCCGCACTCGGCGCGAAACGTGTCGTGGACGGGGTGCACCTGATAGGCGTCGTGCGCCGCCTGATCGGGGAAGACCAGCACCAGTGCCCGCGAGTATCCTCGCTCGATCACCGTACGATCGGTCGCTGCAGGGACGCCGATGTAACCCGCCGCCGCACCCTCGATCTCCCGGAGCGACTTCACACCGCGGTTGAACTGGTCCTGCTCGGCGCGCGTCAGGTCGTCGCGGAGATAGAAGTACACAGCGTGGACGAACATGGGCTGGGCGGGATGCGAGGTGGGTTGTCAAGCAAGCGAACACGGAGTGCCCGCGGCTTAGACCGCTGGATCTTCATCCCGGTCGACAGCGGGCGGACGCGCTGCAGTGTCGCCGGAATCTAACCCGATCGTCTTTTCCGGCGGAGCCGCGCCCTCGGCGGTCGCTGACGGCTTCGGCTCATCGGCCCACTGCTCGAGCCGCCGTACGAACTCCTCGTGCCCGAGGTTCGTCGGCAGCCAGCGAATCCATCGCAGCAGACGGTCGGCGGTAATGCCGCCGACCGTCAGCGTCCCAAGCCGCTGTTCGTCGACACCGATTCGGCGGAGCTCGCGGCTGATCTGCGATGGGGTGGCGCGGTCCCGCGCGCTCATTCGTTCAGTAACATCGGTCCGTCCTCCCTGAAATCGCATTCATCGCAAAGCTGTACTTCATGAGGCTCAGCCAGAACCACAATCAGACCGTGATCTCCACCATGTTGCCGTCCGGGTCTTTGACCACCGACTCATAGTACCCGTCGCCGGTCTCGCGTGGCAACCCAACGACGTGGACTCCGTCGTCCCGCATGCGGGCCGTGAGCGCATCGACGGCCGCGCGCGAGCCAACGGCGACCGCGAGGTGCGCATAGCCCACGCCAGCTCCGGCCGGCGCCGCAGAAAGTTCCGCGATGCTCATCAACTCGAGCCGCGCGCCCTTGTCGGGAAAGGTGAGAAAGCGGGAGGTGAACCCGATCCGCGTATGGCTCTGGTACAGCGGACTCGGGGCCGCGCCAAAATAACGCTCGTAGAACGCTCGCAATCGCTCCAGATCACGCGTCCAGATCGCCGTGTGCTCGAGTCGCATTTTACAGACGCATCATCGCGGATCGGAACAACCTAACGTTGCGGCACGAGCTCGATCACGGCCGCCCGCCACTCGTCACCGAGCGCGACACGAAGCCCTGCAGTCGCGAGCTCGGCGCCCGTCGCTTGCCGCACTGGAGCGCCGTCGAGCATCACGTCATAACGCGCGGTCGTATCCAGCCCGCGAAGCTTGAACGCCTGGTCCGCGGCGCCACCGGCCAGTCGGTAGGCGAGCAGCACGCTCCGGCCCCCCGCCGGAGCAACGTACTGCAGCGCCATCCACCCAGTCGGATGATTGTGGTCCGGCGATGGCGTGAGGTGGTACACATCCGCGCCGGTGATCGCTCCGCGGATGCGCTTGTACAGCGCGACGTTGGCGACCGCCCGCGCGCGCACCGCGTCGCTCCAGTCGAGCACTCGGCTCGAGATCCCGAACTGTCCGGTCATCGGCACGCGGAACATGAAATCCCACCACCCCGGTGCCGCGTTCGGATCCACTTCGCCGCTGTCCTTGTCACCAACCATCCAGTGATTGCAGAGTTCGGGCGAGAACTGTAGCGTACAGCCGTAGCCGAGTTGCAGCGACGGAGCGGCGTTCACGACGTCGGACACCCAGGTCGTATGCGCGTGGGCCATGATCCCGGTGTCGAAGCGCAGTCCCCCGCTCGCACAGCTCTCGACCACGAGCTCCGGGTGTGCCGCGCGGAGCTCGTCGAGGAACTCGTAGTACGCGATCAGGTGATCGTGCAGCCGCGCTCCGGCGCGATTTGGGCGGCCGGCGTCGAATCGGTCGCCGGCGTCGATGTTGTAGTCGATCTTGATCCAGGCAAGGTGATAGTCGGTGATCAGCCGCTCGACCGTCGCCCGTGCCCAGTGCCTAACGGCCGGCTTGGAGAAGTCGAGCTGGCAGCGGCGGTCGTTGATCACCGGCTTGCCGTCCAGCGTCAGGCACCAGTCGGGGTGCTCGCGGAAAATTCGCGACCCCTGCCCGACGTTCTCGATCTCGACCCACATCCCGAACTTCATCCCCCGCGCCCGCACGTGATCGGCGAGCTCCTCGAGACCGTGCGGAAACTTGCGCCGGCTCACCTGGTAGTCGCCGAGCTCCAGCACCCAATCCCGGTCGACGTACCATCCCGAGTCGATCACGTACGCCTCGGCGCCGATCACCGCCGCGACGTCGGCCGCCTGCTTCGCGCGCTCGACGTCGACGTCCTGACTGAACGGATACCATGTGTTGAACTGTACGAGCAGCGGCCGGTTGCCGGGCGCGGGGGGCGAGACGTAGCTCCGCTGGTAGCGGTGCATCTGGTTCGCGGCGTCGTCGAGGTCGCCGGCCGACGCGGTGAGCGCGAGCCGCGGCATGACGAACGACGCGCCCGGTGCGAGGGCAAGCGGTGCGCCGCCGTCGTGGCGTATCCCCATCTGCACCGCCAGCGGTCGGCTGCCTAACGTCACGTCGTTTTCGCCCGGCGTCCGCTCGATCTGCATCCCCCAGTTCCCCGACCATGCCAGCTCGGCGAGGTACTCGACACCCGCGCGCTCGTTGCGGAGTGATGCCCACGGCACATAGCCCTTCGACGAGCGCCCCTTCATCTGCACGAATCGCCTGACCCCCGCACCGACTCGCTCGGTGGCGAGCTGTCGCTCCTGTCCCCACCCGCCATAGAGGTAGCGCAGCGTGTAGTCGCCCGCGGGCAGCAACCACGTCGGCGTGACGTCCACCGGAATCGCGACGCGTCCGCGGTTGATCACCGTCAGCTCGCGGGTGATCACCCCTGTCTCGTCCCACGCCGCATAGCGCTCCTCGACCTCGAGCGGCAGGGTCGCGTGCCGGAACGTCAGGCGCAGCTCCTCGATTCCAGCGCTTACCGCGACGATACGCTGTGCCGCCAGGTGCAGCGACGACGAGTCGAGCGGCATGCCCCCGGCAATCCCGGCGAACAGCAGCGCCGGAACGCGCGGGTAGGACGGCGCCACTCGGGTTGTGTCACTCTCGTTCGCCGCCGGGCCAAAGTAATCGAGCGCAACGCGCCCCTCGTGCGCGACGAGGCGATACACGACGGGGCCGGAACGCAGCGTCCAGCTCTGCCGTGCCGAGTCGAACGCAATCCTCTGCCCGGCCGCCGGCGCGGCGGCGACGAGGCCGAGCACGAGCAGCAGCGCACCCGCGCGCGCTGCACGGCGGTCTCGCAACGAGCCGGCGAAGTCGCGCAACTTTCCCCGGAGCGGCAGATCATCCTCGCGGACACGACGCATCGGTCTGAATCTCCGTGGATGGAGCCTAACGGTCAGTGGGTGGCGCGCTGAACACCGCGCCATGGGGAATCCCCGCGGCATTTCCGCCGTGTGGCCAGGTCTTGTTATCCATCCGCATTCCCGGCTCCGTCGCGCCTTCGTCTCGGAATCGCCTATCGAGTGCCAACTGCCCCGTGGATTCGTCGAACGTCGCGATCACCACACGATGCGAGAGCTCTCCATAACCGGTAATCACCACACGCCGATGGTTGGGCTCGAGCGCGATCCAGTGAGGAATGTCCCCCGCGCCGAGCACGACGCGCGACACTTCGCGGGGAGTTTCGGGATTCGAGATGTCCAGACTCACTACCGCGCTCCATGCAGGGACCGTCACCAGGTAGTAATGGCCGACGACGACGGGGATGGCGCAGTCGCTGTCCTTCCTCCGCGGAAACGACGACACCAGCCGCCCCGAGGGGGACGGTCCATCGAGGCCGTGCAGCAGGTAGAGGCCGCAATCGAAGGTGGACACGAGCACGGTGCGTCCGTCGGCAAGCAATCTCGGCTCGGCGGTCAGCGATGCCTCGTCGCCCCGCGGACCCTGAGGCAGGTCGAAGGTCGCGAGGGGCTGGAGATCCGAGAGCCGCCAGAGCTGAACAGACTGCACCGCCGCGTCGCCGTCCATGTCGGTTGTAGTTGTGACGATCCGGTCGAGTTTCGGGACGATGACCGCCGAATAGGGACGGATGCGCCGATCGACACCGGCACGGTTCGCCGAGACGGAGCGGATCACCCGCCCGCGATCCGTCAGCTCGGCGAGTCCGCCCGGCGCGACGCCGAGCGAGTCATGCTGCATCTGGAAGGTCGCAAGCACATTGCCGTTAGGCAGGCGAAGGAAGCTGTGCGGATGCATCATCCCTGCGACGTCCCCGAACTGGGCGTCGAGCCGCGGCCGTGCGCGCTCCTTCATGTCGAAGACAAATGTCTGCCCGCTCCCGAACCCGTTCGCGAATAGCCGGCCGTCAGCTGGCATCTCGTGCTCAGTGTGATGTGGCTGGTTCCTTCGGCCCGGGACTGGCACGGTGGTCACCAGTCGACCATAACGCTCCGCCGCCGGCCGAACATCGATGACGGCGAGAAAGTCCGGCTGCGCGCTGTCGGCAGACGCGGTCCACGCGTACAGGTAGTCGCTTGACGCGACTGCCTGTGCGTGCAGGGAGCTGGCAGCGACGGCTGCGACGAGCGTCAGTCGCATCGAGAAGGTAGCAGATAGTCGCATGAGATTGGGCCGCGTCGAATGGTGGGACCGAGTGCGCCAAACCATACCGTTGAATCGACGCGAACGCGAGAGTCTTCCGCTGGATCGCCGCGCCGGGTGGGGACACGCATCAGCGAGCGATAAGGCGCCGCTGCCCGGCTTCCGAAATCGAAACGAGTGCTTGCCGCTCACGCTGCCGCGCCGCAAAATGGTGCACCCAGGAGGAACATGACACGGATGACTTTCGCCGCGGCCGCCGTGCTGCTCGGCATCACGGCGGTGCCAGCGTTCGCACAGGCTCACGCGCATCCTCAGCCAGCGAGCGCTGGCGAGTTCGGGACTGTTCACTTCACGACATCGTGCGCCCCCGCCGTCACGGCGAAGTTCGATCGCGCCGTTGCGCTGCTTCACTCCTTCGAGTTCGGCGCGTCGATTCGCGCGTTCAACGAAGTGCTCGCGGCCGATTCGACCTGCGCGATAGCGCACTGGGGCAGCGCGCTGAGTCTCTGGGGCAATCCGATGGCGGCAGGGAACCGGGCGCTCCCACTGCTGCAGCGCGGCCGGCAGTCGGTGGACGCAGGCAAGCGACTCGGCGCCTACGCGTCCGAACGCGAGCGCGATTACCTGCACGCCGTCGGACTGCTCTACGACGATTACGAGCACGCCGACCAGCGCACGCGCATCGTTGCGTACGAGCGCGCGATGGGAGACCTCTCGGCACGGCAACCGGCCGACACCGAGGCCATGATCTTTCACGCGATCTCACTGGCCGCGTCGGCGTCACCGACTGACACGACATACGCCAATCAGCTGAAGGCGGGCAGCATTCTCGAGTCGCTCTGGGCGAAGCAACCGAACCACCCCGGGATCGCTCACTACATCATTCACAGCTACGACTCTCCGGCGCTGGCCGACCGGGCGCGGGTAGCCGCGCAGCGCTACGCGATCATCGCGCCGTCCGCCGCACACGCGCTCCACATGCCATCGCACACCTTTACTCGCATCGGCATGTGGCGGGAATCAGTCGACGCGAATGAGCGCTCGATGAAGATTGCGCTGAACACCGGCTCGATCGCGGAAGCGCTGCACGCGGCCGACTACGCGATGTACGCCTACCTGCAATTGGGCGACGAACCCGATGCGCGGGCGCTGCTCGACCGGCTGCCCGGGCTTGCCGCGCGCTTTCAGCCGGACGCGATCACCGGCGCGGCGCCCGGGTCTGCAGGCGTCTTCGCACTCGCCGCCATTCCGGCGCGCTGGGCACTGGAGCGCGGCGCCTGGGCGGAAGCTGCCGCGCTCGAGCCGAAAGCGAGCGCCTATCCCTACACCGAGGCGATGACATATTTCGCGCGGGCACTCGGCGCTTCCCGTACCGGCGATCTCACCAAGGCGAAGGCATCCGTCGATTCGCTCGCCGCAATCCAGCACCGGCTGAGCGACAAGCACGAAGCATACTGGGCGGAGCAAGTGGCCATCCAGCAACTCGCCGCTCAGGCTTGGCTCGATCTGGCCGAACAGCACCCGGACGACGCGCTCACCCACATGCGCGCGGCCGCTGTCCGCGAGGACGCGACGGAGAAGAATGCTGTCACGCCGGGGCCACTAGCCCCGGCTCGCGAGCTACTGGGCGACATGCTCACGGCGCTTCACCGGCCCGCCGAAGCAACGGTCGAATACCGGGCGACACTGCACAAGGAGCCAAATCGCCGGCACGCTCTGGCCAGGCTCGACACGAGCGGCCGTTAGGCACGGTCACTGTCGTCCGCAACCCGGGGCGACGTGGCGGCGACGATTCTGACGAAGCTACGGACGCGCTGCTCGTCCGTCTCCTCCCACGCTGAGTCGTCCTCGGGCAACGACTTGCGCAGGCGAAGGCCACGACCGACGGGCGATTCGCCGTTGCGTGTCAGCCGGGTGAGACGCACGTGCACCTCTTGCACTCCCGAGATCGACACCAGACTGCGGACATTTTCCTCGCCGACACCGCCGCCCGCCATTACGACCAGGCGCGAATCGGCTTGGCGCACGAGATCGGCCAGAGTCGTCGCGCCCTCCGCAGCCGTTGGCGCGCCACCCGACGTAAGTATGCGCTGCACGCCGGCGTCGACGAGCGATTCGAGTGCCTGGTCCAAATCCGGCGTGAGGTCGAACGCGCGGTGGAAGGTCACGGGCAGGCCGCGCGCCGCCACTATCAGTGACCGCACCAGCACGAGATCGACCCTGCCATCGCGATGCAGCCCACCGATCACCACCCCGTCGGCGCCCAGCTCGCCGGCGACGATGACGTCGCGTTGCATGACGTCGCGCTCTGCATCCGAGTAGACGAAGCCACCTCCGCGGGGGCGAATCATGACGAAAACCGGAATCGACACCGCCGCTTTGCAGGCGGCGATCATCCCCGCACTCGGCGTCGTCCCGCCGTCGAAGAGCGCGTCGCACAGTTCCAACCGCCGCGCTCCGCCGCGCTCGGCCGCGACCGATGACACGACGGAGTCGACGCAGGCCTCGACGAGGATTGGGGAGTCACGCATCGTCACGGTTGGTTGCGGTCATCGCAGGCCGTTTTTTCCGCGATCGGGTCGCTTGCAGTTTGCCCAACGGTACCGATAGCGTTAGGCATCTGTACGCGATGGGGGGCCGAAGCGTCGTACCGATCGCTCGCGCGCTCGCTCTTTCTCGACCTCGCGGTCGCGCGGTGGTGCGCTCGTCTGGAGATTCTGCAGCAGACGCTCGGCGGCCACGGTGACCTCATCGACGGCACGCTCGAATGCCGGTCCGTTCGCGCGCGACGGGCGCTGCATTCCGCTCAACTTTCGCACGAATTGAAGCGCAGCGTCACGCACCTCCGTCTCGTTGGCTGGCGGTTCGAAGTTCGCGAGTGTTCGAATGTTGCGGCACATTGCCCTTCCTCCGACTGCGGACGCGCTTGATCATTGCCGGATGGCACGGCCCGTGTAAATGTCAGGCCACCGGCCGATGCTGCACAACACACCCCCTGCGACGTGCGAGCAGAGCGAGAATACCGATGCGGGGGTTGGCTGGCAAGCTCGACGCGGCCGCGATTACGAGAGCGCCGCGAGCGAGCGCACGATTGCTCGCCAGCTTCAGTCATCGTTAGGCGCTCGGCCGCCGGAGTTCGAGTGTACCCGCGCGTTGGCCCTGCGACGTTAGGCCACCGCCTCCCACGGGATCGCTGCCGCAGGATCCGCCGCATCGGCACGCAGCCGCCACCAATCCATAGCGAACGCTCGACAGCGTCAGCGCTCGTCGGGGGGAAGGTGGGCTAGCAGCCGCCTGCTGCATCCGCCATCGCTCGCTCTCTCAACACCAGCACGATCGTGTCCGGGATCGCGCGCTCGTCGTCCCACGCCTGCTGCACGATTGCGTACCCCGGGTGACATGCCTGGACGATTACGCGGCCTCTGGGACCGCCTGTATGTACAACCTCAAAGTGGCCGGTACTGTCGGTTTGCCCGCGCGCAGCACCTGACTGTTCGACCCGCCATACCGAGACCGTCGTGCCGGGCACGCCGACAGCGCGCTCATCGCGAACACCGCCCGCGGCGTGGATCGGCGAGTCACATGCGGCCATAACGGCCCCAAGGATGAACGATTGCCAGTTTCGCACTGTGACCCTGGTTGCCACCTTGTATCCAGATCCGGAGAGAGTTTGCAATCATTCTGATCGGAGCGCCAGCTCGATGCCATCTGGGTGGTAAACACCGTGCAAGACTGTGATCCATCGTTCCCTCCGTGTTGACAACGGCAGAGAGCAAGTCTGCAATCGCGCTCGAGATTATCGAACGCCAGAGCCAAGACGCGAGCGTTGTCACAATGTGGCGACGCAGCCGCCACCACTCGGTAGCGAACGCTCGCCAGCTTCAGCGCTCGTTAGGCAGATGGTCGAGACTTCGGCCCGCGACGTAGCCACGAGTGACGAACGACCAGCATTACCACGAAAAGGATTGGTGCAACCAGGAGGAGGCCGACCGCGCGACCCAGAGGCAAGTAACTGCGCCCCCAGACGCACGCCTCGGTCGTCTCGAACCCGTCGCGACACTTCCAGGCGAGCTCGAGATATGGCTCCGCAAGTCCGACGGCCAAGGCGAGACCGAGCAGGATCAAAATGGATTTCGAGGGAGCAGCCATGTTTGGATGTGCCTAACGCCTTGTTGGGCGGCGCGTTAGTTGTGGAAGACATCGTCGGCGAGTCGCGCGATTGCGACAATCTTTGACATTGCGCGCTTACTTCGAGGGCTGGAGACCGCGCTCACGGCGTTGCGGCGTAGCCGCATCCGAAAAGTGCTTGTCAGCTGCACCGTTGGTGAGGCAGCGGGTGTTTTGCACTGCCTGCAAACCACGTCGCGCGCCTCGGGGCTAAATGCGATTGATAAGAGACTGGTCGGGATTATGAGGGGGAACGGATGCGCTGACCGGCGCAGTTAGCGTACCTGCATCAGGACTGTTCCTAGTAGCGTTCCCGCTGCTGTTCGCATTTCGAGCCGCATCGGGCCGGGCGACGTCAACGTCACCTCGAAATCCGCCGTTTCACCGATGCTGATGGGGTGTCGCGCCGACTGCATCATGCGTCGCGCGACAGGGAGATCGGCACCATCCTTGGCGAGAGGCCTCCACACGGCGACCAAGCTGTCACGAAGCATCTCGACGCGCATTCCCGGGCGACCCGTCGTGATATTGCCGAACCTCAACCTGTATGGTACGTCGCGCTGCAGATCCAGCATCGGTGGGGTGAGGCTCCCATTGATCAGCACCCTGTGCGCTTCGCTTGCCGCGTCGCTCGGTGAGGAGATCAGGATCGGGATGTCGTGGACCGGATCATAACGTTGTTCCGGTTCGAGAACCAGCAGCATGCCGGCGAGACCTGCACGTTGCTGGTGTGTCTCATCGATGTGAGTGTGATACATGAACGTACCGGCACGCGGCGGCGTGAAACGTACCTCGAATGAGTCGCCGGGCGCGACTACGGGGGCGAGCCGCGTCGCGGTTCCGCTGAATCCGGCTACGCCGTCGTAATAGCTCTCCAACTCGATGCCGTGCCAGTGGATCGCGGTAGGAACGCCGGTGCGGTTCACCACCATGATTCCCACCGGTTGGCCGCGCACGAGCATGATCGGTGGCCCAGCATGGAAACCGCTGTCTATCGCCGGTTCGGCGCCGCTCTCGTGCAGCGCAACCCCGTAAAACGGAGATCGCGGCGTCGAGCCGATGTTGGTGCGCACAATAAGTCGCAGGCGACGGCGATGCGGATTCTCAGCCACGACAGCAGCGCCGCGTCCTGACCGCACCGCCACTCCCATCACGAGACCGCTCATGCCGTCGAGCGCGTGATTGGCGATCATGTGACGTGAATCGTTATTCGTCGGGCGCAGGGCTCCGAGCGGTCCGCGGGGGCCGAAGTGTTCGGGGATGTGACAGTGAAAGAGCCAATTTCCCTCGTGCTCGGGTGACCACGACATCGTCATCGTCGCGCCAGGCGGCAAGAATTCGGTGTTCACCAGATCGCGGCTGTCAAACTGGTACGTCGTGTCGCGTTCCCCGTCGCCACGGCTGTCGACGTGGTAGTACGCGCCGTGGAGGTGCATGGGATGCGGATCGACGGTCGTGTTCAACACGCGCCACCTGATCGTGTCCCCGAAATTGTATGAGAGCCGCTCCGTGTGCGGCCATGAACGCCCGTTGATGACGAAGAGCAGATGCTTGCGATCCTCACGCAAGTTCTCGCCGCCGGTCGTATCGCCCATCATGCCGATGACGAAGATGCGGTCCCGCGCCGATGGCAAGAATCGTGGCTTCTGCGGATCGTCGACGACGATCGCGCCACTGAGCTGTGCATCGTCGTGGATTCGGACTCCGAATCGCCGGCCGGAGGTGGCCCCCCAATAGTAGTACGTTCCGGGAGCGTCCAATCGAAACTGCATCTGGCGCGTCACGCCTGCGGGAACCGTGACCGACCCCGTGCCGGCCGCACTGCCTGACGGACGTGCTGACAGGCCGTAGACGACGAGCACAGTCTTCGGTATCGCGTTGCGCATGGTGAGGTCCACCAGCGTGCCAGCGGGAACGCGAATCAGCGGACCGGGGATCTGTGGGGCGCGACCACGTTCCGCGAAGGCTTGCACCTCGACGCCGGGCCCACCGTCGGCATCGGGATGCCAGGTCGCAGCTCGCGCCTCGAGGTTAAGCGTGAGGACGCCGCCCCTCAATACGCCGGCAGGTTTGCGATTGTCGTTTATGTGTACGCGTTCACTCGGTCGGGGCGCATTGGGTAGCAGATGCGCCACGAAGAGAAACGCAAGCAGTATCGCGTCGTTCATGGCGACAAACGCTGCGGTCTGGCCAAGGGGTGCATTGTTTTCCTTGTCGGAGAAGAAAAGGTCCGCATAACGTTCGCCTCGTCAGCTTGACGCTCGAGCGGCCATTGAAACAAGTCCAGCAGGATGTGCCTGCGCCGTGGGCGCAGCTCCGACAATCGCTTGTCAGGTTGCATTTGGACGTTAGGCAAAGAAACGCAATGGACCTCAGAAGATCGCGAGTGGATTGACCGGGGAGCCGGTGCCACCGCAAATTCGAAATGGGGCGGCTACGAACAAAAATGTTGGTCGAGAGCGCACCGCGGTTTCCTTCGCGACAGACTCGAGGATTGACGTGTCGCCATCAGCGGTGATCACCGTCGGCGGCGTTGCTCACTATAGCTCCTTCAGCAATGGCTTGTGGACGTAGGTCGTTGCGACGGACACAATCGGCTCCTCCAGATGCACATCTGCCAGCCGACGCCCAACCACGCGAACATAGCCGAGATACGCGCCACGATCCGAATCGAGCGCCTGGATCTCAGCTGCGTTGTCTGGCGCAATCACTCTGTGCCAGTCCATCCAGAGCCGCCAGCCATCGGGCATCGTATCAGCCGTTGTGACTTCCAGAATTCCTGTTTGCGCCCAGTGACGTTGCCACCATGCGGCCGAATGCAGACACCACATGTCAGGCGTCCACCAACTGCGGAGATGGTCAGGAACTGGGCCATCAAACTCCCGGACCAATCCCGCGCCGGCGATTCCCACGACCCCGCCCGGCTTCACGAACCTCGCGAGCGCACTCAGATACAGAGCGTCCGTTCCGTAGTAGGGAAATGAGTCGAGCGAGATCACCGCGTCGAAGAACTCGGCCGCGAACGGCAGTGCCCGCGCGTCTGCGTGGATCGGGAAGACACCGTCTTCCGCTCCAGCATCCCGGATCCGCCGCAGGTTCTCCGAAGCGCTGAACCAGAGATCGGTCGCCCACACCTGCACGCCGTACTCCCGGTGAAGAAACACTGATGACAGTGCCCGACCGCAGCCGAGGTCGAGCACTCGCATGCCGGGCCTCAGCTCCATCGCTTCGACGAGCCACTCCGCCATCCACAATGCGTTCGCCGCACCGCTGATGCCGGCCATGACCCACTCTGGGTGGTAGGCAGACGAGCGGGGAAAGCGGTTCAATACAAATCGTTCATCCATTGATCTCCCATGCACCAGGATTGTCGGCGCCTAACGCGCGAGTATCAGTTGCGGGCCAATCCAATAAACGGCGCGAAGCGCCTCCTCCTTCGATTGCCCGATTGCTGGATGAAACGTTAGGCCGCATCCGGGACCCTGCGCATGCAAAAAGCGGTGGTGTGTGATGGCTACGCTATCGTCTGAATGGATGGTCGTAGAAAAACCGCCACATGATCCGCGACGCCTCGATGCTGTGCGTCATTTTGCCGACGAATTACGCAGGATGTGGCCCGCCACCCGGCCACGTGTGCCCGAAGGACATTCCGCCGCCGTTCGACAAGCCGTTCGCATAAATGCGCATCGGATCAATGTTGTACTTCGCGCGCAGCGTGTCGATCAGCTCCGTGATGAACCTGTTGTCGCGGCCGTCACGTTCCCCCGGCTCCACACGCCATGCGCGCACCCCTCGACCTCCCACCGCGGACGGATACACGACGATGAACCCTTCGTCGTCCGCGACTTCGTCCCAACGGCTCATGTCGCGCTGCGCCACGCCCCACAGTCCGGCGCCGTGGAAACTCATCACCAGCGGCGTCGGCTTCGCCGGATCGTGTCGCGCCGACGCGTGCAGCAAGTACGTCCGTTCCAGCCCGGACGAGACGATGGACCCGTTATCGCGGTTGTATCCATAGAAGTGCGCTGCCTGAAAGGGAACGCTCGCCACCGGCAAGGCGACGATCGCCAGCACCATGCGGAACACTGTGGTCCGCGTCATCTGTGCCTGTTCTGCGCGATGGCGAGAGGAGCCGCCGAGAGTCGCGCCAACGGCACCGACAGGATCGCCACCAGCATGATGAGATATCGCGGGATGTGCGGTGCGTCGGCGAGCCATGCCAGCAGCCCGAAGAGCGCCAGCACCGCGATGGTCCAGCACGCCGCGCCCATGATGAGCGTTCGGTCGGTCAGCGGTCTCTCGCGCACCAGTCGCCCGGCCACCCAGCCGGCGGCGAGCATCTTGGCGCACACCAGGGCGTCCTAGGCCAGTTCTTCTGCGATGCCGATATCGTGGGTGACTCGCGCAATGCGGGCGATGAGCCGTGTGGACTCGATCGTCCACACCGCCTCGATCGCCGTTTGATCCGAGAAAACAATACTTAGGTCTTGACCTTAGTATTGTCCGGTGATAGAATCTCTCAGTCAGATCGGGTCACCCAACCAATCGACTGGTGTTGAAATGGTTCAATCCGCAGTCGCTGACGATGTTTTTTATGCCTTGTCCAATTCGACGCGGCGGAAAGTCCTGGAGCAACTGTCTGTCGGACCAGCCACAGTCAGCGAGCTGGCAGCACCGTTCGACATGAAACTCCCCTCGTTCGTGCAGCACCTATCGGTGCTCGAACAGAGCCGACTGGTGAAGTCGAAGAAGCGAGGGCGTGTGCGGACGTATGAGATCGCACCCGCACGGTTGAAAGTCGCTGAGGGCTGGTTGACGGAGCGGCGTCAGTTGTGGGAAGTCCGATTGGACCGGTTCGACAAATACGTCAAACAACTCAAGGAAACGGAATCAAAATCATGAGCAAGCACTTCACGATCAATCCGAAACTTGATTTCGTTCTCGAACGGTTCATCGACGCTCCCAAGGATCTCGTCTGGGAAGCGTTGACGAAACCGGAACATCTCAAGGAGTGGTACATGCCCAAGCCGTGGGGGGCTGTGTCGAATTGCGAACTGGACGTGCGACCGGGCGGCGTCTTCAGCATCGACATCGCAACGGGAGAGGGTCAGGCGTTTCCCAATCTCGGCTGTTTCCTGGAAGTCATTCCGATGGAGCGGCTCAGCTGGACGTCCATGTTGTTTCCCGGCTATCGTCCAGCGGTCTTTGACGACATTCCGATCACCGCCATCGTCACGATGCAAACCGTAGGAACCGGAACTCGCTACGTGTTCACGGCGCTGCACCGGGATGAAGCTGACTTTGAGAAAAACAAAGCGTCGGGTTGGCAGCAGGGGACCGAGATCGCCGTCGATCAGTTTGTGGCGCACGTGAAGTCGATGAAATAGTTCGGAGCGACTTGCGGCGGGCGCTCTTGTCGTCTTGCGTTTTGCTGCCGTCTTCGCCGAGTCCCGCTCACCCGAAGATTCTCGATCGTTTCGATCAGGTCGTAACGAATCAACTCGTCCAGCGGAGACTGACGTGAATCGCCCGCGAAGGCCGAACGGCGAGCGAGTCAGGTGTCAACACCCAGGTCTCGACATCAATTGATGTGCGTCGTCTGCCCAACGCCCTGGCTGAGCTGCGAGCGTTGTCAATTGAGAGTGGTCGCGGAGCGGCCCCCAGCCCATAACGAACGCTCGTCAGCTTCAGCGCTCGTTAGGCGGCGCTCGCCTGTTCGTTCAGGGCTGGAGACGTGCGGTTAGCGACGCCGTTCGCACGTGGCATGCGTCGCGTCCGACCGACACATTCGGCTGGGACCAGATGCGATAGCCCTGCTGCTCGACCGTCACGGCATATGTGCCTGGTCGTTCCCGCGCGAGGTCGTAGGGCCCGTCATAGGTATCCGTTGCACGCGCTGTGTCCGCGAACGCGCCGTCCTTGGCGACGATCCGCGCCCCACGGCCGACCAAGGTACCCGCAGCGGAGTCCCGCACGGTAACAGCAACCGCGGGTACCGCCTGCAGGGTGCACGCGATGGGGTCGCTATTGCATGCGCTGGCAGCAAGGGTGGCAGCGACCACAAACGAACCGACAACGGTCCAGCGCATCAAAACCTCCAAAGTCTGGCTAACGCCTCGAGCTAAGCTGCAAAGCACGCCTCATATTTGCGAGCGCAGCGAGTATTCATAAAGTGGTGCGTTGTCCGCTTCAGCGATCGTTAGGCAGCGGCGCAAGCAATCGGACCTACTCCATGTGCTCGACAAGCCACCGTTGCAGCGCTCCGAGCATTTCCATTGGTGTGAGCAACCGTCGAGTTCGTACCGCCCCTTGGCATCCCGAGTAACCGACCGGAATGCCAGAGATTTGGACCACCCACCCTGGGCGTCCAGCTTCGGCGCCTCTCCATCGTGAGCGTATCATCCTGACATCCTGCTCCTGAAAGCGCCATGCCGCAATTCGTTGGGCGCCGCCGTCTGTCGACCATGGCGGCGGGCAGTCAATTCGTGCGCCTCCATGGCCCGACAAGGCGCGTGCGACGGAATCCTCCTGCCGAATCAAGTCGGCGGAGTCGCTCACGTGCCACACCCGCTCAAGTTCAGTGATGCGGCCGGTGCGCCGATCGAACGAGACGCGCTCTTCCTCGCGCGCGCTCCCCGGCGATTCCCCGGTTCCGTAACAGTGGCGCCAGCGCATGCCCATTGAGTCCTCGCATCGGCGGCCGCTTTCCAGTCTCCAGCCAGGGAGGCCGACCTGTCGCATCATGACGAGCGGTCGCTGCACCGACCAGCCAGCGAACGCCAGCGCGACGGCGAGTGCGGCAGCGAGCGCAATGCGCGGCAGACTACGGATCACTGGGATATCTGCACCGTGTGCGACGCTTGTTCCTGCCTAACGCTAGAGCTCAGCTGCGAGCGAATCAAATGCGAAGCATTCGCAAATCCTTGAATCGCCCGACTGCTGCAGCGTTCGTTAGCCGGCGACGCCGAGTTCTGTAATGTATGAGAGGCGGCCGCGAACCAGCCGCGCCGGCGGCGTAAGGCGATGGAGGTCCGCGACGCCCTGGGAGCGGATGTGTACAACGGTGATGCCGAGGGATACCAGCACGTCAGCGATGAGCCGCCGGTGACATCGCCACCACAGGATTTCCGCGCACATCACTGCCGTGCGCAGACCTTGCGCGAGCATCAGCAGTTCGAATAAGCCCGCTGCAAACTCATCGGTCGCCACATGATCGGCGTAAGCGCGGAACGCTGGGTGCCGCCAGCCCACGTTCCTCGAGGCAGCGTTCCGCCGTCGCCGTCCGCCGAGCGAGGGAAACCACCAGTAGGCGATGCCGTCGGCCGCGAGACGTTCTGCGAGCACGGAGGCCTCGAACTGGGGCAGACGTCGCGAGCCAGGAAAGCGACGAACATCGGCGACGAGTTCGATCCGATACGCGCTGAGCAGCGCGAGAAACTCATCGCTGTCTCGGGTCGAGTGACCGACGGTCCAAACAGTTGGCGGCATTTTTAAAAGCTATCTCGATGCCCGTGTCCGGCTAACGCCTTAGTTCAGCTGCAAGCACGCTACGACCGTTGCGACGAAGTCGCATCTGAAACGTGCTTGGGATCTTGCATCACTTTCGTTGACACCTGATGGTTTACGCCAAACGCTGTTCAAAGGCAAGCGGTGAGAGGTACGCGAGGCCCGAGTGGAGGCGGATGGTGTTGTAGTAGCGGATGTACTGCGTAAGCTGCGTGCGCAGCGCGCGCTCGGTGGGGAACACGACGCCGCGCGTGAGCTCGGCCTTGAGGGAGTGAAAGAAGGACTCGGCGTAGGCATTGTCGCCCGGGCCCCGCACGTTGGCACTCTGCTGCATGCCCAAGCGCGCGACACAGGCACAGAACACGGCGCCCATGTATTCCGAGCCCCGGTCACTGTGAAAGATCACGCCGCGCGTCGAGCGCTCGCGCGCGGCGCGTAGCAACACCGCCCGCGTCACGGCGCCGGTCCGCCGGCGCGTGAGGGTCCAGCCGAGAATGCGGCGCGAGTACTGGTCCATGACAATCGCCAGGTACCGCCACCCGGTCCCGACTTTGAGGAACGTAATGTCGCCGACCCACACGTGATTGGGGCCGGTCACCTGTGTCGCCCAGAGCCGATTGGGATGCCGCGCATACAGGTGATGGATACGCGCCTTCGCGCGATAGCCGCGCACCGCCTTGGCCCGCAATCCTGCCGCCCGCATGAGGTGGGCGACGCGCCGCCGACTCACCGACCATCCCGCGGTGAGCAACACCTGGTCGAGGCGCGGGCTGCCATAGCGCTCCTTGTGCAGCAGGAAGAGACGCGTGATCTCCGTGGCGAGTACCCGGTTCTGCGTCGCGTGCGCACTGTCCCCGCGCCGGCGCCAGGCGTAGAAGCCTGACGCGGTCACGTGGTAGCGCCGACACAACGACACGACGCTGCACCGCGTGCGTTGCGTGTCGATGAAGGCGAACGTGTCGCCTGTCGAGCGGAGCAGAACCGGATGGCTTTTTTTAGGAGGTCGTGTTCCTCCTGCAGCGCAGCGTACTTTCGCTCGAGCGCCTGCAGCTGCGCGATCTCCCGCGCCGGCCCTCGTGGCGGCGCTTTGGGCGCTTTGCCTTTGATCGCGCCATCGCGCGCATCCTTGCGCCACTTCGACAACATGAAGGGATGGATCTCCAGCGCCGTGGCGACCGTCTTCACCTGAATGCCCGGCTGCTGACTCAAGCGAACCGCGGTCAGCTTGAACGCATCGCTGTACTTCCGTATCGCGCGTGGTCCCGATCGCGGCATCGCTGACCCTCCCTAGTTGTTAGGTGGAAGTGTCAACAAAAGTGGTGCAAGAACCTTTGTCAGCTTCCGCGATCGTTAGCTAGCGCGGTCGAGAACCCGAACTTCCTTGGCCAGTCTGGCGCCGAGAACGTCGCGCTGCATCTCAAGGTCGAACCGGGCCTGCAGATTGAGCCAGAACCGGTCCGTCGTTCCAAAATACCGCGCCAACCGGAGCGCCGTATCCGCGCTGATCGCCCGCTTGCCGTGAACAATCTCATTGATCCGCCGCGGCGGAACGGACAGGTCGAGGGCGAGGCGATACTGCGACAGCTCAAGCGGCTCCAGAAAGTCGGCCTGCAAGACTTCGCCTGGATGAATCGGTGTGAGTTTGCGTGTGGACATATCGTTCCTCAGTGGTAATCGACGATCTCGACGTCGTGAGCATCGGCATCCTTCCAACGGAAACAGATACGCCATTGATCGTTGACACGGATACTGTGCTGCCCCGCGCGATCACCTTTGAGTTTCTCGAGCCGGTTCCCCGGCGGTACCCGAAGGTCGTCGAGCGCCTCTGCGGCGTCCACGGTGACAAGCTTCCGCAGCATCACGCGCCGGAGCTCCGCTGGGTATCGCCGCACCGGCTCGCGGCTGAACAGGCGGCCCGTATCCCGGTCACCGAAGCTCTTGATCACATCCTAAACATAGCGCGGCGCGTTAGTAACGTCAAGCGTTACTATTGGCGGCTAGCTAACGCCTAGAGCTAAGCTGCAACGCACGCCTCATAGTGCGAGCGTAGCGAGCTTTCAGGTAAGGTGCGTTGTCAGCTTCAGCGATCGTTAGACATCTGGTCGCGATTGAGCTGCGCCGGGTTCCGTGGACACCAACTTAGGGTGTTCTTTCGGAACGGAGGTGGGCCATGGTATCACGGCGGCGGTTCAGCAGGGAGTTCAAAGTAGAAGCCGTACGACTCGTCCTCGAGCGTGGAGTGTCGGCC
>JANMBU010000040.1:0-34258 GCA_031360575.1 Gemmatimonadaceae bacterium
CCCCCGCCACCGCCACCCCCGCGCCCCCCCGCTCGCGCGGCGCCCGCGTTGTTTCGCTCGACGTCCCGAGCGGCGTCGATGCGAATTCGGGGAATGCCGAGGGCGCGGTCCGGGCCGACCTCACACTCGCCTTCGGCAGCATGAAGCGCGGCCTGCTCGTCGCGCGCCAATGGGCCGGGGCGATCGAAGTGCTCGACATTGGTGTCTATGCGCCGCGCGCTGCCTCGCTCCCGCGGCTTCTCGACGGCCGGTATGTGCAGTCGCACGTGCGTCCGCTGAACGCCGATGCGCACAAGGGGACACGCAGGAAGATTGCGATCGTTGGCGGTTCTCGCGGGATGGCGGGTGCAGTGATCCTCGCCGGCCGCGCCGCCTTCCGCTCGGGCGTTGGCATGGTGCGTCTCGCTGTCGCGCGGGACAGTGTCGCTCCGGTGCAGGCCGCACTCCCCGAAGCGAGCGCACTCGATTGGCCGGCCGATGCCAGCGCCGCCGGCGAATTGCGCCAGTGGGCCGACGCACTCGTCATCGGCCCCGGGCTCGGTCCGAAGGCGCGCGACATCATGGAGCTCCTGCTCACGGGAAACAGCATCCCGGTGGTGCTCGACGCCGACGCGATCACCGCGTTTGCCGGCGATCCTCACGCGTTAGGCACGCTGCTCGCCCGACGTCCGGCGATCCTCACGCCGCATCCAGCCGAATTGGCGAGGCTCGTCGGCGTTTCGGCCAGCGAGGTGCTCGTCCGTCGCTTCGAGGTCGGGACTGAAGTGGCGCGGGTGACCGGCGCGGTCGTGCTCTCGAAGGGCACGCCGACGGTCTGCACCGCCCCCGACGGCTCGCGCCTCGTCAGCGCCGCGGGTAACGCCGCGCTCGCCGTCGGCGGGAGTGGAGACCTGCTCAGCGGGATCGTCGGGACCCTCCTCGCGCAGATCGACGATCCGCACGCCGCGGCCGCCTGCGGCGCGTGGGCGCACGGACGCGCCGCCGAGCTGGCGCGCGGATCGCGACGGTCGCTGCGTGGCGTCACACTCGACGAGGTGACGCGTGCGGTCGGCGATGTCTGGGAGCACTGGCCCGAGCCGCTCGATCCTGACGTTCTCGCCACTCTGCCCGCCGCCGGCGACCTCCCGTGACGCTGCGCGGCAACGAACCGTCGCGACGCGCTGTTGCTTGTCTCCTCACGTCCTGCGCCATCGCGGCCTCGGCATGTACTCCACTCGTCGCGACAAATGGCGGCGCTGCGCCGGCGCCTAACGGCGCCGCCATCGAGCAGGCGGTCGTCCGCGTTGGCGAGTTCGCGGCCGTCCGCGCTATCGCGGTCGCGCCGGCGCGTGCCTTCGTGCTGGCCGGCGGTGGTTTGGCAATCTACGACCGCACTCGGCGCGCCTGGTTGTCGCCGCTGCCGCTTGCCGTGGCGGGCGATCGCCGCTTCACCCGGGGCGAGCCATGCGCCGCGGCGGCAAATCTGATCGGCGACGCGGTCTGGATCGCCTGCGGGACACAAGTCACCGTCGTGCGCCCGGCGATTGGCGCGGTGTGGGTGACCGAGATTGGCGCGCCGATCAGCGCGCTGGCCGTGAGCCGCGGCGGTGGTGACGCTTGGGTCTTCGCTGGGGGAGGCGCGGCGGTGGTCAGCGCATCGGGCACGGCACGCGGACTGTCGCCCGGGGAAGCGATACCGCCCGATCGGATAGCCAGCCGCATGACGTTAGGCGGTGGTGCCGCACTCCGGCAGGAGTTCGCCGATCCGCTTCTTCTCCGTGACGACGCGCTGCGTGTCTGGCAACCCACCGCCGCGTCACGCGGCGAGGGCGCCGGCGACGTGTGGGTTGGAACGTCAGGGGGCGGTGTCTTCCTCGCGGACATCGATTTTCATCGATCGCGGCAGCTGCCATTCGGGCTGCGCACCGGACGGGTGAGATTTGTCAGTCGCACTGCTACGGGCGTGATCGTCGCTGAGGATCCCATTCCCGACGGCGGCGATCGCTCGGTGATCACGACGGCGAGCGACGATCTGGCGCAATGGACCTGGCCGTCGCTGTACACCAGCCTCGGCGCGCTGAGCGCCGTGGTGACGCGAGAGGGCACCATTTGCCTCGCTGGTGAACTTGGCGCCGGAATGGCCAACCTGACGCCGCTGCCCGGTGACCGATCCACGCCGCTGAACAACGACCATCGCGTATTCGAGCCGGCGCGGACGGCGATCGGTTCACGCAGCGGATGCGTGATTGGCACCGACCGGAGTGTGATTGTGCTCCCGTGGCCATCAATCGATAACAACTCGATCGCCGAGTCCAGAACGTTAGGCAGCCTGCCGCCGGTGCGCGCGCTCGCCGCGTCGGGTGACACGCTGTGGATCGGCACGCGCGGTGGGCTTTATCGATTCGACGGTGTTCGTGGTGAGGCATTCCCAGTCCGGCTCCCCGCCTCGGTCTCGGCCGACGTCGTTGCCCTCGCGCTCACCGCGGAGGGCATCGCCATCGCGAGTACGAGCGAGCTGTGGCTCGGAAGCGGGACGGGGCGGACTGCAGTGCTTACCCGGCCCGTCTCGTCCGTCGGTCGGGTGGGTCGCCTGACGGCGCTCGCTGCCGACGCGAGCACGCTCTGGATCGGCGGCACGAATGGCCTGCTGGCCGTCGCCCTGCCATCGGGCGAGAGCATCGATGTCGCACTCGACGATCGTGCAGCCGTCGCGCCGCCCCCGATCGGCGGTCGCGATGTACGCTCGATTGCGTTGGCGCCCGGCGTCGCCTGGGTCGGTACCGCGGCGGGGCTGGTGCGTATCCGCCGTGGCGCAAACGGATTGCCTCGATGACGCTCGGTGAGACGCCGCTCGGCCCCGGCGCCGAGTTCGACGCTATTCGCGAAATGCTGCGTCGATGGGGTCCGCGAGCGGCCGGCATCGGCGACGACGCCGCATTGCTCGACGTTCCTGCGGGACAGCAGCTCGCCGTCAGCACCGACAGCTCGGTCGAGGACGTTCACTTCCGCCGCGACTGGCTGACGCCCCGCGAGATCGGTTACCGGGCGACGGTCGCCGCGCTCAGCGATCTCGCCGCGATGGCCGCGTCGCCGATTGGCCTGGTCAGCGCGATCGCGGTGCCTGACGATTGGCGGTCATCGCTCCACGAGATCACCGACGGGATCGGTGAGGCGGCGGAAGCCTTTCGCACGCTGATCGTCGGCGGAAACATCACTCGCGGCGCGCAGCTGTCGCTGACCATAACGGTGCTTGGCGCGGTCGAAACCCCACTCCGCCGGTCCACCGTGCAGCCCGGCGACGCGCTCTACGTGACCGGCGATCTTGGGGCGAGCGCCAGCGCGCTGCGTCAGCTTCTCGCCGGTGCGCAACCCAGCGAGTTGCACCGGCGACGCTTCGCTCGGCCGGTGCCTCGCCTTGCCGAAGCGCAATGGTTGCGCGCGCATGGCGCAACGGCGGGGATCGATATCTCCGATGGTCTGGTCGCCGAGATGCAGCACTTAGCGGCGGCCAGCGGCGTGCGGATTGTTCTCGACGCGTCCGCCGTCCCCGTCGCGCACGGTGCATCGCGCGACGATGCGCTTGGCGGCGGCGAGGAGTACGAGTTGCTCATCGCCGGCCGCGGACTCGACACCGACATCTTCGCGCGGGAGTATGGTCTCTCGCTGACCAGCATTGCCCGGGCCCGCGCGCCGATGGCTGGTGAGGGCCCGGGCGTGGACGTCGTCGGATTACCTGACCGCGTTGCGCCCGGCGGGGGACGCGATCACCTTTCGGGTTGATGCGCTCCCTCCTCGTCGCCCTCACGATCGTGCTGGTTACACCGCCGATTGGGCTCACCGTGATCCTCGCCGGCATGCTCGGTCTGCCCGATGGTGAGCACAGCGTCTACCAGTGGGGGATTCGAAGCTGGTCGCGAATCATCTGCCGAGTGGCCGGCGTGAAGATCCAGCTCCATGACGCAGAGCGCATCCGTGCCGACGGCGCCGCCGTCTATGTCGCGAACCACGTCAGCTGGTTCGACATCTTCTCGCTCGCGTCGGTGTTGCCTCGCGTCACCTTCGTTGCGAAGGCGGAACTGGAAAAGCTCTTCATCTTCGGCCGCGCCTGCCGCGCTGCGGGGATCGTATTCATCGAGCGCGGCAACCGCCGTGCGGCGTTCGACACGTACAAGGCCGCCGCCGACAAGGTGCGCGAGGGCAGGAGCGTCGTCGTCTGCCCGGAGGGAACGCGCGGCCGCGACTACCACCTGCGCTCGTTCAAGAAGGGGCCGTTCGTCTTCGCGATCAGTACCGGCGCTCCGATCGTGCCGACGATCGTTCACGGTACCATCCAGGTGCAGCCCAAGGGTTCCTTCCGCGTGCAGCCTGGCCGTGTCGACATTCACTTTCTCGAGCCCGTTCCGACCGAGGGCTATTCGTACGAGCAGCGCACGGAGCTGATGGCGATCGTCTGGCAGCGGATGGCCGACGCCCTGCGGTCCGAGTACGCCATTACAACAAGTGAGTATGCCGTCGCGCGCGAGTCCGATCGACCCGAGAAGGAGACGTCTTTCCTGTAGCATGTTCTCCGCCTAACGCTTTGCCATCCCGCTGTTCGCCGCCCGTCGTCGCCGATTTCTCGATGCTTCGTCTCTTATCTCTCATCGCAGTGTTGAACACCGACCAATGAGCACAATTCTCGACATCACCGCCCGCGAGATCCTCGATAGCCGCGGCAACCCGACCGTCGAAGCCGACGTCATCCTCACCACCGGCACGATGGGGCGCGCCGCCGTGCCCAGCGGCGCCAGCACCGGCGAGCACGAAGCGATGGAGCTTCGCGACAACGACAAGTCGCGGTTCGGCGGCAAGGGCGTGCGCAACGCCATCAAGAACATCGAGGAGCGCATCTCTCCCGCGCTCAATGGCTTCGACATCACCGACCAGATCGGGATCGACCAGACGATGCTCGAGCTGGATGGCACCGACAACAAGTCGGCGCTCGGCGCCAACGCGATTCTCGCCGTGTCGCTGGCCGCCGCGCGCGCCGCGGCAACCGAGGTCGGACTGCCGCTCTACCGCTACCTCGGCGGTCCACTCTCCCGCGTGATGCCTGTCCCGATGATGAACATCATCAACGGCGGCGCGCATGCGGCGAACACCGTGGACTTCCAGGAATTCATGATCGTCCCCGTCGGCGCCGAGACGTTCAGCGAAGGATTGCGCATGGGCGTCGAGGTCTTTCATTCGCTGAAGAAGGTGCTCACGAAGCGGAAGCTCGGAACGAACGTCGGCGACGAAGGTGGCTTCGCACCGGACCTCCGCGATGATGAAGAAGCGCTGCGCGTCATCATCGAGGCGATCGAGGGTGCGGGCTTCGCACCGGGCAAGCAGGTCGCGCTCGCGCTCGACGTTGCCGCCAGCGAGTTGTACAGCGGGGGGAGTTACACCTTCAAGAAGAGCGGCGCCGGGACGAAGGATGCGAAGGGGATGATTGACCTCTACGGCCGTTGGCTCGACGAGTATCCCATCGTCTCGATCGAAGACGGCCTTGCCGAGGACGATTGGACCGGCTGGGAGCAGCTCACCCAGGCGTTAGGCGATCGCTGCCAGCTCGTCGGCGACGACCTGTTCGTGACCAATACCCAGCGGCTCGCGCGCGGCATCGAGAGCGGCGTCGGCAACGCGATCCTGATCAAGGTCAACCAGATCGGGACGCTGACCGAGACGCTCGAGGCGATCGAAATGGCGCGCGCCGCGGGATATCTCAGCGTGATTTCCCACCGGTCGGGCGAGACCGAAGACACCTTCATCGCCGATCTCGCAGTTGCGACTGGCGCCGGCCAGATCAAGACTGGCAGCGCGAGCCGCACCGACCGCGTGGCGAAGTACAACCAGCTGCTCCGCATCGAGGAAGAGCTGGGCGCGGCGGCCGAGTATCCGGGCGGGGCAATTTACGGGCTGTGAGCGCGGCACGCGCGGAACGGGGCGCACTGCCTAACGCGCCGTGCTGAGACGCCTCATCATCCTCGCGGTGGTCGTCGCCGCGCTCGTCTTCGCCATTCAGGGGGGCGAGTATGGCACCACCGATCTGTACCGGCAGCGCGTCCGCCGTCAGCAGCTGATCGCCCGAATGGATTCGCTCCAGCGGGCGGTCGATTCGCTCACCCGGCAGAAGCGGGCGATCGAGACCGATCCCGCGGTGCAGGAGCGCATCGCGCGCGAGGAGTTCGGGATGGTTCGGGGCGAGAAGGAAATGCTGTATCGGTTCGCCGACAAATAACTTTGAGGTCGACCCATGGAAGGGCAGGGATCAACCGGTAACGTCATCGCCGCCGTATGCAGTTTCTTCATCCCCGGGCTTGGGCAACTGGTGCAGGGCCGGTACGTCGCGGCGGTGATCCAGTTCGTGCTGGCCGCCGCTCTCTGGATCGTGTTGATGGGTTGGGCGGTGCATCTCTACTCGATCATCGACGCGGCGCGATTCAAGCCGAAGGTGGCGTGAGTTGGTCGGCGCGACGGTGCGCGCCGGGCGGCGCGTGAAGCAACGGGCACGCTTGACGTCGCATCGCTGGCCCTCTACATTATTGGAACTGGCGCGGGGTGGAGCAGCCTGGTAGCTCGTCGGGCTCATAACCCGAAGGTCGCGGGTTCAAATCCCGCCCCCGCTATGACAGAAACCGGCCGGTCCGCGAGGGCCGGCCGGTTTTTGCGATCAAGCCTCACCGTGCGGTGTTGGGGCAGGGTAGCTCAGGTGGTTAGAGCACGGCACTCATAATGCCGGGGTCGCGGGTTCGAGTCCCGCCCCTGCTATTACCCAAGTCGCGCGATCCTAACGGGTTGCGCGGCTTTTCCTTTTTGCGCTGCGTTTCTCTGGTTTTCCGGGCCCGATGAGCTTTGGCGAGCAAGACAAGTCCAATATTTTGATCCCATCCCTCTGAGCTACTACGATCTCGACAGCTACCACTGGGAATCGTTCTGGATGGATTCGAGCGCGATCCAGGGGTGAGATCGATCGCCGCACGCGCCGCACCGCGCGCTCCCGGCTCCATCCCGGACTAGAGCGCCGCGATGGTGAAGGTGCTGTAGGTTCGCTCGAGCGCCTCAATCAGCCGGATGAATGCGGGATTGGCGCGCAGGTTTTCGAGGTAGGGATCGAGTCGGAGGAACGACCAGCAGGCGAAGCCGCTGCTCGTGCTGCGTTCCAGCCATCCCAGTGCGCTCTCGGTTTCGCCGAGCACCGCGTAGATGCAGGCGATTTGGTAAGTGGTGTGATGCGTGTGCCCGAACGAGCGTGGCGACTCGAACGCGCTTCGGGCACACGACAGCGCCGCCTCGGTTTCACCGCGACGCGCGTGGAGCATTCCTTTCGCGCTGACGATGAGCGGGTCGCCGGGAGCGCGCTTGAGCGCGACTGCGAGCCGCTGCTCGGCTAGTTTCAGGTTGCCGCTCAGCAGCGGAGGCAGGACCCGCGTGTACACGGCGTACAAATTATTCGGCCGCTCGCGAAACCACGCTTCGGCGGACGCTTCAGCGCTGACGAAGTCTCCGCTGAGGATGTGGATCCACTCGAGGTTTCCGCTTCGCGTCTTCGGATTTACGCAGCGGGCCTTTTCGTGGGCGACCCGCGCTTCGGCGAGCCGCCCGATGTGCGCGCAAATCCCCGACATTCGGTTGTGCGCCCGCTCGAGATTCGGCCGCAGCGCGAGCACCTGCTCGAGCGCGGCAATCGCTTCGATGTGCTGGAAATTCCTGGCCGGGCTCCAGAGGATCCACGCTCGCGCCAGATAGCCCTCCGCCAGAACCGGATCCAGCTCGAGCGCGCGGCGGCAATGGTCTTCCGCCTCGCTGAGCCACACCCGCTGCGGATCCCAGGTGTTATGCATGTCCATCAAAACGAACGACAGCGTCGCATGCGCCAGCGCGAACTCCGGATCGCGCTCGACGGCGCGCGTCAGGTGCGCCGCCGCGCTGCGCAGCGTGGCTTGAGCGTCGGACACGCTCTCGCTCAGCCCGGTCATGAACTCGAAGTACGCCTCACGGTCGGCGGTGTAGCGCTCGCGCGACGTCGGCACGGTGCGCGGGAACCGGCGCTGCAGCGACTCGACTACCCTGCGTCCGATCTCGTCCTGGACCTCGAACATGCTGTCGAGCGTGAAGTCGTGCTTCTCCGACAGCGTGATTTTCCGGCGCGCGGCGTCGAAGAGGTGCGTGGACACCCGCCACCGGGCGCCGAGCTTCTGCACCGTGCCCTGCAGCGCATGTCCGACGTCGAGGTCGCGGCACACCTGTGCCGGATCGGCGTCCGCGGCATAGTTGAGGATCGCCGACGTCGGCGCGACGGCGATGTCGTCGAGGTTGCCGAAGATCGTTATCAGCGCGTCGGCAAAGCCGAGCGAGAGCGCGCGGCTGTTCTCCACCTCGCTGAGGACGATGAACGGGAGAACAGCGAGCGACGTTAGGCGGGGCGCGTCGGTCGCCGGCGGCGCGGTTGTAACTGCCGGCGGTGCCAGACCGGCGAGCAGCTTTCGTATTGCCGGATCGGGCTCGACGCCGAGCTCCGACCGGACTCGCCGCTCGAAGGCGCGAGCATGCTGGATCGCCGCGGCGTGCTCGCTCGCCGAGGCGAGCGCGCGGACGGTCTCGGTCGCGACACGCGATGACAGCGGATCGGATAGCGCGAGCTTTCGCCACCAAGCGACCGCGGCGACGAAATCTCCCGCCGCGGCCGTGGCGCGGGCGAGTGTTTCCAGTGCGCGCTGATAATCGCGCTGGAGCGTTGCCCGCTCGCCGTCGATCCAGCTGTCGACGTCACCGGCGTGCGACAAGTGAACGCCGTCGAGCAAGGGCCCGGTGTAGAGGGCGACCGCGTCGCTCCACGAGTTCGCCTTGATCGCCGCGGTGAACTCGCTAACGTCGGAGCGAACGACGCTCGCATCGAGCTGCAGCTCTCCTCCCACCGAGACGAATGGGTTGGCGCCGAGTGCGTGGCGGGTCGCGTAGAGGAGCTGGTCGAGTGCATGGCGCGCGTTCGCGCTCGAGCTCTCGGCCCACAGGTACGCCTGAACCTTGTCCCGCGACATTCCCCGCGGTCCGGCGACGGCGAGCAGCGCAATCAGGCCTAACCGTCGCTTCTGCCGCGCGGCGGGAGGCACTGCGCCGGTATCCGAATCGAGCGCGAGGACGCCCATGACCTTTAGAGAAAACATTCTCGAGGCCGCCGGGCGTTGGTGAGCTTGCGGTGAGGAACCGGTGAGAACGTCGGTCTATCATGCGTTCACCCACCGAGAGGGTCAAGCGACGCGGGGAACACTGACCGCGACTTCACGCCTGAATCCTCCGCAGCACAGCACACCTCTCGCTTCAGGAGACACGCATCATGATCCGCCGCCAGCTGCTCGTCGCACCCATGTTGATCGCCGCCGTCGCCACCGCGGCCTGCAGCGGAACGCGCGACTCGACCGTGACCGGACCAGCGGTGTCCGCCTCGTCTGCATCGTCGTCAGAATCGGAGCTGGAATCGCGGGCCGCGCGCCGCGGGCCGTTGAACATCGAGAAGGACTGCACAGGGTACACGGGCAACGCCGGCCAGACCTGCGTCGTCACCGCGTCGAACCTGGCCGCGATCCCGGCAGGTTCCGTCATCCTCTACGCGCAGGATGCCGTGAACGGCTACCTCGACACCGATATCACTCTGTACGCTCCGGGAGGCGGCAACGTCGCGTTCGGCCACTGCGCGCTCAGCCTCGTCACCGGCGTCGGGACCTGCCAGCTCTCCGGCGGCACCGGAACGCTGCGCGGCATCCACGCCAAGGTCGCCGTCTCGCCGCTCGGTTGGCCGATGTTCGCCTGGGATGGCAAGTACCATTTCAGCGGCAACGACGACCGCGAGGATTGAGCGGCATGGACGCGGGCGGCCGCCACAGCGGCCGCCCGCGTCCATCGTTAGGCAAGTCGGCGTGCAGTCGAGGGACGCCGGCGAGCTGGCGGGCGTGAGCCTATCGGACGACGGGGTCGATTCATCCCTGGATCGACGTTATGCCACGGCGTTGCGCGCAATCACCTCGCGATAGAACGACGCGCTCAACTTCGGCGTCCGCTTCTGCGACGCATAGTCCACGTAGTGCAGCCCGAAGCGGTTGCTATATCCATCCGCCCACTCGAAGTTGTCCATCAGGCTCCAGAGGAAGTATCCCTTCACTGGCACTCCATCGGCCGTCGCGCGCTGCAGCTGCGAGAGATAGTTGCGCAGATACATCACGCGATCTGTATCGTAGACGATGCCGTCAGCCGCGGGCACGTCCGAGGACGAGCATCCGTTCTCGGTGATGTAGATTTCCTTCGCCTTCCAGATCTTCGCCACATTGCGTGGGCCCCAGTACAGTGCCTCCGGTCCGATCGTCAGCCACGACGACGCCATGTGCGGGTAGGAGTTCGGATTGCTGACGCGCGTGAAGCCAAGCGGCGAGTCATCGGCACGAATCCAGGTCGGCGTGTAGATGTTGATGCCCACGAAATCGAGCGGGCTCGCGATCACCTTCAGGTCGGCGGGCGTGAACTTGGGCGCATCGGCGCCAGTCCGCTCGAGATACGCGTCGGTGTACTTGCCTTCCTGAATGACCGTCATGTACGGTGCATTCATCTCCCGCGTTGCACGCTCGGCCGCCTTGATGTGCGCGTCGTTCTCGATGACCGGCACGCAGATGGTCATGTTCTCCGCGAGTCCGACCTTCGTTCCCGGCTTGGCGTTCGCTCGGATCGCCTGGACCGCGAGGCCGTGGCCCAGCACGGCGTGATGGCGCGTCTGATTGAAGCGTCCCGGCGGGAGCTTTAGCCCTGGCGCGTGAATACCGATCGAGTATCCGAGCTCGACGAATGCGCCGAACTCGTTGATCGTGAAGAAATTCTTGACGCGATCCGAGAGATGCTGCGCAACGTAGCCGGCGTAGTGCCCAAACGCCTCGGAGGTGTTCCGCGACTCCCAGCCACCGCCATTGTCCTGCAGCGGCTGCGGAAGGTCCCAATGATAGAGCGTCGCGAAGGGCTTGATGCCGTTCGCCAGCAGCTCGTCCACGAGCCGCTTGTAGAAGTCGAGTCCCTTCGGATTCGGTGATCCGCTCCCCTGCGGGAACACACGCGGCCAGGCGATCGAGAATCGATATGCCTTGACGCCGAGTGACTTCAGCAGTTGGACATCCTGCTTGTACCGATGGAAGTGATCGTCGGCGACATCGCCGGTCGCGCCGTCGACCGTCTTGCCCGGTGTGTGCGAAAACGTGTCCCAGATGGATGGTCCTCGACCATCTTCCGTCACGGCGCCTTCCACCTGGTACGACGCGGTTGCGGAGCCCCAGAGGAACCCCTGCGGAAACGAGCGTCCGGGCGACGCAATCGCCGGCTGCGCCATTTCTGCGGCAGCGAGGCGCGGCATCGCTGCCGAGAGTGCGCCAAGACCGCCAACCTTGGCGAAGGTGCGGCGCGAGATGTCGTGGTCCATGCGTGTTTCTCCTCAGTTGGATAACGCCTCGGATTCTGCTGCACCCGAACATACTCGAGGAAGGAGACTGCAGCGAGCCTGGAGTCACTGCGCGATTACCTCAGCGGACCTTTGCGCCGATCCAGAAGGCGTGTCGTTCCGCCGGCGCGATATCGCCGAGTACGTGTATGCTGAGATCTCTGAGCGGTACGGACTTAGCGACGTGATCCTTGAAGAACTCCCAGACTGAGTACTTTCGGTCGCTCGCCCGTTTCTCGCCGCAATGCGCGCAGAACGGCATGTCCGCGATGTGGCCGCAGGGGAGCTGCCTAACCAAGCGTTCTGCGTTCAGTACCTCGGAGACAAGGGCGTGCGGACCCTCGAGGACGCCCGCGTCTACGTCGAGAGGCCCCGTTGCTCAGACCGGTTGCGCCAATGGTTCGGCCGATTCCGCTACGTCGCCGAGCCCTTCGGTTCCGTCACCGAGAGGCTTGTGGCGACTCCGTTCGCACCGGTAAGGTGCCCGGTCGGCGGCGCGACGTCGGGCTCGGGGAAGAACCGCTTGAGCGACAGAATTGGAGCTTCGAACAGCTGCCACGACACCGCGGCGCAGGCGAACGTCACCGCGGTCGCCGCCAGGGCGAGCGGCCAGCCGGTCAGGAGAAGGCGCGATCGAATGGCGTCCATGACCACCCGGTGGCCGAGGTACGCCGCGTAACTGTACTTCCCGGCGAGCCGAAGAGGGCGCCACGACACGATCCGCGCGAAGCCCGGAACGCCTAACGCCAGCACGATCGCGGCGGTCGCGGTGACTGCGATCGCCGAATACCCCAGCGTCTCGACCCACGCGTCGTCGCGACCGCCCGACCGGAGAATCCACACGCTCGCCAACAGACCGATCGCACCGATCCACAGCGCTCTTCGCACGTCAAGCAGGCGCGGCGTGATCGCGACCGCAGCCCCGAGCAGCAGGGCATCCATCCGCGTCGGCATCAGCACGTAGTTCGCGACCCACGTCGCGTCGCGGTACGTCAGGGCGATACGCAGCGCCAGCGCCACGACGATTCCGCCTGCGCACATGCGGCGAAGCCGCGATGGGGAGCACGCGAGCACCACCGCTGGCCAGAGGAGATAGAACTGCTCCTCGACCGCAACGGACCAGAGGTGTTCGGCCGGGAACGGTACCGAGTCCCACCCATGAAGGCTTACCGCGACGTTCGTCAGGTACGCCCATACCGGCCACTGCCCCGTCGGAAGGGGCAAATGGTGAAGCGCCGGCTCCAGCAGGAGCACTGCGACGAGGTACGCGTAGCATACCGGGAAGATCCGCAGCGCCCGTCGCGCGAGAAAGTTGCGATAGTAGTGCGGTCTGTCCTTTGCGCGAACGAGAATTCCCGTGATGAGGAACCCCGAGAGCGCGAAGAAGAGGTCGACTCCAACCCACCCGTTTTCCGCAATTCCCGCGTGATGGGCAATCACGAGGAGGATCGCGATTCCGCGCAGGCCATCGAGTGCGGGAACGTGATGACGCGCCGACGACGAAACCAGTCGGTCTATCGAGGTCGACGGGATGCCGCGCGGCTCGAGGGACTGGTGCCGGGTTTCCGGCTGACCGGCGGCCGCGATCGTCATTCGTCGGCGCGGTGCTGGTTCTCGCGCTCTCTCGAAGCACGGCCGCGTACGGATTGCCCGTTGTCGGTCGGCTCGCTGTAGCGAGTCGGCGGCCGGCCGGCGAGCCGACGGCGATCGTCTCGATCGTCCAGCACCGCGCGGTCTGTTCGACGATCTTCACCTCGACCGCCCGCTCGGCCGTTTCCGCGAACGTTAGGCGAGGCTTGTTCCCGGTCGTCGGCGGCGGCAGGACCGCCGCGCCCGAGTTCATGGTACCGGCGCCGGCTTTTGCCTCCCGCGGCTGCTACGTCCGACTCAACGGAAGTGGTGAGTGCTGGCATGAATTTGTCCGCGGCCCACTACGCGCCGAACTCCTCGCGTGGTGCTCGCTCCCGGGTGAACCGGGTCGTTCCGGTCAGCTCGCTGGAGCGAGTGAGCGGGTCGAAGCGACTGACGACCGCCGCGCCCCTGAGAACGGTGCCGCGCGTCTCGTGCACTTCGACATCGACCGTCGAACCGAGACTCTCCGCCAGCAGGCCGGACGCGCCTATCGTTCCGTCGCCCGAATTGAGTGTGAGCGTCAACCGCCAATGTGCCCGGTCGGTCTGGCTGACAACCAGTCCTTCCTGCAGCGAGCCTGACAAATCCTGGCCGTTGATGCTGATTCGCTTGATCATGCGCATCCTCGCGCTTGGGGGACCCCGATGTTAACCCGTCCGGTCCGTTGTGTCCAATGCCACATCAAAAGGGCAGGCCGGGGATCGTTCGATCCCGCGGGACGCTGGTGACCGATCGGCGTCCCACCGCAAGCGCGCCGCCGGCCAGTGCTCGGCGTGGGGAATGATCGCCCACTCGGTACGCGGCTTGACGATCGGCGGTCGGCTTGATCCGGAACGAGCGCGCCCTTCAAACTGTTGCAGGATCGCCGCACCCCCGCATCGCCGCGCGAGGGCGGAATGCGCGCAAGTCCAACGCGGGCAACGCAATTGCGCTTCGCTCGTCGCTGGTGCTGCCTTTGCGTGCGGGATCGACGATGATCAGCATACCTGCCGCCAACCGTTAGTCATGCGTCGACCGCAGTCCGGCCGTGACTGGAGCGCGACAGTCCACGCTGTGGATCGGCCACGCAGCGCGGCGATTGTGCCGCACTGCGCAGCCCATTCACGTCGCGACCGCACGACTGCGGTCAACGCTCACCACCTTCATGGAGTGTCCCGGTGACAGAACTGAAACGACGATGGGTGACACCAGACGTGCAAAGCTTCGGTACCTTCGACGCGGCGACAAAGGCCTGCGACAAGGCGTTTGGCTCCGGGGACGGATTTACGTTCCAGGGTCAGGCGATCGTATGCGTTACGGCTTCGTAACGCCTCGACTCACGCCGGTCGCCTGAGCACCTGCACCGGTACCGCCGGAAGGTCTGCCGGGGTGCCGGTGGAGGCGCCGTCCGCCCTCCGATTTCAGCCGTGCAGTGCAACGACTGCCTAACGTGCCCTCGATACGAATGCCGCGTCAGATCGAGAATTTCCCATGAGCGGCGCACCGCCGCTCTCACTCTCCGCCACGATCATGGCGTCGGACGAGCAGATCTGCTGCGATGTCGCCGATGAGGTCGTGTTGCTGAGCGTGCAGAACGGCCAGTATTACGGATTGAACCCAGTCGGTGCTAGCATCTGGCGGCTCATTCAGAAGCCGCGCACCCTCGCCGAAGTCAGAGATCGGTTGCTCGACGAGTACGCGGACGTCTCGATTGACACCTGCGCTCGCGAAGTTCTCGCGTTCGCGACAACCATGCTCGCACTCGGCCTCATCGAGCTGCTGTAACCTCGGCCGACATTGCCAGTCGGGATCGGACGACCATCCTGGCGAATGGCACGCACTGAATCACTTGCGACATGCGCCCGGGAGGTTGTCGCACCTGTGCAACAGCCCGGACCTCCATCGACATTTCGCCTCCACCCGCTGCGGCGCCATTAACGCGGCAATCGATTGCCTGAAAACGACTTGGCGCTGCGGTGCCGATCGTGCACGAGCCGACGGCGGCGCCGTTCAGGAGAGGCACTCTTGCTGCCTGAGGCGAGTGATCGCCCTTCGCAGCAGTTTCCTCCCGCGAGCCCGTTCGCGATGCGTGCATGAACTCCCATAGTGCGACGGACGCAGTCATGGCGACCAACGGCAACCGCGACCTGCCGAACGTCGACGCGTCCGACGCGGCCACGGTCGGCATCCGGGAAGTGCGCGCCTTTTCCTCTCTGGACTTGTCGCCCGGGAAGCGTCGCGCCAGCCGCCGCGAGACGGAAGGTCGTTTCGTGTTTTCGCTCGCCGGTGATGGCGCTGAGCAGGCGTCACAACTCGACCCCGTTCCCGACTGGACGCGACTGCTCCAGGTCGCGTGGGACGCGGGCGCGGCCGGTGCATTACGTGACCACGTCCGGCGGCATCGCCAGGGTACGGTGCCCAGCGCGGTCGAGCGCACGCTCGCCTGCCTCACCCTCGAGCGCGACCTCCGAATGCGGACGCTGCAACGACGCGCCTCCGATTCGATCGCCGTGTTGAGATCCGCCGGGATCGAGGTTGCATTGCTCAAGGGCGCAGCACTCGCAACGACGCTCTACGGCTCGTTCGCTTCGCGCCCGATGAACGACGTCGACTTGCTGGTTCATTCCGATCAGGCCGAAGAGGCGAAGCGTCTCATGCTCCTCGCCGGATGGGAACGCGACCCGGAGCTTCCCGATGACGTCGTGTATGCCAGCCATCATCATCTCGCGCCGCTGATCGACGCGCGGGGTAGCCGTTCCCGGCTCGAGATCCACCGCACTCTGCTCCCGGCAGGCCACCCATTCGCGCTGCCGATGGCCGATCTATGGGCGGCGATGCGACCCGCGAATCTCGCCGGAAATCCGGTCGTCGTGCTCGCACCAACTCACCACGCGCTGCACATCGCGATTCACTTCGCCTGGTCGCATACCATGCGCGAAGGTGCGTGGAACGCGTTCCGCGACCTGGGTGCCATGGAGCGGGCCGGGATGATCGATTGGGTCGAGCTTGTGCGCGTCGCAACGCACGCGCGTGCCGCGAGCTGTTGCTACTGGACGCTCACCCTTGCTCGGGCGCTGGCCAACCTCCACGTGCCTGACGATGTCCTGGCCGCCCTCCAGCCTAACGCGAGCGGTGCACGGCTTCGCCGGCTCGAGCGACATTTTGCAGGGGTCCTCCTTCGCCGCGACGCGACGCAGCTGTCGGTCCGCCTCGATCGCGCGCTCTGGAGCATCGCGATCCAGCCGCGCGAGCACGATCACGGCGACGTTCGCCCATGGCTCGTCTCGGCGGAGCTCACTCCCGCGCGCATCCGCCACGAAACGAGTTCGCGCACCGATCGCGCAATCCGGCACGCAAGCCGAATCGCCCGCAGCGGCGCCTGCATCGCACGGCTCCTGTGGAACTAGCCGCTGCGGTCTCGCCGATTGTGTTCGCGCCGCCCCGGCGCGACGGCGTACTCGATGGCCGGAAAAACGCCGCCGTCAGCGTGCACCTGCTGACGAAGCGCTATGCGCCGCGAGCCAGTGCCTCCGAACTGGTGCGCTTCGCGCGCCGTCCGGCGCCGGTCGCCGTCGTCGATCGTGTCAGCCTTGACGTGTTTTCCGGCGAGGTGTTCGGGCTGCTTGGGCCAAACGGCGCGGGGAAGACGACGATCTTCAAGATGCTTTCGACGATGATCGCGCCCGACGAGGGCACCGCACGCATCGCCGGCTTCGATGTCGTGCGGCAGCCGGCAGATGTGCGAGGGGTGCTCGCCAGCGTACCCGCCGACGAGCGCAGCCTCAACTGGCGCTTGTCGGCGCACGACAATCTCCTGCTCTTTGCCGCGCTGCAGCGGGTTGCTCGCTTCGACACGGGGCCGCGCATCGCCTGGGCGCTCCAGATTGTCGCCCTGCAGGACACCGGTGCCAAACGCGTCGCGGAGTTTTCGTCGGGAATGCGCCAGCGGCTGCTCATCGCTCGCGCGCTGCTCACCAGGCCGAAGATACTCCTCCTCGACGAACCGACGCGTACCCTCGATCCACTGTCGGCGCGCGAGCTGCGCCGATTTCTTCGCGACGAACTGGTCGCACGATACGGCTGCACAATTCTCCTGGCCACGCACAACACCGACGAAGCGTTCGCCTTCTGTGACCGCGTCGCGGTCCTCGACCGGGGTCGCGTCCTTGCAACGGGTGCGACCCACGCGCTGTCCGCGCAGTTCGGTGAAGCGCGCTATCGCGTGCTCACGCGAGACGCTGCGGACTCGGCGTTCGCCCTGCTGGAGCAGCGCGGCCTGCTGCGGCGGATCAGCGCGATCGAGCGAACGGCCGACGGGTGGACGACTCTGGAATGCACCATCGCCGGTGACCCATCGCATTCAGCCGACGTGCTGCGAATGTTGGTCGCTCTGGGTGTCGAGGTCGCGCGGCTCGAACGCGTCGAGCCCTCGCTTGCCGATCTCATCACGCGCATCATCGCCGCTGAGGGCGGGGGGAGGGCAGATGCGTGAGTGCCTCGCACTCCTCCGTTCCGCGTGGCAGACGGAACGCAGCTATCGACTCAACATGGCGCTGTCGCTCATCTCACTGGCCTTCGTCGTCGTGCCGCTCTACTTCGTCTCGAACGCGTTGCAGCCGGTGATGGCGCAGTCGATCGCGTCACAGAGCCGCGAATACTTCGCGTTCACGCTGGTCGGTGCGCTGACTTTCGCGCTCATCTCGGCCAGCGTCTCCGCGCTCCCCAGCGCCCTGGGAGCCGCGATCGGTCGCGGCACCCTCGAGGCATTTTTGTCGACTCCGACGCACCCCGCCGTGCTGTTCACCGGAATGAGCGCATACACAGTTCTTTGGGCGCTCCTGCGCGGAAGTGTGCTGCTCATCGCCGGAGTGACCCTCGGCGTCCACATCGCGTGGGCCAACAGTTTCACGAGCGTCGCAATTGTCGCGCTGCTGCTCGTCGCGTACGGAGCAGTCGGGCTGATTGGAAGCAGCATGCTCCTCTGCTTTCGCACGACCGGGCCTCTACTCAGTGGCATCCTTACCGTGTCCGCGTTCCTCGGCGGCGTCTACTACCCGACGCACGTCATTCCATCGTGGCTGCAGGAGGTCTCGCGACTGTTGCCGTTGACCTACGGGCTGCGAGCGCTGCGTCAGACCGCTTTGCGCGGCGAGCCTTTCTCCGCGGTGTCCGGCGACGTCGCGATACTCGCCGCGCAAACTGTGCTGCTGCTGCTCGTCGGCTCCGCCGCGATTGCCGCCGCGCTTCGTCACGCACGGCGCACCGGAACGCTCTCTCACTACTGATGCTGATGCGCTACCCGGTCGCGCTCACCCGCACGACATGCAATGCGGGTCGTCGACGCAGCTGCGCGCTGGGTCGTGATGCGGGCTGTTGCGTTCGCGCTACGCTCGCCGCTGATCACGAGCATTTGGTTGCGCTCCGTCGCTTCGATAGGCACTCGCCGTGTTGAGGCGACGCGGTTCGACATGGCCTTTCCCATGCGATTCGACCGCGCGGCGGCACGAGGCCGTGCCAGCCGAGGTATTTGCACGCGCGCCCTCGCCAATGCCTGCCAAGTCATGATCTACGCTCCGATTACCGATCGCATCAATTTTATTTCGCGGCCGTCAGCTCGCCGTGATCAGGCAGTGCGCGTACCGCGAGCGAAGCGCGTCCCCGCGATCGATGCCGCACGCGGTACAGCGATGGTGCTGGTTTGCCTCGCCCATTTCGCGTCGAAGTACATCCTGCCGGCCGGCGGTGATGCGCCGGGCACCTGGCTGCCCTTCGTCGGTCACATCGCTTCGCCGATGTTTTTCGTCATCAGCGGTTCGATGGTCGGATATCTGTTTGCGACACATCCGGAGACGTTCGGCCGCGTTCGCGCCACGCTCGCCAAGCGCGCCGTGTTCTTCCTGACCGCTGGTCATCTGCTGATACTCGGAGCGCACGCGCGGAGTCTGAACGACCTCACGGGCTCCGCCCGGATGCTGTTCGTCACCGACACCATCGCGTTGGCGCTGCTGCTGTCGCCGCGGCTGTTGCGCATTCCTCCGCGCGTCAGGCTCGCTGGTGCCGTCGCAGTCTATGCAGCCAGCTGTGCGCTCGTCTATCTGTCGGAGCCCCACGGTCTCGCCTGGCGCATCGTCAAGGATACGTTCGTGGGCATCGACGGGGACGGATTCTGGGAATACAACGTGCCGGTGTTGCCGTGGCTCGCGGTGCACGCCGCAGCCACGGTACTCGGCCCACGGCTGGCCGAGCCGTTGTCGCGCACTGGGCGAATGCGCATTGAGCAACTCCTCGCGTCAGTGGGGTGTGCAGTCGTCGCGATGGGCGCAGTGGTCCGGCTCTTCTGCCTGTTCCTCGTCGACCACGTGATGGCTCCCGGTGGGCGGGCAGCGTTCGTCGCGCGCCAGCTGGCGTCGCCGTGGCAGCGTGTCCCACCGTCTCCAGTACACCTGCTGCTGTTCAGCGGACTGGCGCTCCTCGGGATTTCGGTCGTCTTCGCTCTCGAGCGCCGCGGCGTGTTGGCGTCACTGCTTGCATGGCTTACCGTACTCGGCAAGACATCGGCGTTCGTGTTCATCCTCCAGTTCTACGTTTTCTACGTGATCGTTCCGGCGCTGGTGCCGTTGAGCCTCACGATGGCGCCGTTCGTCTTCTTCGCTGCGATGCTCGCGATCGGCGAAGCGGCGCGGATCTGGTTGCATCGGCGTTCGAAGTTCACGCGACCGTCGTGGTTCATCGGCGCGACCCCTGTCATCCCGGTGCCGGAGACCTGACCGCGCGCGCGGGTCCAGGCGACCCGCGCCCCCTCGGCACTGCGCCAATCGCGTTAGGCGACCTTCGTGGACGCCTCGCTGCGGGCGACGACGTACCGGCTGATCGCGCGAATCGACCCGAGATTTTCCTCGGTGACATCCTCGTCGTCGATCTCGACACCAAACTCGCTCTCGATGAAGGCGATGACCTCCATCACGCCCATCGAGTCGATGATTCCGCTGGCGAGCAGCGAGTGCGTGTCCTCGAGCCGGAAGTCGCGGCGCATGTAGAGGAAGTTCTCGCTGATGTACGCGCGCGTGCGCTCGATCACGTGTGCTGCAGTCATGGGTGTTATGGGAGGCGTGGGGGTCACGATACCAGCTCGACGGGTTCGCGCAGCCAGACGCTGCTGGCTTGCGGCGTGGTCGGGGGAGCAACGTTCGGCGTCGCACAGAATTCGTGGTACCAGAGTTGGGTGGAGAGAATCGCCACCAGCGCCTGGTTCTCCGCGAACCCGGCAACGCGGCCTGCCTGACACCGGCGCGCGAGTCCCTCGACTGCCTGCGAGTCGAAGAAACCGGTTCGGTCGAGAGTCGTTCGGTCGAGCATCTCGCGGACATATTCGGGTTGATTCGCGCCGAAAAACGATGCCGCATCGGGCGCGCGGTATGGCTGCTTCGTCCGCTGTCGCACTTCGCTTGGCACGATCGACGTCGCCCATCGCCGGAGAATGGCCTTCTCTTTCAGGCCGCTGAGCTTCGTCCCATGCGGAAGCGATGCGGCGAACTCGAACAACCGGTGGTCGAGATACGGGAAGCGTCCTTCAACTCCATGCGCCATCGCCATCCGGTCGCCCTGGGAGCTGAGCAGGTACGGCGACAGCAACGTCGTCATCTCGAGATACGCCGCCCGGTGCACCGGCGACCAGCCGAAGAACTCACCTGGCAGTGACTGGCGAAGCTCGGCGACAGGATCGGCGCCGACGAGCGCGACGCGCATGTCGTCGGAATAGAAATCCTTGATACGCGATGCGAGTAGCCAGCGCGGAATGTGCGAGAAGAGCGGGTCGGATGGGGATCCGGCCTGGAGGAAGAAGCGCCGCCAGAAGTCCCCCGTCTTCGCCCCGGTCGCCAGATACGGATAGAGGCGATCGAACAGCCGCGGCCGCAACGTGGACGTCGGCTGCCGCATGCAGAACAGACGGACCAGTGTCTCCTTGAAGACGTCATATCCAAGGAACAGCTCATCGGCGCCTTCACCGGTGAGCACGACCTTTATCCCATTCTGCTTCGTCAAACGGGAAAGCAGGAAGAGCGGCGCGGGTGCGGTCCGAAGCAGCGGCGTCTCGGAGTGCCGGATGACGTCGGGAAAGACCTCCGCGATGTCGCTCGGTCCGATGTGCTGCACCGCATGCTGGCTCCCGATACGGCGCGCGACGAGTTGCTGGAACTCGCTTTCATCGAACCGTGGGTCGGCGAAGGTCACCGAGAATGTGCGCAGGTCATGCGGCGACATCCCCGCTGCCAGTGCACTGGTGATGCTTGAGTCGAGCCCGCCGCTCAGATATCCGCCGACGGGCACGTCAGCCCGCATGCGCAGCGCGACGCTCGAGCGCATCAGCTCATCGAGCGTGTCGAGTGCGCCGTCCGGCTCCATCTCGGCGTCCTGGTACTGGAGCTTGTAGTACTGGCTGACGCGCAGGCGTCCGCCGCGCCAGACCGCGCAGCACCCTGGCTCGAGGGAGAGAATGCCCTGGAAAGGTGTTCGTGGCGGGCGACACGCCCAGAATGTGAAGAGTTCGTCGAGCGATCTCGGATCGGGAATCGCAGGAACTTCCCCGGTCGCGAACAACGCCTTCATTTCGGACGCGAAGAAGAGATCTCCGCCGCGCTCCGCGTAGTACAGCGGGCGCACCCCGAAGCGATCGCGCGCGAGAAAAAGCGATTCATGCCGGCGATCGTAAATCGCGAACGCGAACTGCCCGTTGAGGCGTGACAGCATCGCCTCGCCCCACTGCTCGTAGGCGTGGACGAGAACCTCGGTATCCGTGCGCGTCTTGAAGACGTGCCCTTTTCCCTCGAGATTCGCCCGCAGCTCGACGTGGTTGTACACCTCGCCGTTGTAGGTGATGATGACGCGTCCGTCTTCGTTGGTCAGTGGCTGCGCGCCACCGGCGACGTCGACGATGCTCAGCCGAGTGTGCGCGAGACCGACCGGCGATCCGGTGTAGATCCCCGAGCCGTCCGGGCCGCGATGGCGAAGTGCGTCCGCCATTCGCGTCAACGTGTTCGCATCGACGGCGCGGCGCTCTCCGCGCGCGATTCCCGCGATGCCGCACACTAGCGGACGTGCTCCTCGTGAATCGCAACGCCTGGCACCGGCTCGATGAGCTTCGGTGTGAGGTGGAGGTAGCGGGTGGTGGTCCGCTTCTGCTCGATCTCGCGAAACGCGCGCTCGACCTGTTCGGTTGAGAAGCCGAGCTCGAACGCGGCCGTTGCCGGATCGAGGCCACGGTCGTGCGCGTGGAGCATTGCATCCATGGTCGCGGTCGGGAGCGAGAAGTAGAACTCTTCCTGCGTCTGCGGCAGCGAGTATGTGTCGGTCGTCGGTGTGCGCGACGTGATACCCATCGGGACGCCGAGCGCGTCGGCCAGCGTGTAGACCTGGGTCTTGTAGAGGTGCGCGATCGGCTTCACGTCTGCCAGCCCGTCGCCTCCCTTCACGAAGAATCCCTGATCGTACTCGAGCCGGTTGGGGGTCCCGACGACGGCGTAGTGCAGGCGGTCGGCGTGATAGTACTCCATCATCTTCCGCGTCCGCTGCTTGAAGTTGGTGGCGGCGACGACCTGACGATATGCCTCGGACGTTAGGCGCCTGACGTGACGCTCCCCGTCCGGAGATTCGGCGATCACCGAATAGACGTTGAGCCGGTTCGAGTTCAGTCGATCCCCAGGCAGGACGATCTTGAACCGCCAGCCCGCAGCGAACTCCGGAAGCACGCTGCGCACTGCCTCGTCGCGCCGGCGATAGCAGCCCGCGCCTTCGAGGATCGGTGCGATGTCCTCGGTTGCCGATTGGATGCCGAGTTGTCGCGCCAGGCCGCTCGCCAGCGTCAGGCTCTCCGGTTCGGAGTCGCGCTCCGGAAGGAACAGACCGAAGACGCGCTCGGGTCCGACGGCGCGGACAGCCAGCGCAGCGCAGACGGAGCTGTCGATCCCACCGCTCATCGCGACCACGAACCCGCGACGACGAAGCCGCTCGTCGAGCTGTGTGCGCAACGCATCGGCGATTTCAGCGATGCTGGTCTCCGCATCGCTGCGGGACATTGCGAGCCGAGGACATTGTGCGGACAGCAGCGAGATGCTCATGACGAGGCAGTTGAGAGGACGGCTGTTTCCTGGTTGGCGGCGGCTAATGCAAACACGACGCCCTCGACGAAGCACCGGCTCGTCGCCGCTAACAGCCTGTAACTCCAACGCTTAGCTCCGAGTTGATCAGCGGGAGTTGGCGTGGCTGTGGCTTGCGAGCCACAGGCGGATAGACGGTGTGGCAGGCCGGCGACACCACGCGAGGCCGGGGCCACCGCCAAACCGCGCCGTCACCAGACCGAACGCGCCGATCATAACCGTCGCGCGTGCGTAGCATCGGAGCCGCTGTGTCGAGAGGTGGCACTTCCCGTGCGTGCCCCTCGCGATGCACAGAACGCCATCGCCTCCTCTCGCCCGCACCAACCGGCATGAATCAACGCGCGTCCGTCCAGCGGAACCTGGCCGATTCGCTCTGGCGCGCCGCCGCGCGCTCGCCGGCGTCTGTCGCGTTGGTTGAGCCACTCCACGGTGCGCTCATAACGTATGAGGCGCTGCGCGACCGCGCGTCGGCCATTTCGCACGCGCTCGCCGAAGGTGGCGTGGTTCCCGGTGATCGCGTCGCGGTGCTCGCCGAGCGCGGTGCGGACGCCGCCGCGGCATACTTCGGCGCCATCGCGACGGGCGCGGTCGTCATCGTGATCAATGAGCGCCTCCGCCCGCGACAGGTGGAGTACGTGCTCGGCCGCGCTGGAGCGCGCATCCTGCTGACGTCAGCCCAGATGCTGGCGCAGCATCAGCGCGACCTCGAGTCGGACGCCGTGCTCATTGAGCTCGGCTCGATCGCTGCGCGCGTCGGATGGACACCGGTTTCGCGCGAGGCGACCGATCACGCGCAGATCATTTTTACCTCGGGGTCGAGCGGGCTGCCGAAGGGTGTCGTCTTCTCGCACGGCGCGATGGCCGTGGCGATCGACACGGTCGTGGACTACCTCGCTCTTGCGGCCGACGACCGGATCATGAGCCTTCTGCCATTCAGCTCCGTCTACGGTCTCAATCAGTTGCTCTGCGCGGTGCGCTGCGCGGCGACGCTGGTCGTATCGTTGACCCCCGTCCCGCACCAGATCCTGAGCGAGGCGCGCACGCACGCAGCGACGGTGCTGGCCGCCGTGCCGCCCCTCTGGCTCCAGCTGCTCGCGACGCCGGCATTCCGGACCTCGCCAATCGAGTCACTTCGCACGTTGCAGAACGCCGGAGGACATCTTCCAGTCGCCGCGGTCCGGCAGCTACGCCTTGCCATGCCTAACGCTCGACTCTTCCTCCAGTACGGCATGACGGAGACGTTCCGCAGCACCTTCCTCGATCCGTCCGAGGTGGACGCACACCCGGATTCGATTGGGAGGGCCGTGCCTGGCGCAACCATCACGGTCGTCGCGGCTGGTGGCGCGCGCTGCGCACCCGGCGAGATCGGGGAGCTCGTGTTCGGGGGCCCGACGCTCGCCGATGGTTACTGGGACGCGCCGGAACAAACGGCTGCGACCTTTCGTGCGGATCCATTCAATCGCGGCGGGGCGAAAGTCGTGTTCTCAGGGGACCTCGTGCGCTACGACGAGGATGGCCTTCTTTACTACGTCTCGCGGCGCGACCGCCTGATCAAGTCACTCGGCTTCCGGATCGGGCCGGATGAGATTGTCGATGTACTCCATGCCTCGGGCGAGATACGGGAAGCAGTAATCACGGCGGAGCCCGACGCGGTGCGCGGCGAGCGGATCATCGCCCATGTTGTGCTCGCGCCGGAAGGCTCGCTGCAGCGGCTCCAGCTTTTCTCGCGGACGGAGCTTCCGCGGCATATGCAGCCCGCTCGCATCGAGCCGTGTGCGCTGATTCCGCGCCTGCCCAGTGGGAAATACGACCTCGACGCACTGCGCGCTGGCGATCCGGGTGTGAGCGCGCCCCTCGGCGCGCTCGCGCAGCGGGCGACGTAGGTGACACCGCGTTGAATGTTGCGCTGGCGGTTCGCTCGCCACTCGTGGCGGCGGATCGTTCCCCCGCATCGACACTGTCTGTGGCGTGACTGCCTCAGTCCGCGTCCATCATCGGCTCTCGTGACACCGGGAGAAAGCGACACCGACACGCCTCAAGTCGTTGTCCTCATGGGGCTTCGATCCGGCGCACCGGGTCGTGGGCGCCGCGCCAAGCGGGCGTACGAAAGTTGAATGGGAACCGGTCTGCGCGGGGGAAAAGGTCTCCCGTTGCTGGTGCGCGTCGCGTTGCGATGGACGCAAACTCGGTCCCGGGTCCGCCCTGCTCAGCAGGGCACGGAGGAGTAGTGTCAGAACGATTCTCATGCCTTGTAACGGGCGGGGCGGGCTTCATTGGCTCGCATCTCACCCACCGGCTCGTCGAGCTGGGCCACGACGTCCGCGTGGTCGACAACCTCTCGACTGGTGATCTCGCGAACATTGCGCCGGTGGCCACCCGGATCGACTTCCTCAAGGGCGATCTCTGCGACCCCGACGTGAGCGCGAAGGCCGTGGACGGCGTGGAGGTCGTCTTCCACCTCGCTGCGCTGCCAAGCGTTCCGCGCTCGCTCATCGATCCCTGGGGATCGCACGACGCCAACGTCAACGCGACCGTTAGGCTCCTGCAGGCGGCGAAGACAGCGCGCGTGCGCCGCTGCGTGTTCTCCAGCTCGAGTTCCGTCTACGGCGACACGCCGACGCTGCCGAAGGTCGAGACGATGGAGCCATTGCCGCGCTCTCCATACGCGGCATCGAAGCTGTCGAGCGAGCAATACGTGCTCGCCTACGCGCGCGGCGGTCTCGTCGAGGGCATCGCGCTTCGGTACTTCAACGTGTTCGGACCGCGACAGAGTCCGCTCTCGGCGTACGCAGCCGTCATCCCGCTCTTCCTCCAAGCGGCCGCTAACGGCACGTCGGTCACGGTGTTCGGCGACGGTGAGCAGACGCGGGATTTCACCTACGTCGACAACGTCGTGCAGGCGAACCTCAAGGCGGCACTCGCGCCGGCACGGATCGCCTCCGGCTGGCCGATGAACTGCGGCGCCGGGCAGCGTACCTCGCTCAACGAGATGCTGCAGGTCGCGCGCGACGTCACCGGAGTGAGCATCCCGGCGGAGTATCGCGCGCCGCGCGACGGGGATGTGCGCGATTCACTGGCCGATCTCGATCGGAGCGCCCTGATGATCGGCTACCACCCGGAGATCGGACTCCGCGAGGGGCTCGAGCGTACCTGGTTGTGGTTGCAGGCGCGGTTCGCCGCGGAAACGCGGCTGCCGGCTGCCGCGCCTCGCGAGCTGGTCACCGCCTAACGGTCGTCGCGCCGGGCGGTGGATCGCCTGGCGCGGTTGCCGTGCGGCCTAGGATCGCAGGCCCCGAGCTGCGCGCGCGCGCGACGATCCGAGATCGGCGAGCACCGACAACAGCTCGATCGCCGCCGCGCGTCGCCCCATTGCATTGAGATGACCGCCGTCATCGGTGAGCTCGGGGGCGAGGGTGTAGATGGTGTCGCCACCGGCGACGAAAAACGCGCGCGTTCCGTCGGGTCGCGTCGACTCGATCCGTGCGAGATCGAAGATCGGCTCTCCCTCGAATTCGCGCCGGATCCTGTCGTTGAACCCGTTCCGTTTTCGGTTCGCTTCGCGCGCCGATGGCTTTCCGAGGAGTCGCTTGAGCAACGCCTTCGACGACGGCTCCACCGTCGTGAGCGGCACTGTGACGTGAACGAGCGTGATCTCGGGGTGACGAGCCTGGAGCGCTCGGACGCCTGTCCGGTGGGCGGCAAACAGCGCCGTCACATCCGTGCTCGGCGTCAGGTCGAGGTAGCAGTACTTGAACAGTGCGATTGCCGGAGACCGCTCGCGGCTTTCGTCGAGCGCGGACGCAAAGTCCCGCGCCTTGGACACCGGGTCGCCATTTTCCCCGATTGGAAACTCAATCACCGCCGGGTCGACGACGCTGTCGACATTACGCGTACCCACGATCTTCACCGCCGACGTCGGCGCGGCCGCGCTCAGCTCGCGAAGTCCGTCGAGAATGTTCGCACCAACGGACTGGTGACCAAAGTATACCCGCGACGTCGCGACGCGCGCGAGATTCGCGGGCAGGTCGCTGGTGGTTGCGGGCGACGCGGCGAGAGCTGACGGTCGGGCGGTGCTTTCGTTCATGAATCCCTCATTACGAGAGGTGAGCGAGATCGCGATCGCCGTCGCGATTCCGGGTTGCATCAGCGCAGCGGTCGGGACGGCCTGGCCTTGGGTCGTGCCTAACGATCAACGGCGAAGCGGGAATACGCACATAGCCGGCACTCCTCGTCTCGCGACGGAGTCGACGCCATCGGACAAAACAGCGTACTCGACAGGTCAATTTGTCCGCTTTGTGACGTGGCTCCGTGTGCCGGAGTTGATGGCGGTGTTACTGTTACACGCGAAACGGACGCCTGAACATCTGTTGCCTCGAGCATCGGTTACCGCGCCGCGATACGCTTCGTCGAGCAGTCGAATAGTCCGAGCTGGCGGTCGAAGTGACGGCATCCCCGCACTTCGTACGCCGAAGTCATGGGTAGATCGCACCCCGCGTGGGGACGCGACAATGGCAAACCCGGCGAAAGCCGGCGACGCAAAGCTACGAGGCTACGGCCCGGGTATCGAGGGGCCACGCCAGTCGAGCCGCCGAACGTGCCAATACGGAGGTTTGTCATGCGTCGCATATCCTTTCCGGCCCCGATGCTCCTGCTGATCGCGGTGTGTACTCTCGCGTATGGGGGGTGCGCGAAGGGTGTGGTCGTCGGTGGCGACGAGACGGTGGCGTCGGTGGCAGTGACGCCCCCATCCCCGATCGTGATGGTCAACGCGACCACGCAGCTCACGGCAACCACTCGCGACGCCAGCGGCGTCGTGTTGACGGGTCACGCGGTGACCTGGGAATCGTCGGCGAGCGCCGTGGCGAGCGTGAGCTCGGTCGGGCTTGTACGCGGCATCGCGGCTGGTGTAGCGACCATCACTGCGCGCAGCGAAGGCATGGCTGGTACTGCGAGCTTGACCGTCCAGATACCACCGGTGGCCTCCGTGACGGTGACGCCGCCCACCTCGACCGTCCTGGTCAACGCAACGACTCAGCTGGCGGCGACAACTCGTGACGCGAACGGCAACGTTTTGACGGGGCGCGCGGTGACATGGGAATCATCGGCCGCGGGCGTCGCCAGCGTGAACGCGTCGGGCGTCGTGCAGGGGCTGTCCGCGGGGCAGGCCACGATCACCGTGCGGAGCGAAGGCCAGGCCGGTACGGCAACGGTGACGGTGCAGCTGGCGCCCGTCGCCACCGTAACGGTGACCCCGGCTTCTCCGACGATCGGCGTGAACGGCACGGTGCAGCTCGTGGCGACGTTGCGCGATGCCAACGGCAACGATCTGAATGGTCGCGTGATAACGTGGCAGACATCAGCGGGTGGTACTGCAACCGTGAGCACAACCGGGCTGGTGGCCGGCGTCGCGGCCGGGCAAGCCACGATCACGGCGACCAGCGAGGACCGCTCGGGGAGCACGATCGTGACGGTGCAGGCGCTCCCGCCGGTGCCGGTCGCGTCGGTCACAGTCATGCCTGCATCGGCAACGGTGCTGGTGAACGCGACGGTGCAGTTGACCGCGACGATGCGGGATGCCAGTGGTGCGGTCCTTAGCGGACGCGCGGTCACATGGGAAACGTCGGACGCTGGCGTCGCGACCGTTAGTGCGACGGGGCTCGTGCGCGGAATTGTGGCCGGGCAGGCTACGATCACGGCGCGCAGTGAAGGGCAAGCCGGCTCGGCGATTGTCACCGTGCAGATCCCGCCGGTGGCGACTGTCACTGTGACCCCGGTATCGCCTTCGATCAGCGTGGGCGGGACGGTGCAGATGACGGCGACGTTGCGTGATGCGAGCGGCGCCGTCCTCACCGGACGCACGATCACATGGGAGACCACGGCCGCTGGTGTTGCGGGCGTGGGCGCGTCGGGTCTCGTCAGCGGCCTGGCCGCCGGCCAGGCGACCATAACGGCGCGCAGCGAAGGGCAAGCAGGAAGCACGGTCGTCACTGTGCAAGCGGTGATTGCACCGGTTGCTTCAGTCGCCGTCACTCCAACGACGGCGACGGTGGCGATCGACGCGACTGCGCAGCTGACCGCGACGCTCCGTGACGCGGCCGGCGTGGTGCTCACCGGTCGAACGATTACCTGGCAGACGTCAGCAGCTGGCGTTGCGAGTGTCACGACGACTGGCCTCGTCCGCGGCATCGCCGCGGGTCAGGCAACGATTACCGCAGTGAGCGAAGGTAAATCGGGAACGGCGGCGATCACGGTGCCCGCAGCTGTGCCGCCGCCGTCAGGCGCAGTAGCGGATCCGACGCAACTTCCGATTGCAGCGCGCCAAACGCCGCCGGCGGGAAGTTACGGCCGCACGCTGACCTCCGGACAGCGCTACATCGATCCTGTGTCGGGCATGACGGTGCTCAAGATCACCGATGCAAATACCCCGATCGCCAATACGCGCGCGCACCACGATTACTCGGAGGGCGGCCCGTACATCTCGCAACCGTGGGTTGGCAGTGATGGCTTCACCTACTACACCGTGATGGTAGCCATCGAGCCGAATCGTTATCTCGTCGATCTGCGTTACGATACCATGACGCTGTCGAACTGGCGCCTCATCGATCTCGACGGGGACCTGAGCTTCATGTTCTCGCTCGACCCGGCGACGCCTCGCATCGCGTACGCGGAGCTGAATAGCGCTTCCAACATCGTCCAGCGGTACAACACGGCGACCAATCGCGTCGAGAACATCGGCGCGTGGCCGTGGCGCCCGGCAGCCGGAAGCCTCAACTGGATGCAGAACCAGTTGAACGACAAGTGGTTCGTTGCGATGGGTAACAACACGACGATCGTTGCCTTCCGTGCGAGTGACGGGTTGCAACGCTCGTGGAGCGGGATCGCGGGTCTCGACGAGCCGCACATCGATCGCGAGCAACCGTACGTGTACATCGCATCCGGGAACGCGAACCTGGTCGGCGACCTCACCAATGGCGGGTCGCTCACGGCGCCGGCTGGCGACCCGGCTTGGCCGTACAATCCGGGGTCGCTCGAGAACTCCGCGCATGTCAACCCTGTTCGCGGGCATCTCGTCGGGGTCGCCAACTCCGCGAATCAGGCATACTGGACCCATAACGTGCTGACCGGGCAGACCGTGAGCTTTGCCACGGCCAATGCGGTCGACGGCTTTCCGGGTGAGTATCACCAGGCTGGCCAGTGGGTGTTCAACAACGGCGACGCCGGAGCGGCGCAGTGGTTCGCGATCGATCCGAGTGGCAGCGACTATTCGACTGCAGCGATACGCAGCGGGATGATCGGGCTCGTCAAGACGGACGGCAGTCCGGCACGCCTCCTCGCGGTGCACAACTCGAGTGGCGGCAACAATTACCAGACGCAGCCCCATGTGACGCTCGCGCCAGACGGCAAGTTCGTCATGTGGACCTCCGACAGCAACGCCGGCGGCCGTACCGACGCCTACATCGTCCGTCTGCCAGTCAAGTAGTCGCTCCGCGCCTAACCGCAACGTGCGCCTTCCAAGTCAACGGAAGGCGCACGTTTGCTGTCGGCGACCCGGCCGGCCAGCGGCTCAACGTCGTCGCCGGCCGCTTGCCTAACGTCAACGAAGAAAGGGCAGCAGCGAATCGTACTCGCCGGCAAACCGCTCGACATCCAGCGGATTTGCGTAGAGCATGTCAGGGGCGTTGATCTTCTCCGCGAGGTCCTCGGTCCACGGCAGCCCGCGCGCGACAGCGTGCCGACGCAACAGGGCGCTCAGCGCGACTGTCGAGTTTCGATAGCCGGTATTGCGCTCGGCCCAGGCGCGCGGGTGGTAGCGTGCGGGGGCGTCGAGCACGCGGGCGATCGCCGCGTCCAGTCCGGCCGCATCGTAGAGCGTCCCGACTTCGCCGCGAATTATGTCCGTGTTCACGCCGCGATGCGCGTCGAACACCGCCACCGGCGTGTCGCACCAGAGTGCTTCATACAGTGCGCGGTTCGCCCCTTCGCGCCGCGACATCAGGACGTAGAGCCGCGAATCGCCGACCACCTCGGCGACCACGGATTGCGGCACTGCCTCGTAGATCGTGCAACGATCCTCGATACCGTATTTGCACGCTAATTTCCGGATCTTGTCCTGCGTCCAGTCCACGGGATACCCGATCAGCGCGATCTGCAGGGTTCTTCCGGAGGCCTCGAGAGCTGCGACCGCGCGAAACAGATCTTCATGTCGCTTCAACGCGCTCCACGCCGAGACGGCGACCACGTCGAATCTGCGTTCATGTGCAGGCTTGGTCGAGGAAAATACCTGAGGGTCGACCCAGTCCCCTGCGCCGATGCGGACCGGCTCGAGATTCGAGTGCAGCTGGTCGATGAAGGCGTAGTCGCGACTCCAGGGTGACTGCACGACGACATCGATGTCAGCGCCGACGTACAAGAAGAATCCCGGATCCTCATATCCCCAGGAGCTCGGCTCGAGCACGAACGCGTAGCGCACGGCGAGCGCCGGCAGATCGAACATCGCGGGGAATCGCCACAACGACTGGGTGTACTTGAGCATGATCACCCCTTTCTCCCCGGTCGCCGGATTGTACCGCTTGAGGAGAATGAGATCGCCCTGTCGCCGGGGATTTTCATCGTTAGGCTCCCGCATCCGGACCCGGTGATGATCAGGCCACGAGCTGAATCGGCCGCGCAGGTGTCCGGCCTCCGGCGTTTGAAGGAACTCGGCGAGCCACCTGTTCGCGCCGATATCGCGCAGCGCCCCCCCCGTGTCCCGGCATCCCCAGTCGAGCTGGTTCCTCACCGCTTGCATCGTGCGCGGCGAGTGCTCGCGAACGCCGGACGCGCGCAACGCGCGCAATCGTGCGGTAGCGGACTTCCATCGCCGCCCGAGAACCGCGAACGCGCTCGCGCGTGCCAGGGAGCCGGCACGATAGGCCGCCGTGACGTGACGGGAATCGAGCACGACACCCTTGATCGCCGTGGGGTTCAGCATTCAGGCAGGCGGGGAGCGGAAGCGAGGCGCGAGCACTGCGAACGAGCACTGACGACGGGCAACTTTGGCACCGCGCGCGAGTGCGTGTTGCCGCGCGAACGGCGGTGCCGCGTCGCGTCGGTGCACCGGCCAGCGTCGCGCCGCGCCTACATGTGCGGTGTCGCCACAACGCCGCCGAGCCGAAGCTCCGACGAGGTTCATCGCTGCGCCGGGCCCCGGTGGGCGGCACGACGATTGCCCCGCAGACGCAACGCACACAGTGCCAGGTCCCGGCTCGCGTCGCCCCCGATCAAGTCGAGTAAAGCTCACGAATGTTCGACGTCGCAGCCGCGTCCCCATCGCCGGAGATGATGGCCCCGCCCGCAACCCTGCTGCGCGTCGGGTTGATGGTTGATTCGCTCGACCAGCCGGCGTGGATCCGTCGCACCATCGAAGAGATCGCGACGTCGACGTGCGCCACCTTGGTTCTGGTCGTGGTGCGCGCGGACGATGCGTCCGCAGTCAGGCGCCGGGGCTTCAGCCTCTCGCAATGGAAATACCTCTTGTTCGCGGCGTATGAGCGCTTCGATCGTCGCTGGTTCCACGATGGGAGGCTCGATCCGTTCGAGCGCACGTCGATAGCGCCCCTGGTCGCTGGAGTGAATCGGGTCCAGGAAACGATGATGGCGCCCGCTGGCGGCGATCTATCACCAGGAACGATCGCCGATATTCGGGCGCACGATCTCGATGTCATGCTGCGTTTTGGATTCGGCACGATGCGAGAAGCTCCGCTCGGCATGGCGAAGCACGGCATCTGGTCGATTGACGCGAAGCCGGAGTTTGATACGGTCCAGCCACTCGGCGGATTTTGGGAAGTGATGCACGGGTCGCCGATCACCGAGTCGACGCTCGAGATGGAACCGGCGGGCGGAGGCACGCGACGGATCATCTACCGCTCGTACGGGAGCACATCACCGGTCTCGGTCTGGAAGACGCGCCGGGAGCGCTACTGGAAAGTCGCTTCGTTCGTTGGCCGAAAGCTTCGCGATCTGAGCGAGCAAGGCGATGCCGGCATCATCGCAGTGCCGTCGGCGCAGCCGCAGTCGGTCGGCGGCCAGAACGCCGCGCGACCCAGCAACTCGCGATTGCTGGCGATGCTGCCGCGCGTTGCCGCGCGCTATGCCGCGCTCCAGATCGGGCGAAAGGCCTGCTTCGACCAGTGGTCCGTCGCCTACAACTTCTCCGTGCGAGAACCGGCAGAGCCGGGCGTTCCGGAAACGGCGTTCGGCCATTTCCGCCTGCTCACCCCCCCGCGCGACCGCTTGTGGGCCGATCCCTTTCCGGTGTTCCACCGGGGCAATTACTACCTGTTTCTCGAGGAGATGTACTTCGCGCAGAACAAGGGGCACATCTCCGTCGTGCAGTTCGAGAACGGGCACGCCCTGCAACCCGAACTGGCACTCGACACACCACATCACCTCTCCTACCCGTTCGTGCTGCAGTGGCGCGGAGAGATGTTTCTCATTCCGGAATCCGCACGCGCCGGTGACTCGCCCACCGAACGCGCACAACTTTCCATACCTGTTTTTCGGGCGCGCGACTTTCCGCATGATTGGGTGCAGGAAGCAGCGATGCTCGAGAATCTCGAGGTGTTCGATCCTACCCTCGCCGAGATTGATGGGCGCTGGTGGCTGTTCTGCACTCGTGGCGAATTGGGTGCGTCGAGTTGGGATGAGCTGCATCTGTTCCATGGCCCGACACCCTTCGGGCCATGGACAGCCCACCGGCGGAATCCGGTGAAATCGGACGTTCGCAGCGCAAGGCCCGCTGGCCGGTTGTACCGACGGGGCGGCGAGTGGTACCGGCCGGCACAGGACTGCTCAGTGAGGTACGGGTACGGGATGTCGATCAATCGGATAACGCGCCTGACGCCCACCGAGTACGAGGAGGTCGTGGTCGAACACATCGCTCCCGACTGGACACGTGGGCTCATTGGGACGCACACGCTGAACGCCGCCGGCAGGCTGACCGTCGTGGACGGAATCCGCCGCCGCGCCCGCTGGTCAGCCG
>JANMBU010000046.1:0-15201 GCA_031360575.1 Gemmatimonadaceae bacterium
CCCCGTGGTAGAACCCCACCTCGGTGACGACCGCCGGCGCGCCCGAGTGTTGAAGCATCGACTCGCTCAATGGATGATGCCAAGTCCAACTATCGCGAAACGCTTGAAGGGCGTCGCGATCACGGATCTGGACTCGAGTTCCGACGGGATAGGCTTCTTGATATTCCACGAATACTTGGATTCCACCTAACGCCAGAGCTAAGCTGTGCGGCCCCACCCGCTCACAACCCGACGCTCGCCAATACCGCACCAGCTTCAGCGATCGTTAGACGGGAAGCAGCAACCAGGAGCACGTGGAAAAGCCAAGTCGATCGGCGCCGCAATCTCTCGCGCCACAGCCCCTAGAAAGCTGTTGTCGTAAACCACTTATCCGTATAACGCCCATTCTGCTGTCTATGTATTGCGTTGTCGACTATTCGGCGCGACCTAACATGCGTGTGCACAGCCACAAGCGAAAGGATAAGACGCACAGCGCGCAGCGGTTATGACACGCTGCGCCGAATGAGCGGGGCGGCAACGCTGTGAATATGGTGCGGCGCGCCAGCGCACGAAAAGATCGGCAAACGTCACCGGCGCGAACGATCGTCCATCGGACTGCGGACGCCACGGCCCCCGCGATTCAGCACATGGGTGTAGATCATCGTCGTCCGGATGTCAGAATGACCGAGGAGCTCCTGAACGGTGCGGATATCGTAACCGTTCTCTAGCAGATGCGTCGCGAAACAGTGGCGAAAGGTGTGACAGGTGACACGCTTTGGAATCGATAGCCGGATTACTGCCTCGTGCACGGCACGCTGGATCACGGTCTCGTGAACGTGGTGGCGGCGCGCCTCGTCCGTGACAGGATCGCGATAGGTGCGAGCGGCGGGAAAAATGAATTGCCACTTCCACTCACGCGGCGCGCTGGGGCTCTTCCGGACGAATGCGGGGGGGAGGAACGTGTGGCCGTGCCCACGCGACAGGTCGTATTGATGAATCCTTTCGGCATCCCGGAGCTGCCGATCGAGTGGCTCGAGTAGCGCGTCGGGGAGAATCGTCACCCTGTCTTTCCCTCCTTTCCCCGAACGGACCACGAGTTCGCGCCGCGGCCGGTCGAGATCCTTGACTCTCAGTTGGAGCGCTTCGAGGAGGCGCAGCCCTCCGCCATAGAGAAGGCCGGCGACGAGCTGCGGAACCCCGTTCATCTCGTCGAGTACGCGGTGCACGTCGTCGCGATCGAGAACCTCGGGAAGCCGGCGCGGACGCTTGGCGACGACGACACCGTCAAGTGAATCGAGCGGTAAGCGCAGTACATTCCGGTAGAGAAATACCAGCGCCGCTCGTGCCTGGTTCTGCGTCGCGGCGCTTACCTGTTCGCGGACCGCGAGCGCCGAGAGAAATTCCCGCACCTCGTTCGCACCAAGAGACTGCGGATGGCGGCGCCCGTGAAACACAACGAAGCGGCGCACCCAGGCGGAATACGCTTCCTCAGTTCGGCGACTGTAGTGAAGCGTCCGCACGGTCACGCGGAGCTGCTCGAGGAGCGACGGGGTTGCGGGTGGTTCCACCCGCGAACTCAACTATCGAGTCGACGCGGGAGCGTTACCGTTCTCTCGCTTGCGTCACCGTCAACCCGCACCGCGACCGCGCTGCCTCCCCGACGCGCCTACTCTTCCCGGTACGGCGACCGATCGTCCTTGTGCTCGCCCTTTCGGAGCGGCGCGCCAGGGCGTCCACCGGGTGGCGACGGCACTGGCCCATTCGGCAACGGAATCGCGGCCTCGGCCTGATCGTTAGGCGCGGCAACATCCGGCGGCGGGCTGCCTCGGCGTGAGCCGAGTCCGCCCCGCCCACCAGGGCGTCCGCGCGGCGGCAGCGTCGCCGGCCGTTCGCGGGCCGCGGGGGTCGCAGCGGCTGCAGCGTCAGGCACCGCTGTCGACTCGTTAGGCAGCGCGTCCGGCGCATCAGCTGCCGCGGGCGCTTCATTGCCACCTTCCCCCACACTGCTGTCCAACGCCAGCACCTCCTGCCCCGCGGCATCTGCACCGCCGCCGCCCGCACCGCCGTGGCGCCCCCGCCCGCCGCGCGGTCGGCGCCCGCTCGGCGCTGGCTTGCCCGCGCCAGGCGGCGCGGAGGCAATCGAGTTCACCGCACGCACCGCGGCCTCACCGAATTCCTCGATCTGCCAGCGGCGAAGGTCGGCGATATCGACCAGGTCTTCTATTGATTGCGGCATCCGGCGCGCGATCGACTCGAGTCGCTCGCGCGAGCCGAGGACGCCGGGGTCGAGATCGAGTCGCTTCGCGGCTTCGTCGCGGACCGTGCGCAACGCGTTGACGCGCGCGTCGAAGTCGGGGTCCTTGTCCCAGCGCGGCGCGCGTGGGAATTGGGGGAGATCAGCGTCAGGAACGGCGACGCCACGCTCGACCGCCTCGAGCACTTCGCTGGCGTGACGTTCGCCGATCCCGCGCGGCATCCCCTTGATCGACATCAACGTCTTCGCGTCCGATGGGCGGAGGCGGGCGATGTCCATCAGCGTCTCATTGCCGACCACGCGGAAGGTCGAGCGGTCGAGCTGCTTCGCCAGTGCATCGCGCCACTGCACCAGCTCGCGGAACAGCGCCAGCTCGCGACGGTCGAGATCGCGCGCGCCCTTGATGCGCATGAAGCCTAACGCTGGATCCTCGGGCTCCCAGCGCGTTCGCTCGAGCCGCGCGAACTCCTCCTTCGCCCAGCCCAGCCGCCCCTTCTTCTCCAGCTCTCCGTGCAGGATGTCGCGGAGGTCGTGCAGGTACATGGTGTCCTGCGACGCGTAGGCAAGCATGTCGGCCGTCAACGGACGCATCGACCAGTCGGCGCGCTGATGCTTCTTGTCGAGCGTCACACCGAAATACTTGTCGAGCAGCGCGGCGAGACCGAATGCCTTGAAGCCGAGCAGCTGGGCGGCGAGCCGGGTATCGAAGATGTTCCGCGTCTTCCAGCCATAATCCTGGCCGAGGAGACGGAGGTCGTAATCGGCGTCGTGGAAGATGACCTCGACCGACGGATCCTCAACCAGCGTCCCGAGGGCCTCGAGCTTGCCAGTGGGGAGGGGGTCGATCACCGCGCTCTGCTCGCGCGTCGAGAGCTGCAGCAGGTAGACGCGATCGACGAAGCGATGAAAGCTCGCACCCTCGGTATCGAGCGCGAGCTGCGTCGCGTGTTGAATAGCCCGCGTGAACTTCTCGACATCGTCCTGCGTGTCGAGATAGAGCGGCGTATGCGGGGTGCTGGCTCGGCGCACTCCTTCCTCGGTAGTCATGTCGCCCGTAATGTAGCGCGGTACCCTCTTTGCTCCCACCGTCCGCATGACTGACCCAACGATGCACCCGACCGGATCGCCTGCGGAAGCCGCACCTTCGTCGCCGGCCGAGCCTTCATCGGCAGGGACGCCCGGCCAGGCACCGCCACCGATTCACCACGAGCGGCGACGCCGTTCGGTCGGATGGCAGAGCAAGGATGTTCTTCGCGCCGCGGCGCTGATCGTCGCCATCTATGTTGGACTTCGCTTGCTCTGGGTCGCCTACGAGTTGTTCTTCGTCGTCTTCCTCGGTCTCCTCTTCGGACTCGCGGTCGCATCGGCGGTCGACCGGCTCGAGCGGTTCCGCATCCCGCGCGGAGTCGGCGCGGCGATGGTGGTCGTCAGCTTTCTCGGACTCCTCTTCGGCTTCGGCGCGCTGATGGCGCCGACGCTGAAGCAGCAGTCGCGGGAGCTCCGAGCCAAGCTCCCCGAGGCAGCGGACAAGGTCGAGGACTGGATCAACAACCATCAGTCCGGTCTCCTCGGCTTGGTGCTCGGCAAGAGCAACGCTGACTCCAGCGACGGGGGGAAGCAAAACGATTCGACCGGTGGGGAGCGAGCCGACAGCAGCGCACAGCGATCCGCCGCGTCATCCAAAACGGATATCGCTTCAAGGGCGCAGGATAGCGCCAGAATTAGTGCAGCTAGCGCGTCTTCGGCCCATTCTGCCGATTCTTCAGCCAACTCAGCTCGTGCCGAACCGGAGGGCAAAGGCACCCCAGCCGCGAACCTGAAGGCGAAGCTGAGCGCGCGGATGGGTGGTGCGTCGCACTTCCTCTTTCCCTTCCTTTCGGGGACGCTCCAAGCCTTCGGCGGAGTGCTGCTGATCATCTTTCTCTCGATCTACATCGGCGCCGAGCCGGCGACCTATCGCAGTGGCCTGATGCATCTCTTCCCCCGCCGCGCGCGAAAGCGGGCCGACGAGGTCCTTGCGGCGATGGGCGTCGCGCTGAGGAAGTGGCTGGTCACCCAACTGATCGCGATGGCGGTGATCGGCGGGGTCACGACGATCGTGCTGCTCATACTCAGGGTCAAGGCGGCGTTCGCCCTCGGCCTGCTCGCCGGGCTGTTCGAGTTCATCCCGACCGTCGGGCCGATCCTGAGCGCGGTGCCGGCGGTGGGGATGGCGTTCCTCGACTCGCCTGAAAAAGCGCTGATCATCGGCGGGGCCTACATCGCGATCCAGTTTCTCGAGAACCACATCCTCATTCCGCTGTTGATGCGGGGCGGCGTGGACCTGCCGCCGGCGCTGACTGTCATCACCCAGGCACTGATGGCGCTGGTGTTCGGCTTCATCGGGCTGATGATCGCCGTTCCGCTGCTGGCCGCCGTCATGGTGCCGATCAAGATGCTCTACGTGGAGGATGTCGTCGGCGACCGGATGAACGTACTCGATGAAGGCGCCGAGGATGACGGGGGCTGACCTCGCGCGCCGGCCGGCGTTCCGATGAACGATGCGGGGGGATACGATCCGTTCACCCTGCCGCTGCTGCTCCGCTTCCCCTCGCTCGCCTGGGTGCCGCGCGTCCGGCTCGGCGCGTTCCCGACCGCGGTCGAGCGGTTGCCATCGGCTCGCGGCGATCTCTGGATCAAGCGCGACGACCGCTCCGGCACGCCGTTAGGCGGGAACAAGGTCCGCTCGCTCGAATTCCTGCTCGCCGGCCTGCAGCCGGGCGACGAGGTCGTCAGCACCGGGTCGCGCGGCTCGACGCACGCGCTGGCGACGGCGATCTACGGTCGCGCGCTCGGCGCCCGGGTCACGATCGTTCGCTGGCCACAGGTGATGAATCCCGAGTCGTTCCAGGTCGCGGCCGCGATCCGTGCCGCGGCCGCTGAGACGCACGATGCCGGCTCGACGCTTGGCGCCCTCGCCCGCGCCGCGCTGATCCGCCTTCGACGCGGGGCGCGCTGGATCCCGCCCGGGGCGACGTCGCCCCGCGGAGCGTTAGGCCACGTCAACGCGGCCCTGGAACTCGCCGAGCAGGTGCGGGCGGGACGACTGCCCCGCCCGGCGCGGATCGTTGTGCCGTTAGGCAGCGGCGGCACGGCAGCGGGGCTCGCGCTCGGGCTGGCGATCGCCGGAATGGATACCACGCTCTCGTGCGCGGCGGTCGCGCCGCGCATCGTCGCCAACAAGCGGCGAGTGCTCTCGATCGCGAGGCAGTGCGCGCGCTTCATCGAGCACGGCACCGGTGCGACGCTGCCGCGCGTCGATCCGGCACGGATCACCGTCGACCGTGATTACTATGGAGGAGCCTACGGCCGGGCGACGACCGGTGGCAACGACGCGGCGCGCTGGCTGCTCGACGCCGCCGGGATCGCGATCGATGCGACGTACAGCGCGAAGGCATTCGCGGCGGCGATGGCGCATGCGGCGAACGATCGCACCGCCGGACCAACACTGTTCTGGCTGACCTACGATGCGCGGGCGAGCATCACCGCGCTGGAGCGCGTATGAACGACCTGCAGGGTAACGGTGGAGTGCACGGTCGCGACAATGAACCGCTGATCCTCGCGCACGACGAATCAGGCGATGGCGTCCCGGTCGTACTGCTGCACCCCTTCCCGCTCAACAGGACATTCTGGTCGCCGCAGCTCAACGCGTTCGTCGATCACTGCCGCTGCATCGCACCCGACATGCGCGGCTTCGGCGAGACACCGGCCGTTCCACCGTTCAGCATCGACCGCTACGCCGACGACGTTGCCGCGCTGCTCGACCGGTTGTCGATCGAGAGCGCGGTGATCGGCGGGATATCGATGGGGGGCTACGTCGCCTTGTCGATGTGGCGGCGTCACCGCGCGCGGGTGCGCGGGCTGATGCTGTTCGACACGCGCGCCGGCGCCGACAGTGACGTCGCTCGCAGCCAGCGTGCCGACCAGATCGCGGGGGCTCGCGCGGGAGGGAGCGCCACGGTCGCCGCCGCACTGTTGCCAGTCGTACTCGGTGCGACCACTCGCGCACGCCACCCGGAGATAGTCGCCGAGGTGCAACGCATCATGTCGCGCGCATCGACGGCGGGGATTATCGGAGCGATCGAGGCGATGATGAATCGCTCCGACTCGACCGAAGCACTGACGACGATCGACGTCCCGACACTGATCGTCTGTGGCGCCGAGGACGTAGTGACGCCCCCCGAGGAATCGCGCGCGATGCACGATCGGATTCCGGGGAGCACGCTCGAGATCATAGAAGGCGCCGGACACCTGAGCAGCATGGAGCGGCAGTCAGCGGTGAACCACGTGATTCGCGAGTTCCTCGCCCAGCTGATTTACGCGTGAGGCAAAAGCGGTTAGCGTTCAGTCGCGCCGCCTCGATTCATTCCCCTTCCCCTTCTCCGTGACTGCCACTCCTCCCGTCTCGGCAAGCGAGCAGTCCACCGCGGCGCGCTGGGGCGCTGTGCTCTTCCGCAATCGCGGCTGGCTGCCAGTGCTCTTCCTCATTGTGCCGCTGCTCGCCCCCGGCCACCTCTCGGCGAAGCGATGGATCCTCGGCGCCATCGTGATCGCGATCGGCGAAGCGATCCGGCTCGCCGGCGTCGCCGCCGCGGGAACGGTGACCCGCCGCCGCTCGCGCAACGTCCAGCGCCTGGTCACCTACGGAATTTTTTCCTGGGTGCGAAATCCGCTGTACGTCGGCAACTTCCTCGTCTGGATGGGCTTCGCCGTGATCTCCGGCGTGCTCTGGTTCCTCCCCGTTGCGGCGGTGATCTTCGCGATCGAGTACACACTGATCGTCCGCTACGAGGAGGGGGTGCTCGAGTCGATCTTCGGGCAGGAGTACCTGCCCTACAAGCAGCGCACCCCGCGCTGGTTCCCCCGCCCGCCTGACGTGAAGGACAGCGGCGAGCACCACTGGGGCGAAGCCTGGCGCAGCGAAGTGAGCACGCTGCTGCAGTACGTGGTGCTGGTGGCGCTGTTTCTGGTGAAGGATCGGTATTTCTACCGGTGAATGCAGCCGTTAGCCATTAGCCGTTAGGGTTGAGTGACTGCGGTTACCGCCGGTGCTCAACCCTAACGGCTAAAAGCTGATAGCCTTTGCCGAGTCATCGCTGCGCCAGCAAATACGACGTGAGTTCTTCAAACGATCTCGCCACGAACTCGGCTTCGCTCGGGCCGGATTGGCGGACGAAGTCGACGCGGACAGCGCGGAGACCGGCAGCGAGGGCGCCGCGGATGTCGGTGCGTTCGTTATCGCCGATGTGGAGCGTCTCGGCTGGCGCGCTGCCTAACGCGCGAACGGCGGCAGCAAACGGCTCCGGGCGTGGCTTGGCGTGGCCGACGTCCATCGAGTAGACCGTCGCCTTGAACAGCGAGAGGAGCTGGTCCTGGGCGAGCAGGCGGTCCTGGGCCTTGCCCGAGGCGAAGCCGGTGTCGGAGACGATCCCTAACGTGTAGACAGAGGCGAGCCGGGCGAGCCCGTCGCCGGCGCCGGGGACGAGCGGCGCCGGGTGAGCGAGCAGCGCGTCATCGACCGCGCGCTCGGCGGCCGCGATGTGCGCACAGTCGGCGGGCCGCTCGACCTGCACGCGGGCGAGCAGCCAGCGGATCCGCTCCTGCGTTGTGTAGCCGCGCTGCTCCTCGCGCCACCAGCGCTCGGCCTCGGCGCCGGCGGCCCTGTAGAGGGTAATGAACTCCTCGTCGGGGACGACACGATCGAAGGTCGCGAACAGCCGGCGGATCGCCGCCTGGCGGACGGCCCCCCGCTCGGGAGCGGGAGCGCCGGTGTAGATGGTGTCCCAGTAATCGAGGGTGACGGCGCGAAGCTCCATCAGCAATCGGCCGGGCCGCCGCCTAACGCAATAAGGCGCCTAACGCTGCGGCTTGCCCGGTGGAGTCGCGCTGGTGAAGACGTCGCGGTTCAGCTGGATGTACTGGCGCATCTGCTGGGGCACGTCCTCCTCGGGGAAGATCGCCGTCACCGGGCACTCGGGCTCGCAGGCACCGCAATCGATGCACTCGTCGGGATGGATGTACAGCTGATCCGGACCTTCGTAGATGCAATCGACCGGGCAGACGTCGACGCATGCTCGATCCTTCGTATTGGCGCAGGCTTCAGTGATGACGTAGGGCATGATCCGCGGGCTGGGGACGAGTCAGGGAATTTACCGTGTTGGGGGGCAGATGGCTATCGCCCTGCGTCGCGCGAGGGGATGCATCACAGCGGCTATCGCCAGGGGGGAAGGTCTTCCTTCTTCTGCACCAGCTCCGGGTTGTGGCGGTAGACCGTCAGGGTCCGCCCGATCACCTGGACCACGTCGGAGTCGGTCGCGTCGGCGAGCTGGCGGGCGGCGTCCTTTGGATTGATGGCGGCGTTCTTCGTCATTGCCACCTTCACCAACTCGTGGGTGCGCAGTGCGTCGTCGAGGGTGGCGATCACCGCGGGGGTGAGGCCTTCCTTGCCGAGGTGGACGAGCGCGCTCAGGTGATGCGCTTCGCCGCGGAGCGCTGCGCGCTCCTTCCCGCTGATCTTTGGAACTCGTTGCCCGTCAGTCATCCGCTGCGCTCTCTGTTCGTGCGTGCCGCGATCGGCTGGCGGCCGATGGCCGCGCGATCGCTCGCGAAGAAAACTACTCGACGAACAGGGGCCGCGGGTTCACGGAGATGCCCGTCCACCAGCGGCCGTCCTCGGGCATGCGCATCACCTGGAAGTGCAGGTGCGGAGTGTCGGGAGGCGCGTTGCCCGACGTGCCAACGAAGCCGATGGTATCGCCACGGGCGATGGACTCGCCTTCGCTGATCCCTTTGCGGTAGTGGTCGAGGTGCGCGTAGTAATAGACGAAGCGCGATTTCGGGTCCACCGCGTAGAGCGTGATCCCCCCGGCACCGCCAGTTCGCAGCTTCAGCACATGCCCCTCGTCGGCGGCGATTACCGGGGTACCCCGCGGCGCCATGATGTCCACCGCGTGATGACGACGCTGCCCGTCGCGTGCGTCCTCGAAGCTGTCTGGGATGCGCGCGAGCTTCGCATTGGCGACCGGGATCAGAAGGTGGCGATCGCGGAGATACCGGTAGTCGTCGGGCGAGACGCCGGCCGGAAGGGCAACGTGCGACTCACGTACAGGGTCACGGGCTGGTGCGCTCCGCGACGGCGCGGGCGTCGATGCGTGCCCGAGGCGACATCCTCCGACGAGCAGCGATGCCGCGATCGTGTACGCGACACGTCGGGGCATCGCTGCTCGAATTGTCGTCACCGGAAAACCCCCCGCATCACCACCGGTCATCAGCACCATCGCATCACCCGTCGAACCGCTGCCGGCGTCACCGGCCGTTCACGGGTGAACGACGCCGGACCCGGGCGCGGGGCAACGGTGACAGTGATCCGTTGCGACCCGGTCCGCGCGCGCGGAGAGTGCGAAGGTGACGCGCGCTACGGCGCGGTGGTGAACTGGAAGGTCGCGGCGGCGGCGAGCGGATTTCCGGCGCGGTCGCGGATCGCCGTCGAGACCGTACCGTGAATCGTCGTGCTTGGCGGCAGTCCAGGCGATGGCGTCAACGTCACGGTGGCCCCGCTCACGACGATGGTGCCGGTGACCCCGTTATCGAAGGAGAACGCGGCGTTGGTCACGCTCGTCGAGTCGAGATTCTCGGAGAAGGTCGCCGAAATGGTCGACGCGGTCGGAACGCCGGTCGAGAGGTTCGCCGGGTTCGTCGAGACCAAGGTCGGTGGCGTCTTGTCGGTGGACGATCCGCCTCCTCCGCCGATCGGCGTGAGGAAGCTGCTCCCCGCACCCTCGCCGCACGCCACCAGTGCAACGACGACGATTCCGATCAGCATCCGCTTCCCGACCGCGCGCCGCCCAGCGCATGATGCGGGCTTCCGTCCTGTTCCGTTCATCTGCTCCTCCGTCATAGCGGCTGCGCGTCAGGCGAGGGAAAGCCGTGGAGCCTGCGCCCTATCGGACCCTCATGCTTGGCCGTCGTCTTGTACAACTCGAATCGCCCATCGGCCGCCAAAGAAAACGAGCCGTTAGCCTTTAGCCGTTAGCAGGAAGCGAACCGCGGCATCGCACGTCAGTTACGCTGTCGCTCAACGCTAACAGCTCATGGCTAACGGCTCATGGCTGACGGCTGCGGTTTAGCGGCTCTCCCACGCGAACCCCGCCGTCAGGCGGTCGAAGCGCTTGCGGGCGGTGTCCAGGCGGAGGATGGAGATACCGCCCATCGCTTCGCGCTGGGCGCGGGTGGCGATGTCGTCGATGCCATCGCGATCGGCGTCGAACGCGTAGATGCCGTCGTGTGCCTGGAAGCGGTAATCGCCGAATTTGAGCGGCGTGACCGCGCCATTGTCATCGACGATCGCCATCCGCTCGACCACCCACTCGACGTTGCCCGCACGCGCGCTGACGATCACCAGCACCCGGCCGAGGCGTCCAAAGCAGCCATTGATGCGCGAGCTCGAGACCTTGAGCGAATTCTGGAGCCGCTCGAAGGGCGGCTTCGCCGTCGCGAGGAGTTGCTGCGTCATCGAATCGCGAACGATCGCTGCACGATCGGAGAGCGCCTCGCTCAGCGAATCGCGCTTGCAGGAATCAGTCGCCGACCGCACCACCGAATCGGTAATTGCCGCGGCGGCGGGGAGCGGCTCGACGCGACGAGCCAGCGAATCGACATGCGGCGAGACCCTGAGCACGCCGACGATCCGCCCGTTCCAGACGGCGAACTCGGTGAGCACCGCGCTGTCGGCGCCCCACGGGCCGCTCAGCCGGAAATGTGAGCCGACCGGAATCGGCGACACGCGCTTCAGTGCCTCGAGGTACGCGCTCGCCCTCGGCTCCGCCTTGACGTCGATGTCGACGCGGCCGATGTCGACGAGCATGCGCTTGCCGCGCGCGGCGGCGGTGAACCAGAGCTGCCCGCGCGGTGGAAAGACCAGCCGGTCGGCGATCGAGTCTACAACCGGCGAGAGCGGGGCCACCTTCCCCTCCTCGGGTTGCACCATCGCGCTGGTCTGCGTGTCGAGATGCGCCACGGTGTCAGCGGTGGCGGCGACCGGCGCCTTGCGACGGTCGCGGCATGAGGCGGCGACCGCAAGCCCGAGGAGCGCAACGACGGCGAAACGAAGCTTTCCTGCGTGCGACATCGAAAAAGGCTGAGCGGGCGACGGTAATCGCCCGACGTAGATTCGCGATTGCGGTTTTTGCGGAGAGGCGGCGCCCGTCACGCTAACGCATTGCAAGGTTGGCGGAAATAGCCACCGCTGACGACGAGCAATGATGGGCAAAGGTGACGCAGCGCTCCCATCCTTCAGGTCGCTCGGCGCTCCAGTGTGGCGCTCGTATAAGCTACATCGGGGGACGTAGACGGCGGGCTGCCGGCAGATCAGCTTTTGAAGCGATCCGCAGCGTTGAATCGTCTGCATACGGCGCCGCGCCCGACGCGCTGCCGTGCTGGATGAATCGATTGCTCGCGCCGGGGTGACCGGCGATGAGACCTGAGCGTGGACCAACGAGGACGATACCGATGCCCGTGCTGGAGACCAGTGGAACGATCCGCGAACTGAGTGACGCCGAGACCATCGTCGGGAGCGGGGCCGCCGCGACCTGGCGTGTCGGCGGCGCCGACCTTTCGGCGCGGCACTTCACCATATCGTTAGGCAGCGACGGGCAGTCGTCGGTCAAGTCGTGCTCGACGCAGAACGTCGTGCTGGTCAACGGCCGGCAGCTCGGCGTGCGACCGCTGCCACTCGCTGACGGGGACACGATCGCCGCGGGAACGGCCCGCTTCGTCTACGCGCGTGACGCGGCATCGCTCAAGCCGGCGGCCGAGCCGACGGGGGGTGCGGCCTACCTCGTCGACGAGCGCGGACGCGTCGCCTACCCGCTGACTCGGCGCTCGGTGTCGGTCGGACGCGACGCGGCGAGCATCGTCGTGGTGAAGGATCCGCAGGTCTCGCGCTTCCACGCCGATGTCCGCAGCGAGGCCGGCGCGCATGTGCTCTACTCGATGGGTTCGGCCGGCACCACGGTCAACGGTCACGGACTGAGTGCGCCGCGCGTGCTCGAGCCGGGTGACAAGATCGGGATCGGCCAGAGCACGTTGCTCTTCACCCGCGGCCCCTTGCCAGCCGGGACGAAGACCGCCGGAGCGCCGGAGCCGGCGACCGCGGACTGGAGCAAGCGGTCGACGATGATGAACCGGACGATCGATACCGGCGACTACCCGCAGGTGCGCTACGGCGGCCGCGGGCTGCCGTGGAAGGCGATCGTCGTGGCAGTGGTGGTCGGCGCCGTGCTGGCCGTGATCGGCCTCAAGCTCCTGCGCTAGGCAGCGCCTAACGCAGGATCAGCTGGGCGGCGACGATGATCGCGAGGACGATCCCGCCGACGACGACGAAGATCAGTCCGTACTTCTGCTGCTCCGTCTTGCGGAGCATGTCACGCGCCTGGACGGTGCCGACGAACATCGTCTGCATCTTGGCGCCGCGCTTGTCGGCGCCACCGGGGCCGGCACCGATCGCGAGCAGCGATGAGGGGGGCTCGAGGGTGAACCGGAAGACGGTGCGGCCGATCGTCACCTCGTCACCCTCGTGGAGCCGGGTCGGCACCGCCAGCCGCTTCATGTTGACCAGCGTGTAGGCGCTCCCGACTGCCTTCGCGATGAAGCCGCCTTCCGGGCCGCGGAGGACCTCGGCGTGGATGCGCGAGACTTCCGGCTCCTGGAGATTGACCGCGCATTTCACGTCGCGCCCGATCTCGGTGACGTTGCCTAACGTGTAGACACGGCCGCGGCGGGTGTCGTGCAGGTAGCCGGGGCGGCCGCTGGTGCTCTCGTCGGTGGCGAACTGCCGGTAGTTGAACCGCGCTGTCCCGATTTGCAGCACGTCGCCGAAGCTCAGCGTGCCGCGTCCCTCGGGCAGCTCGTGGCCATTGACGATGAGCGCCGATGCGGAGCTTCCCGGCTCGACGTGCGCCTTCCCATCGCGCAGCAGCGTGACGATCGCATGCAGCGGCATCAGGTCGCGCCCGATGATCCGCCACGACGATTCGGTGCCGCTCCCGATGGAGAGGACACCGGGGCCGAGCGAGCGCGTTTGGTGGTCGTACTCGAGGTAGGGCATGTGGCCTGGCGGGATGCTCCCGGTCTTACCGGAGGGCATGCGAAAGGCGCGCCCGGCGGCACGGTAGCGTTCGAACGACGCGTTTACTGCGCCATCCGTCACATGCGCGATGAATTCGCCCCGCTGTGGGTCCGCACCTTTCCCGAATCGCGCCTCGTTTTCACACATCGCGCATCGTGTTTTCGCCGAGCCGCCCGCCTCAAGGGGAACCCGGCGCGGGATCATTTTGTTGAATTATCGGGAAAAGGGACTAACTTTATAGGGCTTTCCGAATCGTGCCGGCAACGGGCGACTCCGGGGAGGTGGCCGGCGCGCTGTAAGGCGCTACTGCACAGCGAGTTACGAGTTGAGAGGCGAACCAATGAGCACGCGATGAGCACCTCGATCGACGCACTGGTCAACCGCGAGTACAAGGCGGGATTCGTCACCGACATCGAGGCGGACGCGATCCCGCGTGGCCTCAGCGAAGAGACGGTGCGCCTGATCTCGGCGCGGAAGGACGAGCCGCAGTGGCTGCTCGACTGGCGGCTCAAGGCGTTCCGCCGCTGGCAGCAGATGACCGAGCCGCGCTGGCCGAACGTGCAGTACCCGCCGATCGATTACCAGGACATCGTCTACTATTCGGCGCCGAAGTCGTCCACGCCGTTAGGCAGCCTCGACGACGTCGACCCGAAGATCCGCGAAGCGTACGACAAGCTCGGGATCCCGCTCAACGAACAGAAATTCCTCGCCGGTGTCGCGGTCGACGCGGTGTTCGACTCGGTCTCGGTCGGGACGTCGTACAAGGAGGAGCTGGGCAAGTTCGGGATCATCTTCATGAGCTTCGGCGAAGCGGTGCGCGAGCATCCCGAGATCGTGAAGAAGTACCTCGGCTCGGTGGTGCCGTACAGCGACAACTTCTTTGCGGCGTTGAATGCGGCGGTCTTCAGCGACGGCTCGTTCGTGTACATCCCGAAGGGCGTGCGCTGCCCGATGGAGCTGTCGACCTACTTCCGGATCAACGCGGCCGACACCGGCCAGTTCGAGCGGACGCTGATCATCGCCGACGAGGGCTCGTACGTCTCGTACCTCGAGGGCTGCACCGCCCCGAAGCGCGACACCAACCAGCTCCACGCCGCGGTCGTCGAGCTCGTCGCGTTAGGCGACGCGTCGATCAAGTACAGCACGGTCCAGAACTGGTACGCCGGCGACGAGAATGGCGTCGGCGGGATCTACAACTTCGTGACCAAGCGCGGGAAGTGCGCCGGGCCGCGTTCCAAGATCTCGTGGACGCAGGTCGAGACGGGCAGCGCGATCACCTGGAAGTACCCGAGCGTCATCCTCCAGGGGGACGATTCGACCGGTGAGTTCTACTCGGTGGCGGTGGTGAACAATCACCAGCAGGCGGACACCGGCACGAAGATGATCCACATCGGCAAGAACACGAAGTCGACGATCGTCAGCAAGGGGATCAGCGCCGGGCAGGGCAACAACTCGTACCGCGGGCTGGTGAAGGTGCTGCCGAAGGCGGAGAACGCGCGCAACTACACGCAGTGCGACTCGATGCTCGTTGGCAACCGGTGCGGCGCGCACACCTTCCCGTACATCGAAGTCGGCAACAACACGGCGACGATCGAGCACGAGGCCAGCACGTCGAAGATCGGCGAGGACCAGATCTTCTACCTGAAGCAGCGCGGGATGACCGCCGAGATGGCGGTGTCGATGATCGTCAGCGGCTTCTGCAAGGAAGTGTTCAAGGAACTCCCGATGGAGTTCGCGCTCGAGGCGCAGCAACTCCTTGGCATCACTTTGGAAGGCAGTGTTGGTTGAACGGCAGCCATTAGCC
>JANMBU010000077.1:0-10446 GCA_031360575.1 Gemmatimonadaceae bacterium
GTGCTGATCGTGACGGCGGTGCTGGTCGCGACGCCAACGGCGATGGACGTCGCGGCCATGCACGCCGCGCGTTAGGCTGGTGCTTCATCGCCGCCATGCGGCGTCAGGTTGGGGCTTCTGGCGGGCTTTCGACGCCTCGCATGAACGGCAGGCCTGTGTCACTTTTTGTTACGGGACGGATGGGGGGGGCACCGGGTCAGGCTGGGCAGCCGCAGCCGGCAGCTGACTCCCCCCGGCCGCGACCGGCGCGATTGCCGGTACCTTCGCCGCGTTTCCTGGGTATAATCAGTAACCATGATCCGCCTGTACCGCCGGCTGCGACCATTGACGTACTTCCTTGCCCTCGTGCAGCTCCTGCTGCCGGGGGCATTGGGCGTCGTCCACGCGATGAGTTCGCGGGGCCAGCAGGGGTCTCCGTCGCACATCGAGGAGACCACCGGGCGGGATTGCGCGGTGCTCCACGGCGACGATTGCAGCATCTGCCGGGTGCTCTCGACCGGCGTCACCAAGAGCGACCACGCTCCCAGCCTTCGGACACAAGTCGCGCACAGCCAGACGGTGGCCATCGCGGCGGCTGCCCCACATTCGGACTGGCGCCGCGGTTTCAACTCTCGCGCACCGCCCGCACTCCCGGCCTGACCGCCACCTGGCGCACTCGGCGCTCGGTGACAGCGACAGTCTCGGGGGATTCCAAAAAAATGCGATTCACGATCAGGGGCGCGACAGTCATCGCGGCCATCCTGCTGTTCGGCTCGGGTGTCTCGGCGCAAAAGCCGTCGAGTAGCACCGCAGCACGGCAGCAGCGGGCGCTCGATTCGCTGACCGCCGTCGTTCGAGCAATGCAGCTGAGGATGGACAGTCTCACCGCCCGCAGGGCGGTCAGCGCGAACACACCGGCAGACAGCGCCGCCGCGCCTAACGCGGTCGCGGCCGCCGACAGTGCCACGGCGATCGAAGCGGCCGACAGTGCCACGGCGATCGAAGCTGTCGACAGTGCCGCGACGATCCCGGAAGTGAGCGCCCAGCCGTCGGCGGCGCCGGCAAGTGGCGCCTACGTGAACATCGGCTTCGTTTCTCTTACCGACGCCGGCTGGTCCACCGAGCGCGATGTCGCATCGTTGCAGCGGGGCGATCACGATCCGCACGTGCGTGGCTTCACCCTACCGAACACCGAGCTCACGTTCGATGGAGCCGTCGATCCGTACTTCAAGGGATTCGCCAACATCGTCTACAAGCTCAACGCCGCGGGTGAAACGGGGGTCGAGCTGGAAGAAGCGTATGCCCTGACGACGTCGCTGCCGGCAAACCTGCAGCTCAAGTTCGGGCAGTTCGTCACCGAGTTCGGGCGGCAGAATTCGCAGCACCCGCACGCGTGGTCGTTCGTCGACCAACCGCTGGTGCTCAACCGGATGTTCGGTCCCGATGGACTGCGCAGCCAGGGCGCCCGGCTGTCATGGCTCGTTCCGACGCCATTCTACACCGAATTGCTGGTGAGCGTCCTGAACAGCGCCGGTGGATCGACGTCGAGCTTCCGCGCCGACAACTCGTCAGAAATCCACGGCGGCGTTGCCGTTGACCGGCCGGTCGGCACGTTGCGCGACATGCTCGTTGTCCCGCGGATCGCCAGCTCGTTCGACCTGAGCGACACGCAGACGCTGCTGGTTGGCGCATCGGCGGCGGTCGGTCCGAACAACAGTGGGCCGACGGCGAGAACGCAGATCTATGGCGTCGATGCCTACTACAAGTGGAAACCGGCGACGGCGCAGGCGGGCTTTCCCTTCGTCTCCTTTCAAAGCGAGGCGATGACGCGCCGGTATGGCGCCGCCGAACGCGCGCTCGCCACCGGTGACGTGGCAACGCTGCCGAAGGAGACGCTCCGCGACCATGGCGCGTACGCGCAGGTGCTGTACGGGATCAAGCCACGGATCGTCGCCGGACTTCGCGGCGAATTTGCCAACGGCGTCGATGCGGCGTTCGCCGCACCACTCCGCGCTGATCGTTATCGCATCTCGCCGAATTTCACCTGGTATCCAACCGAGTTTTCGAAAGTTCGGCTGCAGTACAACTACGACGACCGGAAGGGCATCGGCTCCGATCATTCGCTGTGGGTGCAGTTCGAGTTCCTGCTCGGCGCCCACGCCGCACACAAATTCTAGGAAAACAGACATGACGATCAGAACTCTTACTGCATTCAAGGTCGCGACCGTCGCGCTTGTCGCGCTCTCGGGCGTGACAGCGCCGTTAGGTGGAAAACTCAAGGTCGTTGCCACGACGCCCGACCTCGCATCGATCGCGCGGGAGATCGGCGGCAACCTGGTCGATGTCATCGCGCTGGCGAAACCGACCGAGGATCCGCATTACGTCGATGCCAAGCCAAGCCACATCGTGACGCTCAGTCGCGCCGATGTGCTTATCGAGGGCGGCGCCGAGCTCGAGCTCGGGTGGATGCCGCCGCTTCTGGAAAATTCGCGCAACGGCAAAATCGGCGGCGGTGCTCCGGGACGCGTCGTCGCGTCGCAGGGCATCAGGCTGCTCGAGGTGCCGACCACCTTCGATCGTTCGAAGGGTGACGTGCACTCGCTCGGCAATCCGCATTTCCTGATCGATCCGCTGAACGCAAAGATTGTCGCTGGCCACATCGCCGACCATCTGGCACAGGTTGATCCGAAGTCAGCGCCGCAGTACCGCGCCAACCTCGCGGCGTTCAACGCGAAGGTCGATGCAAAGCTGGTGGAATGGCAGAAGCAGCTCGCCCCCTTCAAGGGCGCCAGGATCGTGACGTATCACAAGGACTTCGTGTACCTCGCGCAGCGATTCAACCTGCAGATCGTCGGTGAGCTGGAGCCGAAGCCGGGGATCGCGCCCTCGCCGGCGCATCTCGCGCAGGTCATCACCGCGATGAAGGCGGCGAAGGCACGCATCATCCTGGTGCAGCCATTCCAGAACCGGAAAACTGCCGAGACGGTCGCGAGGCAGACCGGTGCGACGGTGCTCGACATCTCGCAGCAGCCCGGCGCACGCAGCGACACCGGCAGCTACTTCCAGATGATGGACTTCGTGGTCGCGACGCTCGCTTCCGGACTGCGGGGTAAGTGACGATGGATTTCCAGATCATCTGGGAGGTCATGAAGTGGCCGCTGGCGGCGTGCCTGCTGTTGCCGCCGCTGCTCGTCTACCTCGGACTGCACGTCGTCCAGCGCGAGGTCATCTTCGTCGACCTCGCGCTGGCGCAGGTCGCAACGTTAGGCACCTGCGTGGCGCTGCTGATGGGATACCACTTCGATGATCGGGTGACGTTCTGGATCTCGCTCGGGGTCACCTTCATTGGCGCGGCGTTTTTCAGCTGGACGCGCAGCACGCGAAAGACGGCGGTGCCGCAGGAGGCGATCATCGGGATCACCTTCGTCGTCGCGGCGGCCGGGGTGATCCTGATGCTCAGTCGTGTGGCGGGCGGCAAGGAAGAGCTCGAGCACCTGCTCACCGGCGACATCCTGAACGTCACCCGGTCCGAGGTGGCGGAGCGGACCGCGCTCTTCGTCATTCTCGCCGGGTTCTATGGCGCGTTCCACCGGCGATTTGCGCTCATCTCGTCGGATGCCGAACAGGCGTTTGCATCAGGAATGCGGGTGCGCCTGTGGGATTTCCTGTTCTATGCGGCGTTCGCGTTGATCGTCGTGAGCTTCGTTCGCATTGCCGGCGTGTTGCTGACCTTCGCATACCTGATCGTGCCGGCCGTGTGCGGGGTGATGCTGGCCACCCGTTGGATTCACCGGCTGATCGTCGGCTGGGTCGTTGCCACGGCGGCGAGCCTCATCGGGCTCTGGGCATCGTACAAGCTCGACCTCCCGACCGGCGCGGCGATCGTCTGCGCCTGCGGGTTCGCGCTGGTGTTGCTCGGCATCTGGACGTCGGTGCGAACCCGCAGCTCGGCCTGAACGGGGCTCGGCTGCGGCGCCTCGCTCGGCGGTCGCACCGGATGGATTGCCTAACGCGATAAATCGGCCGCGGCGGTGCTGGTCGCGACGCCAACGGCGATGGACGTCGCGGCCGTGCACGCCGCGCGTTAGGCTAGTGCTTCATCGCCGCCATGCGGGTGCATGACTCGGCGCATTTCCGGCAGGCATCGGCGCACTTCTTCATCATCTCGTCGTCGCCCATGCTCCGGCACGACTCCTCACACGCCTTGCAGACCGCCGCACAGGCGGCGCAGGTGTGCGCGCTGTGCTTCGAGCCACGAGTCATGAAGTTCGCCGAGGTTTGGCAGATCTCGGCGCAGTCGAGCAGCGTCACGATGTGATGCGCATCGGCGTGCTTGCCGCCGAGGTGCAGACAGTGGTGCACCGTCTCGAGACAGATCGCGTGGCAGCGAGCGCACTCGTCGATGCACTTCTGCATCTCGGGCGACATCGTGTGGGTTGCGGCGTGCGGCATGGAGCCTCCGGAAAAATGAGTCGTCAACGTGCGGCTATAAGGAAGCAGAAAGCACGCCAGATTCTTTATTCGGAGTAAAGTGTCGAGCGCTGCGTCATCGGCGCCTGTGGCGCCGATGCGTGCCCTGGCATTTCGCCTCGCATCGTCAGCTCACCCTAAAGCGTACCGAGCAGGACGCCCCTCCCCCGCAAGAATGAGGACGCTGACCAGCGTTACTGTGGCGATCTGCGGAATCGTCGCGGCGGGCGTCATGCTCATCGGATGGGGGTCCGGGTCCCGCGCTGGCGCCGGGTCAGGCATCGGATTGGCGCGGCCGGCGTGCTCACGGTCAGCGGCCGGGTTACCCCTTAAATGCCGATTGCTGCGGACATCGGCGCGTCGACAGCGGTCATTGCCAAAGGGCTTCGGCTGCTGCGAGCGCGGAGCTGACGGGCGGCGTCGCCTAACGGTCGGGCGCTCGCACCCGCCGTTCAGTATCGCAGGTTCACGCGGAGCGAAGTCACCATCGCAGGCCCACGGTCACGGTTGTAGCCCGGATTCCGAACATACTGTACGTCGGGCCCGAGCTGCAGATAGCGACCGACCTGTGCGCGGTAGTAGCTCTCGATGAAGCCCTCCGGCCCATAACGGAGCGCACCGTCGCCGAGCAGAAATCCGCTGCCGCCCTCGGCGAGGTATTCGCGGTGTGCGCTGTTTAGCGTGTGCCGCAGCCCTGCGATCCCGAAGCGGTCGGCAGCGCGACCCCACCGTCGTCCGGCAACCTGCAGTCCAACACTGGCGTGGCCTTCGACCTCGGTGAAGGCGAATGACTCGGTCGTTCCGGTCGCGCGGCCGAGACGGAGAAAAATACCAGTCTCGCCGGCGTCGGCGACCGGTTGCTCGATGTTGAGTCCGACGCCACGCTTGCTGCGACCCGGCCGGTCATCGGCGACGACGTTAGGCCGCATTCCCGTCGCGCGCGCCCGCGCGACCGCTGTGACGTAATCACCCATCCGCGCGTGGTTGCTGTAGCCGAGCACCCGGACCACTCCGCCCGCCGGGAGCACGTTCAGCGTCAACTCGATGTTGTCGCCGCGTGCGCGTCTCAGGTCGCTGTCGAACACGTTGCCGTTCGCCGCGCGCGGCATCTGGAACGATCCGGCGCGGAGCGCCGCTCGTGGCGTGATCCACGAGACCGCGATGCCGTTCGTGTAGCCACGAGTGTCCGCGGCGAAATCCCAGGCGGTGTTCTGGAACAGCCCCCAATTCAGGAACTGCGTGCGCGTGGAGTTCGCGTAGCGATTGACGTCGAACAGGTCGCTCGCCGCGAGCTTGCCTGCAGCGACCTCGGTGCGCCGTGTCGGAACCCGCTCTGCGAGTTGATCGATTCCCGCCGCGATCGTATCCGCCTCGCTCGCCAGTGGAATGGTAAAGCGCAGGAACGCGCGCGCGACGTACGGGCCATTGCCGAGATCCGCGGTGCCTTGCCGCAGGACATCGCCATTGGTGACGCCGGCCAGCCCCGAGGCATGACTGATCCCCTTGCCGCGGGCCATCTCGACATCGACGTACCCATCGAGGCGCGGAAACAGCCGGGCGCCAAGGTAGATGCCGTAGGTGTGGCTGATCGATCGATCTCCCCGCGCCGTTAGGCTCATCGGCCCGGAGTACGGGGCGTCGAAGCGACCGAGGCGCTGCCCGATCGCCGTGACCTGCGTGCCGAGGACCTGCGGGACCCACGCAGCGGAGCCGGTTGCCTGGGCGGAGGCAACGCGGGCGGCGCAGAGAAGCAGTCCGATGGAAACGGGTAGTCGCATGTCGGCAGGAATCAGGCGAGTGAGAGACACGTTAGGCAGTGCTCAGAAGACGAACATCCCGATCGCCGCGGCGAACATCACGACTGCGGTCAGTCCGACGACGAGTCGCCCGGTAAGTGAGCTTGGCTGGCCCTGCATCAGCTTGCGATCCGATGCTGCGATCAGGATTCCAACGAGCAGGAAAGGCGCGAGAACGCCGTTGATCACCGCGGTCCAGTAGAGCGCCGAGACCGCATTGACGTTGGTGAAATCGAGGCCGATCCCGATCGCGATAGAGCAGATGAACACGACGTAGAAGCCCGGCGCACGGTTGTATGGCTCGTCGATTCCCTGCCGCCAGCCAAATATTTCGGAAAACGCGTAGGCACCCGCGCCGGCCAGCGTCGGAATCGCCAGGGCACCAGTGCCGAGCAAACCGACCGTGTAGAGGAGTGACGCAAATCGGCCGGCGAGCGGAGTCAGGGCTTCAGCCACCTGGCGCGATGTCTCGAGTTTCGTCAGTCCCGCCCGATGCAGCGTGAGCGCGGTGGCGAGGATGATGAAGAACATCGCCGCATTGGAGAAAAACGTCCCGATGGCGATGTCGATCTTGCGCGTCGTGATCTCGTACGGCGCAGCCCCGACACGATCGGCGATCCGGCGACGCCCGAGCGATTTTTCCTCTTCCACCTCCTGCGACGCCTGCCAGAAAAAGAGGTATGGCGAGATGGTGGTGCCGAGGATCGCGACCAGTGTCGCCCATGCGCCGCCGATGTGCGGGATGCTCGGCACGAAGGTGTCATGCGCGACGACCGACCAGGTTGGTCCGACGTACAGCGCGGTCACCGCATAGGCGACGAGCGTGAGCGCGAGCCACTTGAGGATTTGCGCGAGGACCGCGTACCGGAGACGGATGGTCGCGACAGCGATGCCGATGCCGAGCGCAACGACCCAGACGTGGGAGTTGACTCCGGTGAGCAGCTCGGCGGCGTCGGCCATTCCACTCAAGTCGGCCCCGACGTTGATCGTGTTGGCGATGAAGAGCGCAACCGCCGCGACCAGCAATACCGGCCGGGGGAACTTGTGTCGCAGTGCACCAGCAATGCCTTGGCCGGTGACCATGCCGATGCGCGCGCACATTGTCTGAACCGCCGCCATCAACGGCCAGGTGAACAGCGCGGTCCAGAGGAGCGACGTGCCGTATTGCGCGCCAGCGACGGAGTATGTCGCGATCCCGGAGGGGTCGTCGTCCGCCGCGCCGGTGACGATGCCAGGGCCGAGACTTTTCCAGAAGGCGCGGATGCCCGCTGGCCGCGGCTTTTCACGCGTGTCGTTGCGGCGCTGTTCTGCTCGGCGGTGCTCTTCGCGGAGTGCTGCGTCGTCCTGTGTCTTCATCGTCTCAGCCGTGGAGATGTGGTGGATCGCTTGCAAGCATTCGGGAGCGACGCCGCTGTCGTTCCCGCTATGGACCCGCGTTGTGGGTTATCGCTCCAGTCGGTCGCGTGCGATCACGTCACGCACGAATCCGATGCGCCCGAGCAGCGCCATGTCCTCGATCAACACCAGCGAGACAAGTGGCGCCGACACCCCGAGCCACGCATGGGATGCGACATGAGCCAGTCCCGCCGCTATCAGGATCGTCATCCACGCGCAGGCGCCATGTGCGAGCGCAGGCCAGATTAGTGCCATCCGGCCAGCGACGAGCGTGGAAACCAGGACCAACACAGTGGCCAGTGGTGCAACGGAGAGCGGAACTGTACGTGCGATGCTGCTTGCCAGCAGCCCGGTTACGACGCCGCCCACTACGACCAGCCCATCGCGAAGACCGCGCCTGGGATGTTGCGCGTTGGTGCTATCCCGCACGACAACTCGCCACCGGCGATTGCGGCTGCTCATTGTGCTGATCCCTGAACGCACTTCCGACACGGCGTCGTCACACCGTATCGACCGGTTCCTGTGCGCACGGATGCGCCTCGTCGCCGTGCTCGAGCTGGATCGTGCAATGGCCGACAGTGAATCGGGCCTTGAGCGTCTCGGCGATCGAGGCCAGGCACGAATCGTCGAGCCCCGCGCCGGGCGTCACGTGCAGGTCGGCGCCATTCATGAGGTTGCCACTATTTCAGGTACGCGTTGATCACATCGATGAGTTCCTGCGCCGCGTCGAGCTGCGCCCGCGTCGGCCGCTCGGCGGGATCCATCACGTGCTCCGTGATGTGACCCTCGATGACGTGCGCCATCAGCCCCTGAATCGCACCGCGACAGGCGGCAATGGCATGCAGGACACTGGTCGCATCATCCTCCGCCACAAGCGCCCGCTCGATGGCGTTGATCTGCCCGCGAATGCGCCGCACCCGGTTCAGCAGCTTCGCCTTGTCGCGAACGGTATGGCCCATCGTTTCACCCCCCGAGTGTAACGGCACGATCGTCGCAGAGCGCAGCCGATAGCAATCATATAATATACCCCCCTATGTTATAACGACGCCACTCCTCATTCCATTCGCGACACGATGAGCATTGCAACGGTTCCCTCGCGGCCGATCATGATGACACCCGTTCCTGCTGCAGCGACGCCGACGATGGCGGCGCTGATGACCCGCGCCCGATGGATCGAAGTCGGCCGGATCATCGGCGTCGGTGTCATCGTGACGCTGTAGACGCAAAAGGTCGGTGGCGACACGATGTTCTCGCGGATCGTCGCCCTCGTCGAGACCGCCGAGGAATCGCAGGCGCCGGTTCAGCGGCTGGCTGACCGCGTCGCCGCGTGGCTGATTCCGGTGGTGCTGGTATTCCTGACCGCAGTCTGGTTCATCACGCACGACCTGCGGATGATCATAACGCTCCTGATCTTTACCTCGCCGGCGGAGCTCGAGCTGGCGACGCCACTGGTGGTGATCGCCGCAATCGCCAGAGCGGCGCGAGGCGGCATCCTGCTCAAGGGCGGGGTCTATCTCGAGCAACTCGCGAAGGTGCGCGTCCTCGCCTTCGACAAAACGGGAACGCTGACCGTCGGCCGGCCGGCGGTGACCCGGATCCAGCGCTTCGATGAAGCGGCGACAAGCGAGAACGACCTGCTCCGGATCGCCGCGTCGGCCGAGCGCCGGTCGAGCCATCCGCTCGCGGCGGCGGTCGTCGAGCGAGCGGCGGCGGCGAAGCTCAACGTACCGGAGCCAGCGGATTTCGAAGTGATACGCGGGCGTGGAGTCCGTGCGCGGATCGACGGCCGCGCGGTACTCGCTGGAAACGCCGCCTTCCTCGTCGAGAATGGCGTCAGCGCACCAGCGGTCGATGACGGCGCCGGGACCGTGGTCTACGTCGTCGCCGACGGTCGAGCGTTAGGCGTGCTGCATCTGGCCGATCCGCTGCGGCCTGACGCGGCGGCATCGATGGCGCGGCTGCGGGCCAGTGGCATCGAGCACATCGTGATGCTGACCGGTGACAACGCGGCGACGGCGAACCGCGTCGGCCAAGAACTCGGCGTCGACGAGGTGGTGGCCGACCTGGTCCCCGACGCAAAGGTCGAAGCGATCAAGCGGCTACAGCAGGGCGGGGCGCGCGGCGGCCGGCGCCTCGTAGCGATGGTCGGCGACGGAATCAACGATGCGCCGGCGCTCGCACAGGCCGATGTCGGCATCGCGATGGGTGTAGCGGGCACACAGGCGGCGATCGAAGCCGCCGACATCGCGCTGATGACCGACGACCTCGGCAAGATCGCCGAGGCGCGCGCGATCGCCCGGCGCGCGTACCGGACCATCCAGGAGAATCTGTTCGTTGGCGTCGGAGTGGTGCATGTTCTCGGCATCACCGCGGCGCTGCTGCACCTCATCGGGCCAGTGCAGGCCGCGATCATCCACCTCGGGCCCGACATCCTGGTGTTCCTCAACTCGGTAAAGCTGTTGCATGTAAAGATCAGCGAACCCATGCCGGTCGCACCCGGGTGAGCAGCACGGTGCGGGCAATCGGGCTTCCGCCGGCGAAATCAGCCGCGCCGCTCGCCCTATCGCTCGCCGCGTTAGGCATCGTCTTCGGTGACATCGGAACGAGCCCGCTCTACGCGTTCAAGGCTTGCTTCGCGCCGGAGTACGGATTGTCGCCGACGCCGGAGTCGGTGGCCGGCCTGCTCTCGCTGATCGTCTGGACGCTCACGATCATCGTGAGCATCAAGTACGTCGCGGTGATCATGCGCGCTGACAACGCGGGCGAAGGCGGGATCCTCGCGCTCCTCGCACTGGTCCTCCCCGCC
>JANMBU010000003.1:0-4730 GCA_031360575.1 Gemmatimonadaceae bacterium
CCCCGCCCGCACCCCCGACTCATGGAACGGCTCCGCGATCATACTCGCCATCACGATCACCCAGAGCGCGGCACCGGTCGCCAGCTCGATCACCGGCATGGTTAAGAGTTTCGTGCCGACATCGCGGCCGAACACCGGGTCGGCCGCGCCGAACGGGGTGCGATAGATGAACTGGAGGATCGTTCGCCACTGCGCAGCGATGATCAACCCGAACAGCAGCGAGACGAGCGCCGTTCCGCCTAACGCTGCGAGCCTCACCGCGCCGTCGACGGCCGACCGGGCTACATCGTTGAGGTCCGCCCGGGTATACAACTCGCTGAACCGCGACACGATTCCCGCCCGAATGGGCCCGCCGAGCGCAAACCGCGCACTTCCATAGAGCACCGCGAAGGCGATGAGCCCGGCGGGCAGCCCGAGCGCCCACTGGGCGACGATCTTGGTGAAGAACACCCGCTCGAAGCCGATCTCGCGGTACCAGAGCCAGTCGGCCAGTCGCTCGGCGATGGCGGGGATGACCATCAACAGCACGAACGCCGTCAGCAGCACGAACACGACGCGGCGACCGCGGCGGACTTTCACCTCACCCGGAACAACCGGGCGGAGCGGCCGGATCCCCGCGTTGCGGAGGCTGCGGATGATCGGATCGTCATCGGGGGGCATTCGTTCGTTCATCGCAGCACTGCGCCGTCAAGGGGCGTCGGAGAGAGGCTGATTGGCACACGAACAATCTGCACGCGGGCGGGAGATACGGAAGACTCTCATCGATGCGAGACCGCAATGCAGGATGTGCGCAGCTAACGCCTTACCTCCACCGCGATCCTCTGCCGGTACTGCACCAGGTCATGAACGGATCCCTGGGTGCCATCGAGTACGATCTCGCGGGTACCGCGCACCACCGCGCCACTCTTCACCAGCTCGGACCATGGGAACGCGATCGGCACGACGGTCAAACCGTCCGACGCTCGCTGAGCGCGCTCCGGGTAAATCCCGCGCACCGTACCGATGCGCGGCGGGTCGCGCGCGATGTCCCCTGATCCGACGGCGTCGCGAACGAGCCGCGTCTGCCCATGTTCGGCGGGCCAGTCGACGAGCAGTTCGACGACGAGGAAATCATAGGCGCCACCGACATGCACGACACTCTTCATCGCCGGCGGAAGACGGAGCAGCTTCGGCTGGGATACCGTTGCCTGAGTGATCGCGCTCGCGCTGTCGCCATGCCAGCCGCGAACTTTCAGGTGCACCGCGTATCTGCCCGGTTTCGCTGGATACATGCACTGGAACGACTGCTGGCTCGTTGCCGCGCGGCAGCGGAGCAGCGTGTCAGCGCCCGGGAGCGACCGCGTCGTCGGAGCTGCATCGCCGATTTGCACGGCGTAGTCGAGCTGCTCGCGCCGGTCGCGCCCCGCGCCGCGCGGTTCGAGCACGAGCACGTCGCCGAGCACGACGGGCCTGGGAGTCGTGAGACTCACCGCGAGTGGTGGCCGCGTCACGCGCACCCAGCGTGTGTACTCGCGCTCCGCGAAATCACGGTTCCGGATGCGGGCTTCGACTTCCAGCGAGTCTACGTTCCAGGGAGCGCTGCAGGTCACCGACGAGTCCTTCACGAACTCGTTGCCCTGCTGAGCAGCGCACGAGAAGGCGTACTGGAAGCCTGCCGCTGTCCCCTCGGCGGTGCTGTCCGCCGCGTCGGCGAGGCTCACCTTGAAATCGCCGGCGGCCACGACCGGATCGACGACCAACGTCGCGTTAGGCGGCGCGGACGATCCAGGTACGCATTGCGCCGAGCCGTCCCGCGCCTGTCCGAACTCGCAACGCGGGATCACCGCGTCGCCCGTCGTCGCGGCGCGCGGCTCGGTGGTGCCGTACATGGTGCCTGACGATAGCCCGAGATAGCTCCACACTCCGGTCACGCCAAAGCGGCTTGGCCGGACTTCGTAGGCTACGAGGCTCGGGTCCCCCGAGTAGCGCCGGTGGACGGTGAGGCTGTAGAACTTGCCGAGCCATTGGTACTGCCGCCGCGTTTGTCCGTAGTCGGCCCACGCTTCGTCCTCGCTGACAGTCTTCAAGCGATAGCAGCCCGGCGCATCGCTACCTCTCGATGACGAGTCGACGAACGCGCGGAGCACTATCAGGTCGCTGGGCGGCCCTCCATGCGAAGCGCGGTAGATCTTGTCGCACTCGCGTATCGCGATGAGCATCGCGAGCGCTGGCGGGGTCGGGCGAAACGGCGGCGCGAGCGTCGTGTTCATCCAGCCTTCGCGAACGAGACCCTGCTCATCGATGGTGAGCACCTTAGCGGACGTGCCGCCCCGTTGCGGCGCGGCGTTGACGGTGAATCCCGCGGCGCTGTCAGCGGTCGATGTCCGCCGGGTGTAGGTAAACGTCCATCCTCTCTGCTCCCCGCTCGCAAGTGCGACAGGAAGACACTTGTCGCCATCGGGGCCTAACGCTTCCAGCGACGCCGGGTAGTCGTGTCGCGGGTCGCGCGCCCGATGCGCGGCGGCGCACGCATAGAGGGCGAAAAGGTCCGGGCGCACCTGCTCGCGCGCTTCGTAGGCGGCAACGAACTGCTGCTCCTCCATCCGTCGCGGAATGGTCTCCGCGGCGGAGACTCCGATCGCGAACATCACTGGAACCGCGATCCCCAGGTAGTACGCCCTCTCCGTGCGGAACCGCCGCGCCTTGCCGGCAAGCTGTCGCGCCGCGAGCGCAATCGGGAACTGCACCACTGCATACGCCAGCACCGCGATCAGAAGGTTGCGGGAAGCAGAGTCCCGTGAGCCGGAGTCGAGCTCCACCAGGAGCAGCACTGGAGCGAGTGCGATTACGCCGAGTACGCCGAGCGAGGTTGAAACACCCGCGACGATCGCCGGTCGGGCGTCTCCCGCGCGCAACACCAGAAAAGCGTAGATCGCAGCGACTACCAGGACGACCGCGAGTGTTGCCGCGTTGCTCGTGGCGCGCCGATCCGACGCGGAATTGACCAGGGTCAGGTAATAGAACGCCGTCGGCAATGCCAACGACGCCGCGCTGAGCAGCGCGAGAATCGTCAGGCTCCACCGGTGCAATGAATTACCTGATGGAGTCGCTGGCGAGAACTCGCGCGCGCCCTGCTCGGACTTTGCCATGGAGGAAATCGCGGATGTGAGCGTGAGGCGATCGCCCGGAGTGGCGTTCCTACGAGGACTCGCTTTCCGCCAGCGGCGCAACAGCTGGGCAGGGCGCGGCGTCACGACGTCGCGCGCAACCTTTCCACCGATGATGGTCAGCACGCTCGTCGTCGCCGGCAGCGCGCCAGGCGGGACGGTGAAGACATCCTGCGACAGCACCGCGAGATCGGCGGGCATCCCGGGGGCAAGCGTTCCCTTCTGCGAGCGCGGCGCCGCCGATGACATCGGTGGGGTAGTGGACACCGATGTACACACGCCAGAACAGCACGACGAGTGCGAGCGCGGCGAGCCAGGCACCGAGTGTCCGGTTCAGCGAGGCGAGCACGATCGTCACCGCGGCGACGAGGATCGCGTCGTCGCTCGGGAACGAGGTGTCGGCGCCGTGTGGCACCAGCACGGTGGCCGCCGTGACGAGATATGGCCGCGCGCGCGGGAGCGCGAAGCCGACGAGCTGGCCGACGCCTAACGCGACCAGCGCGGCGCCGCCGGCGATCGCGGCCAGTCGCTGCCAGCGCGGGCGCCAGGTCAGCCAGCAGCCGAGCAGCACGAGTGCGTAGAACACCGGCGCATACTTCGCGGACACCCCCATCAACAGGGGGCTTGCCCCGGCCGCGCCGTTGTGCGTACCCATATGGGGTTGTATCATACCCGATATGGGTAACAATGCCGACCGGGCTCGCAACGCCGCCCCGTCCCACCCGACCCGCATCGCCGATGCCCTGTTCACCACGGGCCAGCAGCGCGTACTCGGCGTGCTGTTCGGTAATCCGGAGCGCAGCTTCTACACGGGTGAGATCATCACCCTCGCCGGCGGCGGCACGGGCGCCGTGCAGCGGATCCTCGCCCGCCTCGAGTCGGCGGCGCTCGTCACGACGAAACGCATCGGCAACCAGAAGCACTATCAGGCCAACGACGCGGCGCCGGTGTTCACCCAGCTCCACAAGATCGTTCTCCGGACCTTCGACCTCGGCAACGCCCGCCGCACCGCGCGCGCGCCCGTCGCTCCCAACATCGACCCGACCTTCGCCTTCGGCGCATCCCCCAGCCGCCCGGACTCGGCGAAGAGCCATCGCGGGTTCAAGGACGGCAGTCGCAAGCGGCGGGGGAAGCGCAAGAAGGGCGATTGATTTCGGCCGATCGCCTAACGGCGGTCACGGCGCCGGCTTCACTGTCACCGGCGAGGCGGCGCCGGCACCCGGTCCGCTCCTCGTGATCGCCTGATACGCCATCGCCTCGAACGTCTCCGTGATCGGCGCCCGGCCGGGGAAGAGCTGGATCATCATCACGCCGACCATCTGCTCCCTTGGATCGACGAAGTAGTCCGACCCGTAGATCCCGCCCCAGCGGAAGTTCCCAACCGAGCCGTAGGCGCCGTGCGCGCCGAGGTCGCCGATTATCCCGAAGCCGAGCCCGAACCCGACGCCGCGATCGACCGCGCTGGGCCCAAGGTCATTCGTCGCGCTTGCGGTCATCAGCTCGATCGTCTTCGGGCTGAGAAGTCGCACGCCATCGAGCACGCCTCCGTTCAGCAGCATCTGGAGAAATCGCGCGTAATCGCCC
>JANMBU010000025.1:0-3026 GCA_031360575.1 Gemmatimonadaceae bacterium
GCGCCGTCGAGCTCTGGGCACTACTTTTCGCCGCGCAGCTTCGGACACACCGGGTTCACCGGGACCTCGATCTGGGCCGATCCGGAAAAGCAGCTCTTCGTCGTGCTGCTGACGAACCGCGTCGATCCGTCGCGCGACAACGCGAAGGTCGGGCCGCTGCGCCGAGTGGTCGCCGATGCGGTGCAGCGCTCGGTGCTCGACGCGCCAATCAGGATGTGGGAAACGGATTCGATCAAACCATGAGCGACATCAAACAGACCGCACTGTCACGGCGCGACTTCGTCGCGCTCACCGCACTCGGCGCAATCGGACTCGCGATGCCGGAAGCAGTCAGCGCCGCCGAGGCCGACCCGCTGCTCTACGTCGGCACGTACACGCCAGCGGGCGGAAGCAAGGGGATCTACGCGATGCGGATGTCGCGCGCGACCGGCGCGCTGCGCATCATCGGCCTTGTCGCCGAAGCGAACAACCCGTCGTTCGTCGCGCTCTCGCCTAACGGCAAAACCGTCTTTGCCGTGAATGAAACCGGTCAGCTCGACGGGCAGGCCACCGGCGGCGTGCGCGCCTTCACACGTCGGCGGGCAGTGGAAATACTGCGGCCGTTGAGCGGCCAGCCCACCGGCGGCGCCGATCCGTGCTACGTGACGACCGATCGCACGGGACAGTTCCTGCTCGTCGCGAACTACACGGGTGGGAGCATCGCGTCGTTCCCAATCCTGCCTGACGGCGGTATCGGCCCGGTGGCATCGTTCATTCAGCACGAGGGCAAGGGTCCCGATCCCGAACGGCAAGCGTCACCGCATGCGCACTGCATCATCCCTGATCCGGCGAACCGATTCGTGCTCGTCGCCGACCTCGGTACGGACCGCATCTTTGCCTATGCGTTCGATCACCACACCGGCAAGCTGACGCCGGTCGCTGGTGGCGGGGCGACCGCGGCGCTGGGCGCCGGGCCGCGGCACCTCGCGTTCCATCCAAACGGCCACCTCGTCTACGTGACCAACGAGCTCGATTCGACGGTGACCGCGTACCGTTATGACCGGGCGACGGCCGCACTGACCGCGATCCAGACAGTGCCGAGCGTGAGAGAGCCGGTCGCGACACGGAACGCGCCGGCTGACATCCACGTGCATCCGTCGGGGCATTTTCTCTATATGTCGAATCGCGGCCACAACAGCATCGCCGCGTTCACGATCGATCACGCGAGCGGCGAGCTCACTCCTCTGCAGCTCACCTCGACCGGTGGCGACTGGCCGCGCAACTTTGCGATCGATCCGCGGGGCAAGTTCATGCTCGTTGCCAACCAACGCTCGGATACGATCACCAGCTTCCGCATCGACCGGACGAGTGGCCGCCTGACGGCGACTGGCCAGCACGTGGTGCTCGCGTCACCGGTCTGCCTGGTCTTCGTTCCGCCGCGCGGGTGACCGCACCGATGCTCCGGCCGGCGATCCAGACGCGCGAGCTGCGGAAGGTCTACCCGGCACCCAGCGGCGCGAAGAAGCGGGGTGGGCCGCCGGCGCCGGGCGCCAGCGGGCACGCCAGTGGGCAGACACCGCCTGGCGCGATAAACGTCGGCGGCGAGATCGTCGCCTTGCACGGACTCGATCTCGAAATCCCTGAAGGAGAGTTCTTCGGATTACTCGGGCCTAACGGTGCAGGGAAGTCGACAACGATCGGAATCCTGACGACGCGCATCCGGCCGAGTGGCGGGCGGGCGACCGTCGCCGGCGAGAACGTGGTCGATCAGGCAGCCGCCGTCAGGCAGCGGATTGGCGTCGTCCCGCAGCGGCCCAACCCCGACCGCAGCCTGAACGCGATCGAGAATCTCGTCTTTCACGCTGCCTACTTCGGCATCCCCGCTGCCGACGCCACCGCGCGCGCAAACCGCCTGCTCGAAACGCTGGCGATCAGCGACAAGTCGCAAGCCAAGGTCGACGAACTGTCGGGCGGGCAGCAGCAGCGCCTGATGATCGCCCGCGCGCTGATCCACGAGCCGAGTGTCATCTTCCTCGACGAGCCGACGGTCGGTCTCGATCCGCAGGCGCGGCTCGGGCTCTGGGAGATCCTCCGCGAGCTGCACGCCGCCGGCCGCACGATCGTCATGACGACGCACTACATGGAGGAAGCGGACCAGCTCTGCGACCGGCTAGGCATCGTCGATCGGGGCAAGCTGCTCGCGCTCGACACGCCGGCCGTGCTGAAGGATCGCGCGCCCGGCGGGACGCTCATCCTGCTGACCCTCGACGGCGACGCGAGCAGTGCAGCCGCCGCGGCGCAGCGCGTCGCCGGCATCGACCGCGCCGAGGCGGAAGGTTCGACCCTTCGCGCCTACTCGGCGCGCGGTGGCGAGGCGATTCCAGCGCTCATCCGCGCGGCGGAGGCAGTGCAGCGCTCGGTGAAGGACATCTCACTTCGCGAGCCGAGCCTCGAGACGCTCTTCATTTCGCTCACCGGGAGGACGCTCGCATGAGCCGCATCAATGTCGCAATCGCCGATGTCGCGGACCGGCCGCGCGTGAGCCGCTCCCGCGTATTCCTCGCGCTGCTGCATCGCGACATGCGCGTCGCCCGCAAGGAGCTGCCGTTCTTTCTCATCCGGACCACACTGCAGCCGCTGCTCTTCATCATCGTCTTCGGCTACCTGCTCCCGAAGATGGGATTCATGAGAAGCAATTACACGGCGACGCTGCTCCCCGGGATTCTCGCGGTGAGCCTGACGTTCGCCAGCATCCAGGCGGTCGCGCTGCCGATGGTGCAGGACTTCGGCTGGACGCGCGAAATCGAGGATCGCCTGCTCGCACCGGTGCCGACACACCTGATCGCCGCCGAGAAGATCGTCGCCGGTGTGCTGCAGGGATTCATCTCGGCCGGGTTCGTGCTGCCGGTCGCGCGACTCATCATGGGCCCGATCCCGGGGCTGACGCTGACGCAATTCCCGACGGTGATCCTTATCGTCATCCTCGGCTCGAGCGCCTTTTCGGCGCTCGGGCTGCTGCTCGGCTCCGCGATCTCGCCGCAGCAGAT